>CALKHT010000001.1 GCA_937988825.1 uncultured Phycisphaeraceae bacterium
CAGGACTTCGAGCTGGACGAGCAAACGCTGATGATCCTGCAGACCAACGACTATCTCTATCGGCGGTACACATCCGCGTCGCTTCCGCGCGGGTTCGAGCTACTGATCGTCTTCAGCAGCAATATTCGCAACGGGGCGCATGCGCCGGAGGTTTGTCTGGAGGGCGCGGGCCAGCAGATTGTAGGGAATCGGGCGTGTGTTTATGACGTGCCGGGCATCGGGGCGCTCACCATGCGCGAGCTGGTGACGCAGCAGAACACCGACCTGGCGCTGCACGCCTACGTCTTTCAGTGCGGCGAGTCCTACACCACCAGCTACATCGTGCAGCAAAGCACGATCTTCTGGAACGGTGTGCGCGGTGGAAGCACGGCTGGGGGACTCATTCGTTTCAGCGTTGCGATAGAGAACCGCGATGAGGAGACGAGCCGACGTGTGCTGGAGGAAGCCATTGCCGCACTGATGCCGCACCTGAAATCGACACTGAAATGAAAGGCGACGTCATGGCAATGTATCGAACGAGGTTGCATCGACCGTTGATGTCGCGCGTGGGTTATTGTGCATTTGTGTTACTGGTGATGTTGGGAACGCTGATAGCCGGTTGTGCGGAGGATCCGCAGCATCTGCTGGCCCAGGCGAGAATTGCGCTGAACAACGGCCGACCCGACATCGCCTTCGAGGAAGCACGCAAGGTTCTGCGGCAGGATCGCGACAACGTGGATGCCCTGCTCATTCGGGCTGAAGCGCAGATGCAGATGGAGCAGTTCGAGCCGAGCATGCGCACACTGGAGCGTGTGCTGACACATGATGCGGATTCGGTCAAGGCTCATGAGTTGATGTGCGAGTGGGTGATTCGTCGGATGAATCATCTCCTGCGCGAGCCGATTGTGCCTGAAAGCACTGAGGAGGCTGCGTTTCAGGAAGCGCAGTCTCTGGGGATGCGCATCGCGGACTGGCTGGAGGCGCATGAGCGATTTGCCGATGCGGCTTATCTGAGGGCACAGGTAATTGAGCTGGATGCCCGGCGGTTGTACGCGCTGGCGAATGACCCACGCTCGCTGATGCGCGCCACGCGTAGCGAGAACGAGGAGAAGATCGCCAACGATGCCCCGCGCCAGCACAGCAGGAGCCTGGAACTGTTCGACAGACCATCCGACCCGCGCCGGCTGGAAACTATCAACCAGGCCGATGCGCTTATTGCGGAGGCGACGGAGCATCTGGCCCGAGCGTTTGAGGCCGATGTGCGCCATTTCGATGCGGCCGGGATGTACGTGCGCCTGCTGGTGCAGCAGCAGGAATGGGACACGGTATGGAAGGTCGCGACGACATTGGCAGTGCAACCCGATCTGACCGCGACGCTGGTCGATTATCTGCTCGTGGCGCTCTTCACAGTTCCATCGCAGGAGCACGATATCGAGGCGGTGAAACAACTGGGCGCGACACTGCGCGATAGTGTGGCCGATCGCGATCGCGGCAGTGCGACGTGGCAGCTCGTCAATGCCCGATTGATGGTGCTGGATGAGGACTGGGCGCGGGCACAGACGCTGCTTACCAATGCGCTGAAACAGCAGCCGGGCCACGCAGATACTGAATACCTGCTGGCGTTGTGTGCGTTTCGTCAGCAGCAGTATGAGGTGGCGGAAAAGCATCTGACCCGGCTGGCCAATGCGCTGCCCGGTTCGGCGACGGTGCAGTCACTTTATGGTCGAACGCTCCTGGCCAAAGGCGATTACGCGGCGGCGCGAAAGCCACTTCGCCTCGCAGTGCAACTGAATGGTTCCGATCAGGACACGCGGTACGCCTACATGCAGACGCTCGTGCGGCTGGGGCAGCTCAGCGATGCGGAGCCATACATTCAGGATATCTACAAGCATGATCCGGCTGACGCGCAGGTCATCATGCTGAAGATGCAGTTGGAACGTTCGCGTGAAAATCGGGCGGCGGTGGCTCAACTGCTGGAACAAACGGAGAAGCTGTCCGAACTGAACGATGCACACCTGAGCGTGCTGATCGACGGCTACCGGTATCTGGGACGCTTCGACAAGGTGGAGGCGTTCGCGCGACGGCTCAATCAGGCCCGTCCGGATGCGTTCGAGGTGCGGCTGGCGCTGGCGGAAGCGATGCTGGCGCAGGGCAGAAATGACGAAGCGGCGCAGATGCTGCAGGAGTTGTCTGTAGTGCAGCCGGACCATCCGGCTGTGCGCTATCTGATGGGCCGGTTCGATCTTTCACGGCAGGCATACGGACCAGCAGCGGAGGCGCTGCAAAACGTGGTTGCCCAGCAGCCGCGTAACCCTCAGGCGCGACTGCTGCTGGCACACGCGCTGATCGGGCTGAACGATGCGCAGGGCGCGGTGACTCAGATCGAACAGGCGGTGCAGCTTGCCCCGGAGAACATCGCTGCCCGCGATCTGGCGATTCGCGTCTATCACCTGCTCGGTCGACACGATGAGGCCCGACGTCATTTGCAGCAGGTGCAGACTCGCGCGCTGAACGAAGAGGACTGGCCGGTGATGCTGGCGATGAAACGCATGCAGGAGAATCGGCTGGATGAGGCCAGTGCGATCTGTCGGCGGCGGCTGGCAATGGAAAACCCCGATCCGCTGCTGCACCTTCTGCTCAGTTCCATCGAGGAAGGGCGCGGACGCATCGACGAGGCACAGCAGCAGATACTCGCGTTTCTGGCAAAGCAGGCGGGTAGTCTGCAGGCGCATCGCATCGTTGCGGCGTTCTTCATTCGGCACGATCGTGCTGCGCAGGGTATCGAGATGACTCAGCGCGTGCTGAATGCAGATGCGCCGTTAAAAAACTGGACGGTGGCGCAGCTATATATGGCTCAGGGCGAGCATGATCGCGCAATTGCGTTGCTCTCACCCGACCTGCACGTACTGATCGAGGCGAGGCATCCACTGGCGGTGCTGATGGCGCAGTCGATCGCGCAGGCATACATGCGAAAGGGTGACAGCGCGGGAGCGCTGGCGACGCTCGATCAGCTCGTTGCTGCGGACACACTCACGGACGAAGCGACCTTACTGCAGGTCGACATTCTGGCGCAGGTGGGCGATGCAGCGACTGCGAACGCGAAACTGGAGGCGCTGGTAAACCGCGTGGATGGATCGAAGGAAGGGTTGGCGCTGGAAGTGCTGCGGCGGCTGGTGCAACGTGAGCAGCATGATCAGGCGCTGGTGCTGGTGAACGGCTGGCTGGAGCGGCAGCCGGGCAACACGGCGTTGATGTCATGGCGGGCGGAATTACTCCTGCAGACGGGACAATTGGCAGAAGCCGCGCGTGCATTTGAAGCGATCACCTCAAGGACGCGCGATGTGACACCGTGGCGCGCACTGGCCGCGACGCAGATGCGGATGCGCGATTATCCAGCCGCGGAAGCGACGTACATTCGTATGGCGGAACTGGGTTACGAGGCACAGGCTGAAGCACTCGTTTCACTGGGGAACATGTACCTGGCGGTAGGGTTGAACGGTCTTGCGCGCGAAACGTTTGATCGCCTGGAACAAACGATGATGCCCAGCGATCAAGCCATAGCGCTGCAACTGGGGCAGATGTGGCTGACAATGAACGAGCACATGCGCGCACGTGGTGTGCTGAATCGGATCGCGCGTGAGTCGACGCGGTATACGGATGCACAGGTGCTGCTTGCTCAGTGCGACCTGGAGGAGGAACGCGTGGACAATGCACGACAGCGCATCACCGCGTTGATGAAGGATGTTGCACATATCCCGGCGATTGTCGAAGCTGTGCTGGCGGTGGAGGATGAAACGCATCGCCAGATGCTGGTGGAGTGGTGTGCCCCGGCAGTGACGGTCGAAGCGCTGGATGAAACGCTACGTCGCCCGTGGGCATTGGCGCTGGTCACCATGTACGCCGAGCGAGGCGACTGGAACGCGGCGCTTCAGGTGGTGCGCCAATTGAACGCAACGGAACCAGATCCGGCTGTGCGCGAGGTGATATTGCTGCTGCATCTGGCGCTCGATCAGCGTGAGCAGGCTGAGCAGCTTTACGATGCCGACGATTCGCTAAAGCAGTTGCCCCGGGCTGTGGTGCTGGGCTTCCTTCTTGATCGCAAGCCAGCCACCGACGCTCCGCCGCCATCTCCACTGGTGAAGTATGTTCTGGCGATGGCGCGTGGCCATCACGATGATGCGCGTGCAGCGCTGCAAAATCACATCGCGCATGGCATCATCTTCCGTAGCGATCTGCTTCAGGCGATCGATTCGGCTGGCGTCTCAACATCATCCCGACAGGCATATCGCTATGTCGCGATGGCGATGCTCGTGCAGGACGCCGCGTTTGTGCAACTGACACAGCACCTCTGTCGACAGGCAATCGCGCTTGATCCGACCGTCGCCATCGCTCATGCGATGCTGGCGCAGTTCGCAGAACCGGATGATGACGAGGTGCTACCGCCAAGCCTGCGGCTGTATGTCGCGGCGCGACGACATCAGATGGAAGGTCAGCACGCCGCGAGTGTGCCACTCTTCGAGCAACTGGCCAGGCGTGAGCCGGACAATCCTTATGTGCAGCATTATCTGGCACAGGCGCTGGAACGCGCGGGTATGAATGATGCCGCCATCGAACATTACATGCGCCTGTGGCGGGCGGGTGGTTCCGCGGCGATGAATGTGGGTAACGATCTGGCTTATCTGCTCGCGGAATATCGACCAGACCAGCTCGAACAGGCTCATCGTATCGCGACCACTGTCCTGCAGAACGCGCCCGGCGAGGATGCAGACAAAGCTTATCTGCTCGACACGCTTGGCTGGATCGAACACAAGCGTGGCAACCACACGGTTGCGCTCAAGCTGCTTCAGCGAGCCATTCCGTATCTGCGTGATCATCCCACAGTTCACGAACATCTGGCGACCGTATATCGCCATTGCAGACAGAACCTGTGGGCGAGCTATCACGATCGAGAGGCGGCTCAGCGGAGATGAAATGATTTGGCGATGTGTGATGTAGGATTACGTGTGACTGGTGACGGGAACCTTGTCACCAGACAGGGGTGCGGTGACGGTGATGCGCGTGCCACCGCCGATGCGGCTGTCGATGTGCAGCTCACCGTCAATTGCCTCCAGACGTTCGCGCACGCTGGCCAGTCCGAAGTGTTCACCATTGCTCAGAAGAGCCGTGTCCACATCGAAGCCCACGCCGTTGTCGGCGATCACCATTTCCATATGCGAATCGCGCTTGTGCATTTCGACACTCGCCGACTGCACGCGCGCGTGCTTGGCAACGTTAAAGAGCAGCTCGCGCACCACCTCGAACATCAGCATCCGCACCGCTTCGGAGGAAGGCTCCGCCGTCTCATCCAGACGCATGTGCAGACGCAGATTGTGTTTCTCCTCCATGTTCCGCGCCAGCCAGTTCATGCAGGGGATCAGCCCCTTGTCGAGCATCGGCGGTGACAGCTCAAACGTCAGTGTGCGCGTCGCGGAAATCGCGTCGTCGATCAGTGACTGCACCTCGGTCATCAGACGTTCACCATCCGGCATCGTGTGCCGCATTGCAGCTGCCGCCTTCATCTTTGCCGCGACCAGGTACTGCTGCAGATGGTCGTGCAGCAGCGTGGCGAAGCGCCGCCGTTCGCGCCGCTCGGTCTGCACCAGTTCCGCGTTGAGCATCCGAAGCTGATGGGCGCGTTGCTCTGCGATGGCGGTGCGCTCCGCCACACGCTGTTCGAGCATCTCGGTGAACTGCTCAAGATATCGCATGTATTCCTTGCGTTCGGTGATATCGGTAACCGCGCCCAGCCAGCCCATCGCGTTGCCTTCTTCATCGTGAATCTTGGCGACCTGCACCATGACATCCACGCGCGATTTGTCACGACGCTGGAACTGAAGCTCCGCGGAGTGGATATTGTTGGTGGTGTCCGCTCGCATCTCCTGGAGCAGGCGTTCGATGGCCTCAAGCTGATCTTCAGGCCAATAGATGAACGGTGGATGTTGGCCGATCAGTTCCTCTTCCGAATAACCCACCATGCGACAAAGGCCGGGGCTGACATAGGTCTGCCGGCCTTCGTTGTCGATGGCTGCGATGCCCGAAGGCAGCGCCCGCTCGATCGCCCGACGGAACGCGACCTCACGATTGAACTTCTGCTGCGCCAGCTCCCGTTCGGTCACGTCAAAGAGCAACCCGCCCCAAAAGACGGACCGGCCGCCTGCGTTGCGGATCGGGAACTTGTATAGCTCGAAGTATCCCAGCCGGTTGTGAAGCTGCAACGGGAAAACAACTTTTTCGGGAACGCCGTTGAGCAGTACGCGTGCATCGATCTCCGCCAGCCGCTCGGCGTCCGTCGGCTGCAACAGTTCCGAAACCTGTCGTAACGATTGCGGATCCGCGCCGTGCAGCAGCCGATAGGCGTCATCATTGGCGTAGACGTATCGGCCCTGCAGGTCCTTGATCCACGCGGCTGCGGGCACATGCTGCATGAAGCCGACGAAACGCGCCTCGGTCTGCGCCAAAGCGTCGCGTGCTCGCAACGCATCATTCTTTTGCTCCATCGCCTTGTTGCGTGTGCGATGCAGCGAAGTGGTCACACCACTGATTGCCACCGCCAGCAGCAGAAAGAGGAAAAGGTTCACCCAGTCGGTGCCTGTCATCGCCAGCACATACTGCGGTTCGACCCAGAAGTAAGTGACCGTGATTGCGCTGATGCACGCGGTAAGCAGCGACGGCCCAAGCCCGCCGACGTAAGAACTGGCAATCACCGCCAGCGCAAAGAGCATCGCGCCGGGCGAATCCATGAGCAGTGGGTCGAGGATGGTGCGAAGCACCACCACCAGGCCAGTGATGGCGATGGCCGAAGCGTACCTCGGCACGACCCCGAGTTGCCGACTCACTGGCCCCGTCATGCTCTTATCTTAGGCCGACCGGGGGCAGACCGCCTCGTTTTTTTCTCGAGAAATTCCCCGTCAATTGGGAGTCAATTTACCCACGCGCGGAGTGTATCAGCTCTTTGTCAGTGGTTGCTGCATCGTCAGGCAGTGGATGCCTCCAAGGCCGATCACGAGGTGTTCACTGCGCACGCCGATGATGCGGTGATCGGGCATCGCCTGCTCGAGTCGGCGCAGCGCCACCTCATCATGCCGCTGACCAAAAATGGGCACGAACACCGCCTCGTTGGCGATGAGGAAGTTAGCGTAACTTGCGGGCACCAGTCGCGTTCCGCCCGGGCCGAACTCATCCGCGGGAAAGTCGTAGCTGATCGGGTCGGGTACGGGCAGTTCAACGAGGTCGAGCTTACGACCCTGTTCCGTCCGCGCGAGTTGTAAAATTTTCCAGTTGCGTTCCAGCACGTCGTAATCGGGATGGCCCTCAGGCGCGCGGATTGCCGCCACCGTGCCTTCGCGGATGAAGCGCGCCACATCATCGATGTGGCCATCGGTGTCATCACCCTCGATGCCACCGGGCAGCCAGATCACGTGGCTGGTGCCCAGTGTCTCGTGCAGCATCATCTCGATTTCCTCGCGCTGCAGGTGACTGTTGCGGTTGGGGTTGAGCAGGCACTGCTCGGTGGTCATCACCGTGCCCTTGCCGTTCACCTCAATGCTGCCGCCTTCGAGCACGAAGTTGTGAATCCAGATTGGGTATTCGTATCGGGCAGCGATATGCTGCGGCACGACATTGTCATCATCATAGGGTTCGTACTTGTTGCCCCAGCAGTTGAAGATGAAGTCGTGGCAGGCCAGTTCACCCGCTTCGTTGACGACGAAGATCGGCCCGTAGTCGCGAATCCACGAATCGTTGGTGGGAATGCCCAGTTCCTGCGTGCTCTGGACGTCCACATACTGCCGCATGGTGCGCACCAGTTCCTCGAACTGGCGCTGCGCTTCGGCCAGGCGGTTGGGCCAGGTCAGCGGATTGTGCGGATGTGTCACGTAAACCCGCGCGATTGGTTCCCACTCGGCAGGCATACGATAACCAAGCTCCCGCGCGGTCCCATCGGGCGTGCGAAGCTCACGAGCCAGTTCAGTGAGAGGGTGGTGCATGGGGAGTGAGTGCAAAGTTCAAAGTGCAAAGTTGAAAACAAACATTCACGCTGCGAAGGTCAGGGTGCAAAGTCCACGGCCCATGCAAAGTCATTGTGCACTTTGCATTTTGAACTTTGCAATCCTCGATGAGGTTTACTCATCGATCAACCGCCGCGTCAACTCACTATAGGCATCGATACGACGGTCGCGCAGGAAGGGCCAGCCCTGGCGGTAGATGTCGATCTTGCTCAGGTCGCAATCGGCGATGAGCACCTGTTCGCTGGTCTGGTCGGCCTGGGCGATGATGGTGCCGCCCGGGTCGGCGACGAAGCTGGAGCCCCAGAAGGTCAGGTCCTTTTCGACACCGACGCGGTTGATCGCCGCCACAAACACGCCGTTGGCGATCGCGTGGGCGCGCTGAATGGTCATCCACGCCTCGCGCTGCTGCTTACGGTCATAGTCGGTTTCGCCGTGATACCAGCCGATGGCGGTGGGATAGAAAAGAATCTGTGCCCCGCGCAGGGCGGTCAGGCGGGCGGCCTCGGGGAACCACTGATCCCAGCAGATGAGCATCCCGGTACGGGCGTAGGCGGTGTCCTGCACCTGCCACCCGGCCGCGGCCCCGGAGTCACGCTGGCCCGGCAGCGGCGGGTCGCCCGGTGTGAAGTAGTACTTCTCAAAGAACCGTGGATCATCGGGAATGTGCATCTTGCGATACTTGCCGATGATCTGACCCTTCGGGTCGATCATGATCGAGGTGTTGTGGTACAGCCCCTGGGCGCGCTTTTCGAAGAGCGAGGCGGTCAGGTAGATGCCCAGCTCGCGTGCCAAATCGCACAGCCGCTGAGAGGTCGGGCCGGGAATCGGCTCGGCCAGTTCAAGGTTCCGCTCGTCCTCCGTCTGCGGGAAGTAGAAGGTGCGGAACAGCTCCTGGGTGGCGACGATCTGCGCGCCCTGGCCGGCAGCGTCGCGAATCATCTCAACCGCTTTGTCCACCGTCTTTTGCGGATCGGCATCGACGGGGCAGGCGTGCTGAATGAGCCCAAGGCGGACGATCGAGGAATGTTGAGCCATGAACCAAACTCCAGTCAGCCGCCCAGCCGATCGGGGCGGGAACCTGTCATCGTAGCGACATTTCGCGTCAGATTCAGGCGGTTTGCGATTCGTAACCGGCGTCGCAGGTGTCTATCATTCTGCCAATGCGCGTGACGGACCTGGCGTCGGGCCGTCACGCTGCAGCCTGTGCCAGCGCGTCCCCCGCGTTGGCCATCCGACGCTGAAACCCTACGGCTTGAAGTTGTTCCGTGAATCGCCCGGTGCTTGACAGTCCGATCGAATCCGGTGCGGACACCCTGGAGGGGCCATCCTCTGAGGCGGTGCCCGCGCCGCAGCCGGTGGCACTGCGCGAACTGGGCGGAAGGCTCAACGGCCTGTCATTGCCGCAACAGGTCTGGGTGCTGGCGGCCTGGCCCTTCCTCGAACACCTGCTCAACTTCATGGTGGGCATGGTCGACACGACGCTGGCGGGCCGACTGAGCGTCGAAGCCACCAACGCTGTCTCCGTCGCCTCCTATGTCGCCTGGTTCATGCGGCTGATGCAGATGGCGGTGGCGATCGGCTCGACCGCCCTGATCGCCCGGGCGATCGGCGGCCGACACAAACGACTGGCCAACGCGGCGGTGGGCCAATCCATTGTCCTGGCAATCATCGTCGGGCTGGTCAGCACCGTACTCGTTTTCGCCACTGCGGTGCCTGTGGGTCAATTCACCCGTCTTGAAGGTGAAAACCTGCGCCTGGCGGTGATTTACCTGAATTACATGGCAGTAGGTGCGCTGGCCAGCAGCATCCTGGCGGTAAGCACCGCAGTCATGAAGGGGGCGGGCGACACCAAGACGCCTTTCTGGATCATGGTCGTGGTGAACGTGGTTAACACGATCGTGAGCATGACGATGGTGTGGGGGCCGGAGCCAATCGGCGGTTGGGGCGTAGCGGGGCTTGCCATCGGTACCGTCGTGGCCTGGACCGTGGGGGCTCTGGTCTGTCTGCATGTGCTGCTGCGCGGCTACGGCGGGGTGAAGCTGCACCTGCCGCGGCTTCGGCCCCACTGGCACACGATCCGCCGCATCGTCCGTGTCGGGATGCCCAACTTCTTTGAAGCCCTGGGGATGTGGTCGGGCAACATGCTGGTGCTGGCGGTGGTGGGCAGGCTTGGCGCAGAGGGCGCTTTGGCCGCATGGGGGGCACACATGATCGCGATTCGTGTCGAGGCGGTCAGTTTTATGCCCGGATTCGCGGTCGGCACCGCGGCGGCGACACTCACGGGCCAATACCTGGGGCTGGGTGATCCCGACCGTGCCCGCCGGGCGGCCAAACTGTGCTGGTTCTACGGTGCAGCGGTCATGGCAGTGCTGGGCATCGTGTTCATCACCATACCCGAGCCGCTGGTGCGCATCGTGACGAACAAGCCGGAACTGCTTGCGGCCGCACCTCCGCTCGTGCGGATCATCGGCCCGGTGCAGGTCTTTCTGGGCACCTACATGATCCTTGCCCAGGCGCTGCGTGGCGCGGGCGATACCCGCAGCACCATGTTCATCACCTATGCCTCCGTCTTTCTCATCCGCCTGCCAGCCGCGTACGCGCTTGGCATCCTCCTGGGCTGGGGCCTGAACGGGGTATGGATCGCGATGGCGAGCGAACTGGTGATCCGCGGTTGCCTGTTCGCCGGACGCTTCCTGCACGGGGGATGGACGAAGGCCCAGGTATAGGCAGGGGGAGGAAATACGCAGTCCCAAAGCCCAGCCACTCCGTGGCTGGGTAACTCGCCCCCTCAGTCCCTTTTCCCTTAGTCCCTGTAAACAGCGAATACCACCACACTGGCAAAGCGGCGTAGTGGAGGCAGTCGCAGGAGCTGACGGTCGAGCCAGTGCAGTGCGACGGTGAGCGGCCAATTATTGGGCCAAATGCGCCAGATCCGGCTGAGCATCTGGAACTCGCGGCGGACGAGCCGATCGAAGGGGCGGGCAAAGGCGGCGATATCGGCATCGGTGAGCGGTTGTTCGTCATCGCTGACCGGATCGATGCGGTAGGGGATGAGCCGGCGAACCCGGTCGAGCGTGCGGCTGTTGATGACCGGTTCGGCGAAGACGGCCATGCCTCCCGGCCGCAGCCGCGCGCAGATCCGTTCAGCCAGCCCTTCGAGCGGCAGATGATGCAGTGTGGCGTAACCCATGATGGCATCAAAGGTTTCGCCCGCGAAAGCTTCGTCGACCTCGCCGCACACCTGTGTGTGCACGCGATCCGCTACGCCGTTGACCTGCGCTCGTCGGCGTGTCAGTTCCACCGCCCGCGGGCAGATGTCGTAGGCGAAAACCTGCGCCCCGTTGTAGGCAGCGATGCTGGCGTCGATGCCGTTGCCACAGGCGATCTCCAGCACACGCTTATTCGCCAGCGGCCCCAGCAGGTGGAAGTAGTACTCGCGGGGGTAGATCGTGCCCGCTGGTGGCGAGGTGTAACGCGCCCGATCAAACGCGCTGAGCGGCTCGATCCCCGCGGCCAGTTGCTCGCGGTACACAGCATCGAAATGCTCCACCTCGCGCAGCAGCCGGGACGCGTCGGTCACCTGCGTCATCGTCCAGTCCTTCCTGATGTGCGGATCGTTCCTGTAATGCCGGTTGTATCGGTCGAACGACTGGTTCGCTGAAGGGCGAAGTGGATTGTCCTCCGCGGCAGGTTGGCAACTGGTATACTCTTATCGGTCGTAACCTGAGGCGCATGGAGGCGTATTGATGTCCGAGGCGGCATCCCATGTTGAGCAGTTGGCCGAGCCTGTCGCTGAAATTGAGCGGTCGGGTGGGTCGGCTGCGCAAGCGCCCACAGGCCCAACCGAGGCCGCCACATCCAGTTCAAAACGGCCCGCACCACGCTACATCGCCTTCATGAACCAGAAGGGTGGGGTGGGCAAAACCACCACCACCGTCAACATCGGGGCAGCACTGGCGCTGTCCGGCCGCAAGGTGCTCATGATCGACCTGGACCCGCAGGCGCATCTCACGCTGCATCTGGGGGTTGAGCCGGAGAATCTGGAGGCGAGCGTCTACGACCTGCTGGCGGATGAAAACGTCAGTGCCCTGGAGGTCGTGCAGCAGGTGCGCAAGCGCCTGTCGCTATTGCCCGCAGAGGTGAATCTGGCGGGGATCGAAAGTGAGCTGGCACCCGCGATGGTCACCGGCAAGGCCCAGCGGATGCTGCGGCAGAAGTGTCAGCCGCTGCTGGAGGCGGAGGCGTTCGATTACGTGCTGATCGACTGCCCGCCCAGCCTGGGGCTATTGACGATCAACGCCCTGACGCTGGCCAACGAGGTCATCGTGCCCATGCAGCCTCACTTCCTGGCGTTGCAGGGGTTGTCCAAGCTGCTGGAAACGGTGCAGCTCGTGCGGCAGTCGTTCAATCCGCAACTTACGGTGGCGGGGGTGGTTCTGTGCATGCACGAGAGCCAGACGATCCTGGCGGGCGAGGTGCTCAACGACCTGACGAACTTCCTGGAGGCATCGCGCGGCACCGATGTGCCCTGGGCCAACGCCCAGCTCTTCCAGCCGCCCGTCCGCCGAAACATCAAGCTGGCGGAAAGCCCAAGCTTCGGCAAAACCATCTTTGACTACGCCCCCGACTGCCACGGGGCATCGGACTACCGCAAGCTGGCCGCCGCCCTGGTCGCGCAGCAGACCGGCAAATCGTCCGCGTGAACTGCGGGCGTCGGAACGTTTTCGCCAGGCAATCACACCCATGAGGTGTGCGTTCAAGCCTATGTCCGTGTGACCCGACGAAATAGAATGGTTCTCACGAGGCAGGCATGATGGCGCTGGATGCACTTCAACCGCTGCCGGCGGACCGCTTCGGTGAGGCCGAGGCGCGACACCTGTTGCAACGCGCCGGTTTCGGTGGCCCACCCCATCAGGTACGCAAGCTGGCACAGATGGGGCTGGATGCGGCTGTCGATTACCTGGTCGACTTCGAAAAGATCGACGACAGTGCCCTGCCGCAACCGAAGTATGAGCGGATCATGCGGGCGCCGACCATGTCGGAACGGATCATGCGCCGGCAGGCGCGTGCCGAGGACGACACCGAAACGCTCAAGCAATTGCAGGCCGAGCAGGCGCAGATGCGTGCCCGTGATCGGCAGCAGATGGCGAATCTGCGCGGCTGGTGGCTCCAGCGGATGATCGACACGCCGCGCCCGCTGGAGGAAAAGCTCACGCTGCTGTGGCATGGTCACTTCGCCAGCAGCTACCGCGCGGTGCACGACAGCATGTTGATGATGCGGCAGCACATGCTCTTTCGCCGCGGAGGCAAGGGCGACTTCAGCCGACTGGCAGCCAGCATCATCCGCGACCCGGCGATGCTCAAGTACCTCAACAATGACAGCAATCGCCGCAGTCAGCCCAACGAGAACCTCGCTCGCGAGCTGATGGAACTGTTCATGCTCGGCGAGGGCAACTACACCGAGTCAGACATTAAGGAAGGTGCCCGCGCTCTGACGGGCTATCACACCAACCCTGCGGGCGATTTCGCCTTCAACCGTCGCCAGCATGATGCGGGGGTCAAAAAAATCTTCGGTAAGGCGGGGCAGTTCAATGGCGATGATTTCGTGCGACTGTGCCTGCAGCACCCTGCCTGCCGCACCTACATCAGCTACAAGCTCTACTGCTGGTTCGTGCGCGATTTGCAGGATCTGCCCGATGGGCCGGATGTCGAAGCGCTGCGCGTGATCGATGTGATGGCGCAGCATCTGGCGGAGGATCGCTTCAACATCGGTCGGGTGCTCAAGCGGCTGTTCCGGTCGCGCCACTTTTATGATGCATCGGTGCGCGGGGCGCAGATTAAAAGCCCCGCGCAGCTTGTCGCGGGCACCGCGAGGATGCTGGCGACACCCGATCGGCCGATCGAGCCGCTGTTGCAGGCCATGAACATCATGGGACAGCAGCTTTTCGATCCGCCCAGCGTCCAGGGCTGGCCGGGCGGACGCACCTGGATCAGCACCGCCACGCTCTTTGCCCGTCAGAATGCAGCGGTCTACCTCATCACCGGCCGACCGCCACGCCAGCGCCGCTGGTCGCGCGACCAGATCGATTATGACCCAGGCTTCCTCCTCGAAGGTGTTTCCGCCAAAAGCGCCTCCGCCATCGTCGAACATCTGTGCCGGTTGCTCATCAGCGTGCCGCTGCACCCGGCCCGGCTGGAGCGGTTGACCGCCTTCCTCGAAGACCGGCCGCGACCAACCGATCGCGATGCCCTGATCGACCTGCTGCTGCTCATCACCGCACTGCCCGAATATCAGTTGTGCTGATCATGGCTGCGCTCTTGCGGAACGCGCAAAAAAAACACCTCCTGACGCGGAGGAGGTGTGTTGAATGTTCAGGATGCGATTGGCGCGCCTGCTATAAGGTTCAGGCGGTCAGCAGGCCCCGGCGGTCCAGTTCATCCAGCAGCGCCTGGACCGACTCCGCCACACTGAGCTTGTGGGTGGGCAGGTGCAGTTCCGGGTTGACCGGCGCTTCATAGGGGTCGTCGATGCCGGTGAACCCCTTGATCTCGCCCGCCCGCGCCTTCTTATAAAGGCCCTTGGGGTCGCGGCTTTCCGCCACTTCCAGCGGGGCATCGACAAACACCTCCAGGAACGGAATGCCCGCATCCTCGTGCAGCTTGCGCACCAGGTCGCGGTCAGCCCGGTAGGGGCTGATGAAGCTGGTGATCGCGATGATGCCCGCATCCGCGAAGAGTTTGGCGACTTCGCCAATGCGGCGGATGTTCTCCGCACGGTCTTCGGCACTGAAGCCCAGGTTCTTGTTCAAACCGTGGCGGATGTTGTCACCGTCGAGCCGGTAGGCGTGCTTGCCGCGCTGCAGCAGCACCTGTTCGAACGCCACCGCAATGGTGCTCTTGCCGCTGCCCGACAGGCCGCTCATCCAGATGGTGCAGCCCTTCTGGCCCAGGTTCCGGTGCCGTTCCTCGCGGGTGACTGCCCCCTCGTGCCAGTGGATGTTCGTTGCCTTCTGCTGTGTCATGGAACGTGTCCTCTCCGTTGAATCGTGATGCCGGGGTCGGGCCAGATCGTAGCGACAACCGGTGGCCGCCGGCAACCCGGACCGAACCTGTCCCGTCGCGCGAGCGACCATTCTGTCCGGGATCGACCCCCACCCTGCCAAATAGGTGGTCGGGGAAAAGTCTGGTGCCTGGATGTGGGTTTTGTCTAGGGAATTTGTTCAACAATATTGGTCTGGGGATGTGAATTTTTCGGTATAGACATCTGAAAAAACATTGCTATATCCTGTCGCCCGGCAGCAAGCAGCCGTGCCATCACGGCGTTCGGGGTGAGCGAGCGTGTCGCTCTGTGCTGTCCCCCGGGGAAAGGAAGTTTTCGTTCGACGGAAATCAGAAGAGGTATGTTCATGACGGTTAAGCAGTGGTGTGTTACCGGTGCCCTGCTGTTGGGCACCTTCGGGATGGTGTCGACGGCGTCGGCTGGGACGGTCCAGTTCGTGGGTGAGGCGTCATCGGTTTTCACCAACGGCGACGCTACCTTTACCGACAATCAGTTAAATGCCGGCCGGGTAACCATGCCCGGTTCGGGCAACACTTTCGACGTCACGGACGGCGAGCCGTTCCGCCTGTTGGCGTTCCGATATGAAAACAAATATCACGGGCCAAAGTACAGGCATTGGACTTCGGGTGACGGTCAATTTTTCTCAGCCCGATGTCGATGACAACCCGCTGACATTGTTGCAGTTCGGAGTGTATGTCGATGACGGTGGGACGACAGCGGCATTCCCTAACCCGATCCCTAACCCCGATGTCATCGGGCTTGTCGGAGAAAAGTCGTTTGGTTTTACCCTCACGGATGCGAACGGCACCCCGTTCAATGGTGTTCTGCACATTCTGGGCATTAAGGTGAACAACGACTACACCTATTCCGTGACGGTTAAATACAATGAGCCTCAGTCCTTCGACGTGTATGCCATGTTCGAGGTGTTTGAGACGGAGTCGGATCCAGGCTCAGCGGTGGTGCCGCTGCCGGCGGCGGCCTGGGGCGGCATGATGCTGCTGGGCGGCATCGGCGCAGCCCGGCTGCGACGCAGGAAGGCGTGAAGCCGAACCGCGACAAAACCGACCATCACGACCAGCCCTCGCCCAAAAGGCGGGGGCTGTTTTTTGGGGTGAGGAAAGGCACAGGCGAACAGTGGGATCAACGCGTCGTTGTTTTGATTGCGTACTGGTCCTGTTAAGTCCGTTCGCTCGCCATCACATCAGTCTAATTGGGGAAGAATCGGGGTAGCAAAATGGCGTACGTCTAAGGGTAAGGGAATTTTGTAAGCGGATGCGAATTCTTCCGTATAGCCCACTCCCGGCTATGGGATACTATTCGCGGACAAGGCAGCATGAGCCGCGCGATGCGGCAACCGGGGAGGAGGGGAAGAACCTGCTCGTTGCTGCCCCCGATGGTCTGAATCGATAACGTCTGTTGTGGGAGAAACTGCTTATGTTGAAAGCTGTCAAGTATTTGTGTGTCGCTGGGGCGCTGACGCTGGGTGCTTTTGGGGCGACGTCGAACGCGTCGGCGACGACGGTTTTTGAGGGTTCGTCGCATTCGCAGTTTGTGAACGGTGGGCTGCTGTACGGCCAGGAGTGGGACATCGCCCTTTCGGGCAAGTTCTACCTGCAGGATCCGGCCGACTTCAGCGTCGAATCCGATCAGCCGTTCCATCTGGTGACGCTGGGCTACTGGAACGTGCTGGGCCTGGGCGATGCAACTGCCAACATCAACACGCAGCTGACGCTGAGCAGTCCCGCTGGTATGGAGCCGAACCCACTGGTGCTGAACTTTGGCGCCGATGCCGATGACGGCGGCGGAATTTTGATCTTCGTCGGAAATGACTGGATTACCCTGGCGGGCACGCTCATCTATACCTTCGAAATCAATGGTGTAGAAGGTGAGCTGGAGATTCTCGGCTTCAAGAAAGGCGATGAATTCGTTGACTCGATCAAGGTGAAGAGTAACGACCTGGTATGCAAGGACATCTACGCGGTCTTCCGCTTCAACGACGAAACGGGCACGGGTAACCCGGACACGCCGGTGGTGCCGCTGCCGGCGGCGGCGTGGGGCGGCATGACCCTGCTGGGCGGCATCGGCGCAGCCCGGCTGCGACGCAGGAAGGCGTGAAGCCGAACCGCGATAAGATCGACCACCACGACCAGCCCTCGCCCCAAAAGGCGGGGGCTGTTTGTTTAGCGATTTGGTGATGTGGCGGGAAAGGCACGAAGCACAAAGGGGAAAGCCGTAAGGTTCTTCCCCCAATCACCGTCGCCAAATCGCCGTTCCCCCCTCCCCCATCCCTCTATAATGATCCGCAACATCCTTCATGGAGGATTTCTGATGAAGCTGCACACGCTGATGGCGATGGCGGGGTTGATGCTGATGGTCGGGACAGTGCAGGCGAAGGTGGTGACCGAGGAGGTGACTTATCAGGCGGGCGGCGTCACGCTCAAGGGGTATTTCGCCTACGACGATGCGGTGACGGGACAACGGCCGGGGGTGATGGTGGTGCACGAGTGGTGGGGGCTGAACGAATATCCCAGGCGTCGGGCACGGCAGCTCGCGGAGCTGGGCTATGTTGCACTGGCGATCGACATGTACGGCGAGGGCAGGGTGGCACAGTCACGCGAGGAGGCGGGCCGGCTGGCCGGACAGGTGCGCGGCGACCGGGAGCTGATGCGGCAGCGTGCCCGGGCGGGGCTGGACGTGCTCAAGAACCATCGCCTCGTGGATGCCAATCGCGTCGCGGCGATCGGCTACTGCTTCGGCGGCACGACTGTGCTGGAACTGGCCTACAGCGGGGCGGACCTGGCGGGTGTCGTGAGCTTCCACGGCGGCATCACCGCGCCCACCCCCGAGGAGGCGAAGAATATCAAGGCTGCGGTGCTGGTACTGCACGGCGCGGATGACCCCTTCGTCCCCAAGGAAGCGATCGACACGTTCATGCAGCGCATGGCCGAGGCGCAGGTTGACTGGCAGTTCATCGCCTACGGCGGGGCGGTGCACACCTTCACCAACCCCGAGGCGGGCAACAACAAAGCCAACGGCGCCGCCTATGATGAGGCGGCTGACAAACGCTCGTGGGAACACATGAAGGTGTTCTTCCACGAGATCTTCAGGAAATAATGAACCATCGCGTTCAAGTTTGAAAGAATAGACCAAAGCCCACCCACTCCGTGGGTGGGACCTCCCTCCAAGATGTTCCGCATCGGCACCGTCAAGCTTGAAACGAATGTCCTGCTTGCGCCCATCGCGGGCCACTGCGATCTGGCGTTTCGGCTGATCGTGCGCTCGTTACGCGGACCCAGCGGCGGTGTTGGACTGGCGTGCACCGATCTGCTGTGCCCCAACGCGATTCTCGAAGAAAGCGCCAAAACGCTGTGGCTGGCGGCGACCTGCCCCGAGGATCAGCCGTTGTGCATGCAGCTTTACGGCCGACACCCCCAGGTGATGGCTGAGGCGGCACGATGGGCTCAGGCGCATGGCGCGACCACCATCGATATCAACATGGGCTGCCCCGTCGACAAGGTGACCAAGCGCAACGGCGGGTCGAAGCTGCTGTGTGAGCCGGATGTCGCGGTGTCGATCGTTCGCGCGATCGTGCGGGCGGTGGATGTACCCGTGACAGCGAAGATTCGCATGGGGTGGGACGACACGCAGATCATCACCCATTCGTTGCCGCCGCTCTTGTGCGATGCGGGTGTGGCGGCGATCACGGTGCACGGTCGAACCACCGAGCAGAAGTTCCGCCCCAGCGTGCGGCTGGAGGGTATCGCGCAGGTGGTCGAGGCGGTCAAGCCACGCTTCCCCGATGTGAAGGTAATCGGCAACGGTGACATCAGGACGCCCCAGGATGCACGGCGGATGATTGACGTGACCGGATGCGACGGGGTGATGATCGGCCGGGGGGCACTGGGCCAACCCTGGATCTTCCGCGACACCGCCCACTACCTGGCGACCGGTGAGGAACTGGAGCCGCTGCCCCGGGCGGAGCGGGCCCGCATCGTCCTGCGCCATTTCCAGACGCTCCTGCGCCTGCGTGGCGAGGAACGCATTGCGCTGAACATGATCAAATCTCGCATTAGCTGGTACTCGGCGCATCTGCAACCCTGGCCGGGGCTGCGGCGGCGGGTGCAGGAACTCGATTCGGCCGCGGCATTTGAGGCGTTCATGCTCGAGGGGATCGAACGCATCGAAGCCGATGAGCCGATCGTGTATGTGTGAGCGGCGGATCGCCGTTGTGATATTGGTTCCATGCTTCCATTTGTGAGGTGGGCTGTGCGGCATTTTGTGGCTTTGGCGGCACTGTGGTTGTGTCTGTGCGGTTCGACAGCATGGGGGCAACAGACGGGGGTGATCCTCGATATCGAGGGCGATCAGGTGACGCGGCTGGTCAACCGCGCGACCAACACGACATGGCTGGCGGCACCGTCACCGCTGTATCGGGTGGATAGCTCGTCTTCAGTGAAGGCCACGCTGTCGCAGGAAGCTACCGGGGATGGTCAGGTTCGTCTGACGCTGGTGCTGGAGAACACCGCTGAGGAGCCGGTCCGCGCGGGCGTGACGTTTCCGCTTCTGCGGCAGCTTACACCCGGGGGTGACGCAGCTGAACTGGGCTACTGCTTCCCGCGCATCAACGCGGCGGTGAGCAACAGGCCGACACAACTGCGCAGTGAGTATGGTGGACGTTTCCCATTACAGTTCATGAGCGCGTATCACCCGCGCGCGGGTGGTGTGTACGTGCTGGTGCAGGACACCACGCTGAGTGACAAGGTCTACTGGCTGAACAAGGCTGATACGATTGAAATGGGTGTCGATCATCGCGCGCGCACACTGCAGCCCGGTGAAAGCTGGACGCTGCCGCCGGCGGTGATTGGTGCGCATGCGGGTGACTGGCACGTGGCGTTCGAGGCATATCGCAACTGGGTGCGCACGTGGTATCAGCCGGTGGTGCCGCGGAAGGACTGGTTCCGTGAGGTTTTCAATTTCCGACAGGTGTTTTTGCATCACAACCTTGGCGCGCCGGGTGCATTCGATCCTGAAACGAAGCAGTATCGACTCAGAGAATACATCGAGGTTGATGAAAAGACGTTCGGCTCAGTCGAATACGTGCACATCTTCGACTGGGCGCGTGATGCGAAGCGGGGCCGGGTGGGCGATTACGATGCGTTCGATCAGATCGGTGGGCTGGATGCGTTTCGCGAACAGGTGGCGGCGCTGAAGTCGGACGGCAAGCCGGTTGGGCTATACCTGGAAGGGTATCTTGTCGCCAGGCAGTCGGATGTAGGCAAGGCGCATGGCGAGGCGTGGCAACTGATTCACTCATCCGGGCGGCCGTATGGGCATTACGGCCCGGGATACTGGTACGTCTGCCCGAACGTGCCGCAGTGGCAGGATCATCTGATTGCTTCAGCCGTGCGTGCGGCTGAACGCACCGGCGCCAGTGGCATCTACATCGATCAGTTCGGCTTCGGCTGGCATTACGCGTGCCACAACCCGGCGCACGATCATCCGATCCCCAGCTCGCAGATTCAGGGTGAGGCGACGCTGATTCGTCGTCTGCGCCAGGCGCTGCCGCGTGAGGTGGTGCTCTACACCGAGGAGACGCCCGCCGATGTGGCCACGCAGTATCAGGATGGCAGCTTCACCTACAGCATCATGAGCGCTCGCAACGAGCTGAACCCGGCGCGGGTGAACCTCACGCGCTTCGCCCTGCCCGATTTCAAGATGTTCGAGATCATTCGCTGCGACATGCCGCTGGGCGACGATCAGCTGGCGGTGAAACACATCTTCTTCAATGGACAGGGCATCTGGCTGGAAGGGCCGCTGGTTAACGCTGATCAGGAATGGTTCTCGTCCGCGGTGATCGAGCTGATCCGCAAAATGAATCGCATCCATCGCACGTATCGCGATGCGTTTCTGAGCATGAATCCGATGCCACTGGTGGCGACCGAACATCCGCAGCTTGCAGCCAATTGCTTCCCGGGCAAGCGCGAAACAGTCTGGACGCTTTACAACACAGGCGCGCAGGCGATAGAGGGCGAACTGCTGCGTGTGCCGCACGTGGATGGTGCGACGTACTACGATGCGTGGAACGACCGTGTACTGCAGCCGCGCATCGTGGATGGCAAAGCGGTCTTCACATTACGAATGAACGGTTACGATGCCGGCTGCATCGTGCAGCGTCGCAGCGAGTGATGGGGCAACGCTACTTCTTATCTCGCGCAACTTTTGGCTCCGCATTCTCATCGTCAAAGTCAACTCACTTTGCTGAATTCGCAAGATAATTCAGTGCATTAACAGTGCATGAAATTGTTTCATGCGCTCAGTGGCGCAAAATCATCTCTTATGCCTTTGCGCGCGGCAACAATCAAACATTTTGTTTTCAACAGATTTTCCCCCACAATCCAGGCGCATATCACCGAAACAATGAAGCGATCGTGGCGCGCTTGCTGGATCTGGCGCGTTGAAAGCGTACAGCGCGCAATGCTCTCAAAGTCCATTGCGAAGAGTTGGGAAACCACCGGAAAAACAGGCGAAAACGCATCAGGAGTTCGTCGCCGCGTTGAATAGGTGAATCCCTTATGTTACCTATGACCAGCGTGTATCGGCGAGCGTTCAAAAGCACTCGAACGAACAGTCGATAGCACAAGGTCAACCCGCTCTATCCCCCCTTGCGTCCGTGCCGTCATCGCGACGGTGATCGAAGTGAACGAGTGTGCCGCGTTTGGCGGCGAGAGTTCCTCACATCAATCAGGAGGAGTCGATGAATCTGTTCGCGATCAGGGATCTGGTGTGTGCATCTGAACTTTCCGGTATCGGTTTGAAGCGTCGATCACGTCTGGAGTCCGCAGAAACATTCCTGGAAAACATTGAATCTGAGTTTCGCGTCGAGTTACTGGAAGCGAGGCTGCTGCTTTCGGTGACGGTTAATGATGATGGCTGGACGGTCGTCAAGCCCAGCAGCGATTCACGCGTCATCTACGTCAGCAGTTCGACCGGCAACGACAACAACGATGGTCTGTCCGCCGATTCAGCGGTAAAAACGCTGAAAAAAGCGATCTCGCTGGTGCGCGACGGCATGCCGGACCAGATTCTGCTCAAACGCGGTGACGTGTGGTACGAGTCGTTCGGCAAGTGGACCAAGAGCGGCCGCAGCGCCGATGAACCTCTCCTGATCTCCAGCTACGGCACGGGTGATCGGCCGATCCTCCGCACCGGCAGCGACAACGGGCTGAATACCTCCGCTTCCGACAGAATCAGTTACGTCGCCATCATCGGCATCGAGCTGCACGCTCACACCCGCGACCCGAACTTCGGCAGCAGCTACAACACGAGCGGCGGCACGGGTATCCGCTGGCTGGCCAGCGGTGAGGGCCTGCTCATTGAAGACGTGCGCATCTCCTACTACCGCGACAACATCGTGGTGCAGTCGCGCGACGGTTTCAAGGACTTCACGCTGCGCCGCAGCCAGATCATCGGCTCGTATTCCACTTCCAGTCACTCGCAGGGTCTGTTCGTGCAGAACATCCATGGTGTGACGCTGGAAGGCAATCTGTTCGACCACAACGGCTGGAACGAAAAGATCAAGGGTGCCGAGCGCACGATCTTCAATCACAACGTCTACATCCAGGTCGATTCGACCGGCCTGGTGGCGCGCGACAACATCTTCGCCCGCGCATCCAGTCATGGCCTGCAGGCGCGTCGCGGCGGCATCATCGAAAACAACATCTTCATTGAGAACCCTATCGGCATGACCTTCGGTGCGGTCTATGGCGGGGCGGTTGACAAGGACATGTTGCCCAAGGACGGCGTGACCGGTCGCATCGTCGGCAACGTGTTCATCGATGGCATCGACATCGACAGCAGCAAGCCGCGCGCCGTCGGCATCGAGGTGGGCAACATCAAGTCGGCTGTCATCAGTGACAACCTCTTCCTGCGATCGCACACCTCGGGCGACAGCGGCTCGGGCATCAAGCTCTCTGGCGACATCGAGGCAGGCATCAGCAACCTGACCATCACCAACAACGTCTTCTACAACTGGATCAACAGCCTGCGCAGTAACGGCGAAGGCACGTATCGCAACATCACGGTCAAGGGCAACACCTTCTATTACGATGCCGGCAGCGCGCAACTGGTGCGATTTACGCGTGACGTCACCGGCGCCTTCACCTTCCGCGACAACCAGTATTACAGCGGCGGGACGGACTGGTTCCGTGCCGATTCGAGGATGGACCTGTCGCAGTGGAAGAAGAAGACCGGTGAGACGGGCGGCGCGAATTCCAGTCCTGGTTTTGTCGACCCCAGCCGGACCATTCGCAGCTTCGCGCAGCTCCTTGGCGACAACAATCTTGATGGCTACCTCGCTGCGGCTGGCAGGATGCACAAGCTGACCTGGAAAGCCAAGTACACCGCCGACACCGCCATTCAATACTTCATGGAAGGTTTCGAAAGGATCGCGTCGGTGCAGCCTTCGGTCAGCGTATCGGGCAGCAGCCACGCCAGCGAGGAAGGTCGCCGTGCCGGGGAGTTCATCTTCAGCCGCACGGGTGATCTGAGCAGGTCGCTCACGGTGCGCTACACGCTCAGCGGCAGCGCGGTCAACGGTGTTGATTACGATCGCCTGACCGGTGAAGTCACCTTTAAGGCTGGCGAAGCGACGGCGGTGGTGCGTGTTGTCCCCGTCGATGACAACCTCATCGAAGGCGATGAAACGGTCATCGTCACCATCAACACCAGCAAAGACTACAAGGTGGAACAGGGCAGCGCGACGCTGATCATCACCGACAACGACAAGCTTGGCCCCGTACTGGACGTGTTGGATTCCAGCGGCGATGCCCGCAATCGTCAGCTTGGTCTGGCGACGACCGACGTGGGCAAGAGCAGTTGGCCCGGCCGATTCACCCTCACCAACACGGGCGACCAGACGCTGCAGGTGAGCAACTTCAGGATCGGTGGGGCGAACCCGGGTGATTTCAGTTACCGCATCGTCGATACCGCTGGCAAGGAAATCACCGGCAGCAGCTTCACCATCAAGGCGGGTGAGTCGGTGACCATCGAGGTGGTCTTCGCCCCCACAGCGGGTGGTTCGCGCACGGCCGAGTTCACCTTCACCACCAATGACCCGAACGCGAAGAACGTGCGACTGGGCTTCGCAGGGTTGGGTGTCGGTGAAGTAGAGCCGGAGCCGGAACCCGAGCGTTTCCCCGTGCTGGAGGTGCTGGATTCGAGCAACGATCCGCTCAACCGTCAGCTCGGTCTGGCGACGACCGACGTGGGCAAGAGTAGTTGGCCGGGTCGGTTCACCCTCAACAACACAGGTGATGATGACCTGCAGGTGAGCAACTTCAGGATCGGCGGCGCGAACCCGGGCGATTTCAGCTACCGCATCGTTGATGCGGCGGGCAAGGAAATTACCGGCGACAGCTTCACCATCAAGGCAGGCGAGTCGGTGACCATCGAGGTGGTCTTCGCCCCCACGGCGGGTGGTTCGCGCGCAGCCGAGTTTACCTTCACCACCAACGACCCGAATGAACAGAACGTGCGTCTGGGCTTTGCGGGGTTGGGTGTCGGTGAAGTGGAGCCGGAGCCGGAACCTGTTCCCGCGCTGGACGTGCAGGATTCCAGCGGTAATGCTCACAACCGTCAGCTCGGCCTGGCCACCACCGATGTGGGCCAGAGCAGTCGGCCCGGCCGGTTCACCCTCTCCAACACCGGCGATGGTGACCTGAAGGTGACCAACTTCCAGATCGGCGGCGAACACGCACAGGATTTCAGCTACCGCATTGTCGATGCGAACGGCAAGGAAATCACCGGCAACAGCTTCACCATCAAGGCGGGCGAGTCGGTGACGATCGAAGTGGTCTTCGCGCCGACGGCGGATGGCTCGCGCACGGCCGAGTTCACCTTCAACACCAACGATCCGAACGAACAGAGCGTGCGTCTGGGTTTCGCGGGTCTGGGTGTGGGTAAAGTTGAGCCGGAGATCCCGCAGATCAAGGTGCAGGATTCGTCGGGCAATCCCGACAACCGCCAGCTTGGTCTGGATCACACCAGCGTCAACAAGACCAGCAAATCGAAGTATTTCACGCTGACCAACGAGGGTACGCAGCCGCTGACGGTGCGCGATCTGAAGCTGGGCGGCCAGCACGCCCGTGACTTTGACTACACGGTGGTCGACAGCAAGGGCAACATCATCAAGAGCAGCACCTTCCAGATCGCCCCGGGCGAAAGCGTGACGATCCTGGTCACCTTCTCGCCGCGTGCCAGGGGTTCGCGCACTGCCGCGTTCACCTTCAAGGTCGACAAACTGGATGAGGTCTTCACACTCGGTGTGGCAGGCCTGGGTATCTGACAACCCATTGTTTTAACGCGGAGGACGGGTCCGGCAGGATCCGCGATAAACCAGGGCAGTGAGCGTTGATGACAACGCTCACTGCCTTTTGATTTGGCGCAATGGCGATGTGGTGATTGGGCGATGTGGGGATGAGACCTCCCTCTCCCACAGGGATGAGGAGAAAAGGAAAGAGGCCGATGGGGAGATCGGCCTCTTCGTTCGTTTGTTTGTGAGGTGTGGTTTACCAGCGATCGCGTCGGCCTCCGCCGTAACCACCGCCACCGCCTCCACGGCCGCCGTAGCCGCCTCGTCCACTGCCGCCGCCACCACCGTAACCGCGGCCTCCGCCTCCACCACCGCCGCCGCCCATTTTCGGGCGTGCTTCGTTGACGGTGAGCGGGCGGCCTTCGAACTCCTGACCATTGAGCGCTTCGATCGCGTTCTGGGCTGCGGAGTTGTCGTTCATGGTGACGAAAGCAAATCCGCGCGACCGGCCGGTCTCGCGATCCATCACGATCGTCGCTTCATCCACCTGGCCATACTGACCGAACAAATTTCGCAGATTGTCCTCTGTTGTTTGAAAGCTCAGGTTGCCCACGTAAATCTTCATTACCAGACTCTCCAGACAGTGAGGCTCACCAGCGGATCGAAACCGTGCGTGGGCGTCACCAATGCGTCGCGGCCGGTCGACGATCAACCGAACCTATTACCCTGAAGTATAGCGGCAGGTTTGTGCTCAGACGATGCAAATTACGCTATGCGTGCAAACATTCATCATTCGTAAGGTCGTCCCGGCGCGTCAGGCGTTTCCTGATAGCCGATTCGTGATTGACCGATGCACTCAGTTGGTGCCGCTGAGTTTGCGCACGGTGTGGTCGAACCCGCGGACCATGTTGGAGATCATGCCGTAAACGACGGTGCTGTAGACTCCGGCGACCATCAGGGCGGCGACGAGGAGGACGAAGCGTCCGATGATGGGTTCCTCGATGAAGCCTGCCACGTTGTGCCATGGGTTGGTGAGCATGAAGAGGTTGGTCGCGGGGCTGAAGGCGTTGATGATGGGGCCGATACCCGTCACGTTTTGCGCCGCGGGCGATCCGCACATGCCGGTGACCAGCACGATGCAGCCGACCACCGCGACGGAAGGCACGACCGCCCCCAGCACGCCACGTGACTTGATCGACCAGTTCATACCCACCGCCACTGCCAGCGCGATGAACGGTACGAGCATGAGAATCATCAGAATGGGCGCCTCGATGAACACCAGCGGGCCGTGCTGCACGATCTGCTTGCTGCCGTATATGGGCGTGTAGGAGTAATCGACCACCGCCTTGTCCCACCCCAGCCATCCGCCGATGAGCGAGTAGAGCGCGACCATCGCCACGGTCAGCACAGGTGCGGCCAGCAGCAGGGCGAGGAAGCTGACCAGTCCGCGCAGCTTGCCCCAGATGTAGTAGCGCGGCGTGATGGGGGTGGTGAGCATCAGGTCCAGTGTGCCATCCTCCCGTTCGCGGCTGACGCTGCCAGCACTCATGTAGAGTGCCACGAGCACGATCACCGCCAGCTCCACCAGCAGCAGGATGTGCAGCAGCGCCCGGAAGTGAGCGGCCGGGTCACTGGCCATCCCCGTGACGCGAAGGGTTGTGGGCAGACGGTCGAAGTGGTACATGCCCAGCAGCGCTGCTGCCAGTCCCAGGGCCAGCACGAGGAAGCCCCATCGCGCCAGGATCGCCCCCGCCGCGTTGCCGCGTGTATTCGCCTCGCGCCAGGCGATGGGGTTGTGCCAGACCTCGCGTGCCGGCCGGGTACGTTCGCCCTCACCGTGCAGCCGCAGCCACTTGCGAACCGCGATTTGCATCCGTCCGTCGGCGGTGCCGATTGCCCGCAGCAACACTGAGCACAGCACGATCAGCACCGTGCTGACCCCCGTGCAGATGGTCGCGAAGGCGGCCAGTGGCTGACTCAGGTAGAACCGCACGGGGGCGGCATACTCCACCAGTTCCTCCGCAGTCGGCGGGCGATACCCCGACTGGTTCGTCCACGACTCCAGCACCAGCAGCGGATGCAGCGGTGTCAGCCAGGTCGTGCCGTTCGGGACGATCGGCGACTGCCTCAGCACCACCCGGTCCATGGCGTAGCTGGCGACCAGCCAGGTCGCGACCGCGATGACAAAGACGAACACCGCCTTGCGGCCGCCTGCCCGAAACACCGACAACGTCACCGCCACCGACCCGACCAGCAGGGCAGTCAGTCCCGCCACCATGAAGGCGGCGAAGACCGAGCGGATCGGTACCCCGCCGAAAATCAACAGCACTGAAAACAGTGGCAGCCCGCTGGCCAGCAGCGCCAGCACGAAGAACAGTCGGCCCATCAGTGAGCCCAGCACGATCTGCAGGTTTGTCAGCGGGGTGGTCAGCAGGATGTTGTATGTCTGTCCCGACTGCTCGTGGGCGATCGCCCCCGCCATGAAAAGTGGCGCCAACAGGCAGACCAGCACCACCTGGCCATAGCTGATGATGCCGAAGACCTGTGCCCCGGCCTTGGCCAGGTCGCTCAGGCTCATCTGTTCACCCAGCCCGCCGCCGGACAGCAGGCCCATGATGACCATGACGATCAGTGCGCCCAGATAGCCCATGCGGACCCACAGGTGCCTGGGCCGCTGCGACCCGCCCTGCACCACGCGTACCACCATCGGGTTACCCGGCAGCAGATACCACAGCCAGCGTCCGACCGCGTTCATGGCCCCCAGTCTACGCAGACCGTGTCAGTGCGGGAAGCACGATTTCGGGCCAGGGATGGTACGCTGCGGATAAGGGGTGTGCCGGCCGGGGCTGCACAGCATCCCGGACCAGTTTCTTGCGGAAACGAACAGTATTCAACGCTTAATCTGGCGCACGGAAACGGCGTGAAAAGGGCGTTTTATCTCTGGCAGCGTCGGGCCCGTGAGCGTCGAATCGCTTCGACCTCGGCCATCCGCCCCGGCCGCACAGTTATACTGTTGCTACGTTCGGTTGCCTCGCTCGCATGAAGGGACCTTCCGTGCGTCTGTCTATTGCGCTGGTCATGCTGCTGTTGGGAGGGACGTTGTTCGCAACGCCCGCGGCTGCTCAGCGCTCACCGGAGGAGGTCGACGCCTTCATCCAGGAGCTCACCACCGCCCTGGCAGCCGAAACCCCGCCCGACCTGCCACTCGACCGGCACCTGCCCACGCTCATGCAGCTCATCTGCAACCCGGCGGTGCCGCCTCAGCAGCGCGCCAGGCTGGCCGGGCTGATCGCCCAGCTCGGCGATGAGAATCATGTGATCTCGCTGCTCGAACCGATGCTCTTCGCCCGCAGCGAGCTGGATCGAACCGAACTGATCCGCAAGTTCGCCGTGGGCGAAACCTATCCCTATGACCCCGCCAAGGCGATCACCGAGCATCGCTTCGGCCCGGAGACCGATGAAAAGGTCAAGTGGCGCGAGATCACCGCACCGGACGATGGCGTGATTGACCTGAACGCGGTTAACGGCGCCAAAAGCAACGCGCTGATCTATGTAAAGACGAGGCTGCACGTCGAACACGCACAGCCAGTCCGACTGGGTGTCCGCAGTGACGATGGAGTGGAGATTTTTGTCAACGGCCGGTCCGTTTTCGTCTACGACAAGCCTCGGGGCCTGAACGCGACGCCGGACACGGTGGATGTGCTGCTCAAGGCGGGTCACAACAGCATCATTTATAAGGTGTACAACGTGGGCGGGCCGTGGCAGCTTTCCGCTCAATGGACGCGCATGGCGCAGGCGGAATATGACGCCGACGCCCACGGCAAGGCGCTGCATGCCGTCGCGGATGCAGTCGCCAAACGCCAGCTCAAGGCAACACCTCAACCGCAAGCGCTGCAGGCGCTTCTGGATCGCGAGCATGAGCAGGTACGGGCGGCGGCGGTGCGGCTGATCGGGTTGTGGCGCATCGAGGCCATGCGGCCCAACGTCCACTTCCTGGCCAGCAACGCGCAGCAGCCTGAGACGTTACGCCGTGTCGCCATCGCCGCACTGGGAGATCTGGCGGGCGACACCGATCGCAATACGCTGGTGTCGCTGACCGAACCGTCCGAGCCGCTACCCGTTCGTGCTCAGGCGGTGGTGCATCTGGCCCGGCTGGATGCGAATCTGGCAGCCGAGCGGGCGAAGCTGGTTCTGCCTGCCCTGCCGAAGGAGGGCGATGAGGCGTGCGATGCACTGCGAAAGCAGATCGAGACGATCGCCGCTGGCCCACAACAGCCCGCCCCGGCCGCCAACGTCGCGGCCGAACCACCCGCCACCCCCGAACCCGAGCAAAAGGCGGAGCAGCCCGAACCGCCCGCCCCCGCGAAGGAGACTCCCGCCGCCGAATCTCCCACCTCTGATCCCACCCCTGTTGACCCATCTCCCGCCGCAGGTTGAACATCCTCCGTTACTCCGTGCGCAACCTTTTGATTTGCAATAACTTATTTGTTGTTGCTTCCTGCCTGTTCTCATTCACACTTCTTCGCCCTCAGTTTCTCACCCTTACCCCCGCCCCGGGCTTTCCCCTACCTTTCCTTGCCGGATTGCTATAATTTGAGGTTCTTTGGTTGAATTGCAGCACCCAGGCGGAACGGCGTTCAGGCCCACGGAAAAACGTGCCCCTCCCTGCCTCGCCGCGCCCCAGGAGAAAGGCTCATCATGGCCACCAGTTACGGCGCCTTGTGCACCGATTTCTATATCAACCAGAAGTTGGCCCTGAAGCTGGATTTGCCCTCGGATCGGGAGACGATTCTGCACCTCTTTGACCGTGTGCGCAAGAGTCAGCCCACGATGGATCGGTTCCGTCGGTATCAGGGCGAACTGGCGCTGGAATCCTCGCGGCGCGATGGCGAGTACCGCTGGCTGGCGCTGCGGCGCGCGAGCATTCGCACGGGCCATGTCAACCCGCCGACCCTCGAGGACGCCTACGCTCTGCACAAGCTGATCCTCGAAGTCGCGCCGTACAACCTGACCATCAGCCCGCTCGATGTCGACTACCTCGAACTGATGTTCGGCTTCGACCTGGAGTGCCGGGGCAACCACGACCAGGTCGTGTTTGAGGCGCTGATGAGTCAGAGCCCGGTGGCGAACCTGATGCAGGTGCCGGGCAACCCCGAGGCGACCGTGTTGGACGTGCAGCCGATCTTTGGTCTGTCGCTGAGTCGCACGGGTGACCTGCAGGCTTATTTTGAGGTGAAGACGCGCACCAAGACGCGCCGCGGGACCGATCGCCGCTTCCGCGATGAGCCGATCAGCCTGTTCCTGACGGTGCGCAAGTATGGCCCGGTGCGCGATCTGGAAGAGCTGCTGGAGATTTTCGACACCCTGCGCCATCAGTGTGAACTGCTGGCCAATGAACGGCTGGTGCCCGACCTGCTGACGCCCATCGCGCGGCAGATCACCTCCAGCTCCGCCTGATCCACCTTCGGCGAGCCGCCACGGTTTTGGTGAAACGATATGGCCCTATTCGGTCGAGAATCCGCCGCCGATCAGCAACGTGCCGAGCGCATCGGCCAATGGGTGCGTCAGCGCAACGGCCACAGTCTGGCGGCGACGATGTTCGGCATCATCGCCGTGGTCGACGCCTGGACGATGGTGCTGGGGCTGGCGGCCGGGATCGCGGCGATCGTGCTGGGGACGACCGGATTGCGCGAGTTGCGCGACCGGCCGGAGCAGCGCGGCCGACGCCTGTGCAAAACGGCGATCGGCATGGGAACCACCGGCATCGCACTCAGCACCGCCCTCTGGTTCTGGCTGCGATGAAAATCGCCGCGTCCAGCCGATAAAAAAAGGCAGGTTCCCGCGTTCCGTAACCTCCCAAACAACCCAACCCACAACCCGAGTCGACCCGGCCCGCCTCGCACCGCGCCGATCGTCGCTCCCTGTTGCTGATGTAGTCACCCCATGAAAGATGAACGTTTCAAAGTAATGGTTCTGGCTGGCGGTCCGGATCGTGAACGGCCGGTGTCGCTGCAATCGGGGCACACGGTGGTGCAGGCGCTGAAGCAGGCCGGCCACGAGGTGCTGCAGCGCGATCCCATGCCGGACGATCTGGCGTGCCTGGAGGAATTTGCCTCCTGGCAGGGGGATGTGATCTTTCCCGTGTTGCACGGACCCTGGGGCGAGGGCGGACCACTGTTGCGCGAGCTGGAGGCGCGGAACTTTCGCTTCGTTGGATGCGATTCGATTGCTGCGGCATTGTGCATGGACAAGATTCGCGCCAAAGAGGCTCTGCAGCGGGCCGGGCTGCCCACGCCGCCCTTTGAAGTGATCGAGCGCGGCAGCCAGCGCACCATGCCGGCACCACTGGTCATCAAGCCGCCGTGTGAGGGCAGCAGCATCGACCTTGCGATCTGTCGCGACGAAGCGACTGCCGACCGTAAGCTGGCGGAACTGCTGGAGAAGTACGATCGACTGCTGCTGGAGCGGTTCACCCCCGGCAGGGAGATCACGGTGGGCGTCATCGCGGATGTGGAAGCGCCGGGCGGATACGTCGCACTACCGCCGATCCACATCGTGCCGGCCGTGGAGTTCTACGACTACCAGGCCAAGTATGAACGCGATGACACACAGTACCGCTTCGACATCGACCTGCCCGGCGAGCGCATCAACGCGATCAAGCAGGCAGCCCTTTCCGCCTTCTTCACGCTTGGCTGTCGGCATCTGTCGCGCATCGACTTCATTGTCGATACCGACATGAAACCGTGGATCCTGGAAGTGAACACGCTGCCGGGCTTCACCAGTCACTCGCTGCTGCCGATGGCGGCGAACCGGGCGGGTGTCAGCCTGCCGCAACTGACGGATCGGCTCGTGCGGTCGGCGTTGATGTGAACGACCGTTTGCGCGCCTCGCGTATCAGCGCTGCAGAATGAAGCGGTCACCCGGTTCCGCATCGAATGTGAGTGAGCGGCCATCATCATCGGGATGCAGCAAAGTCGCCGAGACGTTGCGGATGCGATGCACACGCAGCACCGCATCAGGCCGTGACCAGGGCAGTGTCACCCTCAGCCGCGCTGTCGCATCGCCCAGGTGCGATAGTTCGTACCGCCTGCCCGCGTCCAGCACCTGCAGTGCGATGCTCGTCGCGGTGGAAGCCGTGACGCTGTACCCCTCGGGTACCGTCACAGCCACACCATCGATCATCACGATGCGCTGCAACGCCTGCTCCGCATTTCGACGAACGATCGCTGCCACCGCGGTGGTGCGAATCGCATCGGTATGCTGCGGCAGCAGGTGAATGTTCCAATGGTTGCCGCCGTGTGTCACGCGAAGGGCGTGCGTATTGGATGGGGCAGCGAGTCCACGCACGATCGCCGGTTCGTCATCCCGCGCGGCCCAGGTCAGCACGGAGAGTATGTCCTCATGCGGTCGGGCCTGCCGCAGTCGCACACGAATGGGCGTGGCTTCATAGGCGGGAACGATCGTACCGTGTTGTTCGACTTCCACACGCAGCGAGAATGTATCAGCCTGGCCGTGCATTAGTTCGCGCGTGTGGGCATCGCGCGGCTGCAGGATCGACCAGTCCAGCGTCACGTCGTTGAAACAGGTGAAACGCAGTCGATCAATGCCGTCCTGCGAGGAAAGCCCCGGCTCCTGCCCGACGATATGCAACTGAAGCTCCGCACCCTGACCACGGGCGATGTTGTCCCACAGCATGATGATGCCCGGGTCAAGTGTCAGTACTCGGCGACGGTAGATGACATCGCGATCGGCAGTGGAAAGGTCCACACTCAGAAACTGCACCTCAGGATCGAAGACCGCGTATTCGATCTTGCCGGGCCGTCGCACCGGCAGTCCGACGTTTACGTGATTGCCCGCCGTGTTGTGCAGGATCAGCGGGGTACCCGCCGCGTGCAGGCTGATCGAGCCGGTGTCAGCCAGCCTCACCGCGAGCAGCATTTCATCGGGCGTGTCGACACGTTGGCGCAATAGCGCGATGCCGGCGTCTGTGATGTGGCTGGTGAGTGTCGGTTGAGCACGAACGTTCAGCGTTGGATCAATCAGCAGCACGTGCAGAAGATCATCTTCCGCAGTGATCCACGGCGTACCCGCACGCTGCCACGCCCAGATCAGCCGTTCTGCCAGTGCGCGGTTCGTTGTTGCGAAACCTTGTGCCGCTGAGGCGAGAATCGCAAAAGGCGCGTTGGACGAGGCGCGTCCTTCGTCATCCGTCAGGAGCGTCACACCGCCCGCCGCCAGGTCACGCGGCGTCTGCGATCGTATGAACGCCTCGAACGTTGCGGCTAAGCGCGACTCGCGAAAGAGATCGTTGTCGCCCGCCTGTCGCAAAGTGAGCGCCAGTTGCACCATCGCTCGCAATGCAAGAGCGTGATCGACCGGCCCGCTGCGCCACGAGCCATCCGGATAAATCGCGTGATTCATCTGCGATCTGAAATCGCTGATCGCCTGATCGAGCCACTCTTTCGCCTGTGGCTCATTGGGAAAAAGGCATGCGACCAGTGCCAGCGCGACATAACGCTGCGTTTCGTCACTGTGCAGCCGCCCGCGCGTGACGGGAACATCACGTCCCGCAAGCGTCGCGGCTGCATGAACGAGCCTCTGATGTACGATTGTTTTTTGTGCGTCATCCAGATGCTCATGCAGGTGCTGGTACACCAGACAAAGCATCGCCACACGCCGAGCGACCACGCGCGTCGTCTCCCGTTCCCGCGGCGGGGCTACTGTGGCAAGCTGCTGAGCCTGTCGCACGAGCAGCTCGATTGCGATGCGTGCATCGTTGGGATCGCCAAAGGCATGCCACAGCACCGTCGCCAGTTGCAGCCGCTGTTCATCGCTCAGCTCCGCATCCTGCGTGAACCGCTGCTGCATCGCCTGAAACACCGCCCGTAACGCCTGCCGCGAGTCCGAGGGCGATGACGTCTGCGCGCCGAGGTGAGCCGCACTGAATAGTGCGATGATGATGCACAAAATTAGTCGAGCCATGGCGAAAGTTTAGGATGATGACACGCCCGAAGGAAACTTTCGGGGCGCATTTACCGAATGCTTCGCCATCTCAACTACCGGGCAGGGATCAATCGAACACACTGCGAAAAATCACATCCCTGCGTACCTATGTGCCTTCGTGCCTCTCACCCCGTGTAGTCGGTCATTGGCGGACAGGTGCACACGAGGTTGCGGTCGCCGTAGGCATTGTCGATGCGGCTGACGGGAGGCCAGTATTTGTGGTTGCGCAGCCAGGGGGCGGGATAGGCGGCCTGTTCGCGCGAGTAGGGGTGCGCCCATGTGTCGCTGGCGATCGCCTGTGCGGTATGCGGGGCGTTTTTCAGCACGTTGTCTGTGCGGTCGGCCTGGCCCTGCTCGATCTGGGCGATCTCCTGGCGAATGGCGATCATCGCGTCGCAGAAGCGATCCAGCTCAGCCTTGGATTCGCTTTCGGTCGGCTCGATCATGAGCGTGCCGGGCACGGGCCAGCTCATGGTTGGGGCGTGGAAGCCATAGTCCATCAGCCGCTTGGCGATGTCTTCCGGTTCGATGCCGGCACTGGCGCGCAGCGGGCGGATGTCGATGATGAACTCGTGGGCCACGCGACCGTTGCGACCGGTGAACAGCACCGGGTAGTGGTCGCGCAGGCGCTGGGCCATGTAGTTGGCGTTGAGGATGGCGACCTTGGTGGCGAGGGTGAGGCCCTCGGCGCCCATGAGCGCGATGTAGACCCAACTGATGGGCAGAATGGAGGCCGAGCCATAGTTCGCCGCAGAGACCGGCCCGACCCAGCCCTTGTCCGCCTTCGGTTCCGCAAGCGGGTTGGCGGGCAGGAACGGCACCAGATGTTGCGCAACACCGATGGGGCCCATGCCCGGGCCGCCGCCGCCGTGGGGGATGCAGAACGTCTTGTGCAGGTTCAGGTGGCAGACGTCCGCGCCGATGTCCGCCGGCCGACAAAGCCCGACCTGGGCGTTCATGTTAGCGCCGTCCATGTAAACCTGTCCGCCGTTGTCGTGGATGATCTGGCAGATTTCCCGCACACCTTCCTCGAACACGCCGTGCGTCGAGGGGTAGGTGATCATCAGCGCACCGAGGTTGTCCTTGTGTTCTTCCGCTCGGGCGCGCAGGTCGTCGATGTCGATGTTGCCGTGCTCATCGCAGGCCACAGGCACGACACGGAAGCCAGCGATGACGGCACTGGCGGGGTTGGTGCCGTGGGCTGACACGGGGATGAGGCAGACGTTGCGGTGCGATTCACCTCGGGAGGCGTGGTAACCGCGGATAGCCAGCAGACCGGCGTATTCACCCTGCGAGCCGGCGTTGGGCTGCAGCGACACCGCTGCGAATCCGGTGATCTCCGCCAGCCAGGATTCAAGCTGGCGGCACATTTCGATGTAGCCCTGCGCCTGATCCGCCGGGGCATAGGGATGCAGCCGGCCGATCTTTTCCCACGTCACGGGCAGCATCTCGACCGTGCCGTTGAGCTTCATCGTGCACGAGCCGAGCGGGATCATCGATGTGGTCAGCGACAGATCACGCGCCTGCAGCCGGTGCAGGTAGCGCAGCATTTCATGCTCGCAGCGATAGCTGTTGAAGACCGGGTGGGTGAGGAAATCGCTGGTGCGTGAGAGTTCACTGGGCCAGGCGGTTTCGTTCAGATCGAGTTCCGCTGCGAGCTGGTCGACATCCAGTTCGCCGCCGAACACGGCCAGCAGGTCGGCCACATCCTTGCGGCTGGTGATTTCGTCGAGGCTGATGCCGATGTTGCCGTCGCTGTACGGCCGCAGGTTGATGCGGCGCTGGCGAGCGGCCGCGTGGATGGCGTCGGCGTTGCCGTTCGCCGGCCGGACGCGCAGCGTGTCGAAGAAGGGCTGGTCGCCCACATCATGGCCGAGCTTGCGCAGGCCGTGGGCGAGGATGCGGGTGAAGGCGTGGATGCGGCGGGCGATGCGGCGCAGGCCATCAGGCCCGTGATAGACCGCATACATACTGGCCATGATGGCGAGCAGCACCTGCGCGGTGCAGATGTTGCTGGTGGCGCGGTCGCGTTTGATGTGCTGCTCGCGGGTCTGGATCGCCAGCCGCAGGGCGGGTCGGCCATCCGCGTCGCGCGAGATACCAACCAGTCGACCGGGCATCTTACGCACGTGCTGCTGTGTGGTCGCCATGTAAGCGGCGTGCGGCCCACCGAATCCCATTGGCACACCGAACCGCTGGGCGGAACCGACAGCGATGTCCGCGCCGAACTCGCCCGGCGGCATCAGCAGTGTCAGCGCCAGAAGGTCCGCCACGACGACGAAGAGCGCTCCGCCATCGTGAACGCGCTGCGCCAGCGCCCGGTAATCGCCGATGCGACCATCGGTTGCGGGGTACTGCACCAGCACACCGCAGGCGTTGTCCAGCGCGACCGATGCCAGTTCAGCCGGTTCGACAACGTGCAGGTCCACGCCCATCGACCAGGCACGCGTGCGCAGCACGGCCAGCGTCTGCGGGTGGCAGTCGGCCGCGGCGTAGAACACCTTCTTTTCCTGCCGGGCATTGGTGAAGCACATTGCCATCGCCTCGGCGGCGGCGGTTCCCTCATCCAGCAGCGATGCGTTGGCGATCGGCAGGCCCGTCAGGTCCGACACCATCGTCTGGAAGTTGAGCAACGCTTCCAGACGGCCCTGCGAGATCTCCGCCTGATACGGTGTGTACTGCGTGTACCAGCCCGGATTCTCCAGAATGTTGCGCAGGATCACCGGCGGGGTGATCGTGTCGTAATACCCCATGCCGATGCACGAGCGGTAGATTTCGTTCTTGTCGATGATCGCCTTGAGTTGGGCCAGCAGTTCGTGCTCGCCGCGTGGCGTATCGGGGATGCCCTCCAGTTGCAACGATTTACGCAGGCGAATGCCCTGCGGCACGGTCTGATCAACCAGCTCATCGAGCGAGCCCAGGCCCAGCAGTGCCAGCATGTCGCGGATGTCCGTCGCGCTGGGACCGATGTGCCGGTGGACGAAGGTATCGGAGGGGGCCAGCAGGTCGTCGCGGCTGACCAGGTAGGGCGAAAGCTCGGGCGAGGCGGGGGTGGAGGGTTTCACGTTGCTGGGTGGGGTGAGGGTGTTCATGGGGGTCGGGACTCATCATCGAGGCTCGGCGTGGGAGCCTCATCGGCGGGGACGCCTCGCGGCGCGACTCATCGTGCCGGCGGGCGGACGCAACCATGCGCGACCACCCGGGGCATCGAAAATAGAGCGGTATCATAGCACGCCTGAGAGTCCGCCACAGGCAGCGGAATCGCCCTTTGCCCTGCTCCGGGGAGGCAGGGGAGGGCGAATGTCAGCGATCAGCCATTTCGGATGTCACGGTCGGCGATCCGGGGCTGTATCCTTATGATATGGCTGACACGAATCGACAGCTTGCCATCATCTTCCGACAGATGGCGGACATTCTGGAGCTGACGGGCGGTAACCCGTTTCGCATCAATGCCTTCGCGCGGGCGGCCCGGACGATCGAGGAACTGCCCCAGGATGTTTCCGAAATCGACCCGAAGGAACTGAGCACCATCCCCGGCATCGGCAAAGGGACGGCTGAACGCATTACGGAGTTCCTTGAGACCGGGCAGATTGCCGAGCATCAGCAACTGGCGGCGACGGTACCGGTGGGACTGCTGAAACTGCTGGCGATCCCCGGGCTGGGGCCCAAAACGGTGGCGATGTTGTGGAAGGAGCGGGGGATCACCTGCGAGGACGACCTGCGCAAGGCCCTGGATGAGGGGACGCTGGTGGGGCTGCGCGGCATGGGGGAGAAGAAGATCGAGAACATTCGCCGCAACATCGAGTTCATCTCCACCGCTGGTCAGCGGGCGCGAATCGGTAAAGCGATGCCCCTGGCGCTGTGGCTCATCCACAAGCTGGAAAAGGTCAAGGGGGTGAAGAAGGCAGCCTATGCGGGCAGCCTGCGCCGGGGGCGGGAGACGGTGGGCGATATCGACCTGCTGGTCGCAGCCGACACCAAGGACGCCCGGCGCATCAGCGACGCCTTCATCAAACTTATCCCCGATGTAGAGGTGCTTGGCAGCGGCGAGACAAAGACGTCGATCCGCGTGAGTGAGGATGCCGGCGGGCTGCAGGTCGACCTGCGCATCGTGAAGCCCGAGAGCTTCGGCGCGGCACTGCTCTATTTCACCGGGTCGAAGGAGCACAACATCGAGCTTCGCGAACGCGCCATCCGCCAGAAGATGACGCTCAACGAGTATGGCCTGTTCAAACAGGACAGCCAGGCGATGGTGGCAGGCACAACGGAGGAGGAGGTTTACAAGGCGCTGGGGCTGGCGTGGATTCCGCCGGAGCTGCGCGAGGCGCGGGGCGAAATCGATCTGGCAGAAGCGAACAGGCTGCCGAAGCTGGTGGAACTTTCTGACATCAAGGCGGAACTGCACACGCACACGACCGCCAGCGATGGCACATGGTCGATCCGCGAACTGGCGCTTGCTGCGGCTGAACGCGGGTTTCATACCTTGGCTGTGACCGATCACTCGCGTTCGCAGGTGCAGGCACGCGGGCTGACGATTGAGCGATTGGAGCAGCATATCGCGGCAGTGCGCGAGGTTGCAGCCGAGCTGAAGGGCACGATCACCATCCTCGCTGGTAGTGAGGTGGACATTCTTTCCGATGGCACACTCGATTACCCCGACAGTGTGCTGAAGGAACTGGATGTCGTGGTGGCGTCCCCTCACGCGGCCCTGACGCAGGATTCCGCCCGTGCGACGCAGCGGTTGCTTGCGGCAATCGAGAACCCCTTTGTGACGATCCTGGGCCATCCGACCGGGCGACTCATCGGCCGACGCGAAGGTCTCAGCCCCGACATCCACGCGATCTGCAAGGCGGCGGCACAACGCGGCATCGCACTGGAGATCAATGCCAACCATTATCGACTCGACCTGCGTGACAACCATGTGCGTGTCGCGCTGGAGGCGGGGGCGAAGATCGCCATCAACACCGATGCGCACGGAAAGGTCGATCTGGATGAGCTGATCTACGGTGTTCTTACTGCTCGTCGCGCGGGGGCGACGAAAAATGACATCGTCAATTGTTATTCGCGCACGGCACTATTGAAGTGGATTCGTAGCACACGCACGTGAGCAACATGACAATGGGGAGGTGAGTCATGTGGCGGCCAACGATCGGGCTGGGACTGGGGCTGGTGGTGCTGATCTGCTGCGGCGGCTGCCCGACCACGCCTGCGGAAGTTGAGAGACCGGTCACGCCGGAGATGCTCAACCCGCTGGGCAGTCCGGACAATCCGGTACGCTGCTATCTGTTGCGCGGGCAGCTCGCTTATCTGTCGCGCCTGCGCTGCCCCGATGGCAATAAGCCCACCTTCCACCGCATCGGCAGCTTCGGCGAAGGACCTTACGGCAACATCATCGATGGCTACCGCGTCCGCTGCTCCCCCGACAGCGAAGGCGTGATCATCTTCATGGACATGTATCATCCCGGGTATGTGGAAACCGAGCCGGTACCGGGGTTCACGATCGTGCCGCCGTGATAGGTGAGTGGTAAGTGGTTTTGGTGAACCACGATGGCGAAACACGACACACCACGAACAACTCGCTACGAACCTCATCCCTCAACCCGCTCGATCTTCTGCGGACCATACAAACGATACGTGATGTTCCGCCAGGTCATGGTCCGGCCGAGTCCGGCGCGCAGGACGATGAGCCAGTGGAGGGTCATGTAGAGCGTGGTGCCGAACTGTTCGAGCAGGAGCGCCCGTCGCAGTTTGCGCAGCATGTCATCACCGAAGGCGCGTCGGACTACACTGCGGCGAAGCATCGTGCGAACCTGGTGGATGAGGAACACACCCACGATCGCGCCGCCGGCGGTGGATGCACCAATTGGATCAATCGGATCACTTGCCAGCGCAACCAGCAGCACGCACCAGGCCGCAGCGGTGCCCAGAACGTACAGGCTCGTGATGCCTAACGCGGTGAAGTAGAGTTTGGGCACGTAGATGCGCGTGATGAGGTACTGGCGGAAAGCGAAGTTGAGGAAACTTGGCCAGGTGAAGTCGACGGGCGTGGGAGCGAGCGCCCTCGACACGAAATAGACGCGCTTGCCCATATCGCGGCACATGCGTGTGAACTGGTAGTCATCGGTCAGCGCGCCGCGCAGGTAGTCAACCAATCGGCCTTCGCGGGCGGTGATAGCCCGCAGCGCCATGGAGCCGCCCCATGCCTGGCCCCAGTCGCCGCGTCGGTAGGCGCACGCCACGGCGCCATTGATCACGCTGGCGAATTGTGATGCCCAGCTTCGCCGACCGACCGGGACCAGCCAGCGATACCCTGTGGTCATGCCGGTCTGTTCGTTCAGCAGCGGGCCCACCATGTCCATCAGCCACGTGGGACCCGGGGCCACATCACTGTCGGCAAAGACCCACACTTCATCTTCATCCGTCAGATGCTCGATCGCGTAAAGCTGATTGTGGATCTTCTGGCTTTCGTGCGGGCCCGCCTCGCCGGAGACGAGAATCTCTGCCCGGCGGTTCGGGTATTGCGCCAAGGCACGCTGCAACACGGGATAGGCGGGATCACTCGTTGAATCGACCACCAGCAGCAGGCGATAGGCCGCGTAGTTCTGCGTACACAGGCTGCGGATGTTCGCTTCAAGGTCGTCGTCGGCGCCTTTGAAGGGAACGATCACCGCGGCGAAGGGCTGGTAAGCGTCCTGTTTTGGGCGGCGCGGCCGACCGAGCAGCGCACGGAACTTGGACACCTGCACCATCGCCAGGGCAGCCTGCACCACCCAGGCGAGAATCAGCAAAGCCAGCACAGTCGCAAGGATGGGGTGCATGGGTGGTCACTAGACAAGCAGGTACGGAGGGCAACATCCCCTCGTACTGTGAAGTGACGCAATTTGTCGCGTTACAAGCAATGTTGTTTCACAACAAACTCTGCCCCGTCATCGCATCGGGCTGCGGCACACCCAGCAGCTTCAGCACTGTGGGGAACACATCCGCCAGCCGACCACCTTCGCGCAGCTTCGTTTCCTTACCCTGCGGCAGGTCGTTGTCGACGATGATGCATTCCACATCGTAAAGCGTGTGGGCGGTGTGCGGCTCGTTGGTGGCGGGATCGAACATCTGCTCCGCGTTGCCGTGGTCAGCGGTGACGATGAGCGCTCCGCCGCGCGCGAGTGTGGCCTCGACGATCTTGCCCACACACGCGTCGACCGCCTCGACCGCCTTGATCGCTGCGTCGAGCTTGCCCGTGTGGCCCACCATGTCGCCGTTGGCGAAGTTGACGAGGATGAAGTCCTCGCAGTCATCGGCCGCGAGTCGATCCAGCACGATGCGGCAGACCTCCGGTGCGCTCATTTCGGGCTTCAGGTCGTACGTCGCCACACGCGGCGACTGCGCCACCTGTCGCGATTCACCCGGGAAGGGTTCCTCGCGATAGTCGTTGAAGAAGAACGTCACGTGGGGGTACTTTTCCGTCTCGGCACAGCGGAACTGGCGCAGGCCCAGCTTCGAGAGATATTCGCCGCCGATGTCCGTCATGCGCGGCGGTTTGGGGTACGCGACGAAAACGGGCAGCCCCTCCTCATAGCTGGTCATCGTGGCGAAGTAGGTTTCAGGCGGTCGGCCGCGATCAAACCCGCGCTTGCCTGAATCGGGCGAGGGCGGCACCTGCGCCCAGGCTTCATCGTCGAGAACGAACGCCTTGATGAGCTCGCGCGGTCGGTCACCGCGATAGTTGCAGAAGATCACGCTGTCGCCGTTGGTGATGCGCGTGGACAGTGCTGCGTCGAAGCTGTTGCCGATGAGGGTGGGGATAATGAATTCATCACCCTTCTGTGAATCGTTGAGCGGGTGGCTGTAGTAGTTGGTCACCGCTTCCAGAGCGCTGGGCGCGACAGGCAGTTGCATGTCGTGCGCTCCCAGGCCGGTGAGGCAGGCGTAGGCGCGATGGACGCGTTCCCAGCGGTTGTCGCGGTCCATGGCGTAGTATCGGCCGCACACGCTGGCGATGGTGCCCACGCCGATCTCCTTCACCCTGGCTTCGACCTGCTTGATGAAGTCCGCACCGGTGAAGGGGCCGGTGTCGCGGCCGTCGGTGAACAGGTGGATCGCCACGCGCGAATGGTTCAGCCGTTTGCACAACTCCATCGCTGCGTAGAGGTGGCTCAGCAGGCCGTGCACACCCGCATCGGAGGCGATGCACAGCAGGTGCACCGTGCGATCATTCGCGTGGGCGCGCCGCACCGCTTCGACCAGCACCGGATTCTCGAAGAACTCGCCGCTGCGGATCGCCTTGGTGATGCGTACCGATTCCTGATCGACCACCCGGCCGGCGCCAAGGTTCTGATGCCCGACTTCGCTGTTGCCCATCGTGCCGTCGGGCAGGCCGACATCCTCGCCGCTGGTATGAATCAGCGTCCAGGGATAACGTTGCAGCAACGCATCGCAGCAGGGTGTGTTCGCCAGCTTCACAGCGTTGAACGAATCGTGCTCGGGGTTGGGGTTCCGCCCCCACCCGTCACGCACGATCAGAACAACCGGTTTCTTTCGCAGCTTCACCGATCAATACTCCAGTGTTTCGCATTCCTGATCTCCCTCTCCCCCGGGAGAGGGTCGGGGTGAAGGCCCGGTATGGTCGCTTCAGCGACCCGCATTCTCTGCGACCTTCTGTTCTCCCACCCCCATCGGAGCGGACAAGTTTACGTTTATGATGGTTCGGATGCACGATGTCGATTCTCCATGCTGCGCCGCTTGCGAGTACGACCTGACCGGCCTGCCCCCGCGCGGCCGATGCCCCGAGTGCGGAGCGCCCTACGACCTGAACCACGGTTACGGCATCACACGTTTCGACGTCCGCCAGCGGCGGGCGGATCGCATCGTTGCGCGGATTCGCACGATCTCCCTGCTGGTCGCGGCGGTGCTCATCTTCCTGGCGGGGACACTCGTGGCGTACGGCCGGTCTCAGACGGTCGGCATTGCCATGAGCGACAGCAGCGTGTTCTGGACCGCGATGTTCGTGAGCCTGATCTTTCTCGTGGCTGCGCTGACGAGCTACGTCTACGAAGAGCCGGATGAAAAACCCTGACGGCTGGTGGTGGCGCGGTTCAATTGTTGGTTACCGTCGTGTCCCCGCCATGACACTGGCCGACGCGTGGCTCCTGTCCCGCCATAATGCGCGCCAGGTTGCTGCGATGGCGTACCACGACGAGCAGTCCCAGCGCCGTGACGACGCACAGGAAGGGGGCCGCCTGTTCCATGCGCGTGCCGGTCGCCAGAGTGAGCAGCAGGACGTACACCGGCAGGGCGATGGCCGCGGCCACGCTGGCGAGGCTCACATACCGCCAGACCGCCAGCACCGCCGCCCATGTTGCCAGCGCTGCCACGCCCGGCAGGGTCAGTGTGGGCCAGAACCCCAACAACACACCCAGGCTGGTTGCCACGCCCTTGCCACCTTTGAACTTCAGCCAGACGGGAAAGACGTGCCCCAGCACCGCTGCCGCACCTACTGCCAGCCATTTCCACGCCTGCGCTGCGGTGAGCGCCTCGCGATCGTGCAGATACCCCATCGCCGCCCCCGCCAGCACCACCGGCACCAGTCCCTTGAGCACATCGAGCACGAAGCAGAAGATGCCCCATTTGCGACCGAGTGCCCGGCCGAGGTTCGTCGCTCCCACATTCCCGCTGCCCACCCGGCGCACATCCACCCCCGCCGCCAGCCCCAACAGCAGCGCAAAGGGGATTGACCCCGACAGATACCCACCCAGTATCCACGCCAGCTCGACAAGCGTCATTCCGATATCGTACCGATTCACGAAGCGACGCGACTTGTCGTGTTCATTCGCATCCGGCGTGTCCACGGCGCGCCCCTTGCAACCCCTTGAGGCATGCGCCCCTACACCTTATGATGACGTTATGAGAAACATGCCCAATATGGCCGTGCGTCTGGTTGCTTCGCTGACGGCGTTGTTGACGCCTGTGGCGCCCGCGCTGGCGCAGGGGCGCGGCGAAGCGCCAGGCGTGAACCCCTGGGTGGCCATTATCGTGGCGTGCCTGCTCGTAGGGGTGATCCTCAGCGCCAGCTTCAAGAGCTCCAAGCGAAGCCATCAGGATTAAACCGGCTGGATCGCGCCGCCGGCGCGTCGATGCCGTTGGGGCGAATCCCGCCATACCCAGGAGTGTTGTCATGACGAAACGAACGCTCGGAGCGCTGGTGGTGCTCAACGCGGTGCTGCTGGCGGCGTTGGCGGTGGTGACCGTGCCGACGCAGGATGCTCATGCCCAGTTCGCCGCGGGCCGTAACTACGTGATGATCGCCGGCGAGGTGGTCGGCCGCGAAAGTCAGCACGCCGTCTACATCCTCGAACAGAACAGCGCCCGCATGATCGCGCTGTTCTTCAACTCGGCCAACAACACCGTGCAGTTCCTGGCCGGCCGTGATCTGGGAGCCGATTCGGGCGGTGGACGCTGATCCGCCAACCTGGCTCAAAGTCGTGTTTCTAACCTCACGCCCATCGATCCCGGAGATCGCAACATGAAACCCATTGAAGTGGCCTGCTACTGCCTGATCGCCTCCGCCTTTATGCTCGGGGGCCTGCTGTTCAGCAATATTCGCGGTTCCCTGCTGGAGCAGGAAGCCAAAGCCGACATGGTCGTCAGCCGTGAGAACTTCACGGTCATGACCGCCCGAACCCGCGCCAATGAGGAGGCGGTGTTCGTGCTCAACAACATCACCAATCGTCTGCTGATCTACCGCATGAACGTGGCTCGCAACGAACTGGAGCTGGTCGCCAACGAGGACATCTCCCGGCAGTTCGGTCTGGCGGGCGGCGGTGGTGGTGGTGGCGGCACCCGGCCAGGACGACAGCCGCGATAACCCGAACCATGTGTGACGCTGCCGGAAACGGGGGCGTCACCTTTTTATCTGTTCCGTTTTATCTGGCGTGGCGGTGGAACAGGCATCCCGCCTGTGGGTGGCCGAAGCGAAGCGCTCTCTCACGCGGGCCGACGGAGGAGAAGCCCCCGCCCCATGCCTGCAAACCCCTGACTGATTGCCCCAAAGATGTCGTTTCCCGATCGTTACGAGCAGGTCATCCAGCGCATTGCGGAACTTGGTCAGGCAGTGCTGGCCGGCCATGCCCTTACACGTGCCGAAGCCCAGGAGCTGATCGAAGCCCAGGGTGATGAACTGTACGACCTTTTCTACTGGGCCAACCGCATTCGTATTCGCTACGTCGGCCGCAGCGTCCGCTTCTGCTCGATTGTCACGGGTAAGCTCGGTGCGTGCAGCGAGGATTGCGGCTACTGTGCCCAGAGCAAGCATTACAAGACGCACGTGACGCCGGCGAAGATGACGGTGGCGGAGATGGAAGCCGCTGCCGCCGAGGCACTGGTCAACGGCGCATCGAGCTTCGGCATCGTCAACTCCGGCCGCGGCCCGACCGATGCCGAACTGGACTGGCTCGAACCCTTCTTCCGCAAGACCGCTGCGGACAGCCGTATCCGCCCCTGTGCCACCCTCGGTGAACTTAAGCCCCATCAGGCGCAACGCTTACGCGAAATGGGCGTGCAGCGGGTCAACCACAACCTCGAAACCAGCCGCCGCTTCTTTGACAAGGTGATCTCCACGCACACCTACGACGATCGCGTGCGCACCATCCGCATCGCCAAGGAGGCGGGGCTGTCGGTCTGTGCCGGCGGCATCTTCGGCATGGGCGAGACATGGGAGGATCGGCTCGATGTGGCGTTTGAGTTGCGCGACCTGGGTGTCGACGTCGTGCCGATCAACTTCCTCAATGCGATCCAGGGTACGCCGCTGTACAAACGCGTCGAGCCGCTGGAGCCGATGGAAGCGCTCAAGATCATCGCGGTCTTTCGCTTCATCCTGCCGGACAAGGAGCTGAAGATCGCCGGCGGCCGGGAAAAAATCCTGCGCGACCTGCAGAGCTGGATGTTCTTCGCCGGCGGCTCCAGCTTCCTCATTGGCAACTATCTGACGACCTTCGGTCGCACGCCCGATCAGGACCACCAGATGCTGTGCGATCTGGGCCTGCCCTATGTGACGTACGATGAGGTGGAACGCGAGGCCGACCCCTCATCCGCCCTGCGTCACGGCCCGGGCCACCCCTCCCGGGCAAGCGAAGGGCTGATGTCCCGCCGCGAAGGCTCCCTCCTGGCGCTGCCGGTGGTCAGTTAAAGCGGGTTTCACTGTGTTCCGGCGCTAATTCAGAGCAGGCTTGCGGCGGGTAGCTGTCCCGGTCGGAGCCCGGCATGGCGCGCGGCGTTTGCCTGCGGCGAAATGACAGGCGGGTCGCCTGTTCCATTGCGCCCGATTCGCGAGCGTACGACGGTTGGCTCGAAACATCGCAAGCGTGGCAAACGTAAGGGATTGCGTTGCCGGCCGCTGGTCCGTAACTTGCACGTGGGTAGCCGATTCCGCGTCGGTTGCCGCCGATGCGACCGCCGCGGGATATCATGGCCCGTGGCCCGCCATTCTCACAAGGATGTTGAAGTATGACCTCAGTGATTCCGAATGCCCGGTTCGGTCTGCTGGCGTGGATGGGCGCCTGTGTGCTGGCGGCGCTGCTGTGGCTGACCGCCCCGGCTGCCCGTGCCCAGGATACCCCAGCTGCGCAACCGCCCGCGGCTGCTCAGCCCGGTGCGGCTGACATCGCCCCGGTGCCGGTGCCCGCGCCGCTATCCCCGGCTGCGGACCCCGCTGCAACGGGTTCAACTTCCGGCGGCATCCTCGACACGTCCGGCCACCTGCCCACGTTCCAGGAACTCTTCAACTACTCGCCCATCATCAACGGCATCATCCTCGGGCTGTCGGTGGTGTCGGTGCTGCTATTTCTCTTTCTGTTGATCACGGTGAACGGTCGGGCCATGGTGCCGGCCGATCTGGTTGAGGAGCTGACGAAGCTGGTGATGCGAGGCAAGTATGAGGCGGTGGCTGACCTGTGCCGGGCGCATCGGCGCGTCTTCATCGCCTCGATCGTGCAGCGCTGTGCCGAGAACGCGGGCAAGCCACACTCTGTGCTGATGGAGATCGTTGATGCGGAAGGCCGGCGACGGGCGGAGATCATCTGGAACCGGCTAAGCTACCTGGCGGACATCGCGAACGTCACACCGATGCTCGGCCTGCTGGGCACCGTCATCGGCATGATCAAGGCGTTTTTCATGCTCAACACCGTCGCCGGTGGCGCGACGGCTAAGCATCTGGCGTCAGGCATTGGTGAAGCGATGTCGACGACGATGTTCGGCCTGTCGGTCGCGATCATCACGCTGGTGCTCTACTCGATCATCAAGAGCCGGGCCACGCAGGCGCTGGCACTGGCGGAACAGGCGGTGCACGCGATCGCCGACAGCATGAAGCGAACCACCCCGAGCATCAGCGCCAGCGAAGCGGCGCCGACGGGCGGTTCGTTCAGCAATCCCTCGCTTCGCATGAGGCCGCAACCCGGCGTTATTGCTGGAGATGAGTGATGAGTTTCGCCGCTCAGACCCGACAGCGCAGCGGACCCGTCCTGCCTCTGGCAGCCATGGTGGACATTCTGTTCCTGCTGCTGACCTTCTTCATGACCACTTCGCTGGCACGCGAGCAGGATCTGCTTCTGCAGGTCTCCCCGCCCGCAATGAGTCAGGGGCAGGCGGTGGGCACGTCCGGCGTGGTCAATATTACCGTTGATGATCAGGACCGCATCTTCATCGCCGACCGCGAATACGATCTGGCGACGTTGAGGCAGACGCTGGAACAGCTCAAGATCGACTTCCCCAACGATCGCGTGGTGGTGCGTGGCGACCGCAATGCGACGCATGGCCGGGTATCGGAAGTGCGTGAGATCGCCATGAACGTCGGCTTTGAGGTCTTCGACCGCTTCGTCCGCCGCGCCAGCGAGCTGGGGCAGTGAGGCAGCGGCAAGTGAGGTGTGTGATGACGTCGGGCACGAAGACACGCAGGGATGCCGGCAGGATGAGCGGCGGATTGCCGTGCGTGCTGCGCACTTTGGCCGTCGGCGTGCTGCTTTTCGCCTGCGTTGTGCCCGTGTTTGCTCAGGAAGCGGCTCATCAGCAGTTTCTTTTCGCCTACAAGCTGTTGCAGCGGAACGAGGACGCCCAGGCAATTCGGGCGTTTGATGAGTTTCTCGCCAGGTATCCTGACGATGAGAAGCGGGCTGATGCACTTTACTACCGGGCGCTTCTGAGTCAGCGGGCGGGTGACAACGCGGCCGCGGCCCAGTTCCTGCGCAACATCGGCGAACCCAAGCACGTCCCCGCGTATGCCATCGCACTTCTGCGTGGCCAGGTGAACACTGCACTGCAGCAGTACGACCGTGCGCTGGCGGCGCTGGAACAAATCAACGTGCGCGACCTGCCCGACGACAAGCTGCGCGCCTCGGTGCTTCAACTGCGCGGCGGAGCATACCGTGCGGTGGGTAACACCAACGCGGCTGTCGAAGCGTTTCGACAGGCGGCGGAGCTTGATTCACCCCTGAAGGGCGCAGCGCTGCTCGATCTGGGGCGCACATGCGTGCTGATGGGGGATCGGCAACAGGCGATCGACGCTTTCAGAAAGGCGATCGATGCCAACGACCCCAGCATCGCGGCGGAGGCGGCGCGGCTCGCCGGTGATCAGAGCTACGCGCTGCAGGAATACGCCGATGCGATCGCTTTCTACTCGATCGTCATCACCGGCCATCAGACCTCGCCTCACTTCTCGCCGTCGGTGCTGGGCATGATGTGGGCCATGTACGCCGCCGAGCGATATGAGCCGCTGCTGCAGGCGTATGACCAGTATCGTGGGATGCTGTCGGAGGAGGACCGCATCGCGGCTGCGTACCTCGCAGGTGCGGCTCAACAGGAACTGGGTCGCCACCCACTGGCGATCGGCACGTTCACCGCGGTGCTCGATGCGGCGCGTGGCTCGCGCTATCACGCGCAACTGCTCTATAAACTCGCGCTGAGTCAGTTCGAGATTCAGCAGTACGATGCGATGAGCCGCACGCTGCGGACGCTGTTCGAGACGCACCCCGATTCGCCGCTGAACATGGACGGTCAGTTCCTTCTGGCTGCCACCGAAGCGAGGCGGGGCAACCCGACAGGCGGTATCGAACGGCTCACCGCCATCATCAACCACGAGCCCAAACACCCGTATCACGATCAGGCACTGCTGCAGCGGGCGCAACTCTACGAGCAGGCGCAGAAGTACGAGGAAGCGATCGAGGACTACGTGCGCTATCTGGCGCTGCCGGGGCGCATCACGCCGGAGGGCGCGTTCGTTGAGCATGATCCGGTGCTGCGCGTGTGCGACCTGCACTATCGCATGGGGCGGTATGACGCGGTGCTGACGACGCTTGACCGTTTGCTGGCGAGCAAACCTGATGCCCGCGTTGAAGCGGAAGCGCTTTACCGTCAGGCGCACGCCCGTATCAAGCTGAACCAGCATGCTCCGGCGGTGGCATCGCTGACGCAACTGCTGGACAAACACCCGCAAAGTTCACTGGTGGCGCAGGCGCGCTACTATCGCGGGCTGCTGCGCGTGGGGTTGGGCCATGCGGAAGAAGGGCTTGCCGACCTGCTCGCCGCTGCGGATGCCCAGCAGTTGCCCGACACGCTGCGTGCCAACGCGCTGCGGCTGGCGGCGGTGTCGCAGCGCGAGCAGGCTGATCCGCAGCCGGCCGTCGACACACTCATGCGTTTGCGGCAGCTTTCGGGGCTGACCGCCGATGAAATGCTCTGGCTGGGCAGGCATTTCGTTACCACGAATCAGACGACGACCGCCATCGCTTATCTGGAACCGCTGACTGATCCGTCGCGGTCGGTGCCGGCGGCGATTCGCGGGGAAGCGCTTCTGCAACTGGGCAACGCCTACCGAAAGGCTGGCTCGACCGATCGCGCCATCGCTGCGTTCGAGCGCGTGCTGCGTGACCATCCGCCGTTTCAGCCGCACGCCCGTCTCGCACTGGCGCAGACACTGCGTGCCGCGGGTCGCGCTGATGAGGCGCTGACGCAATACGCCCGACTGACCAGTTCGCAGGTCAGCCGCGTTGCCGCCGAGGCGCTTTTCGACACCGGCGCGATCCATCGTGAGCGGGCCGACCGTCTGCGCCGTACCGATGATCGCAGCGGTGCTGCCCAGGCGTTGCAGCAGTCGTATGACTCTTTCAAGCGGCTGGTGGTGCTCTATCCCTTCGCGGAGTTGTCGCCGCTGCCGGAGCTTGCCTTCATCGAGTTGTCGGAGATCGCGGTGCTGCAGGGCGATGCGGCGGCTGGTCGCAGCGCGTTGCAGGAGCTGGTGGACAAGTTCGCCGATGGCCCCTTTGCTGAATACGCCCGCGCCGTTCTCGCACAGGGGCAGGGCAAGCGCAGCGAGGCTGCCTTCCTGCTGCGCAGGCTTCACGAGCGGCGCAATGAACTGGATGCACGGCTGACCCAGCGCGTCACGGCCCTGCTGAATGAGCTGGAGGACACGCCATGAACGCACGTCCCGGAACGATCGTGTTCGCGGCGATCGTGAGCCTGGCGCTGCACGTTGCGGTGGTGTTCGCCATCTACGACATTGAGCTGGGCAAAATTGACCCGAGCCTGTTCGAAGAGCAGCGCATCTACCGCATTCAGCGTCTGGTGGACGACCTCATCATCGACGACACTACGCCGCAGCCGGAGACCATCACGTTCGATGAGCAGGCACTGGCGATGGACCTGTCGCAGATGAGCCTGGCGCTGCTGGAAATGGCGGACCCGATCGACCAGCAGATCGATTCGCCGGAGCGGCTGGTTCAGTTGCGCGAGCAGGAGGAGGAACGACCGATCGAGGACCTGCCGCCGGAAATCCCGGTGGAACTGCCTGAGAGTGTGACGGCTTCATTGATCGGTCCCGCGCCGGAATCGACGGCGTCCGGTGGCACGGATCTGGTCGATGCGCCTGGCGTCGAAGGCGGCGCCGGTAACGTTGCGCCCGGTTCAGGGGCCGCCCAGGCGCGCGATCTGCTTGCCGAGGCGGGGTTCCTGCCCGCACACGATCCGCTGCCGCCCACCCGGCCGCAGGATGTCACCTTCGCGCCGATGGAGCCGCGCGTTATTGAAACGACGCCTTTCACGCCGACCATCGATTTCGCCGCCATCGCGCTGGAGAACACGACGCAGCTCGACATCCCCGAACACCTCGACCACGATTTCGAGTACACGCTCACCACCTACACCGACCCGCGCGCCCGCACAGCGCCGGTCAACTATTTCCGCATCGACATCGCTGCCCGGCGGTCGCTCACCAAGCTGCCCACGATGCCCAAGGATGTCATCTTCCTCGTCGATGTCTCCGCCAGCATCAACTTTCAGTGGACGCAGCAGATCGCTCAGGGGGTGCGAGACAGTCTGTCGAGCCTGAACCCGGACGACCGGTTCAATATCGTGCTCTTCAACGACAAGGTGGCGGCGTTTGGCGCCGATGGCAGCGTGCCCGCCACGGAAGACAACATCGCCGCGGCCCGGCAGTTCCTTAACAACATGAATAGTCAGGGCTACACCGATGTGAACCGCGCGATGGGCAGACTGCTGGTACGCGACGTTGCCAAGGAACGTGTTTACAACATCATCCTCATCAGCGATGGTACACCGACCCGCGGCGTTACCGACACGCGCGAACTCATCAACATCATTACCCGCGACAACAATTTTGCCGCCAGCATCTACTGCGTGGGCGTGGGGGCGCAGCAGAACCGCGAACTGCTCGACTTCCTCTCGTATCGCAACAAGGGCTTCAGCGTTTACGTGGCGGACCACACGCAGGCGGCCGCGACGATTCGCGACCTGCTCAGCCGCATCCGCTACCCGATCATGAAGGATGTACGGCTGAGCACACTGGGGCTGGATTCGCAGGAGGTCTACCCGATCGACCTGCCCAACATCCACCAGGGCGAGCGGTTCCAGATTTACGGTACGTTCAGCAGGGCTGCGCCCTTCACCATGCAGGTGACCGGCCGCAACGGCGCCAAGGCGCTGGACTTCACGCATACCTTCGAGCTGGCCAACGCGCCGCGCGGCGACGCGGAAATCGCCAATCGCTGGGCATTCTGGAAACTTCACCATCTCTACAGCCGCATCATCCAGGAAGGCGAACGCAAGTCGATCATGGATGAAATCAAGGAACTGCAGCGGCGTTACGGTTTGAAAACTCTCTATTGAACCGAAGCTCGGTTACGCAGTGGCTGGGTCAGACCAGCTTATTCATCCAGCCTGCTGCACACCCACAGCAATCCACGGGTAACCACATCGAGGAACACTTCCTGTTCCATCGTTTCGTTGCCGTGGCCGAGTGTGGTCGCGAAAATGCGCGTGTTGCCGTAGGTGTTGGTCCAGATGCACACGTGGTTCTTCTTCGTTTCGACGCCGTACGCCTCCGCCAGCGGCGTCAGACTGGGCCAGACCCTCTCCACGATATACATCTCATCGGTCGGCGTCTGCCATACCTGCGGAAACCCTTTCATGATCGGATGATCCGGCGCAATGTTGCGCACCTCCAGAGGGCGTCGGCTTTCGTGACGGCGAGTCGTCACGCCCACGCATTCGCGCCAGGCATCGGTCTTCGCGTCACGATAGCTGTGCATCGAGCAGTGCAGCATCACCGCCGGCACACCGTTGTGATGCGCTTTAGCGATGCGCTCGACCGTCTCGACATCCGTCACCGCGCCAAAACACTCATTGTGGACAACAACGTCGTACCCTTTGGCCCAGTCATTGTTTTTGTAGAGGCTCACGATGTGATCGCGTCGGTCGCCGCCTTCATGCACGATGGTCCATCGCACGTTCGCCCGAGCGCTGATACCTTCAGTGAGAATCTTCGTCTGCGCAGTGTAATTATGGCAGCAGCCGCCGGTAATGAGCAGCGCATGCAGTGGTTTGGCAGCCTCCGCCTGCGCTTCGCCGCCATGCCCGGCCGGTACCCGCAACAGCATGACCAGTGCGATCAAACCGGGAACGAGCATGGAACCGATGAAGAGGTGCCGTTTCATACCGTGAGTTTACCGCATCGGTTACGCGAGAAGCCTAAGCTTCTGCGGTGAAAATGACAGACAGGATGCCTGTCCCATCATCGGCAGGGGCACCTGCCTTACCTTTATCCCAATCGCGTTTTGTCACGCCTCGCGCTTGAGGAACTGCGCCGGCTGGAACGACTTACCCAGCACCTGTGCCGAGTCGATTTTGAACCAGCCTTCAAGGATGCCCGCGTAGATCGAGCGGAAGTCGACGGTGTAAATGAGGTCGCCCGCGTCGAGTTTGGTGAGCGAGGGGTGCTCGCCCAGAAGGCCGGGGCGGATCATCGGGCCGAAGACGAACATCGGGCCGGCGGTGCCGTGGTCGGTGCCCTGCGAGGCGTTCTGGCTGACACGACGGCCGAACTCGCTGAACGCGACTGTCAGCACGCGATGATCCTGACCGATCGCCTTAAGTTCCTTGTAGAACGCGCTGACGCCGGTGGCGAACTGCGTGAGCAGTTGCTGATGGCGGCCGGCCTGACCGGCGTGTGTGTCGAACCCGCCCAGCACGGTGTAGTACACGTTGGTGGGCAATTCCGCGCGGATCATCGCCGCCACCATGCGCAACTGGCTGGCGAGCGGCCCGCCGGGGAAGTTTGTCTGCGTGCCCTTGCTCACCGCCGCGCGAATGCGATCGCTGGCGACCTGAGCGTCCAGCGCGGTACGCATGAGGAACGACGCCTGCGATTCGGCGGACTGAGCCGTCGCTTCCGCCCGCGCCCTGCCGCGGCGGGTCATGCGCGCCTCTGCCCGGGCCGCCTGCTGTGCTGCCGATTCATCCAGCACCCCCGCACGGTTGATCTTGTCGTATTCCGCGCTGAGTGACGCATGCAGGTCCGCACCGGCCCAGCGGAAGAGGTCTGCATTCTCAAACGCGATGGGCTTGATGTAGTGCGCCTGCGCAGCCAGCGGGGTTTCGCGGCCGAGGCAGATGCAGTCGGTGCCCGAAGCGCCCGAGGCGCCCAGCGCATGGTCCATCGCCTTGCCGATCCAGCCCAGGCCCTTGCCACCGCTGGGATCCGCCGTGTGCCAGATGTCCATTGAGGCGAAGTGCGAGCGATTGGGGTTGGGATAGCCCACACCCTGGATCACCGCCGCGCAGCCGTCGTCGATCATCCCCATGATCGGTTTGAGCGCGCTATGCAGGCCGATGCCCGCGTGCTTGTCGAGCGTGAGCAACTGGTCCTTCCTGATCGCCAGTTGGGGCCGGGCATCGTAGTACTCACCGAACCCGAAGGGCACGACGGTGTTCAGCCCATCGTTGCCGCCCGCCAGCTCAACGATGACGAGGATGCGATCGTCCGGGAACCCCGGCCGGGACGTCAGCCCCTGCGCTGCCGGCTCCCCGAACGCCATTGCCGAGCGATGGACGAACATCGGCACCGTCGCCGCCGTGGAAACCACAGCCATCGACCGCATGAACTCGCGACGCGTAAAGGCAGGCTTGTTCGACATGGGGAACCTCTCTTATGGGTTCAAGGTGATGGGTTCAAGGTTCAAGTTTTCAACACAAATTGAACCTTTTCATTTGCCCATGTTTTTCAACCTTGAACTTTGAACCTTGCACCTTTCTCAGCACAACTGATATTCCGGCATGGCCGTCATCAGCAACAGCAGGGCGATGATCGTGTCGCGGTGGACACGACCGCCGCGTTCTTCCAGGAACTGGGTCAACTGTTCGCGGCGTTTCGGGTGGACGTTTTCGCCCAGAACCGTCGCACACAGGTGTTCGACCACTGCCGAGGGCGTGTTGATCGCCATGCCCTCGATCAGGAACATCGGATCGTAGTCCAGTTGATTGCGGTCCCAGCCGCGCTCATACGGCGTCTTGCCGGTGATCAGGTAAGCCGCGATGTTCTGGCGGATGAAGAGCGTGGAGGTGTTGATCCACGCCCGGCCGCCGTTCCACCCCTTCACGCTGGGCGGATCGAAAAGCTGCTGGCCCATCATCGCCATCGCGTCCAGCAACTTGTCCAGATCGCGTTCCGGCGTGTTGAGTGTTCGGATTGTCCCGGCCACGAGCTGTGTCGGGCTTTTGATCATGTTGCCCATGATGGCCGGATCGTAAAAGTGTTCGGAGCGGAAAAGCGTCTTGAGCACGCCGCGCAGCCGGTAGCGGTCGCGCACGAGCTGTCGTGCCAGTTGCGTGATAACGCTGCGCGCCGGGGCATTGGGTCCATCGGGCAGGTCACTGACGAAATGCTTATAGAGCTTCAGGCAAACGAATTCGCCGCAACTGCGTCGCATCAGGCACATCTGGGCGAAGTCGTCACCGTTGAAGGTGCCGCGTTCGCCAAAGATCTGCTTCATCCCATCATCGTGTTGATTCTTGTAGAAGCGGAACTCGTTGCCATCGACGCCGTAGCCCGTCAGCGCCCGGGCGCCTTCCTTGATGTCCTTTTCGGTGTAGTTGCCCTCGCCGAGGGTGAACAGCTCCATCAGCTCGCGTGCCAGGTTCTCGTTGGGGCTGCTTCGGCGGTTGGAGTCGTTGTTGAGGAAGCGGATCATCGCCGGGTCGCGGATGATGCCCATGACGAGTGTGGCAAAGCTGTCCGCTGCGTGCCGTCGCAGAAACACGTTCTGCTTCAGCATCTGGTAGCTGTTCTCGACGGTGCGGTAGTTGGTGGCGAAGTGGCCATGCCACAACAGGGTGAGCTTTTCCTCCAGCGGCCGGGGCGAGCGGATGATCCGCGTGAGCCACCAGCGGCGCAGTTCGGCCATCTGTTTGCGGTCCTCACGCTCCCGGGCAAGCTGCTGTTCGCGCAGGCGGTCGATGGTCTCCTGATCGCCGCGTTCCTCGGCGATGCGCAGCATCTCGCGTTCTTCGGGCGTGTAGGGCCGAAGAATGTTGTCGCGGTATTCGGGGTTGGGCACGACGTCGGGGATGGCGTCGTAGTCCACGAGGTAGTCGACGGCCGCATCCAGCCCCATCAGTTGCAGCGCCACGATCTGCTGTGGTGTGCCACCCCAGCCGGCGCGGTTAAGCAGGTGACGTGCCTCGGCGTAACCGAACTTCTTCGGAGACAGGGGCTTAAGTGATGATGTGGCAGCGACCATACCCCAACTCCTATTCGTCCTCCATGATACCCCTGTGCCCCATTTAACCCAACGCCGAACCAACCCCGAATATTGCAGGGCGATGCGGACAGAGCGCGCGATCGCGTGCAGGTGTTATCGGCCGATTGCGGTGTCAGCTGGAGGAACGCGACAAATCGCCTCGCTTTGTGGTGATCTCTGCGTGCCTTTCCCCAGTGAATTTGCATCACTGCGCCGATTGTGGTCGATTTATCGCTTATAGAGGAGTGGGGAGAAGGCTTCCCTCACGCGATTTTCATTCTCCGACGACTGGCAGATCCGACCATGTGCGTCCCCCGGACAGGTGGGAGCGTATGGGGGTTGAGCAGGCTGAACGGTCGGTGTGGTGTTACGCGCGTTAGGAGGGTGGCGGTGCATCGGGCAGGGCCGTCAAGTCGGCCGTCCGGTTCGCCGATGGCTACTGCAGTGAATCTGGGGAAGGTATGAGGGTTGGGGCGTGAGACCGTGTCTGAACGCCTGGGCGTGATGGGCAAGTCAGGCAGGAGCAGCGCTCCAGGGGGCCGGCAGGAATCAAACGATGTCCGACAGCAAGGAAATGATCGACCTGCGCGAGAAGCAGGTGTTCACGACGGGCGAAGCCGCGGAAATCTGCAAGGTGTCGCAGCAGACGATCATTCGCTGTTTCGACAGCGGTCGATTGCGTGGTTTTCGAGTTCCGGGCAGCCGTTTTCGCCGCATCCCGCGGGATGAGCTGATCCGCTTCATGCGTGCCAACGATATTCCCACGACCGCCCTGGAAGGCGGCCGCAAGCGGGTGCTGGTGGTCGACGACGACGAGCAGATTCTGGAACTGTTCGTTGATCTTCTGGGTCGGGACGGCCGCCTGGAGGTGAAAACGGCGTCGACGGGCTACGACGCAGGCCTGCTCACCGAACAGTTCAGGCCCGACCTGATGATCCTGGACTACATGCTGCCGGATATCAACGGCAACATCGTGTGCCAGCGGGTTCGCTCCAATGAGGCGCTGTCAAGCATGAAGATTCTGGTCGTCTCGGGCGTGGTGAATCAGGATGAGATCAACGACCTGATCGGCGCGGGGGCGGATGAGTTCATGAAGAAACCCTTCGATGTGAAGAAGCTGCAGGAGCGCATCGCCGCGCTGCTGGAGCTGGAAGTGTGACATTTCCGGCGGGGGTGAGGATGCGGTTGTCAATCGGAGGATTTGGTGAAACAGCCGTCCCGGCTGTCGCTGGCCCGAAGGGCCATGTGCCAGATTCACAGCCACAGGATTACACCGCTTTCGCCTTCGGCGAAACGACAGGCCAGGTGCCTGTCCCACCTGGCCGGTTGCACCGGGACGCGGTCGCAGCCAGATCGTGAGCGTTGGATGATGGCAGCGGATCACGAACCAACCCAGGCCCGGCATGTGGACCTGATTTTGCGTCAGATCGAGACGCTGCCCACGTTGCCCGTTCTTGCCACCCGGCTGCTGGCGCTGACCAGCTCGGACCAGTCCAGCGCGCGGGAAGTCATCGAGCTGATCAAGCACGACCAGGCACTGACCGCGCGGGTGCTGAGCCTGTGCCGCAAGGCCTATCGCGGTGTCAATGATGATGTGCTGACCGTCGACAAGGCGGTGGTGCTGCTGGGTTTCAACACGATCCGCAACACGGTGCTGTCGATCAAGGTGGTCGAGCTTTTCGACGACCATGAGCGCCGCGCGGGCGGTGGAAGTGTCCATCGACCCAACGGTGGTCTGCCGCGGCTGGATTTCTGGCGCCACAGCCTGGCGGTGGGGATCGCAGCGGAGATGATCGCTGCGGCGCATCCCGGCCGGGGCCTGGACCCCGCCGAAGCCTTTGTCGCCGGTCTGCTGCACGATATCGGCAAGCTCGCGCTCGATCATGTTCTGCCACGCAGCTATGCCCGTGTCGTCGAGTTGGCGACGCTCCATCAGGGTGAAATGGCCGAGTTCGAACGGCGCGTGATCGGCATGGACCATCATACGGCTGGCAAACGGCTGGCCGAACAATGGCGGCTGCCGCTCATGCTCCAGGATTGCATCTGGCTGCACGGCACGCCCATCGAGGCCCTGCCCCGTGTCGAACATCAGCGCATGATCGCCCTTATCGGGTTAGCGAACCTGATCGCCCGACAGCAGCATGTGGGCTACAGTGGCTCCAACGTCCTGGGGCAGGACATCCGCGCACTGGCGACGGCGATCGATCTGAATCCGACGGCTGTGCAGGACTGTGCCGCCCGTCTGCACGAGCAGGTCCAGCAGCGAAGTGCTGTACTCGGGGTCGAGAACGAACCCACACAACAGGTATTCCTCGAATCGATCCAGCGTGCCAACGAGGCACTGGGCCGACTCAACAACGCGCTGGAGCGTCGCAGCCGGGCTGCGCAACAGCAGGCGCGAATGCTTGAAGCGATTCCAACGTTTCATACCGCGGCAGCCAACGCTTCCAACGTGCAGGAGGTGCTGGAAGCGGTGGTCGCCAGCGCCAATGCGGTGCTGGGCCAGGGCTTCTACGCCGTGCTGTATCAGGATCGATATCTGGAGGATCGCTCGACTGCGTGGATCATCGGGCAGTACGAGGAGCCGACGCAGACACTTCGGTGTCAGGTGATCGAACCACCGCCACACATGCCCGATCTGGCGAAGCTGGTGGCGGATCAGGCGATGTCGATGAGCCTAATGGGCGTGCTGCCGTGGATCGCCGATGCGCTGGTGGCTGCGCCGGACCTGCGAACGGTGAAGCTGCTGCCGTTGAGCTGCGGATATGGTGCGGCGGCGGTGCTGCTGCACGATCGAGCGAATCTGCCGCCCTGGAACCAGTTGGCAGCGTTGACCAGCACGTGGGGCGCAGCTGTGGCCGGTGCCAGCCGTCACGAAGGCGCGCTGCGCATGGGTGAGGAGTTAGCCGAGGCGAACCGCGCGCTGGCGGCCGCGAAGGATCGGTTGCTGCACACCGAGTCGATGGCGCGGCTGGGTGAGATGGCGGCCGGGGCGGCGCACGAAATGAACAACCCGCTGGCGATCATTTCCGGCCGAAGCCAGTTGCTGGTCATGAGCCTGCCGCCGGGAACTGAACAGCACAAGGCCGCGTCGACCATTTTCGAGCAGGCGCACCGGCTGAGCGACCTCATCAGCGCGATGCACCTTTTCGCTGATCCACCCAGGCCCAATCGCGTGCTGGTCGATATGGGCGCGCTGCTGGATGAAACGGTGCGTGGCGTGCGCAACCGCCTGTCGCAGCGTGAAGCGGATGTGGCGATCGACCTGCAGATCAAGAATCGCCTGCCGCAGATCGCGGTCGACCCGGATCAGATCGCCGATGTGGTGACGCAGTTGTTGATGAACGCGATCCAGGCGTCGCCGCGCTCGTCGGTCACGGTGATCGCCCGGGTGGATCGGGCGACACAGCGACTGCTGGTGCAGGTGATCGATGATGGCGTGGGCATGGATGCACACACGCTTGCCCACGCGATGGACCCCTTCTTCAGCGCCAAGCCGGCCGGCCGGCGCTGCGGCATCGGGCTGACCCGTGCCCAGAAGCTGGCGTCGACCAACGGCGGGTGGATCGAGCTGCGCAGCACCCTCAACGAGGGCACGGTGGCGTCGCTTTGGCTGCCGCTGAATCACGCGCAGACGGAGCAACCGGCCGAATCGTCAGGCGATCGGCTTCGATTGGCGGCAAACCCGATCCCGGCGTGAAGCCGCCCGCTTTCCTGACCGATACAGCAGGGGCAGAGAAATTGCACAGGGGTGATGGCCCGCCACGGAGCCACATCCCCCGGTGATGAACCCGCCCAATGTGTTTGAGGGGGCTAGGGTTCCGGGAGACGAGGAGAAAGCTGTGCCGCGAAGAGTTCGAACGCCCGGGCCGACCCGCAAGCCACAGCAGGCGTCCCCCTCGGATGCCGGTGAGTCAGCGATGAACGCGCTGGTGATCGAGTCGCAGCCGCAGGTTGCGACGATGCTGGCCCAGACGCTGGCGGGCGAACGGCTGAACGTGACGCACGTTGCCAGCCTTGCCGAAGCGCAACGCCGACTGGCGCGGCGGCACGTCGATCTGGTGCTCGTCGAGGCGGAACTGCCTGATGGCTCGGGCATCGCACTGGCGAACGAGCTGCGCAACAACCGTCAGCCCATCCAGACCATTATTTTGAGCAACGATCCGACGCTGACACAGGTGATCGACGCGATCCGTGCCGGCGCGGTGGACTACCTCATCAAGCCTGTCGCGGCGGAGGAACTGGCGCAGCGTGTGCGCGATGCGATGGAGCGGCATCGCCGCGATCGTCAACGCGAACAGCGCGCCCGCCGGTTGCGACGTCTTTGCCGTAAGCTCGATGCGGCCCGGCAGGAGGTCACGCAGCAGGTCGATGTGCTGTGCAACGATCTGGTGATGGCGTATCAGGAACTGGCCAGCCAGATGCAGCACGCCGCCCGCGCCAGCGAGTACGCCGGGCTGATACGCGATGAGCTGGACCTGGAAGGTCTGCTGCGCAAGACGCTGGAATTCCTCGTGCAGAAGGCTGGCCCCAGCAACATCGCCATCTTCCTGCCTTCCACCGCGGACGAATACACGCTGGGCGGTTACGTGAACTATGACTGCACCAGTGAGTCAGCCGATGTCCTCTTGCAGCATCTGGCGGATGTGGTTGCGCCACTCATGACCGACCGCACCGAGCCGGTGCACATCACCGACAACCAGACGCTGCGGCAGTGGATCGGCGACGATCAGGCCTACCTGGCTGATTGCCACGTGCTGTCCTTCGCGTGCCTGCACCAGCATGAGACATTGGCTGTGGTCGTCCTTTTCCGCGATGGCGCGACCCCGTACACCACCGAAATGGTGGAAACTGCCAAGGCGATCGCCCCGATGCTGGGTGACTATCTGGCGAGGGTCATCCGTATCCACCACCGGCACGTGCCCGAGTACGAATGACAAAACTCCGCGTTCGTCATTCGACATTCGTAATAAAAAAACGCACGGCCGTTTCCAGCCGTGCGTTTTTCGTATCTCAGGTCGGTTCGCCTCGTCAGGCCTTGCCTTCGAGGATGGTTCGGGCAATGTTTTCGGGCACGGGACGATAGGCCAGCGGTTCCATGGCGTAGCTGGCTCGACCCTGGGTCATGCCGCGGAGCTGCGTCGCGTAGCCGAACATTTCCGACAGCGGCGCCTCGGCAATGACCAGACGCGTGTTGCCGCGTTCCTCGGTGCCGATGATCAGGCCGCGACGTCGGTTCAGGTCGCCCGTGATGGAGCCAATGAATTCTTCGGGCGTGGTCACGGTGACCTTCATGATCGGCTCCAGCAGTTGCGGGCCGGCCTTGCGGCAGCCTTCGCGGAACGCCAGAATGCCCGCCTGCTCGAACGCGATCTGCGACGAGTCCACTTCGTGGTACGAACCATCCAGCAGCGTGATCTTGATGCCCACCGCAGGGTAGCCCGCCAGGATGCCGCTCTTGGCGGCCTGGCGGCAGCCGTATTCCACCGACGGAATGTATTCGCGGGGGATGCGGCCCTGGGTGATCTTGTCCTCGAACACGATGCCGTCGATGTACTTGAGGCCCTGTTCCTCTGCCTCTTCCTTGGTGATCGGCTCGACCGTGATCGTACAGTCACCGAACTGACCGCGACCACCAGTCTGCTTCTTGTGCGTGCCGCGAGCCTCAGCCTTCTTGCTGATCGTCTCCTTGTAGGCGACGCGGGGCCGGCCGACGTTCACGCCGATCTTCATGTCACGGGTGAGCTTGTTGCGGATGATCTCCAGGTGCAGTTCGCCCATGCCCTCGATGATGGTCTGGCCCGTCTGCTCGTCGTAGTGGCTGCGGAAGGACGGGTCCTCGCGGCGGATGACCGTCAGGGCGTTGCCCAGCTTGTCCTTGTCCGCCGTGGTCGCCGGCTCGATCGACATCGAGATAACCGGCTCGGGGAAGTCCATCCGCTCCAGGATGATCGCATGATCCGGGTCGCACAGCGTATCACCCGTGATCGAGTTCTTCAGACCCACCAGTGCGACGATGTCACCCGCCATCACCTCTTCCCGCGGGATGCGGTCCTTGGCGTGCATCTCAAAGATGCGGCTGATGTTTTCCTTCTTGCCGTTATTCGCGTTGAGGACACGGCTGCCCTTGGCGAGGGTGCCGGAATAGACACGAACGTAGGTCAGGTCGCCGTGCTGGTCCGAAACGACCTTGAAGACCAGGGCTGCGAAGGGGGCATTGGCGTCGTGCGGACGGGTGAGCTTCTTTTCTGGGTCGCGCGGGTCAACACCCTGGATTTCGGGCACTTCGGTCGGATCGGGCAGGTATTCGATCACGCCGTCCAGCAGGGGCTGGATACCCGTGTTCTTCAGCGCCGAGCCGCAGAACACCGGGAAGCACTTACGGGCGATGGTGCCCTTGCGGAGGGCAGCCTTGAGCTCCGCCTCGGTGATCGGCTCCTCCATGATGAACTTTTCGGTCAGGGCGTCGTCCAGTTCGGCCGCCTTCTCGATGAGGGTGTGCCGCCACTTCTCCGCCTCTTCGCGCATATGGTCGGGAATTTCACGCTCCTCGACCTTGGCACCGTTGGCTTCGGCGATGAAGTAGTAGGCCTTCATGCGGACCAGGTCGATGATGCCTTCCAGCTCATTGGCCCGGCCGATGGGAATCTGCACGGCGATGGCGTTGGCGCCCAGCCGCTCCTTGATCGAGTTGAAGCTGAACAGGAAGTCGGCGCCCAGCTTGTCCATCTTGTTGATGAAGCAGATGCGGGGCACGTTGTAGCGGTCGGCCTGACGCCAGACCGTTTCGCTCTGCGCCTCGACACCTTCCTTGCCGTCGAAGACGACGACCGCCCCGTCGAGCACGCGCATCGAGCGTTCGACTTCGATGGTGAAGTCGACGTGGCCCGGCGTGTCGATCAGGTTCATCCGGTATTCGATGCCCTTGTAGGTCCAGGGGCAGGTGGTGGCGGCGGACTGAATGGTGATGCCGCGTTCCTGCTCTTCTTGGAGGAAGTCCATCGTCGCCGTACCTTGGTGCACCTCACCCAGCTTGTAGTTCTTGCCGGTGTAGTAGAGGATGCGCTCAGAGGTGGTCGTCTTGCCCGCGTCGATGTGGGCGCAGATGCCGAAGTTGCGGATCAGTTGGAGCCGCGTTTTCTTTCCGGGTACGGTATCGGTGGTTGCAGTGGTCATAATCTTCTCATCCTTCCCCTGCCACGGTGTCACCGGCTACAGGCCGGCAACCCGCGTCGGTCCGGATACTTGAAAAACAATGGCTGCGTCTCTCATCGGAGGGACCAGCCTCTGCCGGTCAGAAAAACTGAGGATGTCGCCGGTTGAACTTCCTCGATCGTCCAGATAAGCGACAGTCCGGGCGGTGGCGCACCGCCCAAGGGGCGGAAGTCGAGTAAGAATAGCGGCTGTGGCGTTGGGGTCAAGTGGATTTTGCGTTCCATCGCACCTTTCGCCCCCGCCGTCGGCCGTGTTGCCCCCTCCGCCCCGAGCTCATCGCTCCAGTCCGGCAGCCTATTTGGCTGGAGCGTTCGGGTTGACCATACGACTCTGTTTCACAAGTCGTAGTCAATCAATTATTTGTGCGAAATTCGCCTGTGACAAGGGTTTGCCGGCAACATTTCAGCGGAGTTGGCGGCGAGTTAACGCTTATATCACCGCGTTCGTGCACGTGCCGGATGGCCGGGGGCGGGGGCTATGGGTAGAGACTGGGAATCGCGCTTCGCAACGTGATACCCGTATCCAATATGGCGCTTGCGGTTGGCCCGGTTGCGGGGGTGTGGTGCCGGGCTTTGTGATACGATCCATGTCTACGCAGGAAGCAAATCAAGCACGAAAGGAAGTAGTTATGCGACGTACCACCGGATGGGTCTGGTTGGCAGCGGCAGTTACGCTGGCGGTAACGCTGGGCGGCTGTGCCTCTGTGGCCGTGCCGGAGGTAAACACCCAGCGGACCGAGGGCGATGTGCGGCTGCCGGCGGTGTTCGGCCCGAACATGGTGCTGCAGCGCAACAAGCCCATCACGGTCTGGGGCTGGGCCGAGCCGGGTCAGCAGGTGCAGGTCTGGCTGGCGGACCGCCACGGGCAGGCGACCGCCGATGACAACGGTCGCTGGCAGCTTTCCCTCAAGCCGCTGCCGGCAGGCGGCCCACACCGGATGATCGTCGCGGGTCAGAAGGTCTACGCCATCGAAAACGTCATGATCGGCGAGGTTTGGCTGTGCTCGGGCCAGAGCAATATGCAGTGGACGGTGCGTCAGAGTGCCGACGCGGACCGTGAGATCGCCGCAGCCAACTATCCTGACATTCGTCTTTTCCAGGTGCCGCGCAAGCCTGCCAGCCAGCCGGTGGAGGATGTTGACGCCGCCTGGGTGACGTGCAGCCCGCAGACGGTCGCCAACTTCTCGGCGGTGGCGTACTACTTCGGTCGGGAACTTCACAAGGAACTGAACGTGCCGATCGGCCTGATTGACTCGAGTTGGGGCGGCACGATCGTCGAGGCATGGACCCCCCGTGATGCCTTTCTGCGCGACCAGACCGCGCTGCGGTACGTCGGTGGGGCGGTGCCTGAGAGCGTACCCTTCCAGGGACACCCCAACTTCGTCACCGTGCTTTACAATGGCATGATCGCTCCGTTGGCGCCATTTGGTATCCGCGGCGCGATCTGGTACCAGGGAGAAGCCAACATCCCGCGGGCCTATCAGTATGAAAAGCTGCTGAGCACCTTGATCGAGGGCTGGCGGCGGGTGTGGTTCGATCGGGCAGGTGACGACTCGCGGGCGGCTCGACGACAGCGCGACTTTTCCTTTTACCTCGTCCAGATTGCCCCGTTTAACTACAACCACCCACCGGAATGGTTGGCTGAGCTGCGCGAAGCCCAGCTGCGCGTGATGCAGAATGTCGCCAACACCGGCATGGCCGTCATCACCGACATTGGCAATCTGTCCGACATTCACCCGACCAACAAGCAGGAGGTCGGTCGACGACTGGCGCTGTGGGCGTTGGCGAAGGACTACGGCCGAAACATCGTTTACAGCGGTCCGATCTACCGCGAGATGAAGGTCGAGGGTGACAAGATCCGCATCTATTTCGACCACGTCGACGGTGGTCTGGTATGCAAGGGCGACAAACTCACCTGGTGGCAGATCGCCCCGGAGGATGGCGAGTTTGTCGAGGCCCAGGCGGTGATCGAGGGCGACACCGTGGTGGTCAGCTCGCCGGAGGTGAAGCGGCCGGCGGCTGTGCGATTCGGCTGGCATCATTCGGCGGAGCCGAACCTCTTCAACAAGGCTGGGCTGCCCGCGTCGCCGTTCCGCACCGATTCCCGACCTCGCTTGACGGAAAAGTGATAATGGGGGCTGCGGGTGAGGCAGCAGTGTTCGGCGGGGCTTCTCCCGCCGGGCCGGCCACGCTTGCACGGACGCTCGCAATCCGCTCGGAAACAATGACTTAGTTCATTGACGCTGGACGTGTGGAGGTCTATCCTCAGCGACGGAGCGCACAGGAACAGTCATGGAAAAACCGGATTCGCCTAAACGATCCAATTTTCGTCACTTTTTCGTACGCGGGCTGGCCATCATCCTCCCCAGCGTTCTGACGATCTGGATCCTGGTGATGGCGTACAACTTCGTGAATGTACGCATCGCCGAGCCGATCAACCGCGGCATCCGTGAGGCGATCGTCAGCTTCACCGACTGGCCGACGGTGCTGGAATCGGAGAAGCGGGAGATTCAGGCGAACCTCTCAGGTGAGGACCTCAAGGCCTACAATGGCGCGACCGACAAAAACCGCTGGCTGGCCAAACATGCCCAGCGGGCCAAGCTCCAGGCCCAGTGGCGCGCTTACGCGTTCCCACTGGACCTGATCGGGCTGATCGTCGCCATCATCGTCATCTACATCCTCGGTGGTCTGCTGGGCAGCTACATCGGCCGACGCATCTACCGGCGGACCGAACAATATGTGTCCAGCCTGCCCCTGGTGCGTAACATCTACCCCTCAGTGAAACAGGTGACCGAGTTCATCGTTGGCAGCGGCGACGATGACGACAAGTCCGTCAAGCGGTTCAGCCGCGTGGTGATGGTCGAGTACCCCCGCAAGGGCATCTGGTCGCTCGGACTGGTGACTGGTGATACGATGCGGGTTGTGGAATCGCGCATGGGTGAACGCTGCCTGACCCTGTTCATCCCCAGCTCGCCCACGCCCTTCACCGGGTATGTGATCACGGTGCCGGAGCGGGAGACGATAGATCTGCCCATCAGCATCGAGGATGCGATACGTTTTGTGGTGTCGGGCGGCGTGGTGATTCCCGAGGCTCAACGGGTCAGTCGCTTGAGTGGCCCGGTCGAAACAGCCGATTCAGCAGTTGCGGCCGAATCTCGCGTCTCGTGAGTGAAGCCCGTTTGTGTATTCAGGCGAAAAAGGAGCATTGACGCCATGGAGATCACCGTCGTCGGCAAGCACCTTGATATCACGGACGCCATTCGGGAATATGCCGTGGAGAAGGTTGGCCGCCTGCCGCGTTATTTTGACCGGATCACGCAGATCGAGGTGCTTGCGAGCCGGCCGGACAACTGGAGCTTCGAGCTGGAAGTGATTGTGCATGCCGAGCGGACCGATCCGTTCATCGCGCGGACGAACGGCGAGGATCTGTACGCCTGCATCGACCTGGCGGTGGCGAAGCTCGAACGGCAGTTGCACGACCACAAGGAGAGGCTGCGTAATCGCAAGCATTCCGCGTGAGGGGAGCAGGCGCGCGGACATGCAGGGGGCTGGTGGCCGGTTTTGACACGCGGTTACCGATTTTTCCTACAATAGGGCCGAGAGAACCCCTGATTCCGAGACGACCTATGAAACTACAGGATTTCGTTGCCCCGGAGGCCATCATCCCGTCCCTGGAAGCGACCGAGCGTGACGAGGTGATTGCGGAGTTGATTGATGCGCTGGTCGCGGCGGGTGCGGCGCCCAAGTCGCTGCGGGACGAGATGATCCGTCTCGTGCTGGAGCGCGAAAAGCACGGATCGACCGGTTTCGGCAAGGGCGTGGCCGTCCCCCACGTCAAGCATGAGAAGATCGAGAAGATGGTGGCGGCGATCGGCGTGAGCCAGAAGGGGGTGGACTTCAACGCCCTGGACAAGGCGCCGGTTTACAGCGTCGTGCTGCTGCTGAGCCCGAAGGATCGGCCTGACGAACACCTTCAGGCCATGGAAAACATCTTCTACAACCTCCAAAAGGATCAGTTCCGGCGATTCCTGCGGCAGGCCACGACCCGCGAAGAGGTCCTGGATCTGCTTCAGGAAGCCGATATGCAGCAACTGCAGGGCTGATATATATGGCGGAAGGTGTCCGGGACAATAAGTGTGGCCTGGCGCCGCAACCGCTCGGTCCATCGACCCGAACCCTGGGGCATTCACACCATCGCTATGTCGACAAGCCGTCAATCCGTGCGGGTGACGATCATGAACCGGCTGGGGCTGCACGCCCGGCCGGCGATGTCCTTTGTCGACACAGCTAACGGCTTTAAGTCCAATATCATGGTCTGCAAGGGCAATCAGAAGGTCGATGGCAAGTCGATCATGCAACTGATGATGCTCAGCGCGACTCAGGGCACCGAACTGGACCTGGTCGCCGAGGGGCAGGACGCCGAGCAGGCCATCGCCGCCCTGCGCGACCTGGTCGAGCGGAAGTTTGATGAGGAATGAAAGCGACACGGCGACGGCTCGGGGACCGACGCCGGGTTCGACCGAAATGACCTCCCGGGGATCGGCCATCCTCGCGCTGACCCTGCTCATCCCCGCGCCAAGCGTCGGCGCCACCTTCGGGCTCATCCTGCTGCCCGGGCCTGTCGGCTCCACGATCTACGCACTGTGCAAGTTGTGGATGTGCCTGCTGCCAGCCGTCTGGTGGCTGTGGGTGGAGAAGCAGCGCCCAGGCTGGTCGCCCCCGCGAAAGGGCGGGTTTGCGGTTGCTGCGGCGTTGGGCCTTGCCATCAGCGTCGTCATCTTCACTGCGTACTACACGATCGGGGTCGGGCTGATTGATCCGCAGCAGGTCCGCGCATTGGCGGCTCAGAACAACCTGACCAGCCTGCCGCGCTATCTGGGCCTGAGCGCCTACCTGATCTTTGTGAACTCGGTGCTGGAGGAATACGTCTACCGCTGGTTCGTGTTCCGGCAGTTCGAGCGGGTGATCGGGTCGTGGCCGGCCGTGTTCGCAGCCGCAGTTGCGTTCACAATCCACCACGTGATTGCCCTGGTGCCGCAGATGGGCTGGACGGTGGCGATCCTGGCGAACATCGGCGTATTCACTGGAGGGGCGATCTGGTCGGGCCTGTACCTGCGCTACCGATCCGTCTGGCCCGGATACGTCAGCCATGCCATCGTCGATGTGGCAATCCTCATCATCGGCTGGCAGCTTATTTTCAACTGAGTCGGCGGCAGGTTGGGGTATAATCGCGCCAAGTCTTCTACCCGGGTTCAGCACCTCAGGAGCCGCATCATGTCCTCGCGCACCCGCTTCTCTCTGGTGTCGTGCCTGCTCCTTGTCATCGTCGCGTTGCTGGTTCAGACCGTTCATGCTCAGGATCAGGCCACTTCCCCCCTGACGCTGGATGACATTCGCAAGCTGCGTCAGCAGCAAAAAGCTCACGATGAGATCGTCAAACTGGCAGCCGAACGCGGGCTTGCGTTCGACGTTCAGGGCTCGGAGCTGGTGCAGCTCACCCGGATGCGTTTCACCCGTGAGCAGATTGATGCGCTGCGTGAAGCGCGCGCCAACGGCCCGACAGGCGCCGCACCCGCAGCCGACCCCGCCGCCGCCAATGAGAAGCCGGGCGACGCGAAACCCCGTGAAGAGAACCCCGATGCCCCGCTCGGCCCGCGCAAACCCGAGGCGTGGCAGGTGATGAATGAGCAGGTGGTGAAGGAGATCATTCAGCTCAGCGGTGTGGGGGTGAAACCCTGGCCGGCCGGCAGCTTCACTATCGTCGCCAGCGAACCGGTGGCGCGCGAGCACATGGCTGACGCCAATCGCCTGCAGACCATGCTGGCACGTGCGTATGGCGGCGTGTTCAAATCGGGGCTGGACCGCCGCAGCGCCAACATCGTGCTGCTGGAAACGCAGTACGACTACGATCGCTTCATCGATGCGATGTTCGCCGTCTACGAGAAAAGGGGGGCTCGCTTCGATGGTCCCGATCCCAAACGTATGGCCAAGGAATCCGCATCGTTCTCCACCGGCACCATGGCGATCATCAACCTCGCGAAGATCCAGCGCGGCAAATCCAGCCGGACCGCTGTGGCTTATCAGATCGGCTGCATGATGATGAAACAGCTCAGCGAAGGCCGCGCCAGTGACGGCATGGTGACCGGCTTCGGCAACGTGTGCGAGGTGCTGCTGTACGATCAGCCGGCGTTCACGACGATCTCCTACGAGCCGCGCGCGGTGAACGCGACCAATAGCTGGGCCAACGAGGTGCGCACCCTGATCCGCGAGAACCGGCTGGGCCGGCCGCGCGACGTGCTGCAGAGCTACACCACCTCGACCATGCAGATGCCCAACTACGCCGAGGCGTGGAGCCTGATGACGGTCCTCTCGCAGGAGCGCGAAAAGTTTGAGCCGCTGATTGTCGCGGTGCGCGATGCGCCCGCCGGCACGCCGACCATGAACCTGGTCGAGCAGGTCTACAAAGTGGACGAGGCGAAGCTGCGCGACGTCTGGATTCGTTTCGCGCAGTGATCGCGCATCCCGGCCCACGGTGGCTCAACCTCGTACACGTTCAGTCGTTGTGCCTGACGCCCCCGGCTGTTCAGGCGGGGACGTACTTATCCAGTTCCGGCTTCTGATATTCGGCGCGGATGGAGCCGCCCGGGGCAATGCTGCTCTTGAGGTCGCACGGATGTGCCGCCTCGCCCAGGCCGAAGTCGTTTTCGTAAAGCTCCTGAATGCGGTCGAAGATTTCCTGCGGCAGGCCCTGCCCGTCGCAGGCCGCGGCATATTCCTCCACATCCGACAGGTAGAGCAGGTTCGGCTCAATCGACGACACCGTGGGCCAGTGCGCCAGCCAGCGCGTGGCGAGCTGACGAATGGACAGGCCCAGCTCCTGCGCCATCGGGCGGATCATCTCGTTCTTCTTCAGGCCGTAGATCAGCCAGTTGCGGTCCCGGAACTTGCGGTGGTCCCAGTCGGGGAAGCGATGGTCGGGCGATTTGAACTCCTCATCCAGCATGCCCGAATTGGTAGGCACACGGACGAGCACGCCGCCCCGGCCACGCTGCTCGGCGATCTGGCAGAACTCCCGGCCAGGCTCCTGCTCGTACATGTTGAACACCGTCTGCACGACAGCGGCATCCAGTTCAATGAACGACTTGTACCCTTCCTCGCGCCAGCCGATCGCCGGTCCCAGTGCCACACCCCAATAGCGGATCTTGCCCTCGTCGCGCAGCTTGTCCAGCGTCTCGAACAGTTCGTCGGTAAACTGGGGCAGTTTCAGGTTGTGTGCCTGGTAGAGGTCGATGCAGTCGATGCCCATGCGCTGCAGCGACTGCTCCAGTTCGAAGCGGACGAATTTGCCCGAGAAGTCCTGCTTGCGTTCGCGGTGACCGCCCTCTTCACCGGGGTCGGAGTAGAAGTCGTAGCCAAACTTGGTGGAGATGACCAGGTTATCCCGGCCGGCGTACTTGATGGTTTCGGCGAGCAGTCGCTCGGCCCGACCGTTGCCGTAAGCCGCAGCGGTGTCGAAGAAGTTGACCCCGCGGTCGTAGGCCTGGTTCTGGAGCGTAATCCCGTCCTCATCGGAGAACTCGCCCCACCAGTTGGTGCCGAAGATGAAGTTGCCAAAGCCCAGAAGGCTGACGGTCAGGTCGGTCCCGGGAATCGTTCGGTATTGCATGGCTGCTGTACAGGTTTGGGGTTTGTGGCGGACCGGGTGGTCCCTCCGAGAGGCACAATAGCGACGCCGCCGCCCGGCGTCGATCATGAGACTAGTTTACCCGATTATCGGCGGCAGGCCAACCGCAACCGACCCGACAGGATCGTCACGGCCTAATCCCTTCGCACTTACGCCAACCGGTAACACCGGCGAGCGTTGTCGTGGAATAGTTTCGTCTGCTCCGCCATCGAGCAGGCGCTGATCAGATCCTTCAGCGTGTCGATCCAGCGGTGCAGTGGGGAGGCCAGCGCCACCACCGGCCAGTCGCCGCCGAACATCACCCGGTCGGCCCCGAAGCAGTCCAGCACGTGCTCCACGTAAGGCTTCAGGTCGGCTGCGGTCCACTTCTGATAGTCTGCCTCGGTCACCATGCCCGACACCTTGCACCAGACATTGGGCAACCCCGCCAGCTCGCGAATCTGCCTGCGCCACGGCTCGAACAGCTGCTTTGCGATGTCCGGCTTGGCGATGTGGTCGAGGATGAAGGTGACCTGCGGGCACTGACGCACCATGTCGATGACGTCGCCGAGCTGATGGTGCTTGATGCAGATGTCGAAGGAGAAGTTGAAGCGGGGCAACAGCTTCAGACCCGCGATGAAGTTTGGCTGGGTGCAGAAGCCAGGCATTGGCTCGGACTGAATCAGCCGCCGGACGCCCCTGACCAGCGGATAGCGAACAAGTTGCTCCAGATCGGGCAGTACCGCTTCACCTTTTTCGATGGCTGCCCCCGCGACAATGGCCGCCAGACGCGGGTCCTCCTTCGCCAGCTCGCTGACCCAGGCAGCCTCCTCCAGCGTTCGCGGCGTGTCGCACTGGACGAACACCATCCGCGTCACATCGTGTCCGCCACACGCCTGACGATACTCCCCCAGCCCGTACGGCCGATTGAGTACGGGAATGTCGCCCAGCCAGGGGTATGGCAGCCGCCCCGGATCCCACAGATGCACGTGCGTGTCGATGATCGATGTCACGGGAGGACTCCTGAATCGGGGAGGGAATAGCTTAACACGGGGGGTAGTGAGGGGTGGTGTGCCGCTTGCGGTTCACGGAGCGCGCCTTCCGTTCCGGATCACCATCCGCAAGGCTTTTTGACCCTTGTGGGGTATCATGTCGTCGAACCTTGTTTATGGGGCCAATGACATGATGAAACGATGGTGTATTGCACTGCTGCTTGTGACCACGGTTTCGCTGCAGGCGTCGACGACAACCTATGACCCGACGGACCAGTACGTGGTCCACAACGTGCGTGGCTGGACCGTGCGGGTGAATCAGCGACTGATCAACCACGATCCGAAGCTGACGGAACAGACGCTGGAACTGCTCGATCACCAGCTTTACAAGATGGAACGCCGGCTGCCGGCCCAGGCAATCGAAAAGCTGCGCTCCGTGCCTATCTGGGTCGAACTGGAGGACAAGCGTCACCCCTGCATGTGCTATCACCCCTCGCGCGAGTGGCTCAGCGCCAACGGCTACAACCCGGAAAAGGCTGGCTCGGTCGAGGTCGCCAACGCCGCCACATTCCTTAAATGGACGCTCAACCAGCCTTACATGGTGATGCACGAATTCGCCCACGCCTATCACCATCTGGTGCTGCCGGGCGGGAATGACAACGAATACGTCCGCCGGACGTATGAAGCGGCAAAGGCATCGGGCAGGTACGAAAATGTCATCAGCATCACCGGCAGGGAGGCCCGCCATTACGCGATGACCAACCAGATGGAGTATTTCGCGGAACTGACCGAGTCATACTTCGCGACGAATGATTTCTACCCGTTCGTTCGGCCGGAGCTGAAGCAGTTCGACCCGGAAGGCTACGCGATGATCGAGCGGTTGTGGAACGATCCGATGGCAGGCGTGGAAACGGCAAAGTCATCGGATACGGGCGCGCCGAACGCAAAGGACTGATGAACAATGGATGAACGTCGCGTTGAGTCGACCCAGTCGCACGCGAACCTGATTTTGCTGGCGGTGGGCCTGCTGGTGGGGCTTCTCGCCGGGCCGTTCGTGTTGGGGCGGTTGTCGCCGTCGACCTACGCGAAGCTTTTTGAAGCGGGTGAGGCGCAGCAGAAGCTGGAAGTGTTCGAGGAGGATGCCGCCCGCCGGCTGCACGCCGCGAAACAGATTGGTGTCACGGGTGAGTATCTGCCCGAGTTGCAGCGTGAGATCGATGTGCAGCGACGCGAGCTGACCAGGGCCCGCGATGCCGCCCGCGCACGGAACGTGCAGTCGTACATGACGGCTGTGCTGCTGGCACTGGTGGCGATCATGGTGGTCGAGGCGCTGCAAAGCCACGCCGGCTCCCTGATCGCACGCCGGCTGACGACCATCCGCTACGCTCTGGCAGCCATCTGGCTGGCACTCCTCCTGGCGGTGCCGCAACCACTGCTGCAGGTGTCCATGCTCTTCGTAGGCCTGCTTATCGCCATCGCCCTAATCGTGGGACTCATCCCCCTTGGTCGGGGTATTAACCACCAAGGTCACCAAGAACACCAAGAAGGGGCGTAGTTTCTACGCCAGGAGGCTAAAAATCCAAAACTATTGCACATTGAACGCAGTATGGTGTGTGAAGATCCATTCCAAGCCATTCATAATTGATTATTGATACTGCTTATTGATTATTCTCTCCTGTCTCTCCTGGTGATCTTGGTGGTTCCCCCCAGCCTTGTTGCTGTCCCGGGATCGCGATATGGTGTGGCCTTCCCCAGGAGATTCGCATGGCCGGCAAGCTGCAGGGCATTTTCACGCCCAATATGGTTCCGCTTCACGATGATGGCTCGATCAATGAGGCGGAGCTACGGCGATACATCGACTGGTTGATCGATCGTGGGGTACACGGCCTGTACCCCAACGGCTCGACCGGCGAGTTCACCCGCTTCTCCGTGGAGGAGCGTCAGCGGATCGTCCGCATTGTGTGCGAGCAGGCAGCCGGGCGCGTGCCTGTGCTGGCGGGGGCGGCGGAGGCGAACGTCAGGGAAACCATCCGCGCCTGCGAGCTGTACCACGAATACGGCGCGCGGGCTGTGGCGATCGTTTCGCCCTTCTATTACAGGCTCAGCCCTGAGTCGGTCTACGCCTACTTCGAGCAGATCGCCCGCAACTCCCCCATTGACGTGACGCTCTACAACATCCCGATGTTCGCCAGTCCGATTGACGTGCCAACCATTCGCCGGCTGGCGGAGCTGGAGCGGATCGTCGGGATCAAGGACTCCTCGGGCGATATGGCGTTCATGCTGCGAATGATGGCGGCAGTGCAGCCCGTGCGGCCCGACTTCTCCTTCCTCACCGGCTGGGAGGCGGCGCTGGCGCCGATGCTGCTGATGGGCTGCGATGGGGGAACCAACGCGACCAGCGGTGTCGCGCCCGAGGTGACGCGCAGGATTTACGAGCTGTGTCGGTCCGGTCGCATCGAGGAAGCGCGGGCGGTGCAGCTCCGCATGCTCGAGCTGTTCGATGCGATGATTTACCACGCCGACTTCCCCGAGGGCGTGCGGGCTGCTGTGGAGTTGCGCGGCTTCCGCATGGGCCCCAGCCGCCAGCCCATGAGCGCCAACCAGCGCTTCGACCGCGCCGCCCTGCAGCGCGTGCTGCAGTGCATCATCGCCGACTTTGGCCTGACCGACCCGCCCGCCGAAGGCTGCCCCACCCGCACCGGCAACATGGACCAGGACCGCGTGTCGCAGATTGCCGCAGGTGTTGTGGAACGGCTGCGAGCACAAGGCATGCTGTGAACAGATTTAATAAGCAATAAGCAACAAGCAATTGTCACTTGGCAATGATTCATGACCCTGACGCTGCGGGTTGGGTCAGCAGTGTTCTAAAACCATTTACCATTGCTAATTGCTTATTGCGTACTGCTTATTTATTCATCCTCCGCCTTCCTTCGTGCCTCTTTGTGGCTTCGTGGCCAAACAACGAAAAATGTTGTTCACCCGATTCGCTTGATGTCGCGCGCGGAGGGGGATAGGGTAAGCCCTGCGCGGGAAGACGGGGATGCCAGTCCCTCATTCAGCCCTTCCAGGCACTGTGCGTTGACCTGCGGCGGATACAATCTGAGCCATTCCGATAATGCGAGTCGGGCGGTGGGGCGGGCCATTAATTCGCGGTCTGACACCTGCCCGAGCGATTCTTACCTTTGGAGAGAACACGATGACGCAGTCTGATGCGCGTGAACAGGGTTCGACGACTTCCGCGGAGCAGATCGCCCGCCAGCAGACCGGTCAGCGGACGCTGCTGGTGAAGGTCGATGAGCGGGATATGGAGACAAGCTACGCCAATGCCTTTCGGACGCACACCACGTCGGAAGAGGTGATGATTGATTTTGGCGTGAACCTGCTGACGCCGGCGGAAGGGCCCAACGCGGAGGGTGCTGAGGGGCAGATTCTGTTTACCGTGAAGGACCGTCTGATTCTCAACTACTGGACTGCCAAGCGTTTGGCGCTGACGCTGAGTCAGATCATCCGCCAGCACGAGGAGCAGTTTGGCACGCTGGAGTTGGATGCGGTGCAGCGGATGAAGAAGTAAGTGAGGGTGAGGGGATCCGGTCGCACGCACGCCACGGGACCGGCGTAGGACAGTATGGATGAAGCGGCGCGGGCCGGCCGGGACGCGGGGATTCGTGTTCCGGGGGTGGTTTCGCGTCGTGACAGCTTTGAGGCCCTGGATCCCATGCCTGACCAGACCACGCAACAAGCCGCGCCGGTGAAAGCCGGTGCTACACCTTCGGCCGGTCGCGCCACGCGCGAACAGTTCCTGGCTCACGTGCTGTCGGCCCAGTGTGAATTGGCGCCGGCGGAGGCGGGGGCGGTGTTGCGCCTCAAAAAGGCCGACACCGTGCAGATGATGGCGGTCCATCCGCCGCTGCAAAAGGAGGACGTCGCGCCCGCCTGGCTGAGCAAGTCGGCCGATCTGGTGCCGGCTGTGGTGCAGTCGCGCCAGACGCAGATTGCCTCCTTCGCCAATCCGGATGGGTTGTATGGCCAGACGCCCCACAGCTATCTCGTGCTCATCCCGGTGCTGCACGTCGAAGGGCAGGCAGAGGTAGCGGCGTTCCACATTCGTGCGGCTGAGCCTGCTGATGCGGTGACTGCGCGCGAGCGGCTGGAACTCACCGCGGCGCTGCTGGGCTACTACGACATGCAGACGGCCCTGCGACAGCGCAGCGCCAGCCTTGCCCGCATGCGCACGGCGATGGAGATCGTCGCGCAGGTCAGCGAATATGAAAAGTTCCGGGCCGCGGCCATGGCGCTGTGTAACGAGACGGCGGCCCGCTGGTCTGCCCAGCGCGTGAGCCTGGGTATCCTGCGCGGGCGGTACGTCAAACTCGCCGCGATCAGCCACACCGACCGATTCTCACGCAAAATGCGGCTGGTGCAGGACCTTGAGTCCACGATGGAGGAATGCCTCGATCAGGACATCGAGGTGATCCACCCCGCGCCGTCCGAGGCGGGGTACGTGAGTCGGGCTGCGGCTCAGTGTTCGATGCATCACGGGCCGGCGACGATCTGTAGTCTGCCGATCCGTCGCGAAGGCACGGTGCAGGCGGTACTTACGGTCGAGCGTGAGCCGGACAAACCCTTCACGCCCGCTGAAGTGGAGACAATGCGGCTGATGGCGGACCTGGTGTCCGGCTGGATTCTGCATCTGCATGACACCGACCGCTGGGCGGGCGCACGGCTGGCGACGAACCTGAAACGCACCGCCTCGGCGGCAGTCGGTCCGCGCCACACCTGGGCGAAGCTGACGGTGGCGGCACTGCTGGCGGCGGTGCTGTTCCTGACATGTGCCAAGGGCATGAACCGGGTGGAAGCGCCCTTTGAGGTACAGCCCCCGCGGATGCAGGCGGTGGTCGCACCGTTCGATGCCCGGCTCAAGGCGGTGTACGTCAAACCCAACGACATGGTCACTGCGGGCGAAACGCTGCTCGCGGAGTTTGATGTGACTGACCTGGAGCTGGAGCGCATCGCCCTGATGGCGGAGCAGGATGGCTACCTCAAGGAGCACAGCGCAGCGCTGGCGGAGAACAAGTCGGCGGAGGCGGCGATCGCCAAAGCGCGGGCGGACATGCTCGGTGCACGCATGAGGCTGATCGCCAACCAGATCGAACAGGCACGCATCATCGCGCCGATCAGCGGCATGGTGCTCAGCGGTGATCTGGAACGGCGGATCAACGGTCAGTTCGAGCGCGGCGCGGTGATGTTCGAGCTGGCACCGCTTCACGCGGCTGAGGCCGAACTGGCGGTGCCGGAGAACCGCATCGGTGACCTGATCAATGAGATGGACCGCCGACTGGCGGAGCTTCGCGAGCAGCACGCGGACACACCGATGCAGGAGCTGGTTGCGTTGGTGAAGCAGCGCGGCCAAGCCGTGCCCGCCGAAGCCTCGCGCGAGGAGTTGCTGCAACGGCTGGTCGAACCACTGCGGGGAGAGCTGGCTACCGCAGCCAACCCCGGCGTCTATATTCCCTTTGAAATCTACCGCATTGATTCGGTCGCGCAGGTCGTCGGCCAGCGCAACGTCTTTAAGGTACACGCCCGCCTCACCGGCGATGAACAAACGATCGCCAGCCTGAAAAAGGGCATGCAGGGTGTTGCCCGGATCGACATTGACCGCCAACCCTACATCCGCATCTGGACCCGCGACGTCGTCGACTGGATCCGCATGAGGCTCTGGATCTGAGTGAAAACAAACGAACCGGCGCTCGGCTCGCTTCGTCAATAGTCATTCGTCATTCCCACGCTATGTCCATCCATCGCCCGACATTCAGTGAATCCTGGTACCGCGTCGAGGCGTTGCGGCCCCGGCTGCGCTCGATGGTGCAGACGTTCCGCCAGCACTATCGCGGCCAGATGTGGCATGTGGTGCGCGACCCGGCGAACAACCAGTTCTTCCGACTCAACGATGCCTCGTACTTCTTTATCGGGTTGTTGGATGGCAAGCGCACCGTGGCTGAGGCGTGGCGCATCGCCAACGAGCAACTGGGCGATCGCGCTCCGACGCAGCCGGAGGTGATTCAGCTACTCGGACAGCTTTACGCGTCTAACCTGCTGGTGGCGGAACTGCCTGCGGATTCGGCCGGCATCTTCGAACGCTACCGCAAGAAGGTGCATCGTGAGATCCGCAGCTACCTGGCCAACGTGCTGTTCATGCGCATCCCGCTGTGGGATCCGGACCAGATGCTCAACCGCTGGATCAGGGCGGTGGGGTGGATTTTCTCACCGGTCGGATTCGTTCTGTGGGCGGTGCTGATCGGCTTTGCGCTCATGCAGCTGGCGGGGCAGGGGGCGGCGCTCGTCGCGCAGAGCAGGCGCGTGCTTGATCCTTCCAACTGGATCTATCTCTACATTTCGATGGCGTTCACCAAGGCGCTGCACGAACTGGGCCACGGCTTTGCCTGCAAGAAGTATGGCAGGGAATCGCACTCTGGCGGTGAGGTACACACCATTGGGCTGATGTTCCTGGTTTTCGTGCCGGTGCCGTATGTCGATGCCTCCAGCGCCTGGGCGCTGCGCAACAAGTGGCAGCGTGCGATCATCGGTGCGGCGGGGATGTACGTGGAGTTGGCTGTCGCCGCTATTGCCGCCATCATCTGGACGCGCACCGCTCCGGGGGCCATCAATTCCATCGCCTACAACACGATCTTCATCGCTTCAGTTTCGACACTGTTGTTCAACGGTAACCCGCTGCTGCGGTTCGACGGTTACTACATCCTCTCGGATATCATCGAAAGCCCCAACCTCGCCCAGCGCAGCAAGGATTACCTTTTTTACCTCGTGAAGCGCTATGTCTTCGGATCAACGCTGGTGCGCTACCCGATGGTTGGCAGCGGTGAGCGGCCATGGTTCGTGGTGTACGGCATCGCCGCCACCATCTACCGTCTCATCATCAGCGCGGGGATTCTGCTCTTTGTCTGGAATCAGATTCCGATGGTCGGCGTGATCCTCGCGGGACTGGCAATCGTTACGTGGATCATCGTGCCGCTGGTGAAGTTCGTGCATTACCTGGCGGTGCATGATGAACTGTCGCGCGTGCGGCCGCGGGCTGTGTGGACAAGTGCTGCGTTTGCAGGTGCAATGGTCGTCAGCATCGGCATTCTGCCTGTCACTGAACACGCACGTGGCGAGGGCGTCGTCGAGCCAAACAATCTCGCGATCATTTACAGCATCGAGGATGGCTTCATCGAGGAGGTGCTGCCCACGGAAACGATGGTACAGGCGGGCGATGTGCTGGTACGGCTGCGCAACGAGGAGCTTGAGGCCCGGCGTGAGGAGATACTTGCGCATCGGCGACGCATTCAGGCGCAACTGCGGGCATCGGAGGAAGCGACGGTGCGACAGATCGCTCTGCGCAGCCTGGATGCCCTGGATCAGCAACTGGCGAGCGTGGATGAGCGGATCGAGCGACTGCACGTTCGCGCGCCGATGGCTGGTCGATGGATCGCGCCGGAATGGTCGAGGATGCGCGGGCTGTACGCAAAACGCGGCGAACGGATTGGTATGGTCGCTGACGTCAACGATCTGATCATCCGTGTGGCGGCGGACCAGTTGCTTGGTCCGCGCATCAAGAACGAGCTGCCTGATGGCGCGGTGGATGCCCAGGTTGACGTTCGCGTGCGCGGCCGGCCGGATGTGCGCTTCGCCGGCCGCATCCGCCATATCGATGAATCAGGCAAGCGTGACCTGCCCTCTGCGGCGCTGGGATATCTCGGCGGTGGTGAACTGGCGGTCACGGGCGAGGATGAAAGCGGCACGCGCACGGCGGAGGCGTTCTTCGAGGTCGTGATCGACCCGATGCAAAGCCCGGCTGAACTGTACAGCGGTCAGCGCGTCGTCGTCCGCTTCGACCTGCCGAAACGTCCGTTGCTTGCCCAGTGGATCCACAGCCTGCAGCAACTCGTGCAGCGACGTTTTGAAGTTGATGCGTGAGAGAGAATGTCGAAAGAATGACGAAGTCCTGAATCCGAATGGCAACAGGGTTCATTAGACATTCGTCATTCGACATTGCGAAGCCCATGTTCACCACAACCGCCCAGCCTCAGAACACCGCCACTGCCGATGCACAGCACTCTGTGCGTATCGGCGTCGATCGTGTGGCGCAGCCGATTCCAAGTGGCACTTGGCGGATGCTCACCCAGCGCATGGTGCGCAAGAAGTTGCCGCAGGGGCTGGATGTTTGGTGGGATGCGGCGGTGGGGCGGATACAGGCGCTGGTGCCGCGACGGGCGATGGTGCTCCGCCGGGCAGAACGCATCCAGAAGCTGGCTGAACGCTACAACGATGTGAGTGAGGCGCGGTTGCGCCATCGTGCCGAGCAGCTTCGCCGCATCTTTCGTCGCGGCCGCGACAAAAAACTGCACACCGACATGGCGTTCGCGCTGCTCACGCAGATCATCTACCGGCAGATGGGCTTTCATCTGCACACGGTGCAGATCGCTGCGGCGCTGGCGATGGATGCCGGCTGCATCGCTGAATTGGCGACGGGTGAAGGCAAGACGATCTCCGCAACGCTGCCAGCCGTGCTCGCCGGGTGGCGCGGCCGGGGATGTCACGTGCTGACCGTCAATGATTATCTCGCCCGTCGCGACGCGACGGAGATGGGCAAGATCTACCGCTTCTGTGGATTGCGGGCCGCTTACGTCGACGGCGAGATGAACGCGGCTGATCGGCAGTACGCTTATCTCGCGGACGTCACCTATTGCACCAACAAGGAGGTCGCGGCGGATTATCTGCGCGATCGACTGGCACTGGGTAATCTGCGCGGTCTGCCCTCGGCGCTGCTCAGTCGCATCGCGGGTGAATCGCATCGCGGGCTGGATCGTCTCATGTTGCGTGGTCTGGAATGCGCGATTGTCGACGAAGCCGACTCGGTGCTCATCGATGAAGCCGTGACACCGCTGATTATTTCGGGCGAGTCACCCAACGCGGAACAGGTGCAGGCTTACCGCGAGGCGGCGGAACTTTGCAGGGAGATGATCCCGAACAAGGATTACCGCGTCGATGAACGTTTCCATGAGGTGACGCTCACACACGCCGGCCGCATCAAGCTCGCCAAACGCGCGGAGGAACTGGGCGGTATCTGGCGCGGCACACGTCGCCGCGAGGAACTCGTGCGCCAGGCGATCACCGCGCGCGATCTTTACAAACGCGACAAACAGTATGTCGTGCAGAATGGCAAGATCGTCATCGTCGACGAGTTCACCGGCCGACTCATGCCCGATCGCACCTGGCGCGATGGCCTGCATCAGGCGGTCGAGGCGAAGGAAGGGCTGGAGGTGCAGCCCCTCAAGGGCACGCTCGCCCGTATCAGCTTCCAGCGCTTCTTCCGCATGTATCGCAAGCTCGGTGGCATGACGGGCACTGCGCTGGAGAACCGCCAGGAACTGTGGGTGATCTATCACCTGCCCGTTGTACCCATCCCCACGCATCGCCCGGTGCAGCGGAAACAGGCGCCCGATCGGCTGTACGCCAACAGCGAGGCCAAGTTCCGTGCGATTATCGATGAGATCGAGCAGGTGCATCGGCAGGGCAGACCGGTGCTCATCGGCTCGCGCAGCGTCGGGGTCAGCGAGTACTTGAGTCAGAAGCTGCAGGAGCGAGGTATCGAGAACCAGGTGCTCAACGCGGTGCGTCACGCGGAGGAGGCGCAGATTATCGCCGGAGCGGGCGCGATGGGACGCATCACGGTGGCGACCAACATGGCCGGCCGCGGCACTGACATCAAGCCAACGCGCGAGGTGAAGGAGGGCGGCGGTCTGCACGTCATCGCGACGGAACGTCACGAGGCCGGTCGTATCGATCGTCAGCTCTTCGGCCGCACGGGGCGACAGGGTGACCCCGGCACCGTGTCGGTCTATCTGAGCCTCGACGATGAACTCTTCAAACGCTACGCCCCGCGCTGGGTCCGCTGGGTGCTGGCCGCCCGCATTTATGGTGACGGGTACGTCTCCACACGCTGGTCAAAACTGCTGACCGACTACGTCCAGAAACGCGCCGAACGCCGTGCCTTCCTCCAGCGCAAGGCTGTGCTGAAAGCTGACGACTGGCTCGACGAATACCTGGGCTTCGCGGGACGAGAGATTTAGGGAACCACCAAGAACACGAAGCAAGCGATAATCAATAAGCCATAAGCAGTTGGCAATTGTTGAAGGCCGTTGCCACATCCATATTGCCAATTGCAAACTGTTTGTTAATTATTTTCCCTTGCCTTTCTTCGTGTCCTTGATGTTCTTGGTGGTTTATAACGTCTCACCGCCCGGCGGCGCGCGTGTCCTGGGGCCAGATGAGGCGGACGCCGAAGCCGGGTTTGAGTTTGAGTTCGCGGTTGTCGATGGTGAACTCGGCGCGGATGGAGCCGGAGCCGTAGTCGATCTGCGGGGAGATCCACTTCAGTCGGCCGACCAGTTCCTGATTCACCGGCTCCAGCGCCTGCAGGCGATATTCGCGCCCCACTTCCAACTGATTATGCAGTTCCTTGGGCAGCAGGATGAACCGCGCATCCAGCTCGTCCACCGCGATGAGTGTCAGCACCGGGTCACGCTCGGACAGCGTCGCGCCCGGCTCGGCGGCGACCTCCAGAATGCGGCCGGCAAACGGCGCGCGAATCTGGTGCCGCTCCAGCCGTTCCATCTCCAGCCGCAACTGAATCTCGGCCACCTGTTTTTCATGTTTGGCGGCACTGAGCTGCGTCTGGGCCTTCTTCAGCTCCAGCTCACGCTTGCGAACTTCATACTCCTGAGCAGCCTTCTTGGCGACCAGGTCGCGGGCGCGTTCCAGTTCGAGTTCAGCCTCGCCGACCGCCGCCTCCGCCAGACGTATCTCGTCCTCGCGGATTGCACGCAGGCGGGCTGCCTCGACCACGATCTGCTGCAGCGTGTCGTCCAGCACCGCCAGCACCTGACCTTCCTCAACGAACTCGTCCACTTCGACAAGCACTTTTTTGAGGTGGCCGGGCAGTTGCGGGCTGAGAATGACGGTGCGGCTGGGTTTGACGTCGGCGGTGAACTCATCGTTACCGAGCGACCGGGCCGAGGTCTGACCCTGAACCGACGCCACCATCGCCGCCCCCACCAGCAGCATCAGCGAAACAGCCAACCCGAAAGCAATCTTGCGCATCATCCAGGCTCCACGTAGGCAAAGACGACTGGTAGCAGCCTTCAATCTCCCTCTCCCAGAGGGAGAGGGTCGGGGTGAGGAACGAATCACCCGCGACAACCGCTTTACGAGTCGAACAACCGCACACAAGCGAGTGCCCTCGGTCGTTCGCCCTCGCTCGGCCTCTCCCAGAGGGAGAGGAGGAAGCCCCCATCACCGAGGGAAGCTCCTGCTTCCAGATCGGGAGAGGCGAACACCGAACCGGGTCGGACATTCTACCCCACCGCGAGGTGGTCGACTGAGGAATGATCGGATTTGTTTGGATGAATGATTGACGAAAAGCGGGGACCGGGAGTGCAGGACGCGATAAGTCACGTTACTTCGTGTTAGATCGCCAAATCCCATAACTGTTTTCTCGCTTCTTCGGGGTGCTGCATATAATCCCGTCCTCATGCCTTACCTGCTGTTCATTCTCGTGAGCCTCATCTGGGGCACGAGCTTCGCATTCATGCGCGGGGCCCTGCACGCGTTCGGCTACATGCAGGTATCCATGCTGCGTGCTCTGGCGGGGACAGCGGTGCTGGCGCTACTGTGGGTAGCGGGCAGGCGGAAGCTGACTCTTGGCCGGTGGGGCGTGGGACCGCTCGTTTTTCTGGCGTTCGTCGGGTATGCGGTGCCCTACGCGATTCAGCCTTACGTCATCCGCGAGGTGGATGCAGCGGTGGGGCGGGGCAGTTCGTTCATGGGGCTGGTGACGGGGCTGGTGCCGCTGTTCACGGTGGTGGTGCAGGCGGTGATGATGCGCATCTGGCCCACGCCGCGCGAATGGGTGGGCGTGCTGGGCGGGCTGGCGTTGCTCACGTTCCTGGCGTGGGACGAGGTGAGCCGGGGCGCCCCGGCCGGAGTGTTTCTGCTGGCTGCCTGCACACCGATGTGCTACGCGATCGGCAACACGTATGTGAAGCATCGCTTCCACGACGCCTCGCCGCTGGCGTTGACGACGTCCGCGATGGGGCTGGCGACGTTCATGCTGTTGCCGCTGAGCGTGAGCGAGGGGCCGGTGAACACACAGGGACGGCTGGGCCTGGCGCTGGTGTGTGTGGTGGTGCTGGGTATCGTCTGCACCGGCTTGGGTTTTTACCTTTTCTATAAGCTGATCCACATGCGCGGCCCGCTTTTCGCCGGTATGGTCGGCTACATCATTCCCAGTGTCGCCCTGGTGATCGGCGCAATCCTGCAGGAAACGATCACCTGGGTACAGGCAGCGACGCTGGTAGGGGTGTTCGTGATGGTCGCGATTGCGCAGTACCAGCCAGCCGCGGCCAAAGCGGAAATCGAAATGACGACTGTCGAATGACGAATGCCCGCACGCGGCCCATCTCATTCGGATTACGGGCTTCGGATTTGTCCTCTACCCCTTCTTCCTCAGAATGAGGATCGTATCCAGCTGGTCATCATCAAGATCCCGCGGCTCATCCGGGTTGTATGTGAAATCGTAGGTGGCGATATGCTCGAAGTCGGGCACGCTTCGCAGAAGCGAGCGAACCTGAGCCGCGTCGTAGGTACGAAAGTACCAGACCGTTTCGTGGCGGAGCGTCTGGCCGTTGCGGTGGACGATCAGGCGTGAGCGTGTCTTTTCCAGCCGCGTGCGCGGGTCGGCTGGCCAGCCTTGGATGTTGCACACGACCTCGACGTTGCCGCGCTTGCCAGTCCAGCGTTCGCGGCTTTTGCGGGTGTCGCTGTAGTCGCTGAGGTGAAAGCCCAGCACGTAGATGCCGCCGGGCTTGAGCGCATTCGCCACACACTGCAGATGGGCGCGGGCATCCTCCTCGGTGAGCAGATACTTGAACGTGCTGATGAGGCAGTGTGCCAGGTCGAAGGGTTTGGGGTATCGGAAGTCCTGCATGGCAGCGGTATCCACCCGGCCACGCAGCTTTTCCTTTTCCAGTCGCTGGCGGGCGAAGTTGACCATGTTCGGGGACAGGTCGAGCCCGGTGACGTCATAGCCCCGTCGTGCCATGCCCGCGAGCAGTCGTCCGCTGCCGCACGCCGGTTCGAGCACGCGCTTGCCGCGCGTCAGGCAGTATCGCTGTCGCATGACTTCGAGAAAGTCACATTCCTTCTCGGTGTCGGTGTCGAAGATAATGTCGTAATAGAGCGGCGTGTCGTACCAGTCGCCGGTGGTGTATTTCATGGCGATAGTGTACGCGCACAACGAAACGATGCGACTCGTTGTGTTACCGAACCGGCGCTGGCGTAGGTGCCGACGGCGCGCCGGTGATCTGCAGCATCCGGTTGAGCGCGACCAGTGCCCACTGCTTCACCTGCGGGTCGACCTTCACCTGGTTCACCACTTTGCCTTCGGCAAGGTTATCCATCGCCCAGAGCAGGTGAGGCATGTCGATGCGGTACATTGTGGTGCACAGGCACTGGCAGCTGGAGAGGATGCGTGCCTGCACGCCGCGCTCAGCCACCTCGCGGCAGAGCCGGTCGACCATGTGTACCTCGGTGCCGATCGCCCAGCGGGTGCCGGGTTTGGCAGCCCGCAGGGTCTTGATGATGCCTTCGGTCGAGCCGGTCATGTCCGCCTTCTGCACGACCTCGTGACGGCACTCGGGGTGGACGATCACGGTCACATCGGGCCATTCCGCCCGCACCTGATCCACGTGCTCGGGGCGGAAGAGCATGTGCACCGAGCAGTGTCCCTTCCAGAGAATGAAGGTGGCCTGACGAATCTGTTCGTCGGTGCAGTGGTCGTCCGCCGCACGAATCGTGGGCAGGCCCGAAGCCGCCGGCCGCGATGCAGCCCTCGGATCCCACACGCAGGTGGCGGTGGTGACGTCGTAACCCATCTCCGCTGCGGTGTTGCGGCCAAGGTGCTGGTCGGGCAGGAAGAAGATCTTGATTGTTTCACCCTCCCGGCGGGGCTGGGTGCCGCCGGCCAGCGCCCATTCGAAGACCTGCCGGCAGTTGGAGCTGGTGGTGACCGCGCCGCCGTGCTCGCCGCAGAACGCCTTGATCGCGGCGGTGGAGTTCATGTAGCACAGCGGGATGATGCGGGTATTGGTCCCGGCGAAGAGGTTTTGCAGGTACTCCCAGGCGTCGACGGTGTCGTCGTAGTCGGCCATGTCCGCCATGGAGCAGCCGGCACTGAGGTCAGGCAGGATGACCTGCACATCGTCGGGGGTGAGGATGTCGGCACTCTCCGCCATGAAGTGGACGCCACAGAAAATGACGTACTTCGCCCCGACTTCCTTCACGCGCTGAGCGGCGAGCTGGCTGAGCTTGAAGCTGTCGCCGGTGAAGTCGGCGAACTGGATGACCTCATCCTGCTGGTAGTGATGGCCGAGGATGACGAGCTGATTGCCCAGTTCCGCCTTGCACACGCGGATCGCCTCGGCGAGCTCAGTGTCGCTCATCGTCCGGTAGCGCGGCGGCAGGGGAGGTTGCCATAGCATCCCTCGATTATAGGGGATCACCCCCGCGAAGTGGGGAAGAAGAACATCACCGAAAGCCCAGCCACTCCCGTAACTGAGGCGGAATACCCGCCCACTCTCCCGCATCTTTTTGTTTGACGAATGGCCCGCGCCCGCTTAGCATCAGGCACACACAAATCCATCACAGGGGATTGGTGTAACGGTAGCACGACTGACTCTGGATCAGTTAGTCTAGGTTCGAATCCTAGATCCCCTGCTTTCCCCCTTGCGATAACCTGTTGTCTATGGGTTGTTTGGGCGCTGCGTTCAGCCACGCAGGGCGTTGATGGCGGCGGTGCGGTCCGATGCGCGGAAAATCGCGCTGCCGGCCACCAGCAGGTCGGCCCCGGCCTCGATGGCCTGCCGTACCGTCTTCGGGCTGATCCCCCCGTCAATTTCCAGGCGCGTGCCCTCTTTTAGCCGCGGCTTCACCCACCGGCACTTGTCCAGCACCTGCGGCATGAACGTTTGCCCCCCGTGCCCCGGGTTCACGCTCATCACCAGCACCAGATCCAGCAGCGGCAGGTAGGGTTCCAGCGGTTCGATCGGCGTGGGCGGGTTGACCACCATGCCCACATGCATCCCCGCCGCGCGGACGCGGTCGATCATCTTCCGGGCATCCAGCCCGCCCGGCCGCAGGTCCGAACACACCTCCAGATGGAACGAGAAGCAGTTGGCACCCGCATCGGCGAAGGAGTCGATGTACTCCTGTGGCCGCTCGACCATGAGGTGCACATCGAGATAAACGTCCGGCAGGTGCCGCCGCATTGCGCGGATCATGTCCTGCCCCATGGTGAGGTTGGGCACGAAGTGGCCGTCCATCACATCCAGATGCAGCAGGTCCGCCCCGCGGGCCATGACATCGCGGGCCTCAGCTGCCATGCACCCGAAGTCAGCAGCCAGCAGTGACGGGGCGACAAGGGGTAAACGCGGTGGACGGGTGATGTCGAGCATGTTCGCGTAAACCGCAGAGCCGGGCGTCAGAAGCGGAAACCCGCTTCGGCCCGGAGGTAAGGTTCGTCGGAGAGATCGCGGACGGTATCCAGATCGCGGGTGTCAAAGCCGTACTCGAACTTCTGGTCGAACGCATATCCGCCGGCCAGCAGGATTCGGCAGCGTGGCGAGGGCTGCCAATCGATGCCCAGTTCCGCCCGCCGCTGCGAGAAAAAGAGTCGGCGATGATCGCGCGGGTCGTCATCGAGGCGGAAGGCGTCGGTGGAGTTTGCGAACAGACCGAAGATGCTCAGGCCATCGGTAAGCTCATAACCCGCCCGCGCCTGGAAGCTATAGGGCACTGCGTAGCGGACGTCGAGCGTGAGCCGGTCGATCGGCTTCCAGGTGATCGCGCTGTAGGGGAAGCCGACCCACACGGACAGCACATCGTTGATTCGGCGCTGGTAGACAAAGCCCGGCAGGGGTACATCGGGCAGGACGGAGCGGTTGCCATCGTAATCGAGCAGGAACTGCACGCTCTGATCCTCATCGATCCGGTAAGCGAAGATGAGGCTGGCCAGCCCGTAGAGCGCTTCGCTGTCTGCGTACGGGTTGTTGCCCGCGTAGCCGAAGCCGACGGTCGCGCCGATCTCCCAGTTGTCGACGCGGGCGATGCCGAAGCCCACGGCGAAGGACTGGTCGACCAGCCGTTCGGGCAGGGCGGGATCGTTGCTGTCAATGTTGATGTAAAGCAGTTCGCCGCCGAAGCGCAGGTTCGGTTCTGCCGGGTCGAGTGCCGCCCGGCCGCGGGCCCGCACGATCTGCAAGTGGACGCCGTCACTGGTGGGCGAATCGGTGTGTCCACCGTTGAAAATCATGGCATCGGCAGTCATTTCGACATGGCTGTCATCCTGCCAGGGCAGAACGATCAGCGCTGGGGATGTCTGTCCCTGCGCTGCCGCCGTCAAAGCGCCCAGCACCACCGATGTGCACAGCAGTCTCTTCATGGGGTTTCCCGTTTTATGACGCAAAGGAGCCAGGATGCCAAGAGGCCAGGAAGATTGAGGGTTATGTAAAAGCTTTTTTTCTATATCCTCGAAAAACCTGGCGGTCGATCTCCTGGCCCCCTTGGCGTTTCTGTGGACGCCACTTATTTTTCGTCGAGCAGTTCGACGCTGGTGAACTTCTTGCCTTCGAGCATTTCAAGGCTTGCGCCGCCGCCGGTAGAGACGTGGCTGACCTTGTCAGCCAGGCCGAACTGTTCGATCGCCGCAGCGCTGTCACCGCCACCGATCACGCTCACCGCATCGGACGCCGCAACCGCCTCGGCCACCGCGCGGGTGCCGGCATCGAAGGGCGGCATCTCGAAAACACCCATCGGGCCGTTCCACACGACCGTCTTCGCGCCGCGAATCGCGTTGGCGTAAAGCTCGCGCGTCTTGGGGCCGATGTCCAGCCCTTCGTAGTTGTCGTCGATGTCGCCCTCGAACACCTTCTTGTTCGCATCGGCGCTGAAGGCGTCGGCAGCATGCACATCCACGGGCAGCATGATTTTGTCGCCGCCCGCTTCCAGCATTGCCCGCGCGCGATCGACGAAGTCGGTTTCGACCAGACTCTTGCCGACCTTACGGCCCTGAGCGACGAAGAAGGTGTAGCTCATCGCGCCGCCGATGATGATGCGGTCGCAGATTTTGAGCAGGTTGTCGATGACGCCGATCTTGTCAGACACCTTCTTGCCGCCGAGGATGGCCACGAAGGGCCGCTGCGGGTTGTCGATGGTGTCCTTGAGGTACTGGATTTCCTTCTGGACGAGGAACCCGACGACGCAGGGCTTTCCCGCCGCCTTCATGGCGCGGGGGACGGCCACCATGGAGGCGTCCTCGCGGTGGCAGGTGCCAAAGGCATCATTGCAGTAGACGTCCGCCAGATCGGCAAGCTGCTGGGCGAAGGCCGGATCGCCCTTCTTTTCCGCCTTGTGGAATCGCAGGTTCTCCAGCAGCAGCACATCGCCGGGCTTAAGCTGGGCGGCTTTGGTTTTCGCCTCGTCGCCGACACAGTCGCTGGCGAAGGCCACCGGCTTGCTGAGTAGTTCGCCCAGACGGGCAGCCACGGGCTTGAGCGAGAACGCTGGCTCGGGTCCCTCCCCCTTGGGCCGACCGAGATGGCTCATCAGCACAACCGACCCGCCCCGGTCCAGCACGCTCTGGATGGACGGCAGGGCCATGCGGATGCGGCGGTCATCGGTGATCGCGCCATCCTGAAGCGGCACGTTGAAATCAACGCGCATCAGGACACGCTTGTTGGCGACATCGACATCGGCAATCGTCTTCTTGGCCATAGGCCCCTTCCTTATCTTCCTGGATGAACAGTGATCATGACCCGCGGAGGTTGTTGCGAGCGAGGCGTTACTATACCGAAAGCACTGGCTGGGCGAATGGCAGGGCGGCTGGAGAGGGAGTTTGGCTGCGGGATGTGGGCTTTCGCAGTCGGTGAAACGACAGGTGGGGACGCCTGTCTAACCGGGCCAATGATAGATGAGATGGTCTGTCCAGCCGATAACGTGGGATGTGGTGCTGCCGTGCTATTTCCTTTTCGAATCGCAACTTAGTTCTTCCATCGGGGTTGATTTTGCCGTATAATCACCGCCCTGACCCGGCTGGGGGGCGTGTTGTGTTTTGCCGCATTGCCCGCCGGTCATCGAGCTGCCTGTATTCGGTTGAAGGACGCTGAACACACGCACCGGCCGCGTGGTGGCCGGGTGGTGGTTGGCGCGACGAGATGGCGGAGCATCGTCCGCGATCGGGAGTTTGGCCGTGGCGGAACTGAAAGTCGCTGGACGCCAGCCGCGCGGCTGGGAACAGATCGTCAACCGTCTGGCCACTGCGTCCAGCCGCGCTGATTTCGATCAACAAATCCTTGAGCTGCAGTGCCGCATCATCGCGGCGCAGTACGGTGTGTTGTGGCGTCGCACGGATAAGGCGCTGCAACCAGTCGCCTACTGGCCGGCATCGCTGGGCCAGTCGGGGATGGACCCGCGCGTGCTGGCGGGGCTGAGTCAGGCGGCGGGGGCGGGGTTTGAACGCGGCATCAGCCGGGTCATGTCCTTTCGCATCAACAACACCAGCAGTGAGGCGGGCAACAGCTACGTCTTCGTCACGGTGATGCGGCGGCAGGGGCGGGTGGAAGCAGTGTCGACCGCCGTCGCTGAGTGCATGGACGTGCAGGCGATCACCAACGCCACCGTGGTGCAGCGGGAGCTGGCGGCCGGGTTGTACGACGGCTACAGCGCACGGCTGGAGGCGATGGCCGCCGCCGAACAGACCCGTCATGTGCGTCAGGCGCTGGCGGTGCTGGCGAGCGCGCAGGAGGCCACCGGCTTCCGTGGCGCATGCATGAACCTGGTCAACGAACTGGCTACGACGCTGCAGGCCCAGCGCGTCAGCCTCGGGTGGGTGCGTGGTTCGTCGGTACGCCTCATTGCCATGAACGATGTCGACCACGTCAAACGGCACACGCGCGAGGCGGGGCTGTTGGAAATGGCGATGGCCGAGTGCCTCGACCAGGAGCAGCCACTGGTCTGGCCCGTGCCCGAGGATGCCGAGCCGCTGCTGACGCAGGCCGTGACGTACAGCCACCGCAAGTTGCTGGAGGGGCGGGCGGATGTGCGTGTGCTGTCGGTGCCGGTGCGGGCGGGCGAGGACGTGGTGGGCGTGCTGACGGTGGAGCGCACGGAACAGGCGTTCGATCCGGCGCTGGTGCAGCGATTGCAACTGACCGCTGATGTGGTCGGGCCGCAGTTGCGCGATCGGTATCAAAGCGACCGCTGGCTGATCGGGCACGCGTGGCAGTCGCTGCGGCGGCTGGCGGCGTATCTGGTCGGGCCCAAACATGTGGGCTGGAAGCTCGCCACGCTGGTGATGCTCGCGGTGCTGACCTATGGTCTGGTGGGGACCTGGCCCTACCGCATCAGTGCGCCCTTCCGGCTGGAAGCGCATGATCGGCGTGTTGCCTCGGCGGTGTACGAGGGCAGGCTCGATCGCGTCCACGTGCAGCCGGGCGATATCGTCAAGGCGGGGCAATTGCTCGCGGAACTGGATGCCTCGACGTGGCGCAGCTATCTCGCGGAGGCGAATGCGGAGCTGCGCGCGGCTCAGATTCAGCGTGACCGGGCGAGCCTGGAGAACAAGCAGCCCGAAGCTGCGCAGGCTGCCGCCTCCATCGAGCAGATTCAGGCACGCATCGCGCTGTTGCACGAGCGCATTGAAAGCACCGCCATTCGCAGCCCGATCGACGGCGTGGTGCTGGCGGGCTACTGGCACGACAAGATCGGCAGCATGGTGGAGCAGGGCAGGGCGATGTTTGAGATCGCACCGCTCGAACAGCTCACAGCCGTGGTGCGCGTGAATGAGATCGATGTGAATCAGATCACGGCTTTGAGTAACCAGACCCTGCAACCGCAGATCACGGGCGAACTGGCCACGCGGGCTGAGCCGCGCATTACGTTCCGCATCGTGTCTGATCGGCTGGTACCCAGCGCCCGGCCGGATGATGGCGCGAACGTCTTCGAGCTGTGGTGCACGCTGGAGGATCCTGCGCCGTGGCTGCGGCCGGGCATGGAAGGCACCGCGCGCCTGGATGTGGGCCGCCGCCCGATCGTCTGGATTCTCACCCACCGCATCGTCGACACCCTGCGCCTCTGGCTCTGGTGGTAATCACCACTCACCACTAACCACACCACCCCATGGACCGCCACACGTTCAGCCAATCCTGGAGCCGGGTGAATCGCCTGACGCCGACGCTGCGGCCGCAGGTGGTGGTGCGGCGGCGAATCTTTCGCGGCCATCCGTGGTACGTGTTGCATGAGCCACTGAGCAATCAGTTTTCGCGGTTGAACCCGGTGGCGTATCACTTCGTCGCGCTGCTGGATGGCCGACGCACCGTGGAAGAGGCATGGGAGCTGACGCTGGCACGTTACGGCGACGATGCTCCCACGCAGAACGAGGTCATCACGCTGCTCGGCCAGCTCAACCAGTTGAACCTGCTGCGCAGCAACGAGACGACCGATGCACATCCGCTGCTGGCGCGACACACGCGGCAGCAGGTGCGGCGGTGGACCGGGCAGGCGATGAGCATCCTGTTTCTGCAGTTGCCGCTCTTTAATCCGCATCATCTGTTGAATGTGGTGGGGCCGTTCGTTCGGCCGTTGCTGAGTCGGGTGGGGTTGGTGCTGTGGCTGGCGTGGCTGACGTTCTGCGCCGTGGTGTTCTTCCCGCACCTGCCCGAGTTCCTTCGGCAGAGCACCGATCTGTTGGCGACGCCCGCTAACTGGGGCTGGACGATCCTGATCTTCGCGGTGGCGAAGGTGCTGCACGAAATGGGCCACGGGCTGATGTGTCAGCGCTTTGGCGGGCCTGTTTACGAAGCCGGCGTGATGCTGCTGTTGCTCTTTCCCTGCCCCTATGTCGATGCGACCAGCGCCTGGAGCTTTGAAAGCAAATGGCAGCGACTGCTGGTGGGCGCGGCGGGGATGATGTTTGAAGTGACATTTGCCGGCGCAGCTGCACTGGCGTGGGTGTACACCGACGATGAGTTCGTGAGGCAGATCGCGCATCACCTCCTGCTGGCCACATCGATTGCCACCGTCTTGTTCAACGCCAACCCGCTGATGCGGTTCGACGGTTACTTCATGCTCAGCGATGCGCTGGAGATTCCCAACCTGTATGAGCGGGCGAACCAGCAGCTTCGCTGGATATGCCAGCGTTTTCTTTTCGGGCTGCGCAACGTCTATCCACCCAGCACCGATCGCCGCGAACGCATTCTCCTGGTGCTGTACGGCATCGGCGCGATGATCTATCGCGTGCTGGTCATGGTCGGCATCGTGCTGATCGTCTCGACCTGGGCGTTTACGGTCGGACTGGCGCTGGCGCTGTGGACGATCGTCATGTGGGTGGGCATCCCGCTTTTCAAGTTCCTGCACTGGCTGGCGACCAGTGGCACGCTGCACCGTAAGCGCGGCCGGGCGATTGCCGTGACAGCTTCACTGGCGCTTGTGGCACTTGCGGTGGTAGGGCTGTGGCCCGCGCCGGATCATCGGCGCGCCATTGGCGTCATCGAGGCAGCCGATCGCGCGGAACTCATCGTGCGAACCGCGGGCTTCGTTCGCAGTGTCCACGCACAAACAGGGCAGTGGCTCAACGAAGGCGATCTGATCCTCTCCGTCGAGAACCCGATGATGGCGGCGCACCGGCGCGAGCTGGAAGCCCAGTTGCGCGGGCTGGTGATCGCCCGGCGTCAGGCGTTGCTTGAGGATCCGGGTAAGGCGGCGGCGCTGGCGGAGCGCATCGAAGCGATGCGCGAGGAGCTGGCGCTGCTGGACGAGCAGATGGCAATGCTCGACATTCGCGCGCCGATTTCGGGGCAACTGGTGGCTGGGCCGTTGCAGGTGCTGGAAGGCCAGTATCTGTCGGTGGGTGACAGCGTCGGGCAGGTGATCGAGCCGAACAGTTTGCGCGTGACGGCACTGGTGGATCAGGCGCACAACTCGCTGACACTGCTCAATGATCTGGAACGGGTGGAGCTGCGCATCGCGGGGATGGCGTCACGGGTGATGGAAAGCCAGGTGATCCGTGCGTTTGATTCGGGACGATTACAACTGCCGCACCCGGCACTGAGCACACTGGCGGGTGGGCCGATCGCGATGGATCCGGACGATCGCGAGGGTCGCACGACGCTGCGGCCGCACTTCCACCTGTGGCTGAAGCTGCCAACCGATCGTTCCACGCTCGATGATGCCATGCTGCTGCCGGGGCAGCGCGTGTACGTGCGATTCACGCTTGCGCAGCGCCGGCCACTGGCGGTGCAGTGGCTGGATCGCATCATGAAGGTGTTCGACCCGCGGATGGCGTTGTAAGGTGCACTTCGCGCGGACAGGTTCGCTGGTTTTTGCATGACACAGGCCGCTTCCAATGTGCTGACGCCCGGGCCGATCCAGTCGGATCTGATGCTCTGGTCGATGCTGCGCACGCGGCGACGTCGGCTGGAAACGCTCAACGGGCTGGACGCCGTGGCCAACCGGTGGATCGGCCGCGCGCGCCACGCGCGCGTGAACGTGCGCTACCTGCGTCGCGAGGCGGAGGCGGTCGACGCCCTCAGCCCGCGCTGCGAGGCGATGAGCGATGCGGAACTGGACGACCACATGGCCAGGGTGCGGGCGGTGTTTCAGCGCCGCCGTCAGCAGCGCGATCATGTGCGCGAGGCGCTGGCGATCATCCGCGAGGCGGCACGACGCACCACAGGTGAACGACCGTACATCGTTCAGCTCATGGGCGCGCTGGGACTGTACCACGGCCAGATCGTGGAAATGGTGACCGGTGAGGGCAAGACGCTCACCGCGGCTGTCAGCGCGACGCTGCTGGCGTGGACCGGCAGGCCCGTGCATCTCTACACCACCAACGATTACCTGGCGCAGCGTGACGCGGCGGGACGCAACCCGATCTACCGCCGATGCGGACTGCGTGCTGAGGCGATCGTCGGCGAAAACACACCGCAGGAGCGAGCCGCGATCTATCAGGCGCCGATCGTCTATGCCGCGCCGCGCGAAATCATGGGTGACTGGCTTCGCGATCGATTGCGACTGGGGCGCGTGCTCGATCCCGTGTCGATGCGCTGGCTCTACTCGCCGATCTGGCGGATGAGCGATGATGCCTCCTCCCAGCCGCTGACCCTGGTGCCCGGCCTTTTCGCTGCCATCGTCGATGAGATTGACGCCATCCTTATCGACGAAGCGGTCACGCCGCTCATCATCGCTCAGCGCAGTGGCGAGAACGAACACGCCGCGATCTACATTCAGGCGCGCGACATCGCCAATCAGCTTCAGATGCCCACACATTACACCGTCTCGGCTGCGGATCGTCGCGTGCAGCTCACCGCGGCGGGGCGACAGTTCGTCAATCACCTGCTCGAATCCAATCCGTCCGGCGCATCGCATCCGATCTGGCGCGCGGTGCGGCGTCGGCTGGAACTGGTGGAACAGGCGCTTGTTGCGCGTCACTGCTACGAACAGGGCAGGCAGTACCAGATCATCGACAACCAGGTGGTGATCGTCGATGAATACACCGGCCGCATTCAGCCTGAACGTCAGTGGCAGAACGGTCTGCATCAGGCGGTGCAGGCCAAGCACAATCTGGAGATTACCGCGGATCAGCAGACACTGGCGTCGATCAGTTTTCAGCGGTTTTTCCAGCAGTATCCGCATCTGTGCGGCATGACGGGCACCGCGGCGGAGGCCCGGCCGGAGATGGAACGGACCTACGGCCGACCGGTGCGCGTCATCCCCACGCATCGGCCGATCCAGCGCGTGCAATGGCCCGACCGCATCTTCGCCCGCGCAGCGGACAAGTGGCAGGCCATCGTCGATGAGGTCGAACGCCTGCATCGTGACGGCAGGCCCATCCTTATCGGCACGCGCAGCGTCGAAGCGTCGGAACATCTGAGCGAACTGCTCACGCAGCGCCGGCTGAACCACGAGGTGCTCAACGCGGTGCGTCACAAGGAAGAGGCGGCGATCGTTGAAAAGGCGGGCCACTACCGCGCCATCACGGTGGCGACGAACATGGCCGGCCGCGGCACCGATATCAAGCTCGGTCCGGGTGTGCGCGAACTGGGCGGACTGCACGTGATCCTCACCGAACGCCACACCGCCCGTCGCGTCGACCGGCAGTTCATCGGACGCTCCGGCCGACAGGGCGACGTCGGCTCGGCGCAGATTTTCATGTCCCTGGAGGACGACCTGCTTGTGCGCTACCTGCCGCGCATCAGCGCGCTGTTGCGACAACGTTACGCCAACCAGCGCGGCGAACTGCCCCGCTACCTCAGCCGCGTCTTCGCTTATGCCCAGCGCAAGGCCACCCGTCAGGCGATGGTTACCCGCCTGATGATGATCCGCCACGACCACGAACTGGAACGCATGCTGCCGGGGTGAGAGTGCAAAGTTACGAACGATAACGACGTGACTTTGCATTCTGCACTGAACTTCATTGCTTCAGCAATGTGAACTGCATCACATCATTATGCCCCGTGCGGAAGTAGTGGGCGCAGCCGGTGAGATAGTGCATGTAGAGATCGTAGGTATCCTGACCGGCGATGGTGATGGCCTGGTCACGCCTGGCGCGCAGGGCATCGGCCCAGCAATCAAGTGTGCGCGCGTAGTGCAGTTGCAACGACTGAACGTGCGACACAATGAAGCCGGTACGCTGGGCATGATCGATCACCGTCTGCGGTGTACACAACTGGCCGCCGGGGAAGATGTATCGGCGGATGAACTTGGCAAAGAGCACTTCCTCGTGACCTACCGCAATACCACGCTGCCGCAGCGTGTCGGCATCGGTCAGCACAATCGTGTGCAGCATCATGCGCCCGCCCGTCGGCAGCAGGGCGTGACACTTCTCAAAAAACGCAGCGTACCGTTCCTTACGAAAGTGCTCGAACGCGCCGATGCTTACGATCCGATCAACCGGTTCATCGAACTCCTCCCATCCCTGAAGACGAAAGCTCACATGCTCATACGTCTGCGCGGTGTTGTGGGCGTACTGCTCTTTGCTGAGTGTCAGCCCGATCACGTTAACGTGATAACGCTGCATCGCCCGCCGCGCCAGCGCGCCCCAGCCACAGCCGATGTCCAGTAGTGTTGCCCGTGGTCCATCAGAACCCGCCGCAGGCAGATCGCACTTGCCCAGTGACAGATCGATCTTTGCAAGCTGCGCCTCCGCCAGCGACATGTCTTCCCGCTCGAAATACGCACAGCTGTACGTCATCGACGGATCAAGAAACAACCGAAAAAAATCATTCGACAGGTCATAATGCGCCTGTACCTGCTTGTAAAACGGCTGCAACTGAGACATGGATTGATCCTTTGAGCCACAAAGACACGAAGGTCACGAAGAAATGCAGAAAAGAGATGCTGGTGTACCCACCGACCCACGACAGCTTAAGTCAGTATAACTGATTATTGATTACAACTTATTGATTATTCCCTTTCTTCTGTCTTCCTTCGTGTCTACGTGCCTTCGTGGTTTCCTTCAAAGCAGTTCCCGACGCAGGTCTGCTGCCGACTTTGGCGACAGGTACGCGAAGGGGATGTCGAAGACTGTTTTGGCGCCGTGTGCGCCTTCCTGCGCGTAGCGCCACGCGGCGCGGGCGTAGGCGACCAGCACGCTGGCGGTGAACTCGGGGTTGCTTTCCAGTTTGAGGGAGAACTCCATCAGTTGTCGTGTGCCGTTGCCCGTCCTGCCGCTGCGCAGCACGTGGCCGCCGTGGGGCATCGCGGCGTGATCACGCTGCAGTTCCTCCTCCGTGATGAAATGAACCGTGGTGTCGTAATCCGAAAAGTAGTTCGGCATGGTGATGATCGCTTCGCGAATGGCGTCGCGGTCCGCGCCTTCCTGGGCGACCACGAAACATTCGCGGCGATGCTTCTGGCGTGTCGTGAGCGTCGGGTTCTCCCCGGCCCGCACACGCGCCAGCGCATCGTCGGCCGGGATGGTGTACTGCACTGCTGCCTTCACGCCGGGCACTCGTCGCACTGCATCGGAATGTCCCTGACTGACACCTTTGCCCCAGAACGTGTACTCCGCGCCTTCGGGCAGGATCGCCTGACCGAGCAGCCGCATCAGCGAAAAGAGGCCCGGGTCCCAGCCGGTGGAGATCACCGCGACATTTCCGCCGGCGATCGCCGCCTCGTTGACGCGATCAAAATATTCGGGAATCCGTGCGTGCGTGTCATAGCTGTCCACCGTATTGAAATGGCGAGCCAGGGCGGGCCCCTGATCAGGCAGATCCTTGGCTGATCCGCCGCAGAGAATCATGACATCGACCTGCCCCTTGAACTGTTCCACCTCGTTGATGGAGTAAACATCGGTCGTCGTGCTGATGCTCGCCGGATCACGCCGGGTGAACACACCGACCAGATTCATGTCAGCATTCTGTTCAATCGCCCGCTCGACCCCCCGACCAAGATTCCCGTAACCGACAATCCCAATGCGAATTGAACTGCTCATCGCGTGAAAGCCTTTTTGAACCACGAAGACACGAAGAACACGAAGGAAGACAGTTTAACGCTGAGGTAAGGGGGAACGCCAAGGAGCCAGGAGAAACGCCAAAACGCCAGGAAGGAAGGAGGAAGAAGTTTTTGTATTGAATGGGAGGTCGAACGACGAGTGGGTGGTTACTCAGCACTCCTCAGCCTTCTTCCACCTTGCGTACTTCCACTTGGATTCTTGGCGTTTACTCTTCGTGTTCCTGGTGTCCTTGGTGGTTCCTCATCGCCCGGCGTTTGAACTTTGGCGGGATCACGTTCCACGCCAGGCCGAGTTTTTCCAGAAGTTTGATTTCGTAGTAGGTGATATCGATTTCCCACCAGCGGTGCTGGACTGAGGCGCTGGCCGGGTCTTCGTGATGGTTGTTGTGCCAGCCTTCGCCCACGGTCAGCAGCGCGACCAGCCAGTTGTTGCGGCTGTTTTCACCCGTTTCATAGTTGCGATAACCAAACAGATGTGTGATCGAGTTCACTGACCAGGTGATGTGCCAGACCACCACGGTGCGAACGATGACGCCCCAGACCAGCAGACTCGCCCCGAACTGCACACCCGCCATCGCGGTGCCGTCCTGCCACCAGCCGATGGCAAGTCCCGCCAGGAAAAACAGGGCTGCATGCGCAAGGTAAATCCACCCCGGCAGCCACGGATTCTTCTCCAGCTTCATGTAGAAAGGATCGCGCAGAATGTCTGGCGCGTATTTCTGATACACACTGATGCTGCGCACACCCGGGTTCTGAATGATGAGCCAGCCGATGTGCCCCCACAGGAATGTAACCAGTGGGCTGTGCGGGTCAGGCTGCTCATCGGAGTGGTTGTGGTGATAACGATGTGTTGCCACCCATTTGGCGGGCGTGTCCTCCATGCAGCACAGTGCGATGATGACGAAGAAGTGTTCCAGCCAGCGTGGCACCTGAAAGCTGCGGTGGGTCAGCAGCCTGTGATAGCACAGCGTGATGCCCTGGCCGAACACGTGGATGCCCAGCAGCATCACAATCACGCCCGTCCACGAAAAGAACCACGGCACGAACGCCAGCAACGCCAGCGCGTGCAGCAGCGCAATGGGAATCGCATACGCCCAGAGGATGCGACCGGGCACCACCATATCTGGCAGGGGCAGCCGATCGTGTCGCGGCGGCGAAGTGGGATTGGGCAGCTCGACGGTGTCCGCGAGCGGTTCCAGCGTCGGCGAGGTCGGTGCGTTCTCACTCATCGGGCGCTTGAACACCTCCGCGCAACATCGCGCAGACTCATCTTACCCTAATGGGCTGGTCAGGTCAGCGCTGCGCGTCGAATTGTTTTGTCGCCCTTGCGGCGGGTCAGCGGGCCGGGCGGATGATCAGCCGCCAGTCGGTCGCGGTGGTGTCCAAGGCTGCGCCCTGGAAAAAGACCTGTGTTGCCACCGGCATCCGCATGTACTGCCAGCGCGGCGTGGTATCCAGCGGCCGACCGGTTGCATCAAGGAATTCAAAGCGATACTGCACGCTCAGTTCCACCTTGCTGCCGTTGCGGATCGGCACCGTTACGCGCAGCGGCTTGTCCTGGGCGGATTCAGCGATCGCCCGCGAAACCACCAGCCACTTGTCCAGGTCCCCCTCCGCCACGACGTTGGGGTAGTTATCGATCGCGATCGGATCACCCTGCACTTCGCCGGGTTTCTGCAACAGCGGCCGATTACACCCCGCCACCGCCACACCCGCCAGCACCACCATCGCCATCATCACGCTTTTCATGTCGATTCCCTCGATTTGAAAATATCCCAAACATCCGAAGCCACCCATGCAGTGGGTGGGTACCTCACCCTCACTCGCGCTGAATCCCCTCCAATACCTTGCGCACCACCTCCGATCGTGGCCGATACCCGCGATGCACCTGACCAAACAACCGGGCAAATCCCGTCGTGCCTTCCAGCGGTGCCACAAGTGATCGGCCGCCCTCCAGCACATGTTTGCCCACTGGCCCGATCGCCTCCCAAGTAATGCCTTCCGCCCGATACAGCTCCATCAGATCGCCCAGCGTGTAATCGTCCAGCACACCCGCTGCCTTGTACTCACTGAGCACCGCTTCACTGGGTGGCCGCACGCAATTGCCCCCGAGGATGTAGGGCGTTGCTGGTTCAGTCGTCGGCCCCGTCGACGGGTTCGCATAGTAAATCCTGCCCGAAACAGCCCATGATGGCGCTTCCCGCACATCGTGCAGCAGCCGCACATATCGCAACTGCGCACCGACTCCGGGCGGCGGAGGTTTCAATCCCGCCAGCACCAGGCGCGAACCATCCTCATTGCGCACCTGCAGCTCGACGGTCGTGTTCTCCTGCTCGATCCGGATCGGCACGAGGTAAATCCGCTGCGGCAGCACTTCCAGATAGCGCGTGTCCGCACTGGCGCTGGCTTTCATTGCCAGTCCCGCGACCAGTGCGCCAAGGCCCGCGTAGACCGCCGTGTCATTGCCGCCCGCCGCCCCGGCGAACGCCGCCATGCTGCCACCCACCGTGAAGAGTGTGCCCAGTGACGACTTGGCCAGCCGTACGTTCTCCAGGCTGTTCCAGATGTGATCGCGCGCCATCACGTTCAGGTCGGTGATGATGGGGTAGTGGTGTCGCCGATCATCGCCGGAGATCCGAACGACGAGCGGGCGATCATCACTGGGTGAGCGTGGAAAGAACCCCACGCGCGCCTCATCCTCGCCATACGCCGTCTTCACCGGGCCCATCCCGTAGCTGACGATGAGCACCGTGTTGTAGCGTCCATCGCGCAGCTCGCGGAGCAGCGGCCGAATCGTTGGCTCAATCTCCGCCGCCACCGCGAAGTGGTCGTTCGCCTCCTCGTCGCGGCCGAGCTGCTGATTGGCGATGCCCGCCATGATGTAGCCCAGCGTGAAGTTCGATTCACGCACCGCGTAGCCGCTGTTGATGAACTCCTCACCCGCATCGGAATCGCCGGACTGACGCTCGCGTTTCAACGCCTCGCGCGCCACATCCTCGACGTTCATCTTCCGCCCGCTGTCACCACTGAAATCGCGCAGGTTGAAAAGCGAGTTGTTCGCCGCCGCCCGTGCGTTGTCCCAGTAACCCAGGCTTGCCTGCTGGAAGCTGTAGTAGATGAACGCCATCGCCTGTTCGAAGGGTTCGCCTTTCCAGGTCTTAACGCCCTCGTGGATCACCACGGAAGCGACCGTTTTGTCGCGGTTGATGCCCTGCGTGCGCAGGAAGTCATAGATTTCCTCGAAGGTCGATTGTGCGACGTGCGGGTAGCCGTCCGCCATGGTGACGATCGCCAGGCGTTCGCGATCCAGCAGGTAATTGCCTTCACGCTTGTCGCGGAGCTGTTTCTGCAGCGCGACGCGCACCTCGCTGAACTGCCCCCGGTTCAGACGCGCCAGCGGTACCGATCGCGACGACTGGCAGCCCATCATCACCGCTGCCAGCACCATCGCGACCCACACCCTGACCGTCACACCAATCGACATTGTTTCCTCTCAAAGCCGCTCGCGGCTTCGCGTCGTCACGCAACGCCCCGGGACGCACGTTCTCTCAATCCCACACATGCCCCTTCGCCGACCGCTTGAACTCAAATCGGTCCGACCACACGGGCGTCGCCGTGCGCAGATCGAGCATCTCAAACTCCGCGTAGTACACTTCCGTCCGCTCCTTTGCCTGCGCGCGGGTCAGCGAACGGAACGTCGCGGTCATCTCGTGTGTCACCTGTCTCTCCGCCCCGAATCGCTCGTCATACTCCACGTAATCGGGATGATTGCGCAGTTTCGCCACACGCTCAGCGGGAAGTACGAAGGTGATGTTCTTTTGCTCGCGCAGTGCCAGGAGTGGCAGCTCCGCCCGCAGTTTTGCAATGACCATCCACTGCTCCGACTCGGTCATCACATCGCTGGACAGGTTCTGCACCTTGTTCACCGTGATGTACCAGGGTTCGCTGTCCGGCCCGCGGTTGGCCAGTGCCTCACTGCGCGCCAGGCTCTGCGCCATCGCCGTGGCCATGTGCGTCAGGTCCGAGGCAGTCAGTCGTGTTGACTCACCGCGCGAGGCACAGCCCGCGCAGACGATGAGCAGCACACTCAAACAAACACACCGCCGCATCGTCATCGCTCAGTGTTCCTGCTTCAGGTCGTACGACTTGGAAAAGACGATGTCGTTGGTGGCAAAGTGGGTGAGCTGGAACTCCATGTAGTACTGATTCGTGTTGCCGCGGTGGATGCGCATGAAGTCGCCATTGAGGGCAAAGGTCAGCTTCGGATCGTAATCCTCGGGATCCGCGTAAAAGCCGTCGCTCGCCACACGCTCGCGCTGGGCGATGTTGCTCATGCGCTGGCGCCGCTCAACAAAGCGAACGCGCTCGGTCACGTGCCCGCTCTGCAGCAACTGGCTGCGCAGGCGGCTGCGGATGAGCTCGAACTCGTTGCTCGACACGTTGCCCGTCTTGTTCTCGATGTCGCCGATGAGCACGATGACCTGCTTGTCCGCCGGGGCGTTTCGCACGTGCGGCAGCCGGGCCAGGTCCTGCGCCAACTGCTGCGCGACCTGATCACTGAACTCCATCATCGCAGCCGGCAGGGGCAGCCCTGAGTTGCGCTCGGCACTCGTCGTGCGATACGGGTCCACACGCCCCGAGCCGGAGCCGCGATTGGGCTCCTGACAGCCCGCTACCATCAACACGCCCATCAACGCCACCAAGGCCAGTCGTTTCATGGCAATGTTCCCTGTCTCAAAAAGTGTTCGATTGCGCAACACCGTCATTCTATCCCCACCGCCCTTTACATCGGCGCGCTCGTTTCAACGATCCACGCCTCCAACTCTCAAAAGCGCGATTACCCTCACGACTCCGAACCACCCGCGAATCGTTTCCCCAACTTTGCACTCTCTACCTGATGCGATAGCTCCACCGCAGCACCGACCCCACTGCACGGGTCGACACCGTCGCCGCCTGTCGCAGGTTCGAGTAGAAGCTGATGGTCATGAAGCGCAGGGCGTCGCGGGTGGCGACGCTGGTCGGCTCATCGATCGCCATCGCCAGCAGCACCGCCGTGGCACGCAGCACCGTGGAGCCGGCCAGCAGCAGGTGGTGGTAGCCCCACGTCCGGCCCAGCCAGTGCCATTCGAAATCGGCGAACTGCCGGGCGACCAGCCCTGCGATCAGACCGGACATTACACCGCCGATCGCTACCGCCATGCTGTTGGCGGCCACGTAGGCGCTGCCGCCATATTGCCGATGTGGTCCGCGTCCTTGTCGTCGGGATGTACCGGCAAAGCCCAGCACGATGTTGAAGTTGGCGATTTCGAATCCGGGCCAGGCGATCATCCCGATCACGGCGATGGCAAATGCCGGCCAGATGCCCGGCCAGGCTGTTCCCGGCTCCGCAACCAGCCACCCGAACGCGCCGCTGATCATCATCGTCGTCGTGATGACCAGTACCGGCTTGCGGCCCAGCCGATCGATCAGCCGCCCCCAGAACCCGTATGTGCACAGGTGCACGATCAGCGGCACGATCAGCAGCAGCATATTCGACTGCCAGTTGTCCAGATGCAGCACCTTCAGGAAGTAAAGCCAGATGTACTGCCCGATGAACCCGGCCGCGAGGTTGAAGGTGAAGATGAACGCCAGATATTTGCGGAACGCACGGTCGGCCAGCGGCCGGGCCAGCATCCGGAAAATGTCACGCGCTTCGGGGTCGGGCCGGTGCCTGCCCGGGTCCATCCGCCGGTAGGTCTGAATGTCCAGCACGCCAAACAGCCCGCCCACCGCCAGGATCACGCTGCAGATCATCAGGAGCGGATGCCCGAGCAGGTCGAATGTGCCGTGCAGAAGTTCGGGCGGCTCAAGCCCCGCGTCCAGGGCGATCCGCCGCGCCTCCTGTGCCACGTCGAGTGCATAACCGATCCCCAGTGACACCAGCAGCGCGATTATGCGTGTGATGACCCGGCTGCGTCCGACGAATCGACCGCGAACCCGCGCGGGAATCAGATCCGCGTTCCAGCTCGTCGCCGCGGGCTGGCCCCATTGCTCACCCGCCCACGCCAGCGCCACGCACCCGATCAACAGCTTCCACCACAAATCAGGTCGGCTGTAGAACACCCACGGAATCGCCGCGGCACAGATCCACATCAGCCGCCCCAGCGTGAAGCTCCAGATCATGAGCAATCGCCGGTTGCCGAATCGTTCGAGCATCCAGCTTCCCGGCAGTTGCATGAAGGTGGCCAGGAAGGGCAGGGCGGCGAGGATGCCGAAAGCGTACTCCGGTGTGCCCATTGCCAAGGCGAACTGCGCCATGGCGGCGCCGGAGATCGCATAGGTCCAGATCGTGCCCAGCATCCACGCCCGGTTGAGCAGACGCAACTGCTGTCGTACTGATCCGGGCACGCGCGCTGGGCGCAGAGAAGATGTCTCAGAACGTTGGGGAGGGTCCTGAGCTTCGATTTCAGCAATCATGGCAGTGGATCGAAACCCGGCCCGGCGGCAACACGCCGGCCGGTATAAGCCGCACATCCTACGTGCCCACTTGCCGAAAGTCGACGGTTGGAGAGGGAAGGCACGAAGGTATGAAGAGGATTAAATCGGGGTGGGGGTTCGTTATTCGGAGATGAAGCGACGCGACGTGTCGCGTTTCGTCGCCACCGCACAACATCACCACGTTGCGGCCACGCAACATCGCTGCTGGCTGCCAGGCCGAACCATCCATTCTTGTGATTCATAATTCCCTGTAATTCAAGGGTTTGCGTGGAGTCGCGGTCCCCGGTATGAGCTTCTGGCACGGGCCTTGCCAATAGGTGGGTGTCGCTCGGAAGTACGCTGGCCGATCTGGAGGGGTTGGCTGGCGGAATCGGGAAAAGGGAACGGCTGGGCCGCCGGATGTCGGTGGCCCGGCCGCAGGTCAAAGGGCTGTGGCCTCGGAGGGAGGAAGGCCGCCGCCTGCATGACCCGCCGGCGCATCGTCGCCCGGAACGGAGAAGGGAGACTGTATGAAGTTGTTGCGTACCTGTCTCATCGCAGGCCTGAGCCTGCCCCTGGCGTCGGCCGCATTCGCCGATCAGCCAGCCTACCTCGTCACCGCAGACAGCGTGGTCGCCCGCCCGGCTGTAACGCATCACGCCGTGAACGGTCGCAACGCGACCAGCACAGCCGTCATCGTTCAGCGGCGCGTTGCACAACCGGCCGCGGTCGTCAGCCGTTCGCTCGCCGAGCAGCCCGTCCATCCCTACCTCATCGAGGTACGGCTGGCCAACACGACGACCGTCTATCTGGACCCGGACCGCGACTACCAGTACCAGAACGGTAACCCGATCGACACCAACCACACGCTGCTGCAGGCTCAGCGCCTGGGCCGTGAACTCAACAACCCGGGTGTCACGATCGTCCGTAATGAGCGGGCGGCGGATGAAACGCAGTCGATGGTCCGCGCTGATGAGATTCAGCCGCGTGCCATCCTGCAGGCTCCGCCCCGGCCGCGAAAGGACCATCAACCTCAGAATGCGCCGGAATCCCAGCCCAAACGCTGGAAAGTCGCCGCTGCCCACTGACCCACGCGGCACAACAACATAGGACCCCTGATCGAGTACGACTCGGACCATCCCCTGGCCGAGTCGTACCTCTTTTTATGGCCCCATCGCCCACCGGTGTGGCGCGATCCCCCGGTGATTTCACGACGTTCGCGCGTCGAGTTTGCCCAGGCGGTTGCGCACCGCGTTTTCGAGTTTGGTCGCTGCGCCGCTGATGGCCAGGTACAGGTCGTCCGCGGCGTGTTCTACAGCCATGGGGTTCTGACCGGACAGGCGAACTTCCATCGTGCAGCGCTTGTCGATGCCGCCCTTGTTGGCGTTGACATCCTTCAGATGTACCTCGACGCGCGTGACGCGGTCAGCGAAATTGCGCATCGCCTTTTCCACCTCACGATGTACGTGTTCGTAGATGGCGTCACTGGTCTGGATGTCACTGGCGTTCACATCGATCAGCATGATGTCACTCCGTCAAACCCGCGTCAGTTGTCCGCTTCCTGCGTGTTCACAACGCGGATGGCTCCATTCTCAGTTTCGGTGGCGATCTTTTTGTTCCCGCCGAGCATCTGCCGCCAAAGCCACGCCACCGGGGCGCTCAGCGCATAGAGCACGAAGGCCGCGGCAATCGACCCCTGGAAGTGGATGAACAGCAGCAGCGAGCACACCACCACCATCACAATCGTGGGGAAGGGTGCCCGGCGGGGCAGGTAGCGGTTGAGTACGTGCGAATAGCGCAGGCGGCTGACCATGGCGAAGGCAGCCAGAATCATGGTCGCCACCATCGTCCACTTTGCGCCGGCGACCAGCCATGTGGTGTCCGAACCATGCACGAAGTGCTGATGCAGCAGGACAAGGCTGGCGACGGTGCCGGCCGCGCCGGGTGAGGGCAGGCCGCTGAAGGACAGGTGGTCCGACACATCGGGCGATTTGGTTTCGATGTTGAACCGCGCCAGCCGCAGGGCGGCGCAGGCGACGTAGATGAACGCCCCGACGATGGCCAGGCGATCGAACAGCCCCTCGCGCAAGGCGAGGAAGGGCGTCTGGATGCCGACCAGGTGGACCGCCAGGAACGCCGGCGCGACGCCGAAGGTCACCATGTCAGCCATGGAGTCGAGCTGTTCGCCCAGTTCGCTGGTGGAGCGGGTAAGCCGTGCCACCCGGCCGTCCAGCCCGTCCAGCACCATGCCAAGGAAGATGAAGAGGGCTGCGAAAGTCAGCGGCGTCCACCCCCAGGGCAGGGTGGTGTCGGCCGGTCGGGAGGCGAGCACCACCGCCATGAACCCGCACAGCACGTTGCCGAGGGTCAACAGGGTTGGCAGGACCGCCACGGTCTTGATCGCAGCGCGTCTGCGGACGCGCCGCTCTCCTCGCCGCCTCAGCCGCAGTTGCTCGGCCGCCGTCCCGTTCTCTGGCTGGATCAGGCGATCCTTCATTCCGGAACTATTGTAGGGTACCCCACCAACGAAGCCCAGCCACGTCAGTGGCTGAGCCATGCTGGTCACGCCCATAGCTGGTCACGCCCAGGATCTCACCGTGTCAAATACCACCCCCACCCCAACACATGCAGGGCAAGGATCAGCAGGGTTGTGAAAACGAAGGGCCCCTTACGCCGTTTGTGGCGGAAAAGCTGCTGGGCGAGCAGCGCCCCGGGGATGCCTCCCAGTAGCGCCAGTCCGTGCAGCGTCTGTTCGGGCACGCGTCGTCGTCCGCGAACCGCCGCCCGCTTGTCCCAGGCGTAGACGAGGATGGTGAGCAGGCTCATCAGGGCGTAGATAGCGAGGATGGGGAGCATAGGGTATCGGGGTGTTGCTTGGGCTGTCGGTGATCACGAGGGCCGTTTTTGACGGACTTTTCGCCGGTGGTAGACTCGACTTTTCTGGGCGGTGATCTTTATTCAGAAAGGTAGTGTTTCATGAGTCAGTCCACCGGTCAGGATACCCCGTTCCGATTTACGCGCCTTGTGGGCCAGGAAAAGCGTCGCACGACGAATCTGGCCGAGGCGATGCAGGTCCCGTCGCTCGCCGGGCAGACCTGGCTGATGGTCAACCCGCACGACGATGACCTGCCGGTCGGAGCGGGGCTGTGGATTCAGGCAGCGGTACGGGCGGGAGTGGATGTCCACGCGCTGATCGTAACCGACGGCCGGATGGGCTATTGCACGCTGGAGCAGAAGGACAGGATCGCCGACATTCGCCGGGAGGAGACGTACACGGCGTATGAGATTCTCGGTGTGCCGCGGGAGAAGGTGGTCTACATCGGCTACCCCGACGGTGGGCTGTCGCTGTATCAGGGGCGTCGGCCGGCCAGGCCCGATGAGCCTGCCATTGAAGGATTTACGGGGCTGCAGAACGCATTCACGTGGCATCTGCGTCGCCTGCGTCCGGACCGCATCTTCGTCCCCGCGCCCAGCGACCTGCACCCGGACCATCAGGTGACGCACAACGAACTGATGATCTCGATCTTCCACGCCTCGGGGGCGATCTGGCCCGAGCTGGGCGAGCCGCTGGCGGCAGTGCCCAAGGTCTGCGAGGTGGCGGTCTACTGCGACTACGACCAGCCGCCCAATCTAGAAGTGATCGCCAACGAAGAGATGTTCTCGACCAAGCTGCGGGCGATCGAGGCCTTCCAGAGCCAGGCGCAGATCGCCGAGATGGTCAACGGCCTGCGCAAGGCGGGGCCGTATGAATACCTGCACGAGGTGACCTTCCGCATCTACACGCCCGAGCCATACAAGAAGATGTTCGCCTGAGGCGGACATGGCGCGTCGGCGAGCGATCGTTGTGTAAATGTCCAGAATGATTAGACTTGTAGCATAGCGCCCGCCGGGTGTGGGGGTGGCTTTGCGCCCGGATGGTGGACTTGGGTCTGCACGGGGTGGGCCGTTTCGGGTAAGATAGGCAGTTCCAGAGGTGCCCGTGCTGTGTCGGGCGAGGTCGCGGTGCGATGTCTGATGCGACACAAATCCTGGCGGAACTGAATGCCGGCCGCGCCGATGCCGCCGAGCGTCTTCTGCCGCTCGTCTACGACGAGTTCCGGGCGATGGCGGCCCGCTACCTGCGTCACGAACGCGGCAACCACACGTTGCAACCGACCGCCCTGGTTCACGAAGCGTATATGAAGATGGTGGACCAGTCGCGAATCGACTGGCAGGGCCGCACGCACTTCTTCGCGGTGGCCGCCCAGGCGATGCGACGGGTGCTGATTGACCACGCACGGCATCATCGCCGTCAGAAGCGTGGCGGCGGGCGACACAAGATCGCCCTGGATGAGGCCGTCGCCCTCAGCCCCCAGCGGGAAGAGGAGGTGCTGGCGCTGGATGAGGCCCTGCAACGCCTGGCGGAAATCGATGCCCGACAGGCGAAAGTGGTTGAGCTGCGCTTTTTCGGCGGGTTGACCGTCGAGGAGGTCGCCAAGGTGCTGGGCGTGTCCAAGCGGACGGTCGAGGGTGACTGGACGATGGCGCGTGCCTGGCTGAAGCGCGAGCTCACCCGGGAGGACGCTGCACCATGACACTCAGCGATCCAGCCGAGCGTCATCAGCGCGTCAAGCAATTGTTCCTCGAAGCCTGTCGGCGCGACCCGGAAGAGCGGGATGCGTTTGTCGAGAGGTCGTGCGGGGACGATACCGAGCTTCGTCGTGAGGTACAGTCGCTGCTGGCGCACCATCAGCCGGGCAGCTCCTTTCTCGACCCGGTGCTGGAGCCGGGGGCACTGGCGGAAGCGACCGTTTTCTTTCGTGCCGCGGCCCGCGAGGCGGAGGCGGAAGTCGACTCAGCCACGGGTACGCAGGTCATCGACCAGGGCCGATTTGAGCCGGGCACGATCATCAACGACCGTTACCGCATCACGGGTCTGCTTGGCCGGGGAGGGATGGGGGATGTCTACCGGGCGGACGATCTGACACTGGGCCAGCCGGTGGCACTGAAGTTCCTGCCGCCGAAGATGCAGCAGGACTCACGCTGGCTGGACCGCTTCCATAACGAAGTGCGCATGGCGCGGCAGATCGCGCATCCCAACGTCTGCCGCGTGTACGACGTGGGCTACTGTACGAGCGTGAAGCGTGCCTCGGGCGTGAGCGACAGCGGCACGCGCGGCAGCCTGAACGATGCCTCCCGCCACGATGTCGAGGCGGAGACCGGCCAGGTCTTCATCAGCATGGAGTATGTGGACGGGGAAGACCTGGCGTCGCTGCTGCGGCGCATCGGCCGACTACCCAAGGATAAGGCGATCCAGATTGCCCGACAGTTGTGCTCGGGGCTGGCGGCCGCGCACGCCCGCAACGTGCTGCACCGCGATCTGAAGCCGACCAACATCATGATCGACGGCCGGGGGCAGGTGCGCATCACGGACTTCGGACTTGCGGCCCCGATGAGCGGGCTGACCGGTTCAGAGATCAAGGCCGGCACCCCGGCGTACATGGCGCCCGAACAACTCACTGGCAAGGAAGTGTCGGTCCGCAGCGACCTCTACTCGCTGGGGCTGGTGCTTTATGAGATGTTCACGGGCAAGCCGCCCTTTAAGGCCAACAGCGCCCGGGAATATGAACGGCTGCACAGCACCGCCACGCCGGCGCATCCCTCGCACCTGGTCGAGGACATGGATGATGCGGTGGAGCGCGTCATCCTGCGTTGCATCGAAAAAGACCCGCGGCGGCGGCCCAGTTCGGCGCTGGCCGTGATGGCGGCGCTACCGGGTGGCGACCCGTTGGCGGCGGCACTGGAGGCGGGCGAAACGCCCAGCCCTGAAATGGTTGCGGCGGCGGGGGAGGTAGGCGTGGTCGCGACGCCGCTGGCGGTGCTGCTGCTGGCGCTGACACTCATCGGTATGACACTGGCGGTGTACCTGGCGGGGCACACATCGCTGATCAATCGCGTGCCGCTGCCACGCAGCCCCGAGGTGCTGGCCGCCCGTGCTGAAGATGTGATCCGACAGCTCGGCTACACCGTCGAGCCGACGGACCGCATCTACGGCTTCAGTGAGAACAAGCCGCTGCTGGACTTCATCGAACAGTTCGATGTTGACAACAACCTGCGGCGATGGGATCGGCTCAAGAGTGGGCAGCCCGCGGCGATCCACTTCTGGTATCGGCAAAGCCCGACGTGGCTGGTGCCCAACGACCGCGCCAGCCGATCAACGCTGCTTGACCCGCCGCCGGTGGTGCCGGGTATGGTCAGCGTGGTGCTGGACCCGCACGGCCGACTGGTCGAGTTCCAGGCGGTACCTCAGGTGCCGGACAACAACCTGTACCAGCAGACGACCGATGACAACGTGCCGCCGCCCGACTGGAGCGTCGCGTTCAGGGCTGCGGACCTGAACTACGAGAACTTCATTGAGCTGCCGCCCAAGCGGTTACCGCCCGTTTATGCATCGCGGCGAATGACGTGGATCGGGCAGTATGGCAACGATCCCCCGGTGGTGCTGGAGATCGACGCGGCCGCGTACAACGGGCGCATCGTCTACTTCTCACTGATGCCACCCTGGCGCGCCCAACTGGCGGAATCGGGCGAGGCGGCGTCGGCAGCGGCGATCGCACCGCGCGGCACCGCTACACGACGCATGCAGCAGACCGAGATCGTCCAGTCCACGCTTTTCGTCGTCGGCCTGGCGTTTGGTTCGTTGCTGGCGTACCGCAACCTCAAGAGCGGGCGAGGTGACCGGCGCGGCGCGTTCCGCGTGGCGGCGTTTATCTTCGCAGCCAGTTTGCTGGAAATCCTTCTGCGAGCCAGCCACGTGCCGCAGTTCCTGCCGGAACTGGCACTTTTCGGTGAGGCGTGCGGACATGCTCTTTACCGTGGGGCACAGATCTGGGTTTTCTACATGGCACTGGAGCCGTTCCTGCGCCGCGTCTGGCCGGAAACAATCATCGCATGGAGCCGACTGCTCACCGGGCGGTTCCGCGATCCGCTGGTCGGTCGGGATGTGCTCATCGGCACGACCATCGCCACGTGGGCGGTGGTGATTGCGGGGCTGCTGCACATGGCGCCGGAGGTGTTGGCGCCGTATGTGCCGGAATGGGTACCGCGGGTCATCGCCTCGCTGCCGCAGTTCATGCAGGGGGCGTTTGAGATCACGCCCTCCCGGCCGACGTTCGAGTCGACCGAAGACCTCATGAAGCTGATGGGGGCGCGCTTCTCGCTGGCGCACTTCGCGGAAATGCAGTTCCAGGCGGTGTTCTATCCGCTGCTCTATCTGCTGGTGCTGTTGCTTCTGCGTGTGACGGTGCGCAAGCCGTGGCTGATGATCGGCATTTTCGTGCTGGTGGTGTCCAGCCCGACACTGCTGGGGCCGAACTGGATCATCCGCTGGCCGGTGATGGCGGCGCTGATGGCGGTGATGACCTATGTGCTGATCCGTCATGGCCTGGTGGCCATGATGGCGTCGGTGATGATCTTCTCCGTGCTCAACAACTTCCCGCTGACACCCAACGCCAGTCTCTGGTTCGCGCTGTCAGGCTACTTTGCCCTGGCCGTCGCCGCTGGCGTCTGCGTCTACGCCTTCTACATCTCCCAGGCCGGCCGCCCGCTCCTTCGCGAAGAGTTGTTGTGAACCCCGAATGAACGCGAATGAATGGGGGCGGTTCAACAAAAAACCGCCGATGACTTGATCACCGGCGGTTCTCTTCACGGTCTTTATTCGCGTCTATTCGCAATTCCACCTTCGCGGTTCACCCCACGAACTCGTTGCCCACCTTGCGGGCGCGGACGGGTTTGTCCAGGTCGACGCCAAGGTGGATGCCGGTTTCGACCAGCAGGTTCCAGCCCGCAGCCATCATCACGTAGGGGGCCAGGTCGCCCATGGCCGGGACCCTGATTGTCGGGAAGCGTGTGTCGCGGTCGGCGATGGCGATCACCGTCAGACCCACGCCCTTGACCAGCACGTCCTCGAACTTGGCTTCGCTGTCCTGGAATGGATTGACCCAAATCACCACATCGTCGGCATCCATGATCTCTTCGATGCCGTGGGCTGCGTAGGTACCTTCAAGATAGTCGCTGCGCTTGCGGGTGATCTCGTTGGTCTTGAGGGTCAGCTCCTCCGCCACGCCATCGTTCATGCCGGCGAAGTAAATCGTGCCGGCGTTGGCGACTTTGGCGATCAGATCACTGTCGATGCTCGTCGTCAGCGCCTGCTTGAACGCAGCCGCAAGTTCCGCCTTTCGGCTTCCGAGCGTCGGCGCACCGGCGATGTGCTCGACCAGCGCATGATTGAAAAGTGCCTGTTCGACCACACTCTTGGTCGCGGCCACGGAGCCTTCCTTCCCGCACGTCAGCACGTAGCCTTTCTTCGCCAGTGATTCGAGCATGCTGTCGGCGAAGGCGGTAAGGCTATACAGATGCTGATGGCCTTTTTCCCTGAGCGCCTTGAACAGGCCGATCACCTCGGCGGTGCGACCGGAGTTACTTGCCGCGAGTACCGCCCAGTCGTCCAGCTTGTACTGCTGCGCCTGCTTACCGCCCTCGGTGTGCAGCACGATGGGCCAGCCTTGGCGCCGCGCGTGGGCGATGACGCTTTTGGAAGGAAAGATGCGGCTTGAGCCTTCGCCGGTGAAGAACAGCCGCCCGACCGCTGCGATTTCCTTCGCCGTTTCGACAGCCTGATCCGCGTTGAAATTGGCAATCACCTCCACCGTCGCCAACATATCCTTGGGCAACGCGAAAGGCGCATACTTCACATCACTGCTGTTCATGACTTTCTCCTGTGGTTGGCCACGAAACACGAAGGTTATGAAGAAAGACATTGACGCCAAGAGGCAAAGAAGCCAAAAACGCCAAGTGGGCTTTCTTTGCACACTTTGTGTCTTCGTGGTTAAGCGTTCGGTCTGTCTTTAGCCACAAAGGTACGAAGATACGAAGGGGAGCGGAAGGTTAATGCAATCCAGGTGCTGAATGATAATTCCCTCTTATGTTCGTTCCAGGCGTTCCTTGGTTTCCTGGCACCTTGGCGTCAGAGAACTTGTCTTCCTTCGTGCTCTTCGTGCCTTCGTGGCTACTCAAATTACTTCTTCTTCGCTTTTTTCAGGTTTAGCGAGGGGTATTCGGGCAGGTCGCCGACCAGGGGCTGGGCGTAGTCGTAGAAGGCCTTGCTCACGAACAGGCCATCCTTGCTGATGTACTTGTCGGGCATGGGGCGGGCGTGGATGGCGACTTCGCTCAGGTCGATGGTGCCCAGGCCGCTCTTGTAAGGCTCGCCCTTCTTGCTCAGCCGTTCGATGGTGACCATCTTGCCGGTCACGCCCTGCGTCGCCAGGCGCACCGCTTCTTTGCCGCAGTTGTACGCTTCCTCGAAGTCCAGATCGACGCCCCGGTCCGCGGCGCACATCTGCAGCGACTCGGTGACCTGGAATTCGCCGCGCCAGCCGAACTCATTGGCAAGCATGCGGTGCAGGATCATGGCTGCGCTGGTGCCGCCGGCCGCGCCGAACTCGATGTTGCCGAACTTGTCCTTGGTCTGCGAAGCGCTGAGCGGGGTGCCGTCAGCGTTGGTCACGCCCTCGCCGCAGACGATCGACACGAAACCGAACTTCTTCTGCGCCTTTTCCGCAGCGGCAAGGAACTTGTCCTTTTCGAACGGCCGCTCGGGGAAAAGGATGATGTGCGGTGGATCCTCCGGATTGCGTTTGGCGAGTGCCGCCGCCGCCGGCAGCCAGCCGGCGCTGCGACCAACGGTCTGGAAGATGACGAAGGGGTCGACGCGCTGCATGTCGCGCGCCAGGCGGCCACCCTGCTGCACGCTCAGCGCCACGTAGCGGGCGGCGCTGGGGAAGCCGGGGGTGTGATCCACACCAAAGAGGTCGTTGTCGACCGTCTTGGGAATACCCACGCCCATCATTTCGTAGCCCTGCTCCAAAGCGTATTTGGTGACGCGATGGATGGTGTCCATCGTGTCGTTGCCGCCGATCATGAAGAAGTAGCGGATGTTGTATTCCTGCAGCCGCTTGAGGATGGGGGGCAGATCCTCATCACGCAGCTTGTGTCGGCTGGAACCCAGGGCGCTGCTGGGCGTGCGACGCAGGGCCTTGAGCGTCTGAGGCGATTCGGCGCTCAGATCCAGCAGATGGTCATTGAGCACACCTTCGATGCCGAACCGCATCCCCAGTACACGGTCGATGGCCTTGACCTTGCGGGCGGCATCCACCACGCCGACCATGGAGGCATTGATGACCGAGGTGGGACCGCCGGACTGACCGATGATGGCATTGCCTTTAAGCATGGCTACTCCGAATCGCGATAGGAAAACACCGTCGGAAGCGGAGGGCGCGGCGTGGGGGCACAGCCGGCCGGTTGGGCCTGCGACAACTTTCGGCCCAATCTTCCGATTAAACCGGGGATGTTAGTGGTTCCCCGGGCCGATGCAAGGTGAGGCGGTTTTGGCCGGTCTTTGCCGTCTGTCGCCGTCGCGTTGCAAAGGGGCGGGTTCTGGCGCAAACTCCGCGCCATGATCCTTTACTTAGGCGATACCAGCCTCACCACCGCAGCCGCGTACCTCGCCGGCGTGATGCACCACGCGGGCCTGGCGTTCCGCTATCACCCCAGTGACCAGCCGACCACGGCGGCCGACATCCCCGACGACCTGCACCTGGTCGTGCTGAGCGACTACATGGCCCGGATGCTTGAACCCGCAGCCCACGAGCGCATCGTGCAGCGCGTCGAGGCGGGCATGGGCCTGCTCATGCTCGGCGGGTGGGAATCGTTCGGCGGGCTGGGCGGCGACTGGGCGGGCACCCCCGTGGGCGACATCCTGCCTGTACACATCACTGCCGGGGACGACCGCGTGAACTGCCCGCAGCCGGCGATGGTTCGCCCGGTGTGCGACCACCCGATCGTGGCCGGCCTGCCCTGGCATGAGCCGCCCGTCATCGGCGGGTTCAACCAGTTCCGTGCGAAGGAGCAGGGAACCGTGGTGCTGGAGGTGGAGCGTTACCGCGTGCGGGCTGAGGGGGCTGGTCAGCCGCTCGTTTTCGAGGTGCGCGATCGTCAGCCGCTGCTGGTGGTGGGCGAGCATGGTCGGGGCCGCGTGGCTGCCCTGGCGACCGATGTTGCCCCGCACTGGGTGGGGGGCATGGTCGACTGGGGTGACAACCGCGTCACCGCGCGGGCCGAGGGCAGCATCGACATTGAAGTGGGCAGCGCGTACGCGAAGCTGTTCGAGCAGCTCCTGCGCTGGACCGCGGGGGAGTAAGAGGGGGAATACGGAAGAAGGAGAGAACAGCCGCTAGCGGCTGAATTTGGTGATCTGGCGATTTGGCGAATGAAATGCGGACAGTCAGGTGACGTCCGAAGTGTTTTCACATCGCCCAATCACCTCATCACCAAATCGCCCAATTTCACAATACCACGCTCGCGCCCGGTGCGATCTCGCGCGGCAGGTCCACGCCGCGTAAATCCTCCGGCTCGATCGCGGTCAGCGGGCTCAGGTCGATCAGCGCATTGACCGAGCCATCTGCATCGCGCGGCACCTTCACGCCCATCGCTTCCAGCCAGCGACCGGCCCGCTCGCTTTGAATCTGTCGGCTCGATGCGGGGCTGTCCACGCCCTCCGCGTTCTTGATCGGTGCGAACTCGTCGATTCGGTCCGATTCATAAATGATCGACATTTCGCACAAGGGCAGCGCATCGAACACGAACATCTCCAGCTTCACCGCGTTGGGCTTGTCCGGCTCGATCCGCTGACCGGTCCTCAGATCGAGATACGGCACCTTCTTTTCCGCCCGGTGGAAGGGCAGGCGGAAACCATCCTCCGCATGGTTCAGCGACTCGACGAAATCGACGCGGATCACATGGATAGCGATCGACCCGGCCCGGAAGCGCAGCTCGCCCGTTTCGGTGCGTTGCTCCGCCAGTTCATCGGGCAGGTCGGAGTATTCGATCACCGTCACCTTGCCGTCCACCATGCAGAAGTTGCCCAGTTTTTCCTTGGGGTAGGCTTTGGGCAGCATCTTGGAGGACATCTGCGCCCCGTCCAGCGCGTGCAGGCCGATGAACAGCGGATCGACCACGCGCACGATGGGGTTATCCACCTGCACGTAGCTGATCTGTTCGATGCCGCGGCGTTTCATATCGTCGATCGCGCCGCGCTTGTAGAGCGCTTTGAGCGATCCGCCATGCCCGTTGGGCGCCAGCGCCAGCGCATCGGGTGCTTCCAGCAGCACGTTGCCCGTCGCCAGGTCCATCGCGGGCATCATTTCCTGTGTGAAGAACATCACGTTCTTTGGGTCCAGGCCGAAGTAGTTGTTTTCCTCGAAGAAGGCGCGCGTGGGACCGTCGTTGATCGGGCTGGTCATGATGTACCAGGGCACGATCGCGTTGTACTTGCGCTGCGTCTTGATGATGTACTCGGCCATGCACTGGAAGAGCGACGCCTTGCGTACCGGTGTGGCGGGGAATGTACCCTTGGGCGCATCCCAGCCCAGTCGCGTGCCCTGACCACCTGCCACGGTGAAGGCGGCCACCTTGTTCTCACGAATCAGCCTTTCGCCCAGCGCCCGGGCTTCACGGTACTTATCGCGCAGCTCCGGTGTCGGCTGATGCGGATACCACGGGGCCGGGTCGATCTTCTCCGGCAGCGCGACCATCGGTTTGTTCTTCACGTGCGACTCGACCAGTTGCGCGATCTGCCGCCAGTCGATGTCCTCGATCTGCGACAGCAGCCGATCCCGGCCGGCCTCGTCCAGCCGATCGTAAAAAGTCAGCACGTGCGCCTGGCCCACCGCTTCAAGTTGCTGACGGGCCACGGAATACCGATCTGTCAGAGTTGTGGTCATGACTGGCAAGATAACACAGGCGTGAACCCGCGGTCCACGATTGGCGCGCAGAACCCCCACGAAGCGACGCGACCTGTCGCGTTCCAACGATCTGAAAACCGATCAGCTCACCTTCTTCCCCACGAAGAACGGCCCCAGCCGCTCCAGGTACAGCGACGTCTGCGTCGTCTTGCGCATCGTCTGCACCAGTGCTGACAGCGGGTAGAGTTCCTTGCCGAAGACGCCGATGACGAAGTCGCTGTCATTCTTATCGAGGCCGTGGCACGCCAGGCGAATGTCGTGGCCGTAGTCCGCCCGGCCGAATGCGAAGCCGATCCGCCCGTGCTCCATCAGAATGTCGCGCTGCTCCTCCTCCGGCAGCTTCATGAACTTGCCGCTGCGGCGAAGCGGATACCAGATCGACCAGACCCACTCCGGATGCAGCACCGTGTTGCGCGGCCGGGTGATGAGCGTCTCTTCCAGGTCCGGTTCATATCCCAGCGAGTAGGTCCGCCCGAACATCGTGTATTCGGGCTTGAGCGTCAGGCTGTCAAAGGGCGGCTTGTTCAGGGTTTCACGCAGCGGCCCGACGAAAAATTCCGGGTTCTCGCTCATGGTCGCGATGGCGACGCCCTGTGGGTCGTTCACGTCGATGTAAACCACGCCATCGCTGGTCAGGTTTCGCACCGCCTGGATGACCGGTTGAACATCCCGGCAGCCCCCGAACGCCAGAAACTGCATGAACAGGCGGCGATTGCTTCGCTGCGGCTGGCCGTCACGCGGCGCGCCTTTTTCATCAATGTCGGGCACTTCAACCATCGGTCGTTGCATGGCGGTACTCCGTGAGCTAAAAGAGACTGAAAAGTCTCATTTGAACGCCACCAGTATCGCGATCCACCCCCGCCCGAGCAACCCAGCCCTCTCGAGGAGAATAATGAATGTCGAAATCCTGTTCGGCACCAGGCTTTCGTCATTCTCGCCCGCTTCCTTTAAACATTGGACTTTCATACACTTGGTAAACCGGGTAGGCTGTTGTCATTCATGCAGGCATCTGAGGTGAAATCGGGCACGCGGGCACGGCATCCCGCTGCGATGGCCTTGTCACACCCCGCTGACCGGGCGTTGTGGGCGCTGTTATTCATGTGCGGTATGGGGGTGCTGGTGGTTGCGGCGATGCTCCAGCCTGATGCCGAGGGCTACGGCACGCACACGCAGCTTGGCATGCAGCCCTGCGCCAGCCTCGCTGCCACCGGTTTTCCCTGCCCGACGTGTGGCATGACCACCGCCTTCGCCCACGCGGCCGATGGCAACCTCGTCGCCGCGTTTGCCACCCAGCCCGCCGGGGCGGCGCTTGCTCTGCTGGCCGCCATCGCGACACTGGTGAGCGGTTACGGGATGCTCGCTGGCCTGCCTGCGCATGGCGTGGCCGAGGCGGTCTGGACGCCACGCAACCTGCTTATCTTCGGCGGGGGCATCATCCTGGCCTGGATTTACAAGATCCTTGCCGTTCACGGAGTGCTGTGACATGTTCAGGCTCATTACGATGCGTCACACCGCGGCCGGGGCGTTGCTGCTCACCATCACGGCACTGATCGGCTGCGGCGGGCCGGTGCTCGGGCTGGTCGCCACCGCTGTCGTCCCCGAATACAAACAGGTCAAGGTTACCGCTGACTACCGAGGGCTGGACAATCAGGTCGTCGCGGTGATGGTGAACCTCAACGAATACGCTTACGCCCAATACCCGCAGGCACTAAAGGATATGAGCTGGGCGCTGGCCAAGGAGCTGCGTGCCAACGTGCCGGGCATCAGCCTCGTCAACCCCGATGATGTGGTCGCGTTCCAGGATGCCAACCCCTACTGGAACACGCTGCGCTATTCACAGCTTATCAGCCGTATGAAGGTTGACCGCATCGTGCTGGTGGATGTGCTGCAGTACAGCATGCACGAGCCGGGCAATAAACACATTCTGCAGGGGCTGATCGTGGGCGATGTGAAGGTGATCGAAGCGCCGCGCTCCGATGCGGGCGAGCATACCAGCCGCGACGCTTTGGCGTACAGCAAGACGGTCGAGGCACGCTACCCGAAGGACAACCCCATCGGCATCATCGATGGCGATCAGCGCAGCGTCGAGGTGGCCACGCTCAAGGAGTTCTCACGTACCGCGGGCCAGCTTTTCTACGATCATCAGGAGCTGCGGCCGAACCGTTGATGCTGTCAATGCCCATGCCCCGATATCTCATCTGCCGGACAGGACGATTCCCGATGATGCGTTTGCTTTGCGTGTTGATGTTGCTGGTGACTGTTGCTGGTCTTGCTGGTTGTGAGGCACTGGGGCTGGCGGCTGACACCATCGCCCCGCCCAAGACCAAGGCGATCTACAACCTGCAGGACCGCCTCACGCTGGTGCTGGTCGATGATCCGAACAATCAACTGGGCAACGACGCGCTGACGGATCAGATCGCCGCGATGATCGAGTTTGAACTGAAGCAGAACGAGGTGGTGAGTCGCTTCGTGCCGCTGCGGGATCTGCACGCGCTGGAGCATCAGCGGGGTAAGTCGTTCGTGATGATGCCACTGCAGGATGTGGGCCGGGCGCTGAACGCCGAACAGGTGCTGCACGTGCATATCGAACAGGTGGATGTGGACAGCGGCCCAGGGCTCCTGCAACCCGAAGCGTTCGTGCGGCTGAAGGTGCTGGACGTGGCGACGGGACGGCGTCTGTTCCCCTCCGATACGCATGCCGCCTCGGGCGCGAGCGCGGGTTACGAGTTGCATATCCGGATGCGTCAGCGCATCCGCCCGGTGGAAAATGCGGGCGACCGCATCGTGCTGTTCAGCCGTTTCGCCGACCACATCGGCCGCGATATCGCCCGTGTCTTTTACGATCACCTGCAGAATCAACCCGGCCAACTCGGCAAAGAACTGCGTGAAGCACGGTGAGTGAACGGGTGAAGTCCACTATCGTTATCTTTTCTCCCTTCGAAGAGGGTTGGTGAGGCCGAATCACCCGCGCGTATGATTCCTGCTGCGCGTCAGAATCGCTGCTTCCCTTCGCGGAAGGCTGGAATTTCCAGCCTTCAATGGTTAGGCTCGTAACATCATCTGTCTCAGGGGATCTTCCATGATTGGTGCTCAGGATAGGCGCGCAGCGTCCGCCGCTGTGCGTCCTGACGACGGGAGTATCCTTGCCGTGTCAGCCACGTACAAGGCTTGCGAGCATCTCAAGGCACGGGTCGCGGCCTTGCACGAGCGTGTACCGCAACAACTCGATGCCATCTGTAACATCGTCGGCGGAAAGGCTGTCCTGCCTGATGGCTGCCCCTCCAACGCCGCATTGGCGGAAAAGCAACTGGAGCCACTGCTCAACGAGCTGCGCGATGTGCTTGCTGCCGCCGAACTGATCCGCAGCGCCATCTGGCAGGATCAGCGCTGAGAATCAGCCTCAGAAAGAGACAGCGGGTCGACCTGCGATTTCGGAACAAATAAAAAAAACGGGCGGGGAGACCCGCCCGGGGAACATCGCTGTAAGGCGACGATGCGTTATTCCGATTCGTCGTTGGCAGGCAGCGTTTCGATCGGGGGCGGCACATTCTGCTGCCCCGGCGGCGTGTAGCCTTCCGGCCATTCGGGTGCCGGCCGCAGTGCCAGCTCGATGCGGATGGGCAGGCCCGGCAGTTTCTCCTTGCCGTAGCTCAGACGGTTGCCCTGATCGTCAAACAGCGCCCAACTGAAGCTGGTGGCCGGCTTCTCGGGGTTGACGCTGAAAAGCTCGACCTCACCCTCGCGGTCGAGGTTGATCTGCAGGGAGTGCTGGACGGGGATGTCATATTCCCACAGCACGTTACCGTTGGTCATCGCCTGCACGATGCGGATCGTGGTGGGGCGGTTGACCGTGCTGTCGAACATTCGCACATCGTTGCTGATGCATCCGGGCAGCACGGCTGCGGCCAGGATCAGGCCCAGAACCGAGTTCACGAGCGAGCGAGCGCTTGACATCGATCGTCCTTTCACAAATAGTTGAACCGCCATCTTTCGGCGGTGCAGCCATTGCAGCGTAACCGCAACATACGATAATCGCGATTCTTCCCCGGAGCCAGCCCTCTTGGCTGAATCAGATCGCCCAACCTCAGGTTCATCGGTTAACCGCCGGGCCTTTTTTCGCCAAATCTTCACCCGTGGTGTGGAGAAGGTGGAAGAGGCCGGTCGGGCGTTCGCCCAGCGCATCCAGGAAGCGATGCCCCCCGAGGCCCGTTCCACCCCATCGCCTGCGCCGCTGCCGGGCGATTACCCCTTGCCGGTACGATACCTGCGGCCGCCGGGGGCGCTGCCCGAAAGCCTGATGGCGACGGTGTGCAGTCGGTGCGGCGACTGTGTCCGCGCCTGCCCTGCCAACTGCATCAAAATCGATCCCGAGGGTAAGACCGCCTTGGGGCTGCCCTACATCATCGCCCGGGAAAGCCCCTGCGTGGTGTGCAGTGACCTGGCCTGTATGAAAGCCTGCCCCACCGGGGCGCTGGTGCCCGTCGAACGCATTGAGCAGATCAACATGGGCACCGCCGCCCTCAACGACATGAGCTGCGTTCGCGGCCCCTACGGTGACCAGGAGGACTGCCGGCTGTGCATCACGCACTGCCCGGTGGGCCAGACCGCCATCCAGCTCGACCCGCACCACAACATCGTCCAGATTCTGGAAGGCTGCATCGGCTGCGGCGTGTGCGAAAAGGTGTGCCCCACCGCTCCGCCCAGCATCTGGGTCGAACCCAGTATGGGTTTCTGAATCCCGAATCGACGCGACTTGTCGCGTTCTCTTCCTATACAGAGATAGCGATCCTCACTCCCTGCAAGCCTCGCGCAGATATTGATCTAACGTGTGCAGGTCGCTGAGTTTGAACCATTTCAGGCGGTCCCAGTCCACCAGCAGCAACCGGTCCGCCTCGGGAAGTTCCGGCAGGACGGCGGCTGCACGTCTGGCTCCCTCGGCCGACCAGGTCCGCGACAGGAAGATCTCGCTCACCAGTGATGCTTTGTTCAAAGTCGCGAATAGCGCGATTGAATCATCCCCCCAGGCGCGGATCGTCGGACAGGGCTGGTGCTGACCGTCTGAGACGACGACCACACCATCAAAGCGGAGCAGGTAGGGATAGACGGATAGGGACAGTACCGCGTCTGAAATCTTCAGCCGGGTAAGGTTTTGCGTCGGTTCGGGGCGGATGTAGATGGAATCAAAGGTACCATCGGGCTGGCGATGTTCCGCGACGAAGGCCGCCAGCCGTTCCATTTCCCGCGCGACGTACTGTTCCTCAGTCGTCGGCAGCAGTTGGATCTGGCAGTAATCGTCCTCGTGGAAGAATGCCAGTCGGGCGTCGCTGTCCATCGCCGTAAGCGTGTCACGCCCCGGGTGGGAAGTCAATGGTTTAGGGAGGGTTCAGAGTGCAAAGTGCAAGGTTCAAAATGCAAAGCGGGGAGGGGGCGAACGTTCCCGGTGTGGTTGCCCATCGCCGCTTGCGCCTTCGCGTTTCCGTACCCCCGTCGTCGGGGTGACACCCCCGGCCCCCACCATGATTTTGCTATCATGACCGCCCGATTTTCCATTGAACGAAAGGATTGGACAGATGCCCAGGCGAGCGAAGATTGCGGTGATTGGCGGCGGGAACGTGGGGGCCTCGTGTGCCCTGTGGGCGGCGGCGAAGGAGTTGGGCGACATCGTCGTCGTCGACATCCCCCAGCAGGAGAACGTGGTCAAGGGCAAGATGCTCGACCTGCTCCAGTGCGCCCCAATCGAGCGGTTCGACGTGAACATCACGGGCACGTCAAACTATGACGACATCGCCGGGGCGGATGTGGTGGTGATCACCGCCGGCCTGCCGCGCAAGCCGGGCATGAGCCGTGACGACCTGATCGAGACGAACGTGAAGATCGTCAAGAGCGTCAGCGAGCAGGTGAAGAAGGCTGCTCCGGATTCCATCGTCATCGTGGTGAGCAACCCGCTGGATGCGATGGTTTACACTGCCTGGAAGACGACCGGCTTCCCGACCAACCGCATCATGGGGCAGGCTGGTGCGCTGGACGTGGCGCGTTATCGCACCTTCATCGCCATGGAGCTGGGTGTGAGCGTGGAGGACATCACCGCGCTGCTGCTGGGCGGGCATGGTGACGACATGGTGCCGCTGCCGCGGTTCACCAGCGTGTCGGGCATTCCGGTGTCGATGCTGCTGCCGCAGGAGAAGATCAATGCGTGCGTGGAGCGCGCCAAGGTGGGCGGCGGCGAGATCGTGAAACTGATGGGCACCAGCGCCTACTACGCCCCGGCCGCAGGTGTCATCCAGATGGTCGAGGCCATCGTCAAGGACAAGAAGCGCATCATCCCCTGCGCCGCCTACTGCGAGAAGGAATTCAACGTCGGCAGCCCGGGCGACGGCTACTTCGTGGGCGTTCCGGTCGTGCTGGGCAAGGACGGCGTGGAAAAGGTCATTGAACTGGACCTGACCGCAGACGAACAGAAGCTCATGGCCGAATCGGTCAGCCACGTGAAGGACCTGGTGGCTGTCGTCCGCCGGATGTTCCCCGAGCTGGCCTAAGAGCAGAAATTCGCCACGACGACACAAAGAGGGAACGCCAAGTGGCGTTCCCTTTACCTTTTTGGCTCCTTGGTGTTAATGCCTTCCTTCGTGCTCATCGTGTCTTCGTGGTTTAATACGCCACCATGGCTCACCGCAATATTGTCGTTGTGACCGGGACCCGGGCGGAATTCGGGTTGTTGGAGCCGGTGTTGCGCGGGTTGCGGGGGCAGCGGTCGGTGCGGCTGAGCGTGGTGGTGGCGGGGGCGCATCTGGTCAGCGGGACGTGGCGGGATGTGCGGGCAGCGGGCTGGCCGATTGCGGCCCGGGTGGCGATGCAGCGCCGGGACGAGGTCGGCCGGGCGGCGGATGTGCAGGCGGTGGCGTGGGGCATCGCCGGGTTTGGCCGGGCGTTTGAAAAACTGCGGCCGGACGTCGTCGTCGTGCTGGGCGACCGCATCGAAGCGTTCGCAGCGGCGTCGGCGGCATCCATCGGTGGCATCCGCGTGGCGCACATCCACGGCGGCGACCGGGCCGAGGGCGTCGCCGATGAGGCGATGCGGCACGCCATTTCGAAGCTGTCGCACCTGCACTTCGCAGCCACGAACCAAAGTCGACGGCGGCTCATCCGCATGGGAGAGGACCCGCGACACGTCTTCGCGGCCGGTTCACCTGCGGTCGACGGACTGGATGGAATCGAGCCGGCGTCGGACGGTTTCGATCTGATCGTGATGCAACACCCGATCGGAGCATCGGTTACGCAGGAGCGGCGGTGGATGGCTGGGACGCTCGCCGCCACGCAAGGGTACCGACGGCTGATCCTGCAGCCCAACCTCGACCCGGGGCGCGATGGCATCGTCTCGGCGCTGCAGGCGGCACGGCTGGGCAGGAGTGATCGACTGATCGAGCATCTGACCCGTCCGGCGTTCCTTGCTCATCTCAAGGCGGCGCGCGCGATCGTGGGCAACTCGTCGGCCGGGCTGATCGAGGCGGCGGCCCTGGGGGTGCCGTGTGTGAACATCGGCCCCCGGCAGGCCGGCCGGGAAAAGCCGGGCAACGTCATCGACTGCGACTATGGCACCGCGTCGGTGCGGGCGGCCCTGGAAAAGGCGCTGGCTGTCGACCGGCGACGTATCCGCCATCCCTACGGCGACGGCCGGGCGGGCGAACGCATCGCACGGCTGTTGGCGGAGGTGGAGCTGGAGGAAGTAGCCGTGCGGAAAAGGAATACGTATTAGGGCGAGGCGGAGCATGTAAATCCGAAGCCTGAATCCAAAAGAAATCCAAATGACCAAAGGACCGAATGACCAAAGTTTTGGATTCTGGACATTCGGAGGACATTCGGACATTGGGTCTTCTTTCGGTTTCGGTTTCGGGCTTCAGATTTCCCCGCAAGGAGCCTGCCCTCTTTTGTCGCAACCCGCGCCCGCTTGTTAGGATGTCACCCCCGCGAACCGGTATCGGTGGCCGGTCGTATCGTTTAGCGTTCGCCCCCCTCTGGGCGTTGTGAAGCCGGACTCTGGGAAGATCTCGTCCGGTAAGCCTTTCCGGGCATTTGCACCCTCGTCACCAGGGACGCATCGGCTATGGCACACGATTTCGTCGAAGAAGGCTTGCAGATCGAATCGCAGACTGGACGCATCAGCCTCCAGATTCTGGCAACGCTGTTCGGCGGGGTGCTCCTGATCGCGTCGCTCGTAGCGGTGCTGGTCTTCGAGGACCGCGAGCAGAGCGACCTGCTGGCGATGATCTCGGCGATCCTGCTGGGGGCGCCTCTGGTGTGGGTGGCACTGAAGGACTTGTGGCACGGCCACATGCACTTCAACGAACTGGTCGCGCTGGCGGTGGCGGCGGCATTCGCGATGGGACGGCCCGAAGGCGCGGAAGACGCCCTCTTCAGCGGTTATCACGAGGCGGCCTCGATCGCCTTTTTCATGATCATCAGCGTGCTGATCGAAAGCCGCACTGCCCTGGGGGCGCAGGCGAGCATCGAATCGCTGGTGAAGATCACCCCCACGCGGGCACGGCGGCTGGAGAATGGCTCGGAGGTCGAGGTCGAGGCCAAGGACCTGCGGCCGGGCGACGTCGTGCGGGTGCGGCCGGGCGATGCGGTGCCGGCGGACGGCCGAGTGATGCGCGGCACCAGCACCATCAACCAGGCACCCATCACCGGTGAATCGCTGCCTGCTGAAAAGCAGGAGGGCGATGAGGTGTTCGGTGGCACGATCAACCTGACGGGCGTGCTGGACATCGAGGTAACCAAGGCGGGTGAGGACACGACGCTCGGCCGGGTGAAGGAGCTGATTCTGCAGGCGGAGCGGACGCGCATCCCAATCATGCGGATGATCGACCGTTATGCCGGCTGGTACACGCCAACGGTACTGATGCTGGCGGGTATCGTCTGGTTTTTCGCGCGTAGGATGGGGCTGGACAACCCCGAGGAGCGCGTGATCGCCATGCTGGTGGTGGCCTGCCCCTGTGCCCTGGTGCTGGCGACGCCCACGGCGATGGTGGCGGCGCTGTCGTCGGCGGCCCGACTGGGCGTGCTCATCAAGAGCGTGGTGAACCTGGAGGCGGCCCGCAACCTGACGGCCATCATCTTCGACAAGACCGGCACGCTGACCACCGGCGAGCTGCAGGTGATCAAGCTTGCCCCCGCGCCGGGCGTGGATGGGGCGGACCTGCTTCGCACGGCGGCGTCGCTGGAGCAGAACTCGCGGCACCCGGTCGCCAAGGCGGTGACGGATGTGGCACGCAAGGCAAGGCTGCAACTGGATGCGCCCGAGCAGTTTGAAGAAGTGCCCGGCCGGGGCGTGCGTGGCGTGGTGGCAGGTCGATCGGTGGCGGTCGGTCGCGCCAACTGGCTCACGGACGAGGCCAAACAGGGCAACGGTACGGTGGCGGCGGCGATCGCTGAGGCGCAGCAAAGCCCCGACGCCGAGGGGCTGAGCACGCTGTTCGTCGTGCGTGATGGACAGTTGCTGGGCTGGATCGGCCTGGCGGACAACGCCCGGCCTGGTGCGGCGGCGGCGGTCGACCGACTGCGTGAAATCGGCCTGAAGCGTCTGGTCATCGTTACCGGTGACCGTGAGTCGGTCGCCAAGCGTATCGCGGCCCAGCTTCACACCGAATATGAGGCTGAGGTGCTGCCGCACCAGAAGCTGGAGATGGTGGACAAGCTCAAGGAAAAGGGCCATCGCGTGGCGGTGGTGGGCGATGGCGTGAACGACGCGCCGGCACTGGCGGCGGGCGACATCTCGATCGCCATGGGGGCGGCTGGCTCCGACGTGGCGATCCACTCCGCCTCGATCGCCCTCATGAACAACAACCTCAACCGCATCCCGTTCCTGATCGAGCTGTCGCGCAAAACAACCAGCGTCGTGCGACAGAACCTGCTCATCGGCTTCGGGTTCATCATCATCTTCGAGGTGCTGGCGGCGGCGGGGCAGATCTCGCCCATCCTCGCAGCGGTGCTGCACGTGGTCAGCGGCCTGGTGGTGATTTTCAACTCCGCCCGACTGGTACGCAGCGGCGAGGACATCGAGATGGCAGAGGCGGCGGCGCTGGAGCAGGCGACGCCCAAACGGCAGGTCGAAACCACGCACAGTCATACCCATCAGCACGCCGCGGCGGTGTGAGGACAACGAGCACAGAGAACAGGCGAAAACTTGTCGGGTGAATTGTATTCGGGAAAACGGCGGCCAGGCCGCGCTAAAGATGCATGTTTGAGCAGCTTCTGACCATTGCCCGCAACACGTTCGTGGAGTCCATCCGCCAGCCGATCTTCGTGACGCTGGTCATGGTGGGCATCCTGGCGATGGCGCTGAACCTGGAACTGGCGGCGTTCGCCTTTACCGATGACAACAAGCTGCTGATCGACCTGGGCATGAGCACGCTGATGCTCACGTGCCTATTCCTGGCGGCGTTCACGGCCACCAACGTGCTGAGCCAGGAGATCGAGAACCGCACCGTACTGACCACCGTGAGCAAACCAGTGGCCCGGCCGGTGTTCGTACTGGGCAAGTACGTGGGCGTGTCCGGGGCGATCGCGCTGGCGTTCTGGATTCTCACCATTGTGCTCTTCATGACCGTGCGTCATCGCGTCATGACCACCGCCAGCGACAAGCTGGATGGTCCGGTGGTGACTTTTTCGGTCATCGCGGCGCTGATTGCACTCTTTGGCGCGACGGTGATGAATTACCTTTATCACTGGGTATTCAGCGCCACGTTCGTGGTGTGGCTGGCGATTCTGGAAACGTTGGCGTGGGTGCTGGTGCTGCTGGTGGACAAGCACTGGTCGATTCAGCCCATCACCGCGGAGTTCACCGCGCCCGACAGCGTGCTGGGGCAGTTGCACCTGGCGGTGTGGCTGCTGTTTCTGGGAATGCTGATCTTCACCGCGGTGTCGGTGGCGACATCGACGCGATTGGGGCAGGTGACGACGATCATGGTGTGCGTGGTGGTGTTTCTGGCGTCGACACTCACCGCATCGATGATCGACTACAGCCAGACGACCGACACCTGGGCGATGGTGTTGCGCAGCGTGGTGCCGAACCTGCAATACCTGTGGCATGCCGACGCCCTGACTGCGGGACACAAGCTGGAGCTTTACCACGTGGCGCTGGTCAGCGGGTACGCGATGCTGTTCATCGTGGCGATCATCAGCATGGCGATCGCACTGTTCCAGACGCGCGAAGTGGGCTGATTCGCGAATGGTGGATGCGACGCATCCGCGAGTTGGATTGGATAAACAGAGACTGCCGATGACACACGACCAACAGACGTATCGACGTGCCGCCAGTGCCGCCCTGACCGGGTTGATCGTTCAGGCGGTGCTGGCGCTGGGCGTGCTGGTGCTGGCGATGTGGGTGCAAAGCCCGGCGGTGACCGCGGTGACGTGGCACTTTTTCGGCGGGTTGCCGATCTGGATCGTGCTGTTGATGATCTATCATCAGCACCGCCTGGAGCGTGCCGAGGCGCTGGAGACGGAGCAGCTTGCCGCGCGTGACGCCGCTGCTGCCGCGATCTTCGACGAGCGCGCCCAGGACCTGCACGTGGCGCGGCGTCGGCTCAACCGCTTCTACAAGTGGGGACTGGGTGGCGTCAGTGTGGGGCTGGCGGCCTACCTCATGCTGGTGGGCGGAATCCTCTTCAGCCGCAACTACGGTGCATGGCAGGATGAAAGCCTGGTGCGGCTGGCGATTCGGCAGGACATCAACCCCGCGCCGCTGTTGCTGGCCGCGGTCGCGCTGGGACTGATCGCGTTCCTCGTGGCACGCTATGTGGCGGGCATGACCCGCATCAAGGAGTGGCAGCTTCTGCGCGGCGGGGCGAGCTACCTGATGGGCAATGCGCTCCTGTCCGTGCTCATCCTCATCGCCTCCAGCTTCGCTGCGTTTGGGTACAACACCGGCTTCGTCATCCTGGCGCTGGTGGTGCCCGCCATCATGGCGCTGATTGGCTTTGAAATCATCACGACGTTCCTACTGTCCGCTTATCGACCGCGACGACCGGGCGAGATGCCCCGGCCCGCGTTCGACTCGCGACTGCTGGGCTGGACGACCAGCCCCGAATCGCTCGGCCGCATCATCTCCGAGACGATCAACTACCAGTTCGGTTTCGAGATTTCGCGAAGCTGGTTCTATCGGCTGCTGTCCCGTGCGATCACACCGCTGATCGTGATGGGCATGCTCTCGCTGATCGCGGTCAGTTCGATCGTGGTGGTGGAGCCGCACGAACGGGCAGTGATTCTCAAGTTTGGCGCGGTGCAGCGCACGGTGGGACCGGGCCCGCATGTGAAGTGGCCCTGGCCGATCGGTCGCGCCCAGAAGTATGAGGTCGACCGCGTGCATCAGGTGATCGCAGGTTCGACAAGCTCGGGCGTGAAGGACGATGCGACCGCGGTTCTCTGGACCGGCACGCACACGGCTGAGGATGAGCAGTATCTGGTGACTGCACCGGCGCAGTTGCAGCAGGTTACACCGCACGATGTCGCTGCAGCGGAGCAGGAGGCGATCCTGACCGGCGAGGATCAGCGGGTGGATGTGGGTGTGGCGCTGCTCGCCGCCGAGGCAGCGGTGCAATACAAGATTCGCGACCTGGACAAGTACGTGCAGGCGGTGCAGACAGACCGGCAGATGCAGGAGCTGGTGGCTGCCATCGCCGACCGCTGCCTGGGACTCTATTTCGCCACGCACGACATTGACACGCTGCTGAGTTCCGGCCGGACGCGCGCTTCGCAGGAGCTGCGTGAAGCCATCCAGCGCGAGGCGGATGAACTGGAACTGGGTATTCAGATTGTCTTCGTCGGGCTGGCGGGGATCCATCCCCCTGCCAAGGATGGCGTGGCGGAAAGCTTTCATCAGCAGATCGCAGCGTTCCAGGAAGCGCAGAGCACCATCAACGATGCGGAAAAGCAGGCGGTGCAGATTCTGACCGAAGCGGCTGGTTCGCGCGAGATGGCGCTGCGGATTGATGCGGCTATTCGCAAACTGCAGGAACTGAAGATCAACAACGCCGACGCGGCTGCGATCGAGGAAGCGGAACTGGCGCTGCGGCGGCTGCTGGAAACCGAAGCGCTGGGTACCGTGGCGCAGACGATTCATGAAGCGCGGGCCTATCGCTGGCAACGCGAGTTGGCCGCGCAGGCGGATGTGCGCGGGTTCATGGCGGCGAAGGCGGCGTACAAACACGCACCGCAGTACTACATGGACCGGGCGTGGTACGAAGCGCTGGCCGAGCACCTGCCCAAGACCCGTAAATACATCGTGGATGTGAACAAACTGGAATCGCCGGTGTTCATGCTCGACTTCAAGGAGTCGTCGGGCCGCATCGGCGGATTGTTTGATGAGTAATTAAGAAGGCACGAAGGCACCCAGGGAAACCTCACGCTTCGAGCTTCGATGGTTAGCCTGTACAGGGATTCACCATGAAGAATTCATTCGCCATTCTGGTTGCGGCACTGGTGGTACTGGTGCTGCTGGTCAACATGTTCTGCTTCCAGGTGCGTCATAACGAGGTGGCGGTGGTCACCACGTTCCAGAAGGCGGACGAGAACAGTGTGCGCACGGAGCCGCGGCTGTACTTCCGGCAGCCCCCGCCCATTCAGACGGTGACCAAATACCCCAAGCGGCTGCACCTGCTGGAAACCAAGATCGAGGAGTCGAGCGTCAGTGACCAGAACAACGTGGCGCTGTCGGTCTACGTGACCTGGCAGATCAGCAACCCGCTGGATTTCTATCGCAATTTCAAGACGATCGACCGAGCGCAGGAAAACATCGAAGCCAAGACACGCAACGCCCAGAGCATCGTCACGCAGTACAAGCTTGAGGAGCTGGTCAATGTCGATCCGTCGCGCGTGAAGATCGCACAGGTGGAGCAGGAAATCGCTCAGATGCTCGCGGAGGAGCTGAAGGACGAGGGTGTGGCGATCAAGAAGGTGGGCATTCGCCGCATCATGCTGCCCGAGCCGGTGACGCCCGCGGTGTTCAAGCGAATGATCGGTGACCGCGAGAAGCTGGCACAGGCGATGCGTTCGGCCGGCACCGCGCAGGCCAAGAGCATCATCTCCGAGGCGGAACGCATCCGCGACAGCATGATGACCCACGCCGAGCGTTACGCCCGTGCTGAGCGTGCCCGCGGCGATGAGGCTGCGGCGCAGCTCTACACCGTCTTCGCGGAAAACCCCGAACTGGCGAACTTCCTCAAGCGGCTGGAGTCGATTCCCAAGATGATCGGCCAGGGTTCAACGCTGATCCTCAACGCGAACATGCTCGACTTGCAGCCGCCCACCGGCAACGCGCCCGTGCCCGTGCGCGACGAACCGGCGATCACGGTTGAGAACCCCCAGAACGCCGTGCAGTGAGATTGCATCCGCGAACCGCGATGTTTTCCGCAGTGACGCTCGTGGCAATTTGAGGACCCGTTCATGACTCAGGCCCCATTCAACCCGTTCGAGCATCATCATCCGCATCATCACGATGATGAACATGAGCTTGACCTGGATCTGCTTGATCCAGCGCAACAATCGCTCAACGATGCGCTGCGTGTCAGCTTCGGGCTGCTGAAGATCGTGATGCTTGGCGTCGTGGTCGCCTACTTCTTCACCGGTGTGTCGATGGTGGGCGAGAACGAACAGGCGGTGCGGCTGCGCTTCGGTGAAGTGGTGGGCGAAGGTGAAAACCGCATCCTCACCAAGGGTGTGCACTTCGGCTGGCCCTTCCCCATCGAAGAAGTCATCAAAGTTCCCAACGACCGCCGCAGCGTCACCCTCAACGAGCAGTTCATGTACAGCATGACCGATGAGGAACGCGCCCTGCCCATCGATCAGCGGGCGGAACGGCGGCAGCTTCAAAACCTCGATCCCTCGAAGGATGGTTCGCTGCTCACCGGCGATGTGAACATCGCACATGGTGAGTGGAAGGTGTTCTATCGCATCGAGAACCCTGTGGCCTATCTCGAAAACGTCGGCAGCGAGGATGCCGCCGCGGAACTGGTGCGCGTGGCGGCGGAGCACGGCATCGTGGCGACGGCCGCACAGGTCACCGCCGATACACTGCTTTCCGCCAGCGACACGCTTCGCACCACCATGATGAGCCGCATTCAGGCAGCGCTGGACGACATGGACACGGGCATTCGCGTGCTGGATGTGAGTGGCACGGCGATGGTGCCGCTGCAGGTGCGTAACGCCCGCAACGCCGTTACCAGTGCTTCCAGTGAACGTGCCCAGGCGGTTCTGGAAGCGCAGCGTGAGCATGACGAGAAGCTCGGCTCCGCCGCCGGGGCTGCCTGGCAGCAGCTCTGGACGATGGTGCAGGCGTACGAGCGAGCGCGGCTGTCCAACGATCAGGAGGCTCTGCGCATCGCAGAGGAAGACCTGACACAGGCCTTTGAAACGCTCAACACCGGTCCGAAGTACGGCAACATGGCGATCGGTGGCGAGGTGGCACAGATCATTCATCAGGCACGCACCTATCGTGCTCAGGTGGAAGAGCAGACCCGCGCCGAGGCGGATTACTTCAAGGCCATGCTGGTTGCATACAACGAGAACCCGCGGGTGTTCATGCAGCGTGCCTGGACGGAAATGCTGGCTGGGCTGCTGAACTCGGAAAACGACACGGAAGTCTACTACACGCAGGACAAGGGGCAGCTTCGCATCCAGTTGCATCGCGATCCTGAGATCCAGCGTCGCCGCGATGAGAAACGCATCGCTGAGGAAACGCAGAAGTTCGAACAGGAGGCGAAGCAGCGGCGCGAACGGCGGTAAGAAACCACGCCGCATCGTGCCGGCCTGACCACGCCACCGCTCAAGACGTAAGGTTTCGTATGACTACCGTTGCAACCATGTCGGACGAGAAGGCGCGGACGGATTACGGCGATGTGCTGGTCAAGTGCATCGGCCTGACGAAAATATTCCGCGACTTCTGGATGCGTCCGCGCGTCCGGGCGGTGGACGGGATCGACCTGGAAGTGCGTCGCGGCGAGGTGTTCGGCCTGCTGGGGCCCAACGGCTCGGGCAAGTCGACCACAATCAAGATGATCCTGGGGCTGTTGCAGCCGACCGCCGGTCGTATCGCCGTCTTCGGCAAGCGACCCGACGATGTCGCCATCAAGGCGAACATCGGCTACCTGCCCGAGGAGTCCTACCTCTACCGTTTCCTCAACGCGCGTGAAACATTGGAGTATTACGGCCGCCTCTTCCACCAGAACCGCCTCAAGCGCAACAGCCGCATCGACATGCTGCTGGAGATGGTCGGGCTGGAAGCGGTGCAGCGCCGCCCCGTCGGTGAATACTCCAAGGGTATGCAGCGCCGCATCGGCCTGGCGCAGGCGCTCATCAACGATCCACAACTGCTCATCCTCGACGAGCCGACCACGGGCATGGACCCGATTGGCACGCGTCAGATCAAGGACCTGATTCTCAAGCTCGCCGAGCGCGGCAAGACGATCATTCTCTGCTCGCACCTGCTCAGCGATGTGGAAGATGTGTGCGACCGCGTGGCGATCATGTTTGGCGGCAAGGTACGGGCTGAGGGCACCGTCGATGAGCTGCTCACCCGGCAGGACGCGACAACGATCAACACCGCGGCCCTCGATGATGCGACGCGGCAGGCGGTGATCGATCTTCTGGAAAGCCGGGGCATTCGCGTGGACAAGGTCGAGCAGCCTCGCCAGCGTCTGGAGGACCTGTTCCTGGAGATCGTGCATCAGGCGCAGCAGCAGGGCATCGCCACCAGCGGGGCGCGTTCCGGCGGGCAGATCGCTCGCTTCCTCGCCGAGGATGATGCCGAAACCCGCGCGGCGCACCTGCCGGAGTCTGCCGAGACGTCGAAGCTGCTGGAGGAACTCATCAGTGCTGGCGCACCGCAGCAGGTGAAAGCGCCGGTTGAGCCGCAGACCCCCGCCGAGCCGCAGCTCGATACATCGCTGCTCCGCGAGCTGACACAGGCTGAGCCGCCCCCCGCCGCGCCGCCCCAGCCGGAGCCGCAATCCCCCAACGTGCCCGAACCGGATCGCAGCGTGATCGATTCGCTGATCGACGATGGTTCCTCGGATCGGAGAGCCTGACACGTGCTGAAGCAGTGGCTGCTAATCCGTTGGGTTCAAATGAGCCTGGCGATCGTGGCGATCATCGTCGGCACGGGTGCGCTGGGGCTGGTAGCGTGGTGGTCCGGGTCGCCGCTGCTGGCTGTTGCGTTCCTGAGCGTGGGTATCATGGCGGCGACGTTCATCGTCGGCCTGGCGCTGGTTCGCCTGATCCTGTCGCCGGGGCATCCTGTTCTGGCCGTGGCGCGCACGCTCGTCGATGAAGCCATTCGCATGAAGGTCGCCGTGGTGCTGATCATCGTGCTGATGGTCATCGTGCCTTTCATGCCCGTCCTTTTCGATCCGCAGGAACGCCTGAGCTATCGCCTCAACACGTTCCTGACCTACTCGATCATGATCTGCAGCCTGCTGCTGAGCCTCATGACCATCTTTCTGGGGTGCGGCACGGTGGCGAACGATCTGAAATATCGCCACGTTTTCATGTCGCTGACCAAGCCGATTGGTCGCGGTCAGTATCTATTGGGTAAATGGCTGGGCATTGCGCTGCTGAACCTGTTGCTGATCTGCGTGACGGGGCTGGTAATCGATGGCCTGGCGATCATGATGGCGAGGTACGGCCGGCCGGTCGATGAACTCGACGCCGCCATTGTGATGGAGGAGGTGCTCACCGCACGTGAATCGAAGCTGCCGGAGTATCCCGGCGATCTGAACCAGGCGGTGCAGGCGGAGATCGAACGACGCGAGCGCGATATTCCCGGTGCCTTCCTCAACATGACGCCGGAGGAAGCGCGTCAGCGTGTGACGCAGGAGTTGATCCAGCAGTGGCACGCCATAGCGCCGTTGAACCACCATGGCTTTGTGTTTCGCGGACTGGAGAAGGTCAAGGAACGTGGCGGCTGGATGCAGCTTCGCCTCAAACCACGCCAGGGCGGCGGCACGAATACGATCCGCTTTAGGATGCAGATCAACGGCCGCGAAGTTCTGCCCGACGGCAGGCCCATGCCACCCATAGCCAACGACACTTACTACCGCCTGCCGTTGGAGGCTTCGCTCATCAACGACAAGGGTGAGCTGCACGTTGCGATTCGCAACCAGCATCCGATTGATCCGCGACTGACGCCGAACATGACGCTGCAGTTCGAGCCGGGTGAAGGGCTGGAACTGCTGGTGCAGTCGGGTACCTTCGCACCGAACCTCGCCAAAGGCATGTTCGTGCTGTGGATCCGACTGTGCTGTCTGGGAATGCTTGGTCTGGTCGCGGCGACGTTCCTGAGTTTCCCGGTTGCGGCGCTCTTCACGATGATGGTCTACTTCGCCGCCGTCGGTAGCGCGTTCATCTCCGAATCGCTGCACTCCTATGCCGCGTTCGGCTTCAAGGATGATGTGCTGCTGATCGAGAAGATCGGCCTGATTATCAGCGAGCTGATGAGCAAGCTGGCAGCGGGTGAGATCGGGCAAGTGTTCAAGTTCGTGCTCAAGGGTATCGGTTCGGTGTTTATGTTGATGATCCCATCCTTCGGTGACCTGGACCCGGTACCGATGGTTTCCGATGGCCGTGTGGTGCCCGGCGAGATGCTGTGGGATGCGGTCTGGAAGGTGGGGCTGCTGTGGACCGGTCTGGCTGGAGTGATCGGCTGGCAGATATTCCGTCGCCGTGAGCTGGCGCGGGTGATCGTGTGATGATCGGCGTGGAGGTACACGAGAAGGCGGTAGCCCAATCGATGGCTAAAGGATCAACGCGGTGAGCGTCAATCGCTGGATACAACTGGCCTGTGTGCTCGTGAGCGTCGTGTGTGTGGCGATGGCCGCATCGCTGGCGCCGCGCATCGACCAGCAGCGCAAGGACCTGCAGCTCACGTTCACGATCGAGGACGGCAAGAACATGCCTCCGGCGGAGGCGGCGGTGACGATGGCGCTGGGTTCGTTCCGCGGCCTGTTTGCCGACATGCTCTGGTACCGCGCGACGCAACTGCACCAGGCTGGCCGACATCATGAAGCCGACATCCTGGCCAGATGGATCACCACGCTTCAGCCGCGCTTCGGCCAGGTGTGGGTGTTCCAGGGCTGGAACATGGCCTACAACATCTCGGTCACCAAGCAGACGCCAGAGGAACGCTGGGAGTGGGTGAACAAGGGCATCCGCCTCGTTCGCGACAAGGGTATCCCGTACAACGAATCGAACGTGTTGCTGTACAAGGAACTGGCGTGGTGGTACTTCCACAAGATCGGCCAGTACAGCGACGACATGCACTGGTATTACAAGACCAAGTTTGCCGAGGAATGGCAGATTGTCCTGGGCGACAGTGCACAAGGCGCGACGACGCAGCAGACGCTCGATGCCTTCCGCCGCATCGTCGATGCGCCTGACACCGTGGCGGAGCTGATGGCGCAGGACCGCGAAGTGGCGGCGCTGGTCGACCGTCTGGCGCAGATGGGATGGGTGCTCGACCGCCACGGCCGATTCACCCTGGAGGACAAGGAAAACAATATCCGGTTCGACGACGACAACCAGGGCAAGCTGCTGCGGCAGATGGGCCGAATCATGCTCTATCTCGGTTCGGTCATGAATGATGTGGTGGTGCGACAGGGGCTTGTCGACCATCTGCGCCGGCAGGAGGTGGATGTTCGCCTGATCGATCTGCTGACCGATGAATCGCTGCGACCGGCGATTGACAAGCTGCTGCTGACGCTGCGCAAGCGCGAGCTGATCGACTATTACAACATGCGGCCGGATTACATGATGATGGTTATGGAAGGCCGCGCCGGTGGCATGGAAAACCCCGTTCCGCTGCCGCTGGACTGGCGTCACCCGGCGGCGCACGCGATCTACTGGTCTCAGCTCGGCGTCGAGAAATCCATTTACCTGCTCAACAAGAAGAACGTCGACAAGCTGAACACCTATCGCCAGTACATTCACTCGGTGCAGGCGCTGGTGTATTCCGGTCGCGTCCAGTATGACCCGCTGCTGCGGCGCGATCAGGACGGGGAGTTCGGGCGTGTCGATCAGTTCCCTGACGTGCGCTTCTTCGATGCATACGATCAGGCTGTCGAAGCGGGCCGTGAATACGTGATCAACAACGCGGAGCTGTTCAACGATCCAACGGTGGACAGCTTCGACATGGGACACGAGAACCTGCTGATCAAGGCGGTGGTGTTCTCGTACCTGTATGGCTACCGCGACAAGGCGGAGCAGTTCTACGAGAAGGTGCGCCGACTTTACAGCCACAAGCCGGACAACCGTGAGTCCGGCCGGTACTACATGCCGCTGGAAACGTTCGTCGAGGTGGAAGCGCCACAGGCGTGGGATGAGTACGTTGGCAAGGTGCAGTTTGTCGACGCGATGCTGATCCACGCGTTCCGCGATGGGTTGGGGCGGAACGATCTGGAAACCTACAGCCGATTCCGCCGCGTCGCCGCCCGCGCGTTCGCCGAGTTCCAGCAGACGGGTACCACCATCGCCACCGCGCCACAGGAACGGCTGGCGCTGGGTATGGGCGATGACACCCGGATCGCCTTCGTCGAGAAAGAGATCCGCGTGTTTGCCAATTACATGGTCTATCAGGGGCACGATCTTTACGCACGATCGGTGGCGTGGCGTAACGCGCCAGACCTGCTTCGCAAGGGGGCGTATGACCTGGTTCGCGGGCAGTTGGTTGCACAGTGCCAGATGATGAACGCACCGTTCGCCACACTCTTCCCGGAGCCGCCGGGCATGGAAGAGTTCCGCCGGTCGCGTCTGGCGACACCGGATCAGACTCCGAGCGGCGAGGTGCCACGCGTGGAGCGGCGGTGATTGCAGCAGACTCGCGTCTGATCACGCTTTCATGTGCGCGACACTGATATGACAGCCCATTGCGTGTGTCGCGCCGGCAGGTAGTGTCACCGCATTCGGCCCGATGTTTGCCGTCTCCAAGCACAGCATGTGCTTCCACTCGTCCGGCCCGAAATCGGCCATCCGTGCCGCCTTCTCAATCCAGGGGTTCCACAGCACCGTCGAACACGAGCCCGATTTGCTTACCGTGATGCGCCGCCGCAGCGTGGGATCGTCCACGTGGCACGGGGCGGTCGTATCCAGATAGACGCGATCGGTTTCACCGGTGATCGTCGCGGGTTCCCGGCCGGCCCACTTTTCCTTGAATTGGTCGACCTTGTCGATGTAACGAGTCTTTTCCAGCCCGTGCACTGTAGTCTGTTGTACATCGCCGATGGCGAGATAGGTGTGCAGGGCGGATTCAAACGTGATCGCATTGGCGCTGCGGTTTTGCACGTGCAGTGTCAGGTTCAGGTGTTCGCCCAACTCGACGATCAATCGCAATGCCGCATCGAAGGGCCACGCGGTTGATTCCTGTGCATTCAAGTCGATCGCCAGTGTGACGAGCACGACACCATCGCGTGCCTCCGTCCGCTCCACGCGCCATGGCCGCTGCCTCACCAGTCCATGCATCGGTGCTGCGGCATCGCTGGGATGCTGGGCGAACCATGGAAAGACGATCGGCACACCGCCACGGATCGGATGGCCCTCGGCATATCGGCTTCGGTGGCTCGTGAAGATCACCGGGTGATGCCCACGCGGCTGCCAGTGCACAAGGTGCGCCCCGTGCAGATAGAGCACCGCTTCACACGTTTCGGATTCGACATGGATGCGCGGCAGATTCCCCTGGCCACGCTCGAAAAGCAGCACGCCCGGCAGCGCGAACCGCTGATTGAGTTGTTGGACGATCATGGTGCGTCCGTGTTCGCCTTCGCGTCAGGGTCGTACAGCCGTGCGGTGATGATGTAATCCAGTTCGGGGAACTTAGCGTTCAGATAAGCGTTGCCCTGTGCGTGGATGCGCTGTTGATCGGGGCCGCGCCCGCGTGGTGCGCCTTCGCCGTAACCGCTGTAGAGCGCATCGACCACGTCCATGCCCTGCACGACGATGCCAAACGGCGCGAAACCCATCGTGTCCAGCTGGTTATTGTCGCTGTAGTTGATGAACAGTTGTGTGGTGCGGGTGTTGGGCCCGGCGGTGGCGAAGGTAATGGTCCCACGGGTGTTACTCTTGACGACCGGGTCGTCGGGGATGGTTTGTGTGCGCCAGGCGGCATTCACACGCGGGTCGCCGTGCAATCCGAACTGGGCGACGAAGTTGTCGACGACGCGGAAGAAGCGCACCTGGTCGTAATAACCGTTGACGACGAGGTTGTAGAAGCGGTCAGCCCCGCGCGGCGCCCAGTCTCGCTGCACCAGTACGATGAAGTCGCCCTTGCTCGTGTGGAACTTCACGTGAAACGTGGCCGGGGCGGTCTGTTTGAAGCGATCGTTATCGGGATTGATCAGATTCTCCACCGAGGGCACGGCATCGGTATCGCCGGATTCCTCCTGGGGCGAGGCCGTGTCCGAAGCCGCGGGTGTGTTGGACGGCGACGGCGAGGGCGTCGGCTGGTGCGCGCCCGCACGATCGGTACCTTCGTTACAACCCGACATCCCCAGCCCGATCATCAGCAGCAGTAAGGCGAGTGTGCGTTTCATATGAACGATTATAAGGTTCCCCGCCTGTTGGGGCTTGCGTATTGTCCGCTAACCTCAAGCTCCGCGGGGAATCAGCCGAAGGCACCAAACAGGAGACAGATGCCCCATGCTGCGCGTCGAACTCGCTTGTGCCAAGCCCGGAATGAAGTTGGCCGTGCCTGTGACCCATCCCCGCCACCCCACGCGTGTGCTGTTGCGTGGCGGGTTCGAGCTTGATGCGTCGTCCATCAGCCGCCTGATCGAACTGAACATCCGCACCGTCTGGGTTGCCTACCCGAGCCTTGCGTCGATCACGCAGTTCATCAATCCGCAGGCGATGCAGACGCAGGCTCATCTGGTCGAACAGATCTCTGAAACGTTCGAGAAGGTGCAGAGCCGCGCCTGTGCCAAGCTTCCTTATAACGAATACTGCCGTTCAGTCGCGCAGCTCATCGACAATCTGGTAGGCCACCCCCGGGCGGCCATCTTCGTCGATGAACTGGCCAGCAGCGGCTGCAACGACCTCATGCGGCACAGCTCCACCGTCACCTACCTGAGCGTCCTCATGGGCCTGAAGCTCGAAGGTTATCTCGTGCGGCAGCGCAAGCATGTGGACCCGGCCCGCGCCAAGGAAGTGACGCACCTGGGCATGGGTGCGATGCTGCATGATGTGGGCATCACACGCCTGCCCACGGAGGTCTACAACCGATACATGGAGACCGGCGACGAGTCCGACCCCGAGTGGCGCAAGCATCCGGTGCTGGGGTATGACATCGTCAAGGGCAACGTCGAGCCGACCGCTGCCAACTGCGTGCTGCACCATCATCAGCGCATCGACGGCTCAGGCTACGGCGGGCGGGATGGTGAAGTGCTGTCAGGATCGCGCATTCACGTCTTCGCACGCATCGTCGGGCTGGCTGAGCAGTTTGATCGTTTGCGCCATCCGCCGGGGCTGCCCGCTCAGTCCACTGCCTGGGCGCTGCGCGCGCTGCTGAGCGACAACATGATCTGTAAGTTTGATCCGCAGATCATGGCGGCGTTGTTCAGTGTCGCGCCGCCGTATCCGCCCGGTTCGCTCGTCACACTCAGCACGGGCCAGCGCGCGGTGGTGGTGGATCATCGCGTGGAGGATCCCTGTCGGCCGACGGTGCAGCTTCTGGAAGGCGGTGGTGAACTGAACAAGGATGACCCGGCGCTGAGCCCGCCGATCGACCTGATGGAACACCCGCGCGTCCAGATCGTGGAGTGCGACGGTCACAACGTCGCCGACCTGAACTTCCCGCCTCCTGCGTTCCTCAGCCTCGACCTGTGCTGGGCGGCGTGAGGATGAAATGCGAGGATTGGCACGAAGACACAGAGCACAAAGGGAAGACCAATCGAAAACAACGCTGAAACAGTAAGCGACACGACTTGTCGCGTTCTGATTTCCCTTTTCACCAGCTTTTCTCAATTTCCAGCAGCGTTTTTCTTTTCAACGTATTCCCTCACGCGCTCGACATACGCATCGGTGCGCAGTCCCACCTGACGTGCCTCCTCAAGTGCATCTTCGAAGGGAATGCCATCCTTGAGTACGCGATACGCCAGCCAGATCGCACCGACGCGGTTGGCGCTGGAGCAGTAGACCGCGATCGGACGGTCAGCTTCACTGGCCAGCAGCGCGACCGCTTCGTCGAGCACTTCATCAGTCAGCTCATCCACGTTGCGGAAAGCCGGGTTGTGATACGTTATGCCCAGATCGGTCACAGCCTTACGCTGATCGAAATCGGGTGTCTCGACGGGATGGCGCAGGTTGATCACCGTTTTGACGCCCTGGTCACGCAACATGGCCAGTGCTTCGGCGGACGGCTGACTGCACATCCAGACATCCGCGAACCGATGCACGTTCTGCGTATCGCCCAGTTCCGCTTCCTCGATGCGCGGGGACGCGGTCAAATCCGTCGATTCCGACGATGCAATGGGCTCGGGCGGTGTGGGTTCACAGCCCATCAGCCCGGCCAGGCCGATCATCCCCCACAGCACCATACCTGCGAACGTGTCTGACCTGACGGTAGACGCATGAAACATCATGGGGAAATCTCCTTACCTGTGAGGTGACGCCAGCAATCGGTCGGCGAGCCACTTAAAGCCAGCGCCAGACATTTGGCACGCAATACGCCAACACATTCATCATACGGATGAAACAACTCGTAGCCCATGGGGATTGTCATCTCGGCGGGCTATAATCACCACGTTACCCTCGCGCACACGGCGTCGGGCGGGTGTCGCATGAAATTCACACCTCAACCTTATCGCTGCCGGCGCAAGGCCTTCGACCTGCTGATCGCGCAGTTGCCTCACCTGGAGCAGCCGATCGGACTGTTCAACGGCGCCATGGCGATCGCCATGCACGAAATGTCCGACGCCAGTGTCTCCACCGTCGACCTGATTATTCGCGGGCTGACCGATCGCATTCGCAGCCGTGTCAGGAGCGACAACGTACAGGCTTTGCTAGCCCATGCGCATGAGGTGCTTTTCGAGGAGGAAGGCTTCGCAGGCAACGTCGATGATTATCACAACCCGTTCAACAGTTACCTGCCTGCTGTGCTGGAGACCCGGCGAGGGATTCCCATCACGCTTTCACTCGTTTACAAGTGTGTGGTGGAACGACTTGGTCTGACGGTCCACGGCATCAACGCGCCGGGGCATTTTCTTGTGGCGGTGCATCACCCCGGGCAGCGCAGCCCGCTGATCATCGATCCATTCTTTGGTGGAAGAGCGATGTCCATTGAGGAAGCTGCCGACCGCGCTCAGCAGGTTATGGGCCAACCAGTTGCTCAGCCTCAGCTATTGATCCAGACGGCCACGCATCGCCAGTGGTTGCTGCGCATGCTGAACAACCTGCACGGCATTTTTGCCCAGCAACGCCGCCCCCACGACATGGCAGCCATGGCGGAGCTGCGCGCGGCACTGGAAATACCGTAAACCGCGGATTAATGACACGAAGGGCAAACACAAAACTACGCGACTTGTCGCGTCTTTTCATTCGTGTCTATTCGTGGTTTTCAAACCTTCGCCAGCCAGTGCCGTGCGTATTCGAGTCCCTGCAGGATGGCACTGGTCGGTTCCTCAATGCCTTCGAACTCGAGTGACAGGTAGCCTTTGTAGCCTGCTTTTTTGAGGTGGCGGAACTGAGCAGGGATGTCGATTGCGCCGTGACCGACGATCGCGCCGCGGAGGGCAATGTCGGTCGGTGTGGCGAACCAGCCGTGGGCTGGCATGAGCTTCTTCGGCTTCACGTGGAAGTCTTTCAGGTGCACCATGACGGCGTAGGGCGCCAGCCGTTTCACCGCCGCGACCGGGTCATCGTTGACGCACAGGAAATTGCCCATGTCCAGCGTCAGCGAGAAGTTGGGGTGGTTCACTGTCTTGAGCAGTTTTTCGACGCGATCGGCAGCCTGCATGAAGAAGCCATGGTTCTCGACGCTGGTTTTCACGCCGCGCTCCGCACCGTAGTCAGCGATCTCGCGGATGATTGGCACGACACGCTTGAGCGCTTCGGCGATTGTGCGCGGGCCGGTGTAACGGGGCAGGGCGTCGAAACCCGTCGTCACATCGTGACGCATCGATGGCACGCCCAGTTCAGCCGCGACATCCACTTCGGTCTTCAGCGCTTCGATCTGCCGGCGCAATTTCGCGGGCGGCTGAATCAGCTCGGCTGCGACGCAGTAGCTGACGATCTTCAGGCCGCGTTTTTCGCACCGCTTGCGGATAGCCCGTGCCCGCCGCACGGGATTGTCGGCGGCCTTCGCGTCCAGTCCGGCGAACTCGATCGCATCCACGCCAGTGTCGGCGATCCAGTCGATCGCCTGTTCGAGTGACTTGTTCTGTTCCGCACACCAGCGCCAGAGGCTGTAGGAGCTGATCGCAAGCTTCATGGCTAAACCTTATGTGGAGACCTTTTTCGCGTCCTTGCACAGTGTTTCGGTAAGTTAGCCGCTGCGTGATGTGCAACGCAAACGCGCAGTATTGGTCTGATGAATCGGTGTCCCTGCTGTGGTGGGTGCTGATGAATCCATACCATGCGACCAGCCGGAGTTTGCTATAATCGGCGTTCCGGTCCATTGCCGTTTTGAGGCAATCGAGGATAGTGCAACATGCGAGAGCAAGTAGCGGCTCCGCCGTCCGAACCTCAGGTGCGGCGAAGCTTTATGAAACGGTTTCTGGCACTGGTGATCGGCGGATTGGCCGTGCTGGCGCCATTGGTCCCCGGTGGGGCGGTGCTACTGGATCCGATCCTTCGGCGACGACAGGCGAAGGGAGCGACCGGCGGGGCGGACCTGGAAGGTTTCATCGCTGTGGCGAGTCTCTCGGCTTTGCCCGCTGACGGGATGCCGCGACGTTTTCCCGTGCTGGCGGACCGCGTGGACGCCTGGAGCACTCAGCCCAATGTGCCGATTGGCGCGGTATACCTGCGGCGGACCGGCGAAGCCGAGGTGAGCGCAATCAACGTGGTTTGTCCGCATCTGGGCTGTGCAGTGCGGACTGAGGCGGATGGCCACTTCGTCTGCCCGTGCCACGACAGCGAGTTCGACCCGACGGGCAAGATCATCGCTGTCACCCGGCACGGCAAGAAAACCGTCGCCCAGCGCGATCTGGACACGCTGGAGGTGCGGATCGTGGGTGACAGCATTCTGGTCCGCTTCCAGAACTTTCGTGCAGCAATTCGTGAGAAGATACCTGTTTAAGTTTGCGCGATGCGACGGTGGCCTGAATGGTCCAGCGTCGAAACCGATTGCAGATTCGAATCAGGCAGCGGAAGCCGGATCTGCATACCTCTTCACCGACTGACCATGAACGATCTGATCAACTGGCTCGATGACCGAACGGGGCTGCGCAAACTGGTTCACGCCAGCCTCTATGAACATATCCCCGGTGGGTCACGATGGCGCTACGTCTGGGGAAGCACGCTGGCGTTCACCTTCATGGTGCAGTTGATCACCGGTGTGGTGCTCTGGTCGGCCTACAGCCCCAGCGCCCAGACCGCGTGGGAAAGTGTCTACTACATTCAGTACGAAATGACCGGCGGGTGGCTGCTGCGAGGTATCCATCACTACACCGCGCAGGCGATGGTCGTGCTGCTGCTGCTGCACTTCATGCAGATTGTGATTGACGGGGCGTACAAGGCGCCGCGTGAGTTCAACTTCTGGACGGGATTGATCCTTGCGAAGCTGATTCTGGCGCTGTCGCTGACGGGGTATCTGCTGCCGTGGGATCAGAAGGGCTACTGGGCGACGAAGGTTGCGACCAACCTGATGACGAACGTGCCGTTCATCGGCGAGTATCTGCAGCGCACGGTGGTGGGAGGGGCGGATTACGGGCATCACACGCTGACGCGCTTCTTTGCGATTCACGCGGGGGTGCTGCCCGCCCTGGTTATCTTCTTCATCGTGCTGCACCTGTACCTGTTCCGCCGGCACGGCATCCACGCCAAACAGCCGACCCGTCGGCCGGATGAATACTTCTGGCCCGATCAGGTACTCAAGGATGCAGTAGCGTGTCTGGCGGTGCTGGCGATCGTCATTACGCTGGTGATCCTGCATCGCGTGAATGGCGAAGTGGGGGCGCCGCTAAGCGCCCCGGCTGATCCATCGCAGCCTTACGATGCTGCCCGGCCTGAGTGGTACTTCCTCTTCCTCTTCCAGCTGCTCAAGTACTTCGACTCACAGTTCGTGGGGGCGATCGTCATTCCCGGCGTGATCTTCCTGATCATCGCGCTGATGCCACTGGTGGGGCGATGGAAGCTGGGGCATGGCTTTAACGTGGGGGTGACGGTCGCGCTGGCGGTGGGCATCGCGCTTCTGACGGCTGAGGCGGTGCGTCAGGATGCCGCTAACCCCGAGCATGATCGCGCCATTGCGGCCGCGGCCCAGGACGCCCATCGCGCGGTAGTTCTTGCTCAGGCGCCGGCGGGCATTCCCAGCGAGGGTGCGGTGGCACTGCTGCGGAACGATCCCCTGACACAGGGGCCTCGCCTTTTTGCCGCCAACTGCGCCGCCTGTCACGGGTGGGATGGGCATGATGGTACGGGCAAACCGCTGGCCGAAGCGCCGACCGCGCCGGACCTGGCGGGCTTCGCCAGCCGCAAATGGCTGACCCACTTTTTCGATCCCGCCCAGATCGCCACGCCCAAGTTCTTCGGCAACACGGCGTTCAAGGATGGCGACATGGTCGGCGTCATCCGCGATGAGGTCGCAGGCTACGATGAGGATGAACGCGAGCTGCTCAGGGCGGTGATTGTGGCCCTTTCCGCGGAAGCCAGGCTTCCCTCGCAGCGTGAGCTGGATGAACGCGACGCCACTCTCATCAGCCATGGCCGGCAGGCAATGGATGAACTGGGGTGCCTGGACTGTCACGTCTTCCACGACCAGGGCAAGGCCCGGGCACCGAAGCTGACCGACTATGGCTCGCGTCAGTGGCTGATCGACTTTATCTCCAACCCGGCCCACGCCGACTTCTATGGCAGGAACAACGATCGCATGCCCGCCTTCGGCGAAGGCCAGCTCGATGAGCGGTCCATCCGACTGATCGTCGACTGGATGCGTGGCGAGTGGTACGAGCCAGCCGAATAAAAGGTAGTTCGGTCGTACGACCTGATATCGGGCGTTCACTTCGTTTTGCGCGAAGCGACCGGCCGGACGCTTGTCCATCCCGGCTGCGAAATGACAGATAAGGCATTGGCCGACCATTGCTGACTGTCCGGTAACGGCGAAAAGAATTTATGTGGTTGTTAAGCCACCGCGGATATGCGCCGATAAATGTTGCGGTGCGTTACCCCTGCCGCTGACGCCCTCCCCGGGGCTTCCTGCCTGCCTGCCTGCAGACAACGGGAAGAATGAAAGCGAGGGGAATATGAGTCAGCACGCCATAGCACCCACACTAATCGACCCACCGGACAACGAGACAACAGAGCCTTCCTCACTGGAACGCGTGCTGGAACGCATCCACGAGGTTTCGACGCTGCCGCAGGTCGCGCTGCAAGTAATTCAGGTGGCGCGCAACCCCGATTCGGGCGCGGCCGACCTGTGCGCGATCGTGGAGAGCGATCCAGCCCTGAGCTGTCGCGTCCTCAAATGTGTCAACTCAGCCGCCTACGGGCTGCGCCACCGCATCACCAATCTTCAGCATGCCATCTCGATGCTGGGCTTCAAGCAGGTACGCAACCTGGCGGTGACCGCCTCCGTGAGCAAGGTGTTCATGAACAGGCGGGCGATCGGCTGCTACAACCGTCCACAGTTGTGGCAGCACATGGTCAGTGTCGCCATCGCGGCCCGCATGATCGCCAAGCGGTGCAACATCGCACTTTTCGAGGAATCGTTTCTCGCGGGGCTGCTGCACGACATCGGCATCATTCTGGAAGACCAGTACTGCCACAGCGCGTTTTGCGAGGTGATCGAAAATCTGACACCCGACCGAACGTTGGCGAGCGTGGAGCGACAGATGCTGGGGTTCGACCACACCGACCTTGGGGGACGGTTCGCTGAGCGATCGCGCTTTCCGGATGAGGTCATATGCGTCATTTATCATCATCACGATGGCACGCGTTACACGGGGCCGCATCAGACGATCCTCGCGTGCGTCGAGATGGCCAACTTCCTCTGCACGCTCAAGTCCTGTTCCTCAGTGGGCATGAAACTGGTGCAACCGAATCATCACGCCATCGATCAGCTTCAGATCAGCCGTCATGATCTGAAGGTCTGGGCGATGGATCTGGACGCGGAGATTGCGCAGAACAGCGCTTTGTTCAAGCTGTGAGTCGGTCTCCGGCGAAGTGGGTGGCATGGCCGAGCGAGTTTGGTGATGAATCGCGACGTGCTGAACGAGATTGATCAACTGCTCGGCGAAGCGTCCATCGCGAACGATGAGACCACCAGTCTTGCGGCTATCGCGCGATGGGTGGCGGACCTGCAGCCGGCGGGCCTTTGGTTGGTGCACCGGCCATCCACGATCGTCGCCGCTCAGTGCGAGGATGCAACGCTGAGCGCTGAGGACATGCGGTCCTGGACGAATCGACTGCATGAGGCACTGGATACCCAGGACACGTTCGCGGTGCTGGAAGAAGGAGCGTTAACGCTCTTTGCCGCTGCGGTGACGATGCCGGATAAGACGTCAGGCTTCCTCGCGGGTGCGATTCATGGTTCATCAGCGGACGTCGCACCACGACTTGAAGCGATTCGACCAGCATTGGAATGCTGCGCTCATCTTGCGTTCGTTGGCCTCACCGCCACGCGGAAGGTTGAGGATGCCGCTGTGCGCATGCGCCAGCTCGAACACGAGCGCGACATGCTCAAGCTCTCCTACACGCACATCGTCAACAGCGCCATTGAGGAGCGTGAACAGCGTCTGCGTGAGCAGCAACGTTACATGGAGCAACTGGAGATCGAGGTCGCCAAGCGATCGTCGGATCTGCAGCACGCGCTGGAACAGGCGAAGATGGCCAGCCAGTCCAAGAGCGAGTTCCTGGCGAACATGAGCCACGAGCTGCGCACACCGCTGACCGCCATTCTCGGCTACGCCGACCTGATGCTCGATCCGGACCAGTCGCAGCAGCAGCGCGAGGAGTGCATTCGCACAGTGCATCGCAACGGTCAGCACCTGCTGGCGATCATCAATGACATTCTGGACCTTTCAAAGATCGAAGCGGGCAAGATGACCGCGGAGATCATCGCCTGCTCGCCGATCGAGATCGTGCGTGATATCGCGACGATGATGCGAATGCGCGCGGCGGAAAAGCGGCTGGCGTTCTCGTGTGAGTTTCAGGGACCGATCCCGCAAACGATCCGCAGCGACCCGACGCGCATCCGCCAGATGCTCATCAACCTGGTGGGCAACGCGATCAAGTTCACGCATCAGGGGCATGTGCGGATCGTCACGCGACTGGATGATCTGGCGCCGCCCGATCGACCGCAGCTTCGCTTCGAAGTGATCGACACGGGCATCGGTATCTCCTGCGAACAGCAGCGTCGACTGTTCCAGCCTTTCTCTCAGGCAGATAACTCGACGACGCGCAAGTACGGCGGCACGGGGCTGGGCCTGGCGATCTGTCGCCGACTGGCGCAGATTCTCGGCGGGGACATCGGCTGTCAGAGTACGCCCAATCAGGGCAGCCGCTTCTTCCTCACGATCGACATCGGCTCGCTGAAGGGGGTGCCGATGATCGATGGTGAAACGATCGACCTGAACGAGGGAGCGGAAGTCACCACCCGGCCGGCTACGACGGTGCGGCTGCGCGGTCGGATCCTCCTGGCGGAGGACGGCCCGGACAACCAGCGGCTGCTCAAATATCTGCTTACGCGCGCCGGAGCCACCGTGGATGTGGCGGAGAACGGCCGCATCGCTGTGGAAAAGACGCTGCGTTCGATGGAGCAGGGGAGGCCATACGACCTGGTGCTCATGGACATGCAGATGCCGGAGCTGGACGGCTACGATGCGACGGCGGAATTGCGGCGTCGTGGCTACAGCGCACCAATCATCGCGCTGACTGCCCATGCCCTGACCGGTGACCGCGAGCGGTGTGTCGAGGCGGGTTGCACCGAGTACGCGGTAAAACCGATCGACCGGCACGAGCTTCTGGCGATCCTGGCATGGTATATTGGGGAGGGTGCGGCGATGGATGCGGCAAATCGGGAGCTGAAGGTGGGCTGAGAACAAGTAATATCAGCAAGCAATTGTAAATGGGTGTGGACTGGGGTTGTGCAGTGGTTGCGCGGCATTTCGTTGGTTGGGGGATCAGTGGTGTCAATTTCCTTTGCTTTACGCCCGGTGGCGATTCGTGGACAATGCGTGGGTATGATCCTGCGGCTGATGGAGCGTTGCATCCGCTGAGAATGATCCATGCAGTTGATGACCTGGTCCATTGCCCGTCTGGGTAGCCGATTCAGCCTGCTGTTTGAGCCGTATCACCGTCGGGTGATGCACTCAGCGTTGGGGCGGTTTCTCGATGAGCCGCTGGACCTGATGGTTGGTCTGGTTGAACCGGACGGCACCGAGCGCGTTCTGCCATTCACCCGCCACGGCGAAACGCTCTACAACTGCGAGCAGTTCGAGCGGTTCAACTCGATTACCTTCTCAGGCTACTCCCGGCAGTACCACCTCAAGTTCGAGTTCAACATCCACAGCGTCTTTTACCCGCAGGACGAAGCGCTGTGTACGATGCCCGCCTTCTATCTGGAGATGCGGGTGAACCCTGCGGGAACGATCCGTCGGGTCGAGCCGCCTCGCGACGTGCCCAAATCGGTCCGGCTGTTCTTCCGACTGGAGCGGCCCAATACCAGCATCATCGCCTCCAACGACAAGGGGGCCCGCATCGACCTGACCTACCGCACACTGATGAGGCCCAAACCCGCTCCGGAGATGGGCGAGCATCGCGAAGTGAGCGTGGCTGAGCGGATTGTGAGCCTCAACCCCGAGGCAACCCCCGAACCCGATGGCAAAGGGCTGACACTCGATCTGCCCGTGACCGAGCCGGGTAGCGGCATCAAATGGCGACTGGTCTGGGGGGCGCACTGCGGCGACCCACTGCTGCAAATCGACGATGGGCAGGGTGTGCGACCGGCACGGGCCCGCTATGTGCGGCGGCTGCCGGATATCGACGCCGTCATGCACGAAGCGATCACCCACCGCGACGATCGGCTGGCACGCTCCCGCCGCGTGGAAAAGCTGCTGGAGCAGATCCCGCTGGAAGTGGCAGACAAGCATCTGATGCACCAGACGTTTCAGGCGTTCCTGAGCAACACGTTCTGGTGCGACATCGATCCGGCACCGGGCCAGACGGAGCCGACCGAATGGTTCAGCGTCTGGACGGGGACGCGGCTGTATCACGGGGCGATCGACGTCGAATACAACATCTCGATGTTCTACCTGACGATGTGGCCCCGGCTGCTGGCGCTGCAGTTCCCGCAGTGGGCGGTGCATGAGAAGCGTCATGCCCTGTCGAAGGGGTCGTATCTCAGCCACGATCTTGGTCGGGGGGTGAACGTCACCGGGCCAGCCTATGCCCACGACATGCCAGTGGAGGAGAACTGCAACTTCCTCCTGCTGCTGCAGACCTACAGCCACTGGACAGGCGATCTTTCCGTGGCACGGCGGCTGGTGGACCTGATCGAACGGCTGGCGCTCTACCTGATCTGGACCGATCGCGACCGCAGTGGTTTCCCCTCCGAGGGCACCGCCAATACGCTGGCAGACGCCACCCCCGCCACGCAGTACGCCCGTAAGCAGACCTATTTGGCGGTCAAACGACTGGCGGCGCTGCGGGCGGCGGCGGACCTGCTGGGGCATCTGGACCGCCACGAATTGGCCGAGCGGTGCGATCGTATCGTCGATCATGATGCCGAGAAGGTGCACCGATCCGCCTGGCTGGGCGACCATTACGCCGTGTGCGTCGATCGTTCAGCCATCGGACTGGTTGACACCGCCACGGGCCAGCCCCTGCCCTATGATGAGCTGCCCGGCTGGGACGCCTACTCGATCTACACGGGCAACGGCCTGCTGCTGCCGGCGATGATCGGCCGCCCGCCGTTTCTCGCCGCGGAGTTCCTCATCGAGGACCTCATCAGCGCGACCCGCGAGACACTGGGACCCTACGGCTGCGGACACACCTCGGCTGAGCCGACCAACGTGCACATCAGCCAGAACCTGTGGCGCGACCACCTGGCACGCTATCTGGGCCACTCAGGTACCAACCGCTCACAGCGCTACTGGGATCTGCAGGTGGCGTCCAACACCGGCCCGCAGAGCTACGGATTTATCGATACCTACATCAACAACAACCACAGCTTCTTCCCGCGCGGCATCACCTGCCTTGGCTTCCTGCTGAGCTACCCGCGACTGGCGATCGACAAGCTGGCGCCCGGTGGGGCACGCATCAGCGTGGAGCCGGACCGCCATTTCCGCCAGCGTTGGCCGCTGCTGCCTCTGGCGGACTGGAAGGCCGGTAAGGTGCCTGTGTGCGTGGTCGACATCGACCAGAGCGTCCGCATCGAGGGCGCGGTCGATCCGATCATCGTGCGCGGGCAGACTGTGGAACAAACGGAATTGATCGGGTAAGGCCGGTCACCCGCCTGCTTCGTTCCCCATGCGCATTGTTCACCTGATTGAAGGTCAAAGCCCCCAGGCGACGCCGACCACGCTGGCCATGCTGGCGACGGCGATGGGGCGGCTCGGCTCGATCGAGCAGCACGTGCTGCTGCTGGGTGGGGCAGCCCTGCGCCGGGCGGCGGCACGAGCGGGGCTGCACGTCGATCGCCGAAACGTTCACCTGATGGGTGTGCCCTTCGGCAGGGCGATGCTGGGTTGGCCGGCGGTTATGAGACGCCTGAGACAGTGGCAGCCCATCGATGTTGTGCACTGCTGGTCGGCTGGTTCGCTCAGCCTTGCGGCACTGGCGCTGCGCGAGGTGCCCCGGGTCATGACAGTTACCAGCGAGCCGGATGAGCGAACCACGCACTGGTTTCGCACGCTCAGCCGGGAGGTGACCCGTATCGGCGGAGCGGCAACGGCGTTCCTGCCCATCAGTGCGACGCTGCGGCGGGCGCTATTGACCCGCGGCGTGGCCGAGGAAGCGGTGCAGGTGCTGCGCCCGGGCATCGACATGGGGCGCATCGATACAAGCCAGCGCGCCGCACTGCGAAAGCGGTGGGGGATTCCCCCGGCGGATGACCAGCGTACAAAGGTGATCGCGCTGTTGAGCGATCGGCCGGAGGAAGCGGATGCTGTGCGCACAGCCCTGATGGCGGGCATCGCTGAAGAGGTGACCGGCCCGCTGGAATGGCGCGTGGCAATGCATCCCGGAGCACGACACCGCCTGCGAGCCCAGCACATGCTCGGCAAGACGCGCGGGCCCGATCGCATCATCAGTGAACCGGCAATGACCGCACCCTGGTCGGTGCTCAGCGGTTGTGATGTGGCGCTGGCATGCGGTAATGCGGGCGGCGGCCTGAGCCTTTTATGGGCGATGGCGGCCAACATCCCCATCGTCGGTGAAGCGACCTACGCCATCAGCGAAATCGTCGAGGATCGCCATTCGGCCCTGCTGTCCAAACCCGATGTGATCAAGGAAACGGTCAAGCGGCTGACGCGCGTCGTTGGCGACCCCCAGCTCGCATGGAAACTGCGCGACACCGCCCGCCACGAAGCCTACAGCTTCTTCTCAAGGCAGCGCTACTGCCAGTCGTTGCAACAGGTTTACGAGCAACTGAGCCAGGGCAGCCCGATCCACGTCCCTGACCTCGAACCCACCGGCGGCCTCCGCTTCACCGGACGAGCCTGAACAATTAACCACTGCCGATTGCTTATTGCGGATTGCCTATTCTCGCGAAGACGCAAGCAAGGTCATTGGCAACGAATCAAGCGCGGCGTCCGGGGCCACGAACCTCATTTTGCACTTTGAACTCTACCGCCTCTCACCGCCGCCGACTCAGGACGAGCGCTCCGCCCAGGCACAGCAGGACCAGCGACGCCGGTTCGGGGACGGCGATGCCGAAGATGCTGTTGTGGTCGAGGACGGCCCAGACATGGTTGAGTTCGGTGTCGACGCCGTAGGCGCTCAGGGCGGGGGTGAAACCGATGAAGGCAAGGTAGGCGTCGTAGCTGCCTTCGAAGAAGGTGCCGCCAGTACCGCCATCACTGTTGAGCAGGATGGCATGGACCCACGCGCCGGTTTCCGGGTCATAGACGTTGAGCCGCAGATCCAGTTCGTTGATGCCCGCGGGCACATCCTCATCGCGGTAGGTCAGTTGCAGCACGTAGTAACCAGAGACCTCGCCCAGATTCAGTTCCACCGCACTGCCGAGAATCTTTGCGGTGGTCGGGCTGGGGTTGGTGGTGAACTGTGCAATGACGCTGTGCGATTCGGCGAGGTAGCCATCCAGCAGCGTCATGGCGGTGTGTTCATCGGCGAGGCCGATACCCGCCTGCCCCAGGTTCGTACCCGGATCGATGGTCTGCTCAACGTAGGTCGTTTTGGCGACAACGTGGCGAAGCTGCCACATGTAGGTTTCCGGGGCGGGAGCGCGGTTCAGTCCGGTTGCATGGCCTTCCCAGCTGGGCCAGTGCCCAGCCACCATCGCCAGCGACACCGCGAACGTGCCTTCATATTCGCCTGCCACCTTGCCGTAGGGATTGAATCCAATCGTCGTGGTCGCGATATCGCCCGGCAGGATCAGGTCGTTGACCTTCAGTCCGTCATCCGCGAGGTAGAACCCGCTGCCCTCCAGCACCTGGCTGACGACCTGAAGGCTCGCACGCAGGGCACCATCATGCCCTTCGATATCCGCGTTGGCGATGCTGATCGTGTTGTTGTCCGTGGGGGTGATGACGTCGCCGGTGTTGACGGTGACGATCGCCGGGGCATAGACCTGATACTCGATCGTCAGCGTCTTGTCCGGGTCGTTGGGGTTGATGTCGTTGTGTAGCGTGACCGTGCCGGTGTAGGAACCGGACGCCTGATCGGTCGGCAGGATCGCGATCAGCGAACCGGGGGGCAGCGTTTCATAGCCTCCGATCGGTACGTTGACCACGGAGGTATAGTCGGGCGCGTGGACGCCTCCGTCGTAGGAGAGCGTGTAGGTCGTGGCATCGCTGCCGACGTTGGTGATTTCGTCGAGGTAACTGAAGTCGCCCGTGTCCTGCAGAATTGTCAGGCCGACCCAGTCATACTCGACCGTCCCACCGTTGTAGGTGATCTTCAGCTGCGACGTGTTGTTTTCGTCGGGCAGACCTGGCACGTTTGTGCTGGCATAGAGATTGTCGATCGCGAAGGCGCCACTGGAGTGGCCGAAAGGCTCGTGGACGTTGATGCGAATGCCGGTGATGCCATCGTCGAAGCCGTAGTCGCTGGTGTTGATGACGACCTTACCTTCCCAGCCGCCGAAGTCTGTCTCGAACCAGTCGGGCAGAAAGATCTGCTGTGTGCTCAGTGTGGAGCCATACTGCAGAAGATCGACGTAGATGAAATCACGGGCGGCATCGTTGTTGATGTACCAGGCGAAGTCGAAGCTGATGTAACGCGTGGTTTCCTGCCCAAAGAACTCGAAAGCAACCGAGCCGTTGAGCTGATCTCCCCACAGCGCGGCGTTGCCTGGCGTGCCAAAGAGCACACTGTTCTCGAATCCCGGGTAGGACGTGCCGATGTAGAGTGACCTGTTGCGGTCGTTGTAAAGATCGGTCGCGCTGTCAGCCGAGGTGGTAGAGCTCCAGGAGTAGATCTCGGTCGGCCAGCCCGAATCGAAGGTGTAAAGCAGCGATTGTGCCTGGGCCGAACTGGTTGCCAGTGCCGCCAGAACGATCGCGACACACACGCCAAAACGACTTTTAAACATTGCTCTCGCCCCTCAAATGGTTGGTTTACTGATTTGCTTTCTCGAGCTTGCCGTGGGAAAAGTTGGTCGATTGTAACTGCGCAAAACGAAATAAACAATCCTGCGGCGCAGGGCTTGTCGATTCTTGCTCTTATGACGATGCGACTTGTCGCAGTACACCGGCCCTGCCTGTGGCCAGGCTCAGCCCTTGATGACCCCCACGGTCAGCAACAGGTTAGCCCAGATGCGCTGTTCGCCGGTCTGGATGGTCAGCGCTACTGTGTCGGCCGCGGCCGCCTTGTAGAAGGCGAATCGCTCGATCCGGTCGAA
>CALKHT010000002.1 GCA_937988825.1 uncultured Phycisphaeraceae bacterium
CCTGCTGTTTGCGTTTGATGGCGAGCAGGCGTTCCGTTGTGGAGGTCGGCGAGGGCTGGTCAGGCTTCGCCGGTTCCTCTTTCTTTTTCATCACGCTCGGCGAGGTCGGCGGGGCGGTGAGGTCCAGACCATCGGTACGCGGGCCGTCCACCTTGCCACGCGGCGGCGTGGTCGGCGCATCCGGCCGTTTTTGCAGTTGTGACGCCACCGTGGCCTTGCGACGCCGCAGGGCGTCGAGCGTTTCCTGCGATTGACCCGTCGACCGCGAGCGGAACCACGACGCCACCAGCGCCCAGTCCATCTGCACCCGGCGGATGCCCACATCGTGCAGCAGCAGCAGCGCGATGAGGAGCCACAACCACCAGATGTCCGCCACCGGTGTGGAGCTTTGTCGCACGGTGCGTTCGACGCCGTAGATTTCCTTGCCGGTCATCTCGGGGGTGAGGATGCGCCCCTGCGTCGCATCCACGATCTGTTCGATCGTGATCGGGTCTGCCCGGAAGCGCATGAACTCCTGCGAGTAGGGCAGGGCGAACCCGCCATGCACACGCTCGCCGAAGCGGACCGGTTCATCGGGTGCCAGTCCGCCATCGCTCGGCGTCGGCCCGGACTGCTGCGTCGTCGCCATCACCTGATAGCGCCCGGTGCCGCGCAGCGGGAAACGCCCCTCATAGCGTCGCGGTCCCATCTGCCGCAGCGGTATCACCTGCTGATCGCCGTCCGGCCCGTCCACCACCGCTGCCAGTTCCAGAAAGCGCGCTTCCTCCGCGTGATCCTCCACAATCACCACACCCTCGGACCCGGCGGGAAACGTGTCGATCCGCAGGTTACCCGCCTGCTGCACGCGGGAGATGTCGGTGATAAGCTGCTTCACGAAGGCTTCGTAATGCTCCCAGTTGAGCCATCTGGCGCCCCAGCGCGGTGAAAGGTCGCTGGTAAACGCAGCGCTTTTGCCGATGCCGTAGTTCCACCGCGCCAGCACCGGGTCCTGATCCTCGGAATCGGGCACGAGCAGCACGTTCGCAGCCGGGGCACCCTTGATCGATGTGATGACGTAGCCATCCAGTTGCGGGATGGAGGGGATGTCCTTGAGGATCTGCGATGGATAACCCACCGCAGGCACGAACTGCTTGTTCTGGATCATGCTGCGGCGCAGCGTCTTGGCCTCGCGAATGAAGATGGCAGGCAGTTTCTTCTCATCGCCCGCGGCATAGAGCAGGTAATGTTTGCCGCCGGTGATGCGCGCGATGGCCGGCATCGGATGATTGGGGGGCAGTGTCATGCCCGGTGCGGTGTTCTGGGGAATTTCATGCGGAAACACCACGACCGTCGTAATCGAAATGTTGTTGTCCACGAACTCCTTCAGGAGTGCCCGCGAAGGCGGGGCCGGGTCGCCGTCGGAGATCATGATCATGTGTTTGGTGGCAGCATCGCTCTTCTTGAGTCCTTCCAGCGCTGCCCGCATCGGCGCGTTGAAATCGGGCATGTCCCAGATTTGCGCCTGATTGATCTTGATCTCCATGTCCGGAAAGTTGCTCACGGGCATGAGCGGGAAGATCCACGTAGATTTACCGCCATCGTACGACAGCGCGCCCGCTTCATCGAAGTTGCTGAGCACCTTGATCGCCTGCTTGGTGATCTGCTTGGCCCAGGTGTTGCCCTCAGCGAACTCGCAGGTGTGCAGCAGCACCGCCAGCGCTGCCTTGGGCATCACCTTTCGCTGCGTGATGTCCATGGTGACGGGCAGCATGTCCTCGACCGCGGTGCGATGGTAGCCGCCCGGGCCGAAACTGTTTTCCCCTCCGACCATGAGGAAACCGCTGCCCTGATTGCGCACCGCATCGTGTACCGCCTGCAACTGGAACGTGTCGAAGTAATCCGCCCCCACGTTGGCGAAGACGATGCAGTCGTAGGGCAGCAGGCCCAGCGGATCGCGCGGCAGCTCATAAGCGGTGATGACCTCGACGCGCCGCTCGCCGCGCTCCATCGCCTCGACCATCGGCTGCCAGTCCAGTGGATTGCCCTGCGGGTCGGTTACCACCAGTACCCGGCCCTCGCCCTGCAGGTAGAGGTAGCTGATCGCGCGATTGTTCTCCGACACACCGTCGCGGTCATGCGGCACTTCGATCGTCGCGGTGTATTCGTAAAAGCCCGGCTCACGCAGCGGCAGCGGGATGGCAAAGCGATTCTTGCCCGCTTCAAACTCCACCTCGCCCTCGAAAATGACGCGTCCGTTTTCCTGCAGGATCAGCTTGCCCTTGCCCGGCGCGAGGCTGGAGATGATGGCTGCGGCTTCATACGTTTCACCCGCCTTCACCAGTTTGGGAAGCTGCAGGCGTTCGATCCACACTTCGTTTGCGTAGTCGTACTGAATGGGCAGCACATCGACCGCGATGCCGCGCGACCGCAGATCATCCAGCACCGCCGGCAGCGCGCCTTCGGTCGATACGCCGTCGGTGATGAGCACGATGCGGCCCTGCATGTCATCCTTCACCAGTGCCGCCGCCAGACTCAAGCCCTTTTCAATGTTGGTACCGTCCGGGCTGACGCGGGCGTTGATCGCTTCGAAGGGGAAGCTCATCGCCGGGGGCAGTTCCACCGCCGCCTCGCGTGAAAAGACGACCAGCCCCGCCTCGTCGCGCTCCGGCTTGGTTGCGGCGACCTGACTGACGAAGGTAAGTGCCCGGTCCTGCAGTTCGCGCGAGATCGAGGGCGACACGTCCACAGCGAAGATCACCGCCATGCGCTCGTTCTTCTGCACCGAGCGTGGCTCCGCCAGCATGGCGACGACGATGCCCAGCAGCAGCATTCGACAGAGGAACGCTGCCTGCGCCCGCCCGCCGCGCAGCCCGCTGTAGCCAGCCATGTGCATCCACCAGAACCAGGGCGCCAGCGCCATCAGCGCGAACGCCATCGGCGCGGTGAAGTTCACCACCGACAACAGTTCCAGCGTAAGACAGATCACAGCATAGACGGCGAGGAAAGCGATCAACGGCGCGATCGCCGCGGGCGACACCTGCCGCCGTGCTGGTGGCAGCACCGTCCACAGCACGCGCTTCCATAGCGCAGGACGCAGCCGCGCCTGACCGGCTGACCAGGTCCCGCGTGATGCATTGCCCTGTTGCGACCTCGCCACTGAAACCCCTGCTCCGTCACCGAAACCGTTCGCGTCCTACCGATACCCACTCACTGCACCAGTTCGACGATCCGTGCGTTGGCGGTGTCGGCGATGCGAATGCGGTTCTGTGAATCCACATCGAGCGCCCAGGGGGTGAGCAACTGCTCCTCACCGCGCCCCGGGGAACCGAATCGCCCCAGCAGTCGGCCGTCGAACGTGAACTTGGACAGCCGCGCGTTCTCGTATTCCAGCACGTAGATGCACTGGTCCGGTCCGACCGCCACGCTGTAGGGCATCCCGAAACGATGGGCATTCGCCTCGGTGGGGTCGACCCCACTTGAAACATCCACCGCGCCGCGTTCGTTCTGAATCTGCGCCAGTCGGGCGACCCAGTCCTCGCCGAACAGCCCAAGGTAATCGCCATCGCCCGAATAGATGTGCAGGCAGCCCTTCTCGACATCGGTGATGAAGAGCAGGCCCGCCGCGTGACGTTCCACCGCCTGCCCCGTGCCCGGCTGTGGTCGGCACCAGACGATCGACTGCGGACGTGAAAACCGCCCCGGTTCCAGCCCCGGCCCGCCAATCGTCAACAGTTGCTCACCCTCAACCGTGAACTTCTGCACGCGATCGTTGCCCCCATATTCCGCGACGTAAAGATGGCCGGCATCATCCTGCACAATCGAGACGGGAAAGCCAAACTGCGCCGGTCCGTTCCCCTGCGAGCCGAACTCACCCACTACGTTACCATCCCGATCGAAGAACACCACCCTGTAGTAGTGCGTGTCCGCCACGGCGATGCGGCCATCCCGCAGATAACACGCGCCCTCGGGGCGGCCCTGATCGTGGCGCGGCATCTCCCATTGTCGATCCAGTTCACCCGCTTCGTTGAACACCAGCACGCGACCGGCGGTGTCCAGCACGAGCATCTCATCGCCCGGCCCGAACGCGATCGAACGCGGCGCGGGGATGCGCGGCCCGGCGGGCGGCATCATGCGATAAGCAGCGTGTACAACCCGTAATGTCGGGTCTGCATCGCCACCACATGCGGTGAGCGTGAAAAGCGTGACGCATAACAGCAACATCAGCACCAGCCGCAGGGCAACGGTTTCTCCCGCCTGCAGGAGCCGCGTGCCCGCACGATGTACCAGTTCCCGCGTCTCATCCAGTTCGCGATGGTGCACCAGCGTTTGGCTGTGGCTGCCGCAGAAGCGCGACAATCGCACGACAATCGGGCTGACCGGGTCGGGGATCAGATCGAGCTGTTCGGGACGGATGCACGGGCCGATGGTGCGGTCTGCGATGCGTGTCGCGCGGGCGGCGGTGGTCGTTATCGTTGTAACGGAATCGTCGGTTGCTGGGGCGAGGTCGTTGTCGCGATGTTGATCGTGTTCACCGGGCAGCCACGCGCCGGTCAGCCAGTTGTGCGGGCCAAGGCAATCGGCGAGCTTCGGCGTCGGCGGGTTGTGGTACAGCGTGACGGTGTCGCCCTGAAAGGTGACGCAGCCCCGGTCCATGCAGATCACGCGGGCTGCTTCCGCCAGCACCGTCGCCGGATCGTGACTGGCGAAGACGAGCGAGCAGCCGGTTGACTCGATGTGTTCGCGGATCGCATCCCAGTATCGGCCTCGCCTCCCCGGATCGACGTGTGCCAGTGGCTCATCCATCACCATCACCTTCGGGTTAGCCGCCAGACAGCGTGCCACCGAAAGTCGCTGTCGCTGCCCCTGCGAAAGGGTTGCCGGCGTCGCATCGGCATCGTCCAGCAGATCGAACCGGGCGAGCAGTTCATCCGTGCGGCTGGGCCTGCCCGCCGTCACATACTCCAGATGTGCCCGTGCAGAAAGGTGCGGCCACAACCCGCCATCGTGCGGCACCCAGTAGATGGCAAGCGGATGATCGTCCCGGTTGATCGTGCAGCGCAACCCGCGCCGCGAAGCGCGGTCCGGCTGCTCGAACCCCACCAGCACGTTCAGCAGCGATGTCTTACCCGCCCCGGACTGCCCGACCACCGCGGTGACGCCCGGTTCGATCGACAGTGACACCCCCGCCAGTCGCGGTGACCGACGCCCCCCAAGCCAGACATCCTCAAGCGTCCAGAGCATGAGCGATAGTTCAAAGTGCAAAGTTCAAAGTGAAAAAGGACGAATGCCGTCGGTGTGTGGAATTACTTTGCAATTTGAACTTTGAACTTTGCACTCCTTTGCATTCCTTTCGCTGCCGCCGCGACGAGGGCGAACAGCAGCAGGGCGAGCAGAAGACTCATCAGAACGCGTGCTGACAGCACATCATACTGGCCGTAGTGCATGTTGTTGTACGCCATGACGGTGGCGGGGGTTGCACCGGCGGGGGCGAGCATGGCGGTGGCGGTCAGCTCGAAATAGGCCATGCAAAAGAGGATGAAGCCCGCCCAGATCAGCGGCCGAACCCACAGGTGGCCGATCAGCCGTCGGCCGCAGCGCTGCAGTTCCGGCGTGGCCGCCTGCCGCAGCAGATGCGCCGCGTGCATCGCCTGGGCGCGTCGCGGCCCCAGCAGTGCCACCAGCAGCACCGCGATTGGCAGCAGCCACACCATGTGCGCCAGCGACAGCGGCACGATCGTGTCATACACCCCGCGAAGTGGCAGCCAGCGAAACAATGTCATCGTGAGCATCCCCACGATCAGTGGCCCGAAAAGTCCCGGTACGCACGCCACTGTCGCCGCACCGCGATGTGTTCGCCGCAGCAGCAGAGCGATCGCCACCGCCGCGACCGCCGCCAGCGCGCCCTGTCGCACGCCGAAGCCCAGTTGCTGCAGCGTGCCGACGGTCAGGTCCTGTCGCAGCAGCGGCCGCAACCCGCGCACGGCTCCCGCCGCGACGATCCAGAGCGGATACCCGCACCCCAGCACGAACGCGACCGGCAGATACAACCCCGTTGTCACAATCGACCCAACCCCGCGCAGACGTGGTGGGGCGGTCTGCCCGCTCAATCGCGTATCGCACAGCACCAGCCAGATCACCGGCACCACCACCGCCGCCTGACACGCCAATGGCAGCAGTGCCATGCGCAACATCTGATCCAGCGGCACGCGGGCGGCCTGGGCATCGAAGATCACCGCCGTCCACGTGCGAATGTCCAGCAGCCACGCGATCTCAAACTCAGTGAAGCTCAGCAGGAATACCGCTGCGCCAGCGACGATCGCCCGTCGGGCCGGCCCGCGCCACCAAAGCCCCGGCTGAAACCGGCGACCAAGCAATTGCCCCGCATGCATCGCCTGCGCCGACACGGGCGGCGGGGGGGCCAGCAACAGCACCAGTGCCGCCACCGGTGCATATCGCGCCAAAAGCAGTCCCCGGTACAGCCACTCCACCCACGCCGGGTCGCGCACCCACGCCAGTGCTGTCGGCCGCCACGCATAGGCGACCAGCAGCGTCGGCGTCAGCAGCGGGGCGAGCATCACCGCCCAGATGAGGCCACGCACAACACGCCTGCCCCGGCTCGCCGGCTTTTGCGAACCGCCGTCCACCACCGCGCATAAAGCCGAGGCGATCCACACCGCGGGCAGTGCCACCACTATCCCGCGCCACACCGCCCATGCGCACTCCTGCGCCAGCGTCAACGCACGTACTCCGCCTTGAGCCATTCGAGGCACGCCATCCGCGCCGCGTGCAGCCCGGTCAGTGGATAGGCATCCTCGATCCAGCGTCGCAGCAGTCGCACATCATCGTTCAGCCGCGACTCATCGACCGGGCCCAGCGGCACCTGCCGTGCGGCCGAGTTGGCCAGCAGAATCTCGACCTCCTCCGAAAGCAGGAAATCAACGAATCGGCGGGCGTTATCGCTGTTTTTGCAGCCGCGGATGATCGCCACCGTGTTGGGGATGCAGATGGTGCGGCGGCGGCCGGCTTCATCGGTGATGTAGATCGGCGCCATGGTGATAGGGTGGCCTGCGTCGCGGCCCATGAAAAAGTCGTCCGTGTCGGTCAGACCAATATCGCAGACACCCTGGGCGACCAGATCGCGCGTCGTCGCGTTGCCGCCGCGTTCGATCACCCCGCGTTGCCGCCAGCTCTGGTGCCACGCCTTCATCTTCTCCTCACCCATCACGTGCCAGAGCACCGCGTAGTGCGACAGGGTTGTGCCGTAGAGCGGCCGGGCTATCGCCACACGCGAAAGGTCGTTGCCGTTGAGCACCGCTTCAATCGCGGCATCACGCTCGCTTTCATCGAGCTTCGCGGCCGGCCATGTCTCGTAATTCAGTGCGTAAACCCGAAGTCGGGCGGCAAATCCCACGTAATGCCCCTGCGGGTCCTTGTGTGCCTCGGGAATCCGCGCGAAGCCCGGCCCCTGATACGGTTCCAGCAGCCCACGCTCCTTCAGTTCCACCGTGCCCAGCAACTGGTTGTTCCAGAACACATCGCAGCGCGGATCACCCGCCTCCGCGATGATCGCCTCGGTCAGCCCCAGCGACTTGGTCGCCTCGGTGTCATACTTCACCCGCACGCGAATGCCGGTGTTTTTTTCAAACGCGTCGAACACCTCGCGTGCATACACCTCATCGTGGGCGCAGTAGACAACCAGGTCCGCATCGGATTCCGACGCCCCGCATCCTGAAACCGTCAACACCGCCGCGAAGAGCGCCAGAACAACCCAGACGTGACGCACGAAACACTCCTGCAAATGAAAGGCTCATGAAACGACGCGATCTGTCGCGTCAACGATGCCGCAGACATCGTCACGGCGCGGCTGTCCCCGTGTCGCCCGCATTCCCCGCCGGCTTCGCCGCTCCGGGCAGATCCTCGGGGTCGAGATTCTCAAAGTACTTGCGGATCGAATCACGATACCCCGGCGGCACATCCTCCGACTGCACCGCAGCGCTGACCTCCTGCTTCACCTGCTGCAGCGCCTGGCGGTATTCCTGGCTCACCTCTCCCTTTTCCGACAGATCGCGCGTTTTCCAGCCGGCCAGGATCTTGCCTTGCTGCAGTTTGCTCGGGGCACGCTCATCCACGCTGTCCATCTGCTGGTTCGGGTCCTCATCGCGCGGCCCGCCGGCGCCTTCCGCATTTTCGGGATCGCCGTTCTGCCCCATCACGCCCTGCCCCGGCCTGTTGCCCGCCTTCTGCTCGAACAGCTCCGCGTATTCCTCCAGCGAGTTGCAGCCTTCGCATTCTCCCCCATCCAGAGGTTCCTTCTGATTGGCCTGCATCGCCTTCTGCAGCGTTTCCATCGCCTGCTTGAGCGCCTGCTCGTCACGCATCATCTGCGAGAACTGTTCCGCCTCAAGCTCCGACAACTGCATCGACTCCATGGCTGCCTCGAGTGCCTCGCCCTGCAGGCCCTCCATGTTGTCCATCTGCATCTGCTGCATCGCCCGTTCCAGCGCATCGGCAAGCTGCTGGGCGCCCGCCTGCTGGGCGGCGCTCTTCAACTGCTGGAGCTGCTGCTGTATCTGTTGCTGCAGTTGCTGTTGTTTGGTCGGGTCCTTCTCCTGCGACAACTGCTGCATCTGCTTCTGAATCTGCTCGAGCATCTGCTTCAGGTCGCTGGCATCGCCTTCCTTGAGTTTCTGCATCGCCTGGCGCACCGGCGCGTTCTGAATGCCGCCAAGTTGTTGAAGTGCCATCGCGTTGCGTGCGCCCTGTTCGCGCTGTCGCGCTTCCTGTGTGCGCTTGACCAGTTCGCCCACCTGCATCTGCTTCTCGCGAAGTCGGCGCAGGTTGCCCGCAGGGTCATCCTTCCGCATGGACTGGAACGCCCGCTTCAGTTCATCCAGGGCGTGCTGCACTTCGGGCGACTGGGCAGCCTGCGGTTCCACCCGGCTCAGCGCTGCCTTGCGCGTCTCGGTCGTCTTGACCGTTTCCACGAGCTGACGGCGGCGTTGTTCCTCGATCTCACGTTGTTCGCCGAAGTTGAAGGGGTCGAACTGGGGCAGAAGCGTCGCCAGCGCCAGCACCACGAGGGCGGTCACGGCCTGCCCGCCGCGCTTGCTGAAGGTGAACGGCGCGACCGTGGCAGGGTTTACGCTGGAGGCAGTCTTCTCCGCTTCACCCTGAACCAGCGGCTTGTACTCGCCCGGGGCGCTGTCCAGAAGTGTCGCGGTGAGGAAAAGGTCCTTCGTACCCAGCCGACGGTCGATGGCATGAGCGGCATCGGTGCGTGTCGGCCGGGGATAAAGCACCAGCGCCAGCACCGCCGCCACCGCCGGCACGATCAGCACCGTCCACGCGCTGAACACATCCGGCAGCAGGGCGAACGCCTTGCTGGCAATCAGCAGCAGGGCATACGCCCCCGCGGCAAAGAGGGTGAAAAGGGCGAACCGACGTGCGAACGCCTGCACGTGAAGCCGCAGGCCGATGCGGGACACCAGTGCGCTGACCTGGGATGCGTTCATGTCGACCTCCCGGCAGTCGTGACAGGCCGGCCCGACCGCGATTATCCAACGCGGGGGCAACTCTCACCTATCAGTATATCGTCCCCATCGGCCCAGCCGCCCGGCCAATCAAGGATTTGCCGTCATCCGTGAGGCCGTGCAATCGCCTGACATGAGCATCACCCCCACAAAACCACCCCATCCCCCATAAAACACCCCGGAATCCCCCCCAGCTCACCTCAACCGCGTCACCCACTTTCTCCCTCCCTCCGCGTCCTCTGTTCCTCACTCAACCACCACCTCGGGCGGCATCGCATAATCCCGCCACAGCGCCTCGGCCGTTGACGGCTCCATCTGTCCATCGTAGACGAACAGACGATATCGCCGGATGTGTGGCTGATTAGGCTGAATGGTCAGTGGCTTGTCCTGCACAGGGTTGACGTTGATGAAGATTGCCCCGTCGTGGTTGCGGGAATCCCACGTCCGCAGCTTCTCGGGGTGGTTTTCGTTGTCGGGGTGGAACATCATGATCCAGCCCGCCTTGCCGTCGGCTGTTTCGCTGCCGGTTTCACCTTCGACGCGCACCCATCGGGCCGGGGTGGCGTTGGAGTCGTCGCGCGTTTTGCCCTCGCTTGTCAGGATCGTGCTGTTGTGCCGGTTCCACCCTTTGGGACCACGGATGGAGAACCCGCTGTAGCGATAATTGACGACCTGGACCGGCTGATCCACCGCCGGCGTGTGCGTGAGCGTGATGTCGAGGAAGTAGCCGTTCAGTTTATTCACCCGTGCCGGCCAGACGCGAACTTCCGCCTCTTCGTTGAGGATCACACGCTCCTGACTGTAGTTCTTGCGATCGATCACCCGAGAGATGGCGGTGAAGGACGCGCAGACGTTGCCCGCATGATGTTCCCGGACCTCGATACCGCGCACCACGCCTTGGCCTTCCTGCATCTCCCAGCCGTTGAACTGCTTGCCCTCCACGCTCAGAAATTTCCAAGGCCACCACACACCAAGATGGTGCAGGTGGTCGTCCGGCTGGATCTCGGTCAGAACGAAACCCGACGGCGTGCGCAGCGGATGGATGAACGAACTAACGGGAAAACGCTCACCACCACGTGCGTTGCGCATCGGGGTGATCTGATAGCGCAGCAGCTCCGCATCACGCCTGGACAATACAAGCTGATCATCGACGATCTGAGTGCGAAGGCTGGAAGGGAGGGCGTTGTTGATGACCGGGATCAGTTCCATGCGGGGATCTGATTCCGTGGAGCGGGTGAACGTCACCATCGCAAACACTTCAGCGGTACCGTCGGGGCGATGTTCCACCTGCGCAGGAAAGGCGCGCGCGATACGTGAATCCCGATCCACCTTCTCGACGAGTGTGAACTGTGTGCCTTTGGACGGGGCATGCTCCGCGTCGAGTGTGAAGCGGATGGGCACGTTGACGCGATCGTACTCGCCAGTCCTGACGGTGATGGTCACAGGTTCAGCCGCGATGGCCCGGGCGCATGTCATGGCTGTGAGCACGGTCGCGAATTTCGTGATTTTCGTCATGCTCGCTCCTTTCAGGCGACGAGTTTGCGATGTCTGCAATCAGTTCTGAATGCCGGAGGAGACCGCCGATGTTCGGCCGTGCATCAGGGCGTCGAGCCGTTCCTCGTCCACCTCGATACCCAGCCCCGGCCCCGTGGGAATATGCGCCATTCCGTCGCCAATGCGCAGCGGCGATTGCAAAACGGTCTCAGCGATGAACTGCGGGCCGTTCAGCGCAGCGGGGCGATCCAGCCCGAACGCCCCGTAAACCTGCAGCGCTGCCGCCAGCGCGATGTCCGGTTCGGTCAGGCCGCTGCCCAGCCACATCAGCCCGTTCGCCAGGCAGTATTCGATCTGCGCCTTGCACGACGCCAGCCCGCCGCAGCGCGGCACCTTCATCGCCATGCCATCAATCATGCCCAGCCCATCAAACTCGGCTAGTTCCGTGGTCGTGATGACGCCCTCATCCATGAGGATGGGCAGCGCGCCCTGTTGATGCAGCTTCTGGTAACCGCGAATGTTGTTGGGGCGCAGCGGTGCCTCGAGCACCTCCACGCCCGCATCGGCGAGCTTTGGTGCGGCATCCAGCGCCGCCTCCAGTGTGTAGCCGCAGTTGGCGTCCACCCACAACGGCACATCGGGCACAAAGCGGCGCACCTCCTTCAGCAGGGCAAGGTCGAAATCGATATTGGGCGCGACCTTGATGTTGAAATGACGGTAGCCACGTCGCAGGCCCTCCTCCACCACCGCGGCCGCATCATCAAGCTGCTGCACGTTCACCGTCCAGCTCAGCGGGATGGTGGGAGCGGCTGTCATCCCCCACATCTGGGTGATCGAGCGACCAGTGAGCCGACCCGCCAGATCATGCAGCGCGATTTCCAGCCCCGCGCGGGTGATGGGCATCGCGGCGGAGAACCCGGGCGCGATCGCCCGCTCCAGTGCCGCCAGCGCGCCTTCGATGTCAGTCGCGTCGCGACCAAGCAGGGCGGGGACGTAGTAATGCCGCATCGCCGTCAGCGCTGTCTCGGGCGTTTCATCGCTCCAGCGGGTGATGGGCACGCTCTGGCCCCAGCCCACGACACCGTTGTCGGCCGTGATGCGCACGGTGATTGCGCTGCGCGCGCATCGGCCGTCTGCGCCGACAAAAAACTTGAAGTAGCTCGTCATCGGATACCGGACGGGATAAAGATCAATGCGTTCGATTTTCACCATGGTTTTCGATGTATGTCTGATATCGCTGGGCGACCTGCCCCGTGGTGACATCGCCGAGATGCACCAGCAGGCCGACACGCCGGGTTCATTGTTCGCCCTTCTTCAGAACGAAGGGCCTGCCATCGTGCGCTTTATCACGACGCGGGCCGAACGTGCCATATTGTCCCTCGGTAATGCCACACACCGTGTTGCTGTAATCGATCCAGCGTTCGGACTGGCCGTTGGTCGCCTGCTGCCCCGTGCGGCCGTCGTCGGTGGTGATGACACCTCCCGCCTCGCCGAGGAATTGCGGATGCATCCGCACGTAGGGCCAGGCGTAGTGCGTCCAGTCGCTGGTGTAGGTCACATCGCTGTAGTTCTCCGCGTGGGCACGAACAGGCGGGGTTGCAGCCAGCACAGCCGTGGATTTGAGAATGGAACGACGCGTGAACAGACGGGAACGTGACAGCGACATTGAATTCCTCCGGACGCTGTAGCACAGGAAAGCTCACGAAAACAAGACGCGATAGGCGCCTTGCTTCCCATGTGCGATTAGCGGGGAGGATCGCACGTGCGGCAACATGATAACAGATCAGACTTATTTCCCAAACGCCACCATTGCCCGTGCAGCGGGTCCAGAAGGGGAGACGTCGACGTGAACGTGGAGGCCCTGCTGTCGCGTCACCACTTCCTGAACACGAAGAATGCGGCCGCGACGATGAAGGCGAAGCCCACCATGTGGTTCCAGCGCAGCTCCTCCTTCAGATACACCACCGAAAAGACACAGAAGACCACCAGCGTGATGATCTCCTGGATCGTCTTGAGCTGGGCGGCGTTGAAC
>CALKHT010000003.1 GCA_937988825.1 uncultured Phycisphaeraceae bacterium
GAATCTGCGACTGGATCGACACGTCCAGCGCGCTGACCGGTTCATCGCAGACGATGAACTGCGGCTGCAGCGCCAGCGCCCGCGCGATGCCGATGCGCTGACGCTGTCCGCCGGAAAACTCATGCGGGTAGCGCTGGGCGTATTCGGGCTGCAACCCGACGCGGGTGAGCAGTTGGGCGACACGGTCGTCCAGTTCGCTGCCGCGGGCAAGGTTATGCACCGCGATGGGTTCGCCGATGATGCGGCCGACCGTCATGCGCGGGTTGAGCGAGCCGACGGGGTCCTGGAAGACGATCTGCATCTGCCGGCGGAGCTTTCGCATCTCGCCGCGCGGAGCGGAAAAGACATCGGTGCCGTTGAACGTGACCGTTCCCCCGGTTGCGGGGATGAGGCGGAGGATGGTTCGGCCAACCGTCGACTTGCCGCAGCCGGACTCACCCACCAGCCCCAGTGTTTCCTGTCGGTGGACGTGGAAGCTCACATCATCCACCGCGCGGACATGCCCGACTGTCCGACGCAGCACGCCGCGCTTCACGGGAAAGTAAGTCTTGAGATTTCGCACGGAGAGCAACGGCTGCGTGTGGGCCGTCGCGGCAATGTCGGGGGCAGTGGAAGTCAAGGTCACAACTGGCTCGACAGAGGTTTACAGGACCACCGGACTGGAATGGTCACCCATTCCATGTTGCCGCACGTCATCTGACGAACGGGGCGCAGGATACGCCAGAATCGGAACGGGGGAATTATAGCATCCGCGTTGCAGCGGATCGTGTCGCTGTCCCGACCGCCCAAAGGCGGAGCCAGAGGTCATGGCTGATCCACGTAATCGAAGGCGGGGAATGGCAGTTCGGCGACGACCACACCTTCCTCGACCCGGGTCGAGGGCGGAAAGGATGCGGCCATCGGCGCGAATGATGCGGCTCTGGCCGTGGCCGTGCCACTGCGGTGCGGGGTCCGGGAGATCAGACGTCCGGTTCGATGCCACGATGTTGAACCCATGCTCCCGAGCGATGGCGGGAAGCCGCTTTTCGAACCAGTCGCTGCTGGCATCTTCAACCCAAGGGTTCCAAGGGAAAGGGGACCCCCCCACGGTGTAGGTGGGCTTTCAGGGGAGGCGGCGGTTTTTCTGAACGTTGCGGGGTGACGGGGAGGGGATCTTCGGGTAAACTGGTCTTATGAACGAAGTGACCCTTCCCGTTGCGGTGAACGATCCGATCAATGCCCGAATTCTGGCCATATCTGAGGATAAGGTGCAGGGTTTTCAGCGTGATCCGCTGGGGTACATCGCACGGGAGGCTGGGCTGGACCTGGAGGTGGTGATCGAGCGGATTCGGGCGATGCTCGAAGCGGGGACGATCCGCCGGGTGCGGCAGACGCTCATGGCGACCAATCTCGCGCCGGGGGCGCTGGTGGCATGGCAGGTACCGGCCGACCGGCTCAATGAAGCCTTCGACTTCATGTTCAACGAGGACCCCTTCAGCGGGCACGTGGTCATCCGCTCGACCGATGGAGCCACGGCTGGTTCGCAGTATCGGCTGTGGACCACCCTGAAGGTGCCCGTGGGCTACTCGATGACCAGGCACTGCGACTACCTGGCGTCGCAGACGGGGGCTTTGCGTTACAAGCTGCTGCCCGCGAAGAAACTGTTCGCGCTGGGCGTGGGGCACGTGCGGCGGCGGACCATCGAGCCGGGATCACGCACCGAGGAGCCGGGGCGGATGCTTGATGTACAGGTGGTCAAGCTGACGGAGCAGGAGTGGGACGTGCTGGTCGCGCTGAAGCGCGAGTTCGCGGTTGAGGAGATCAAGCCGGACCTGTGGGCGGGGCGGGCTGCTGAGGCGGGGGTGGACCTGGAGACGTTCTACCGCATTGCCGAGGACCTGAACCGCCGGAACATCATTGGGCGGTTCTCAACGTTTCTGGAGCACGTCAAGAAGCTGGCTGATGGCACGACGGTGACGAAATACAACGCGCTGTTCCACTGGGCGGTGCCGCCGGGCCGGGAGATCGACGCTGGGCTGGAGGTGGGCCGTCACCACATCATGACGCATGCCTACTGGCGCGAGGCGGGGCCTGATTTCAACAACGTGAACATTATGGGCGTTGCGCACGGTACCGAGAAGGACGTGGTGCTGGCGCACAAGGCGGCAATCGACCGGCATCTGGAGGAGGCTGGGATTCCGATCCTGTACACGAACGTTTTCTGGGGCGGGCGCAGCGAGATCAAGCCCAGCGAGATCGCGCCACAGGCGTATCGGGCGTGGTGTCGCGAACGGGGGATCGATCCGGAGACGATGCGCGAGGAAGAGGAGGGAATGGGGGCGGCAATGTGAAAGGGGGGCCGTACCCACCCACTGTGTGGGTGGGCATCGGTGGGGTGCTTGGTGGGGGACGTGGTGGAGGATCAGGAGCGTTTTTTGCGGGCGGGTGACGCCTTCTTGGTCGCGCGCTTGCGGGAGGTGTTGTTTTCCTTCTCTTCTTCCTTCTTCTTTTCCTGCGCTGCGACTTCGGGGTTGTGGCGGTAGTAGTCCGAATCGTCTTCGAACTCGATCTCATCGTCGAGTCGGAAGCCGATCTTCACCGTGACCTGCCAGTGGGCGATGCGGCCCTGCTCGATGTGGCCGCGGGTGTCCACCACCTCGAACCATCGCAGATAGCGCAGTGTTTTGGCGGCGCGGGCAACGGCGTTTTCGATCGCGGCCTGCAGCGAGGTGGATGATGAGCCGGTGAGTTCCACGATCTTGTAAACGTGATCTGCCATGGGCGAGTGCTCCTTAAAAAAGTGCCCCCCATCCGGAGCGTACAACGAGCTTCATAGCGTACATACAAAGGTGTCACGATTCCATGTTTTTTGCGACCTGGAGGCGGCGGGCGCGCAAGGTTGACGGGAGGTATTTCTCATGGCGACGAATCAGACCAATTCCACGCGGACGTGGCGGGTCCAGACAGCTGCAATCCACGCGGGCAATCGCATCGACCCGGTGACGCGCAGCTTCAAGCGTCCGATCGTGATGGCGAGCAACGCGGACCTGCGGCCGGACGAAGAGGGCCGGGTTACGCCCTACGTCTACACCCGGGCGTGCAACCCGACGATCGAAGGGCTGGAGGAACGGCTGGCGGTGCTGGAGGAGGGGGCTGAGGCGTGCATTTTCACTGCCAGCGGGATGGCGGCAGTGAGCACCGTGCTCTTTCACGCGCTGCGATCCGGCGGGCACGCCATCCTCGCCGAAACGCTCTACTCCAACACCAAGTGGCTTTTCACGGAAGGTCGGCTGGATGCCGGCGTGAGCGTCGATTTCGTCGACGCGACCGATGCGCGCAACATTGCTGCTGCCCTGCGTGACGACACGAAGATCGTCTACATTGAATCGCCGGACAATCCGCTGTTGCAACTGACCGACATCGCGGCCGTGGCGCAGGTGGTGCGGCCGCACAGCGCGCTGCTGGCGATCGACTCGACCTTCTCAGGCATGATGTGTCAGCACCCACTGAAGCTGGGCGTGGATGTGGTGATCCACAGCGCGACCAAGTACATCAACGGTCACGGCGATGCGCTGGGCGGGGCGGTGCTGGGACGACGGGAAATCATCGAGCCGATGCGCCGCACAATGATGCTCATGGGCGGCTGTGCCAGCCCGTTTAATGCGTTCCTGGTGACGCGTGGAGTGTCGACGCTGCCGCTGCGCATGAAGGCTCACTGCGATAACGCGATGACGATTGCCCGCTGGTTGCAATCGCACGAGAAGGTGGCGCAGGTGCGCTATCCCGGCCTGCCCGACCACCCACAGCATGAACTGGCTCGGCGGCAGATGCCCGGTGGGTTTGGCGGCGTGCTGCGGTTCACCCTGCGCACCGATCAGCAGGGCCACCGTGATTTCGTGCGGCGACTTCGCATGATTGTCAACGCGGTTTCACTGGGCGACCTCGAGACGCTCATCATGTACTTCACCCCCGAAGATCTGCTCAGGCTGTTCGACCTGCCCGATCGCGAAGCACGCTTCCGGGCGATGGTGGGGCAGCCGGGCATTGTGCGGCTGAGCGTCGGGCTGGAGCATTCGGATGACATCATCGCCGACCTGGAGCAGTCGCTGGAGGCGGTGGAAGTGGTTGAGGAGGGGACCGTGGCCGCCCGTGCGTGATACACTTGGGGTGTGCAGGACCAGACGACTCAGTACGACGTTGTGGAGCAGCCCCAGCCCCTCAGCCGGTCCGATCGGCAACTGCCGGTGCGACGGTACCGCATGACCATCGCCTACGATGGGGCGCTGTTCCACGGCTGGCAGAAGCAGCACCCGCCCGGCCGTGAGCCGCTGCGCACGGTGCAGGGCACGGTCGAGGCGGCGCTGGTGGACCTCTTGCAGCAGCGCATTCACCTTGTGGGTGCCAGCCGCACCGATGCAGGGGTGCATGCTCAGGGACAGGTCGCTCAGTTTGACGCCGCCACACGCATTCCGCCAGACCGCATCACGATGGCGGTGAATGCCCGCCTGCCCGATGACGTGGAGGTGCTCAGCACACAGGAGGCTGCGCCGAACTTCCGCGCGATCAACGACGTTGAAAGCAAGCAGTACCGCTACCGCATCTGGAACACGGTGCGGCGGCCGCTGTGGATTCGCCATTGCGTGTGGCACTGCTGGACGCGTCTGGACATCGACCGCATGAACGAGGCGGCGGCCCGGCTCATCGGCACGCACGATTTTGCCGCCTTCACCACCGTCCATCACAACCGTACCAGTACCGTGCGCACGATCCATCAGTGCTACGTGACGGCCCACGCGCCGGAGGTGCACATCGTCGTGCAGGGCGACGGGTTCCTTTACAACATGGTGCGTATCATCGCTGGCACGCTGGTGGAGGTGGGGCGTGGCAGATTTGAGCCGTCGCAGATCGATCACGCCATCGCCACGGGCGATCGCCGCGATACCGGCCCCACGCTGCCGCCGCAGGGCCTCATTCTCGAGTGGATTCGTTATCCCGGTGACCCCGACCCCGTCGCCTTGCTGCAGCCGGTGGCGACCCTCGACCGATGCTGAGACGTGATGAGTGATCGACCGCGCATCTTCGTGGTGGTCATTGCAATGCTGCTGCACTTGGCAGCCGCGAAGGTGGTCGCGCAGCTCGATCTGGACCGCCCCTACGTTCAGCCGCTGCCCAATTTCTACGTCGAGGAACGCATCGAACAGCTTGATCAGCAGATTGACCAGTTACGACGAGCGCCGGCCGCCCTGCCCAATACTCCGGCATATCTGGTGAATCAGGCGTCAATTCAGATTCGTTCGATCGCCCGTGTGTTGCTGCGGCTGGGAGACGCGTCGGCTGACAGCAGTTACGCCGTGCTGGCCGGCACCACGCTCGCCAACCATGTCGAGGCGTTCGATGCGCTTTTCGCACGGTATATGACGCTGGAGGGAGCGGCGGGGCAGCGGTTGGGCGATGCGCTGCGACGTTTTATCGACGAGGAACGGGTGAACCTGCGACCGGACAGCATCGCACCAGAGGATGTGCGCGTTTATCTGCTGCGCACGATGAGCGGTCTGCTCGCCGCGCTCCCCGCCGTCGATGCGCGATTGGCCGGTTCCTGGCCGCCGCCGCGCGGTGTCGAATCGTCACATCCGGGCTTCGATTCGCCCACACCCACGGCGGACGATATCACCGCGCTGGCGCAGCGCATCAACAGTCTGACCAGTGCCGCCGAGGCCCGCGCACACATGGCCCGCGTGCTGGAGATGCTCAACCGCGCAGCCGGACTCGATGCCTACGCACCACAGACCGCTGAATCGTTTCGTCACATGCGTCGCGTCGCCGACTACATTGCCAGCCTCGATCAGGTGACCTGGCTGGGTGAAAGCGAGCGGCTGACGATCGAACACGATCTGCGCGACGCGATGGCTGCTTACCTCGACCCACGTCAGCGCAACGAGGCGCAGCGACGCTTCGAGCAGCTTTTTGCGTTTGAAAGTCTGCTCGCGTCGCTGGCGCAGCTTCGAGTGAACGACCCGGTGGTAGAGGCCCTGCGAGATCTTTTCGCAGCCGCGCTGGGGCAACTGCGAGGTCAGGGCGAGGAACGCCTCATCGGGGCCGCCATGCTGCGCTGGGCCACGCGAGCCGGCCAGACCATCGCACGGGAGCGTTCACTCACCATCGAAGGGCTGGAGCCGGACCTGCGCACCGCTTTCGCTCGTTTCACTGAGCACTACATGCAAAGTGAAAGGCTGGTGGCGGATATTGCGCTGCAGATCGCGGAGAATCCGCGAGCGATCGCACTGCCCGCGGCGAGCGTGTCGCTGAACTACCTCGATCAGCGTTGTGAGGACCTGGCGACGCTGGTGCGATTGCGGGGATTCAGCCAGCGTCTGGCGTCGATCGCCGCTGCGAGCCGTACCGATGTCGCCCGTCATGTCTCGCAACTGGCGCAGCAACTGCAGGATTCGACATTTGGTCCGGAGGCGTCACGCGCGATCGGCCGATTCGACCGACAGGTCGCCACCTTTACGCAGATGCCCGGCGAGGCTCAGTGGCGGGCCGCCCTTGAACGCAACGAGCCGGTGGAAGTGCCCTACATCGGCACACGCATGTCCGATCTCTTGCGGCAGATTGATGCCCAACGCCGCGCGTGGGTACGGGCGTGGGCGGCGGGGGAGAAAGCGCCTGCCGCGGCCGCGACACTCGATGACCTGACGCTGCTCATGACGCTGCTGACGCGCGGACGGTCGCTTGAAGCGCTGTGTGCGGAAGATGGCACATTCAATCGGTGGGCGGGTGTGGAACTCGACCCGATTGCCGTGCGTCAGCTTGCCGGCGGGCTGCGACAGCGGATGATCGACGCGATTGACGAAGCGGTGCGCGGCGACTGGCTGGCACTGGCGGACACGATGCGTTCCGTACGCCGGGAACATCTGGCGGCTGTCGTGCTCGTCGAACTGCACGATCAGCTCCACCAGCGGCTGGCAACATTGCGCAATGATGTCGCGGCGGCACTGTCGCAATTGCTGCTGCAACCCTGGGACGATGCCCTGTTGGGCGACGCCATCACCGACCTGGCGCTTTTCTCCCGCTGCATCAATGAACGCGCCCACCGCAGCCTCTCGGTCAACAGTGCTGCCTGGCGTGAAACTGACCGCCTGTTACACGAAACCGCCCACCTCCTCGCCCAGAAACTGCAACTCGCCGTAGATTAATGCAAGGAGGCGAGGGAAGGCCCGGCGTGGTCGCTTCAGCGATCCACGCTCCCCGAAACCCTCCGTTTTCACCAAATCGCCACATCGCCATATCACCTGATTTCCCACCCCGCTCCCCCGTTTCCCGGCCGTACTTGCTGGGGGGCGGCCGGGGACCTAGACTTGAGGGACGCGAATAGCCGTGCTCTGGGGGTTAGGGCGTCGGCCGGATGGCGAGGGGGTGGACTCCGCGGGTACGCGATCACCTTTGGGTTAAGAGTGTGTTATGACGACGGTCACCGGACATCGTGCGGGCGTCAAGCCCTCCCAGCAGCTCTCCAAGGATGAGCTGATGAACATGCTGGCGATGATGATGCTCATCCGCCGCTTCGAGGAACGCACCGCCCAAAGCTATCAGCAGGCCCGCATTGGCGGCTTCTGCCACCTCTACATCGGGCAGGAAGCTGCGGCTGTCGGCTCCATCGCCGCCCTGCGGCCGGATGACCCGATCATCACCGCCTACCGCGACCACGGCCACGCCCTGGCGCGCGGGATGCACCCCAACTACTGCATGGCCGAGATGTACGGCAAGATCACCGGCTGCGCCAAGGGTAAGGGCGGGTCGATGCACCTGTTCGACAAGCCCCACCATATGTACGGCGGGCACGCCATCGTCGGTGGGCAGATTCCCCTGGGCGTCGGCCTGGCGTTCGCCACCAAGTACATGGGGGAGGACAAAGTCACTGCCTGCTACTTCGGCGACGGTGCGATCAACCAGGGCGCGTTCCACGAGGCACTGAATCTGGCAGCCATCTGGAAGCTGCCCATCATCTTCGCGCTGGAAAACAACATGTATTCGATGGGCACGGCCATCGCACGCGGTACTGCCGCCGCCGATGACCTGTCCAGGAAGGCTGCCGCCTACAACATGCGTTACGCCAAGTGCGACGGCATGGATGTGCTGAACACCTACGATGTGTTCAAGGCGGAAGCCGATCGCATTCGCTCCGCAGTTGGCACGGAGGAGGGCGGTCCCGTCTTCATTGAGATCGTCACCTATCGCTACAAGGGCCACTCGATGTCGGACCCGCAGAAGTACCGCACCAAGGAAGAGGTTGCGCGGTACGAGCAGGCCGACTGCATCAATCGCCTGGTCAACTGGCTGATCGAAACGGGCCAGGCGACTCAGGCGGAAATCGAGGAGTTGGACCGTAATGCCAAACAACAGGCCGCCGACGCGGTCAAATATGCCAGCGAAGCCCCCGACACACCGCTGGATGAACTCTATACCGACGTCTACAGCCAGCCCTTCCCACCCTACCTCAAGGGCGACGTACCGGAACTGATGCGCGAAGCGCAGTGATGTAGCTGCGATCGCTGGCCAGATGCAAGCGGTGATGGACGTGTGGGGTTGCACGTGCGACTGCGGTTGAACCGCTGCCACGTGATGAAATCTAAACTTTGCCTTGAACGCTCACGCTCCATTGGATAGTGACAAGCTCACCTGGGCCGTGTTGCTCGGCCGGTGGGTGGAATTTGCGCGCAGCGCGCTGGCGCTGCCGGATGACGATGCCGGCCGGCGGCTGCGCGATTCGGTGCCTGACATCATCGCGCTGCAGGCGGTCTGGTTCGCGCTCGATCATCTGGATGAACTGGACGCCGATGAACGCGCTCTGGGCATCGACCGGGCTGAAATCCTCATCGAAAAGCACCGCCAGGCACTCATTTCCCGTTTCGGCGACGACCTTCCGCCCCAGCTCGCCGAACTCATTGCCGATGCGCAATCACAACTGGCACGCGTGCGGTAGGAACGCCATGAAGTTGTACGCGGTGGGGGTTTACCCTGCGGCAGCTTCAGTGAGGACCTGATTCGTGGCACGCGTGGTTTGTCATAACCTGTCCGTTCAAGCATGGTGGTCGACGTGAGAGCATTTGGAGTGGCTGGAGGCTCGGGCTGACCTTTGGCACTTTTGGGAGGAAGCGATGCGTCAGAACCTGCGTGCACCTGCGGCGGTGTTTGCTACTGTGGCATCGTTTGCTGGTCTTTTTGCACCTCAGACCGCCCGGGCTGTTCCATTGGAAGTCGATGACGTCTGGCGGGAGGTGCGTGCTGGGACCCGTGTTACGTCCGAGCATGGCGAAACCGTTTTCGATGGTCAGTATCACACCACTGCCCCTGAAAAATTCGACCGAACGGTGGATGTTTCGCATTTGGATCATCTGGGGGTGTATCACGTGTGGGCGTTGGCGGAGCATGACACCCGCATCGAACTGATCGGCAATCGCGGCATCCGTATCGTCGGTGAACTGGATGTAGCGGCGGGGTTCCAGGAGGTTGGGCCTCGGCCTGAGAATGATGAACTCGATACTATCTCATCCTTTGCGTACACCGGGGTACATCTGTGGGTGCATACCACGCTTCCGTTCGACTACACGATCGATGCATCGCTTGATTTCGCGGGACACTCGTCGGAGATATCCGCTCTGTTTGATACATTTGGTGTCGACGGCCCGTTTATCGACGGAAAGTTGCATGACAGCGGACGAATGCCGGCAGGTACGTATCCGGTTTATATCGACATAAGCCTCGCCCCCTGGACGACTAACTTGGGCGAGCAGGCGGCTACCCTTCACGCACGCTTCACAATCGAAGCGTATGTGGTGCCCGAGCCGGTGACGGCGTCGATGATCATGATGGCGACTGGCGGGTTGACGCTTCCCCTGCGGCGGCGACGGATGCTGCCCATCGGGGAAGCAACGGCGTGACAGTAGCCCGCTAGCAGCTTCGCGCGACGGTCCGATGGGTTCAGTTGTTGTCGCGCTGCGGTGTCATCTGTTCCGTGACTTCGAGCCAGTGGGGGATCTGGATGAAGCCGGCCATGAGTGCGATGCGGTTGGCGACGCCCAGGCGACGGTAGAGGCCGGCGAGATAGGTGTTGACGGTGTGGGGCGTCAGGCCCAGGTCGCGGGCAATCTGGCGTGGCTCCAGGCCGGCCAGCAATCTGGCCAGAATCTGCCGCTGGCGCGGAGTCAGTTCCTCGACATCGGCGCGGCGGATGGTCGTTGGCGGGTCGGCGGGCTCATCGTTGAGAAACCAGCCTGCGTGCCGATCCACGACAGACTCAACTGCTTCGCGCGATGCACGCGTCAGTTCACACAAGGATTGGATCAGTTGATGACGTCGATCTTCGGGGTCGCGCTCGGTTTGGATACGCCCAAGCATCCCGAGCAGGTTCGATACGGAAGCCAGGTCAATGGGGTCGTCTTCGTTCACGCGCTGCTGCCCCGAAAGGAAAACATCCGATGTCTGTCCGGGGTGCGAAAGGGCCGTCGGACATACCCCCGGACTGAGCCGGGCACTGTAACTAACTCCAGATATGACAGCAACATCCGAACATTCGGATATTGAGTTTGCCGGCGGTCGAGATTAATCTGATAGACCCTGAACCATTCCCTTGAACGAGGGCGACCGGGGTACCCGAAGAGAGAGCTTGAGAACGTTCCAGTCAGTCTGGAGCGTTCTCCCCATGCGCCGATTGCGTGCTTCCGTTGATCACATCCTGCAAAAGTGCGTCGATGACCTTCCAGTATCGTTCACGCTGCGGACCGGGCAGGTCGTTGTGACCGCAGGGTAGTTCGATGAGTTCCGCACGCAGGGCGACCTGCGCCAGTCGGTGGCCATCCCGTAAGGGAATGATGGTGTCGTGCGTGCCGTGGAAGAGCCTCACGGGTACGTCCAGCGTGCTCAGGGCTTCATCGGTCGGGAACGGGTTGCGCACGAGCAGGGGTGGGACGCCGAACTGCCACGCCATGGAGGCGACGTTGGCGGGGGCGGATTCGAGGATCATGGCTGCGGGCTTGTGTTCGCGGGCGACCTGAGCCGCGATTGCGCCGCCGATCGATCGGCCGTGCAATACGAGGCGGTCGGCATCGACATCGTCTCGCGCCGTCGCGGTGCGAATGAAGTGCACGGCGTCGGCGACAATGGCGGTCTGCGAAGGTTTGCCAGCCGCGTTGCCATAACCGCGATACTCCGGCAGCAACACCGACCAGCCGCGCTGGAGGTACGCCATTGCCAGTGTACGCTGGTCGTCGATCAGCTCCGCATTGCCATGGAAGAAGACGACGAGCGGGGCGGGTGCGTCGGCTGATGCGCCTGGCGCGGGCATGAACCATGCGTACACTGCGCCGTCATCCAGCGTGTGGGTCAGGATATGCGCCTCTGGCGGTGGCTTGCCGGCCTGGCCGGCCATCGTGGCAGGAAAAACCATGTCGTCCTGCATGAAATAGAGCAACGCACACCAGATGAGATAGATCACCACGACCGTTCGCAGGACGATTTTGATGACCCAGCGAACTTGGAAACGTTGCGCGGTGGCAGGGCTGGTGTTTTCAGAGGTGTCATTCACCATGGGTGCGTCCCCGTAAGCAGCCGCATGACGATGTGCATGTGGTGATGCGTGCGTTGATTATACGCGGAAGATTGCGCCTAGCCGCCTTCCCAAGAGCAGTCCAGCCCCGATGAGCGTGACCGAGAGCAGGGCCATGCCCCAGACGCCCATCGCGCTGGCGATGGACGGGCCATCGCCCAGTCGGTTGAAGAAGGCGTAGATTGCCTTGGTGATGGGGAAGTGTTCTTCCTTCTGGGCGAGGATCAGCGAGTCGCTGACCTCGAGCATGGCGAAGCTGAAGGCGAGCATCCCGCCGGCGATGAGGTTGGCCATGATGAGCGGCACGACGATGCGGCGAATGGCGGTGAGGCGTGAGGCCCCGAGGTTGAGGGCAGCCTCCTCCAGTTGGCCGGAGGTCTGCTCCAGCCCGGCCGAGACCGAGCGCACCACGTAGGGCAGGCGGCGAATCGCGTAGGCGATGACCAGCAGAGCGATCGGGTTGGGTGCTGAGCCGACGACGCTGAAAAATCCAGCGAGCGGCGCACCTTCGGCGAACGGCCATGCCAGCGTCATGGCGACATAGCCGAATGCCATGACCAGGCCGGGCACGGCCAGCGGCAGCATGGCCAGCGCATCGAGCAGCCAGCCACCCCGAATACGCACACGGATGTTCAGGTAGGCGATTGCCAGCCCGATGACCACGCAGACGATCATGGCCAGCGAGGCGTAGAGAAGACTGTTGCGAATGGCGAGCATGGCCAGGTCGTGGGTGAGTGCGGCGACATAGTGTTCCCCGGTCCATTGTTGCGGCAGCACACTGCGATACCACGAGCCATCCACGCTGAAGGAGGCGAGCACGACGCCGATGTGCGGCAGCACTGCCAGTACGAAGACGGCGGTGAACGCCCCGGCGGCGAACCAGCCACGCCAGCCCGTCAGTTGCACAGAGGTCGACGCGACCGATGCCTTGGCGTGCATGGCATGGGCACGGCCACCGAAGGCGAGTTTGCCCAGCAGATACAGCCCGACCGCCATCGCGAGCATCACGACGACCAGTGCGTAGGGACGCGGGCTGTTGGCTACTTCCTGGAGGCCGAAGAAGACCTGCACGGGTGTCACCGCGTAGTAATCAAACATCAGCGGTGTGCCCAGTTCGGTGAAGCTCCAGATGAAGACGATCGTCGAACCGGCGAAGATGCCCGGCAGGATCAGGGGCAGCGTGATGCGGATGAAGCGTTGCAGTCGCGATGCGCCAAGGTTCTGAGCTGCTTCATCGAGCGTGGGATCGAGGTTCGCCATTGCGGCGGTGATGTTCAGGAAGAGAATTGGGTAGAGGTGCAGCGCTTCCATGATGGCGATGGCGGCAAGCTGGCCCCCAGGCACCTGCCCGCCGAGAAAGTCCAGCCCGGGCTGATCTTCTGCCAGCAGGCCCAGATGTACCAATAGCGAATTGATCGCGCCGAACCGACCCAGCAGGGCACGGAAGCCGATCGCCCCCACGAACGGCGGAAGGATCAACGGTACCAGCAGCAGCGAACCCAGCAGTGCCTTGCCGGGAAAGTTGTATCGTGCCGCCAGTGTCGACAGCGGCAATGTGATCAACAGGCAAAGCAGCGTGGTGAAGCAGGCAATGAGCAGGCTGTTGCCCAGCCCCGCGAGCAGGATGGGATCGCGGAAAATGCTTTGGATGTAGGCGAAAGTGAACTGTCCATCCGGTGTAATGAACCCGCCGTGTACCGTCAGCACGATGGGCCAGATGAGGAACACCGCCATAACAGCGACGAGGCTGACAAGAAGCCCGAGCCGATAGATGTTGACGCGGCGCTTCATGATGGGGCATCAATCGGCGTTGAGCTGTTCGAGCACCTGGTTGGCTGCGGCGTCGAGCATGTCGCGAATGGCGTCCTCACGCAGATTCCGCCCACCGTTGCGCTGGTTGAAAAGGGCGACGATCTTCATGCCGTCGCTGCGCCACAGGGCCATGGTGTAGGTGCCGGGCATGGCTCCGAAGTGCAGCCAGTGGGCACCCTTCTGCAATGGGTTACCAAAGGCGTCGTAGGTTTCCATGAAGCGGGCCACATCGCGGGCACGCATGACCAGTCCGCCATTGGCGAACTGTGCTTCGAGCGAGAACCCGCCGTAGGCCCACGGGGCTGGCTCCCGGCTGGACAGGTCGAGCACCGAGCGACTGTAACCCTGGTAGGCGTACCAGATTTCACCCTCTCGCTGCTGATCCTCGCGTGTTCGCGCCAGGTAGCAGTCGCGGATGCCCAGCGGGGCCATGACCCGATTCTGCATGTAGGCTTCGAAGCTCATGCCGCTGCGTTCTTCGATGATGAGGCCAAGCAGCAGGTAGCCGAAGTTGGAGTAGGCCCGTCGCTCGCCCGGGTTGAACTGCAACGGCTGGGTGAGCATGTACTGGGCAATCTCGCGCGGGGTGGGGGTGTGGTCGAGGTTCATGGCCTCGGCGATGCGGAAGGGGCTGAACAGTGGATCGAATGAGGTGCTGCGGTCCCACCCGCCGTGATGGTAGATCAGATGGTCGACCGTGATCTCGGCCAGCCGGGGGTCCGGATCGGTGGCCGGTGGGTCGAATTTGAGGATCTCGAAAACCTTTTCATTGAGCGACAACTTGCCATCCGCGACCAGGCAGCGGATGGCTGCGGCGGTCATCGGCTTGGTGACGCTGGCCAGGCGGAACATGGCGTCGGGGGTGAGTGGTTGGGTCTTCTCCCGGTCGGCGTAGCCGTAGGCTCGTTCATAGATCAGCTTGTTGTGCCAGCGGACCGCCAGGGTGCCCGCCGCGATGGAACGCTCCTGCATGTATTTCTGCATCGCCTCATCGAAAGCACGGAAACGCGGGTCTTCCATGCCAGTCATAGGCAGCGAGGTGGGCGGGGCGGTTTCCTGAGAGGGGGCCTGTTGACCGAGCAGGCAGGCGGTCAGAACGAGGAACGCGATCAATCCGTAGCGCATATCAAGCCCCTTGTACCAGTTTGAACAGCCATGTTACTCTATGGATGGGCCCATTCGCACACCGTTCGGGTTTCATTCGTCGGTCGGCACGGCAAACGGGGTTGACGTTCGCTCATCGGTTCGGTTAAGATCGGTTGTAAGCCCGGGGATTGTTTGGTCGGTCGGCACCGGTGGTTTAGGCGTTCTGCCATCATTCATCTGGAATTGATCCCGCCTGTGCCGTTCCTGTGTTGCTCCGTTTGAGCCTCGAGAGCAACTCTGCTTTCGAGGCTCTGAATCGGGAAGAGTGTTTCGACAGTTCAGCCAAGTGGGACAAAGCTCGGGTTTGATTTCTGAACTGCATACCGTCTGAAGCGTCTGTGTGGTGGACGCTCCTGAGCCGACTCACGAGGCGGATCTGTGATTTTTGGATTCATCCATTCTTTTATCTTCAGGAGCGTAAGCATGAAACGATCACGAGGCTTTACCCTGATCGAGCTGCTGGTGGTGATTTCGATCATCGCTCTGCTGATCGGTCTGTTGCTGCCGGCCCTGAGCGCGGCCCGCAAGAACGCCCGCATGATGGAAAACTCCAGCCGCGTCCGCGGTATCCATCAGAACATGGTCATCTTCTCTCAGGGCAACCGGACGTACTTCCCGGGTATCAAGAGCAATGGCCGGGTGCTGCTGTCGACGGATTTCGCCACGGCGGGGATTCCGACCCCCGGCGGCCGTACGGGTGCGGACCCCTCGGCCCGGTTTGAACTGCTGGTGCGCAAGGATTACTTCAATCCGGAATATATGATCAGCCCGGGTGAAACCAAGACCGCGTGGGTGCCAGGCACCAATCAGGTGATGGGCACCACTGCGACCGCGCACTACTCCTATGCTGTCCTGCGTCTGGATCATGATGGCGAAGGCAAGCTGGAGAATTACCGCCGACATGACGAATGGCGTGACACCAGCAACAGCCTGGCTGTCGTCGTGAGCGACCGCAACACCACGGGCGATTCCGATGCCAACGGTAAGGCTACCACGACCAGTGGGGCGGGTACTGCCAAGAGCATCTGGACGGTCAACCCTGGTGATTGGCAGGGCAGCGTGGGCTTCAACGACAACCACGTGGCCCAGGTGCAATCGCCGATCATCGAGCAGACGCAATATGGCAAGGGCATGCAGGCGCAGGAAGACAACATCTTCCAGCGGCACACCGCCGACGAGACGGTCAAGTTCATCCTGCGTGACGGTACCACGCAGAACCCGGCTTCGTCGCCTGCCGGCGCCTATGAAGCTGACGCGAAGATGATGCACTACGACTATTGATCCGCATCATCCGGTTGAAACTCACGGGCCGGTCGCCTTCACAGGCGACCGGTCTTTTTTTTCTGGCCGCCTGCGACTTGATGCAACCACCCCGTGATCCGAACCTCCTCCCCTCAAACCGCCCTGTCGCAATATTTCAGACAATCCTGCGTACGGTTGGCTGCGTTTGTCGCTACGATAGGCGACCATGAGCCACGAACTTGGAAGTTTCTGTCTAGTCCTGCATTGTCACCTGCCCTATGTGCTGCGACACGGGGTCTGGCCCCACGGTGAGGACTGGCTGTACGAAGCAGCGGCTGAAACGTACCTGCCTCTGATCGCCCTGATCGACGAGTGCGTCTTCTTCAATGCCTCGCCGCAGATCACGATCGGGCTGACGCCGGTGTTGCTGGAGCAGCTCGCCCACGAGCATTTCAAGGCCGGCTTCGAGAAATACCTCGAGGATCGCATTGATCGGGCACGCAGCGATCGTAAGGATTTCGAGCGGACCGGCGACGGCCACATGCAGTACCTGGCGGACCGATGGCGCGATTTCTACACGAAGCTGCTGGAACAGTTCCACGCCCTTGGCCGGGACATTCCCAAAGCCTTCGCCGATCGCGCCCGGGCGGGGCACATCGAGATACTCACCTCCGCCGCTACGCACGGGTACCTGCCGCTGCTTTATGAGGATTCCTCCATCCGCGCCCAGTTGCGTGCCGGGCTGGCGACCAGTCACCGCATCCTGGGCTTCAAGCCCACCGGCATGTGGCTGCCCGAATGCGCCTATCGCCCCGGCGGCTCGTGGAACCCGCCCATCGGCTGGGCCGGCAAGGAGTACCGTATCGGCATCGAGCACCTCGTCGCCGACGAGACCATCGACCACTTTTTCGTCGAACATCACCTCATCGAACGCTCCAACAGTGAGTTTGTGTTCAACGATGGCCAGTGGTGGAAGGTTGGCTGGGATGAGGCGGCACGCTACCCGACGCGAGGCTGGCGTTCCGTTAACGAGGCGCACGGCGTCAACTCCGACGGCACCGGACTGGCACGCGTCAGCGTCTTTGCACGCGATCCGCGCGTCTGCGAACAGGTCTGGTCTGGGTCGATCGGTTATCCGGCGGACGGCACTTACCTGGAGTTCCACAAGAAGTGGGGTAGGGAGCGCGGTCTGCGATACTGGAAGGTGACGGGCACCAAGGTCGACCTGGGCGACAAGCACCTGTATTACCCGGACGATGTGCCGAGCAAGATCTACAGCCATGCCATGCACTTTTGCGACTTCGTGCGCAGTCGTCTGGCGGATTACCGCAACTTCAGCGGCCGGCAGGGCGTGGTGACGGCGACGTTCGATGCGGAACTGTTCGGTCACTGGTGGTTTGAAGGCCCGCAGTTCCTGCGCGATGTGATCCTCACCTTCAACGCCGACCCCGCGATCAACCTCACCACAACCGAGAGGTACCTGCGGGATCATCCACCCGACAAGGTCGTTTCGATGCCCGAAGGTTCATGGGGTGAACACGGCGACCACCGCGTCTGGTCCAACGATTACATCAACTGGATGTGGGACATCGAATACCGCTGCGAGGCGATGTTCGGCAAGGCGACGTTCGAGCTACCCTGGCGCACCGATGAGAAGATCAGGACGCTGCTGCAGAAGGCTGGCCGAGAGCTGCTGCTGCTGCAGGCCAGCGACTGGGCGTTCGTCATCACGCGCGGCCAGGCAGTTGACTATGGCATCAAGCGATTTATCACACACGTCGCCCGCTTCGAAATGCTGATCAATCACGCCGAGAAACTGGCGCGCGATTCGGCTTACCTTGGCAAGCTGACCGAGGTCGAAAAGCACGAGATCGAGGACGCCGACCTGCATGACATCATCTTCAACGATATCGATTTGAACTGGTGGAATATGTAGGGGGAGGTACGAAGGGTTTTATGAAGTGACGGACTTGTCGCGTTACAGCGGCGTTTGAGGAAATCCCCGATCGCGACATGGACCGCGGCAAATCCACCGTCGTGGCCTAAAATGATGTCATGAAGATTCTGCTTGCCAGTTCCAATCCGCACAAGCTTGAGGAAATACGCTCGACACTGGAGGCCTGCCGAGTTGCGGAGGGTGATTCAACACCCCGCATCGAGTTGGTTTTGCTGGATGATGTGGGTATGACCGTTCCGGAACCGAACGAGGATGGCGCCACGTTTGAGGACAACGCCGTAATCAAGGCGTACTACTACGCCGCCGCGGCGGGCATGATGTGTCTGGCGGATGACAGCGGCCTGGAGGTGGATGCGCTGGGAGGCGAACCGGGCGTGCGCAGTGCGCGGTACTCGGGCATGTCCGGGCCGCGAAGTGTGGTGGACCCGGCAAACAATCGGTTGCTGCTCGAACGTTTGGCCGATGCGCCTCCCGAGAAGCGCACCGCCCGCTTCGTCTGCGCGATGGCGCTGTGCGGCCCGCGTGATGCTGCCAATGACATCGAAACAATCGCGGTTGTGCGCGGAACCATCGAAGGACGGATTCTCACCTGCGAGGAAGCGGGCCCCGATGCACGCGGACGAGGCGAGAACGGATTCGGCTACGATCCGCTCTTCTATGTGCCTTCCCTCGGTAAGACCACCGCGGAACTTTCACCTGCTGAAAAGAACGCCATCAGCCATCGTGGCAATGCCACGCGGCTTATGTGGCTGCGGCTGCGTGAAATGATGCTGGTATGATCTGCCACCTTCACCGCGGCTCCCAGCGCATCTCATAACGATGCTCATTTGGCCGGTAGTAGCCTTCGATCAGGGCGGCCCGCTGGAAACCAAATCGTTCGTAGGTATGCAGTGCAGGTGTGTTCTGTGGGTCGCACGTCAGCAGCACCGGGCGTTGGGTGTTTTGGAGGAACGCCCGCATGAGGCTGCTGCCCACGCCCCGGCCGCGATGATCGGGGTGGACGAAAATCTTGTGCAGCACATCCGTGTCACGCTCACCCGGGAAGCACAGCAGCACGCCGATCAGCGCATTGTCTTTTGAGTCGCGGGCTGTCAGCACGGTTGCGTGTTCACACCAGATGCGCCAGGTGTGTTCGCCGTCCGCGATGAAGGATTCGTGCCAGGTCAGGCGGTCCAGTTCCGCGATCTCGAGGAAATCATCGCGACTGGCTTGTTCGATGCGGAACGTTTCCATATTGCCGGATGCCGTCGTGGTTCTCGAGACTGGTACACGCGTTCGATTGTTTGCCCGCTGTGTCACATGTCGAATCGTCGCCGCCCGCAGCCGGTCCATAGCGACGCGCACGCCGATGCCCGGCCCATCGACCGCTGTGATCTGCGACGGTCCGGACAGTACCGTTGGCGGGTCGGCCAGATCGTGCTTGTAAAACCGATCGCTCGGGAACACATCGCTGGGATACTTCACGTTCGGCAGTGTCGCCAGCGCCAGACAGTGAGCTGCACCGATGTTCGATTCCAGCATCCCGCCGATCCAGCAGGGGACGCCCGCACGCTCACACAGTGCCAGAATTTCCTTCGCCGGTGTCAGGCCGCCCACACGTCCCGGCTTCACGTTGATCCAGCGGGCTGCTCCCAGTTCAATCGCCTTGCGCGCCTTGGAGGGCGACGTGATGCTTTCATCCAGGCAGATTGGCGTGCGGATGCGGCGCTGCAATTCGGCATGATCGACCAGATCGTCGTACCCCAACGGCTGCTCGATCATCGCGAGGTTGTAAGCATCCAGCGTTTCAAACATCGCCGCATCGGCAAGCGTGTATGCCGAGTTGCAGTCGATGTGGAACACCACGTCGGGAAACGTGCGGCGCACGGCGGCTACCATGTCGACATCCCAGCCGGGGCGGAACTTGAGCTTGATACGTTTGAACCCCTGTCGGACTGCACCATCGATGCATTGCAGCAGCGCATCGATTGATTCCATCACGCCGAAATCGGCCCCTACGTCCACGGTGGGCCCGTTCCCACCCAGCACCCGCCACAACGGCTGTCCCTGCATCTTCGCGAACAAATCCCACCATGCCGTATCGAGTGCCGATTTGGCGAAGGGGTTGCCCTTGAAGGGACGCATCGCGGCTTGCAGCGCCTCGGCATCCTCGAATGTGCGGCCCAGCACGGCCGGACCGAGAAAACGCTGGATCACATCGAAAACACCGCCAGCGTACTCGGGGCAATAGTTGGGGGCAGCCCAGGCTGTTGCCTCGCCCCAGCCCTCCTGCCCTTCAGATGTGAGGCGCACGAGCACTGATTCGATGACATCGGTATCGCCGTAGGAAGTGTTGAACGGCGTGATGAGCGGCAGTCGCACGAGGTAAACATCGATCGATTCGATCAGCATGACGACATCTCACGGTGGAAGTGCCGTCATGATATCGCGAGCGTTGGTTGCCGCGTCGCCCATGGCCGGCGCCAGATTTTGCTCCTGGAATTGTCTCCGATCCCGCCGATTGGCGGCAACGCCTGCGCAGACAAAAGGTTGACGCATGTGTGCGCCAACCTCGCGACGGTGTTGCGTGAAATATTTCTGTGCGTTCGTATGCGATCAGCTCATACGCCGAATCACCAGCGTGTCGTTCTGGCCGCCGAAGCCGAAGCTGTTGGACAGGCACACATCCACCCGACACTCGCGTGCCTGATTGGGCACGTAGTCCAGGTCGCACGCCGGGTCGGGCGTGTTCAAATTGATGGTGGGCGGCAACTTCTGGTCGCGAATCGCCAGCACGCAGGTGATCGCCTCGACCGAGCCGGCCGCCGCGATAAGGTGTCCCATCATGCTCTTGATCGAGCTGATGGGCACACGCCTGGCGTACTCGCCGAACACCGTCTTGACCGCCAGCGTTTCGATCGAGTCGTTCTCGTGTGTGCCGGTGCCGTGGGCCGAGATGTAGTCAATGTCCTGCGGATTAAGTCCCGCGTTTTCCAGCGCCTGCCGCATGGCCGCCACGGCGCCCCGGCCTTCGGGGTGAATGTCGGTGATGCGGTACGCGTCGGCGCTGGAGCCGTAACCGACGACTTCTGCCAGAATCGGTGCGTTGCGGCGCTGGGCGTGTTCGAGTGTTTCGAGGATGAGCATCCCCGCGCCCTCGCCCAGTACGAAGCCATCGCGGTCGACGGAGAACGGTCGCGACGCTGTGAAGCAACTGTCGTTGCGCGTGGAAAGGGCAGTCAGACGGTTGAACCCCGTGACGCCGAAGGGGTGGATCATGGTGTGTGCGCCGCCAGCGATCATCACATCCGCATCGCCGCGGCGCAGGATTTCCGTCGCCTCGCCGATCGCCTGGGTGGAGGCGGCACAGGCGGTCAGGCAGTTGTACGTCGGGCCGAACACGTCGAACTCCATCGCCAGATGGGTCAGCGGCATGTTGGGCTCCTGCTCGATCTCGCGCAGGGCGTTCATGCGCTGCTGCGCCACCGCTGCCCAGCGCACCGCATCCACACAGCGTGCCTCCTCATTCCAGCTCGCGAGGTTGGACGCGACGTAGTTGTCAAAATCGAGCGAGCCTTCGCCCGAACCGAGGTAGATGCCCAGCCGCTCGTGATCCAAATCGTCGTACTTGTCCAGACCCGCCGCCCGCCACGCCTGTGCTGCTGCGCCGAGCGCGAAGGCGGTGTTCAGCCCCACGCCTTCGTGCGCCTCGGGCTGTGTGACATACTGGCGGTAGTCGTAATCCTTCACCTCCGCGGAGAACTGCGTGGGAAACGTGGAGGCGTCAAACCGCCGCGTCGGCCCAATGCCCGACTCACCCGCCAGAAGCCGTCGCCAAACCGTTTCAATGTCGTGCCCCAACGGGGTCACCCAACCGATCCCCGTAATCACGACGCGATGCGCCGACTTCTGCGGCCTGCTCGAATCCTGCGGGCTTGAACTCACTTGACCATCTCCTTGATCCACACGCGATCCATCCAACGTGCGAATCGATTTCTTTCAATAATTCAGGGGACGTACCTCATCGGGGTGATTGGGACGCCCGCGTGGTTCGCAGAAACGACCACGCCGACAACTGTAGGTTTCACACCTCGATCTTCTTGAGTACCAGGGCGGCGTTCTGGCCGCCGATGCCGGCGGAGTAGGTCAGCACGGTGTTGATCTTCGCGGAGCGTGCCGGGGCGCTGCCAGCGTTGATGCCGGGCAGGGGGCTTTCGCAGTTGATCGTTGCGGGGATCATCTGCTCGGCGATCGCTCGGGCGGCCAGGCATACGTCCAGTCCGCCCGCACCCGCGCCACAGTTGCCCACCAGCGCCTTGGTCGACACCACCGGCACACCCGACAGTGTCTCGCCGAACACGCGCTTGAGCGCTTCGGCCTCTGCCGCATCGGTTTCGCGCAGGCCCAGGCCGAAAGCGATGATCAGGTCGATGTCGCCCGGGGCGACGTTCGCCTCACGCAGGGCCGCCCGGATCGCCACCGCGATCCCCCGCCCCTCAGGGTCGGGCCGCAGATTGCGCGCTTCACGATTGACCGTTTGTGACGCGCCAAAACCGGCGATCTCGGCATAAGCGCGTGGCTTGACGTCGCCACTTGCTGCTGCATATCGCTGCCTGAACGTTTCCAGTGCTTCGAGCACGACGATGCCGCCGCCTTCGCCCACGATGCTGCCGGCCGCGTTCTGGCAGAATGGCCGCACTGCCCGGCTGCCATCATCGTTGCTCGTCGTGTTGTAGCGCCCGGTCATGAGCTGACGCAGGAATGCCATCGGGTTGAGCTTGCTCTCCGCGCCGCCGCAGAAGCATGCATCCGCCGCACCGCGCTGAATCACGCGCAGAGACTCGCCGATCGACAGCCCGGCCGATGCCTCGGCACAGGTGATTGTGTTGCTGGGCCCCTGGCAGTCGTGAATGATCGTTACGTGGCACGCCAGCATGTTGGGCAGGTATTTGAGCAGCCACAGCGGCGTCAGATGCTCCATGCCCGACTCGCCCCAGCGGTGGATGTCGAACGAGCCATCCTCCGCCCGCGCTTCGGCCAGAGCGGTGGTCAGTTCGTTCAGCTCGCCCGCAATCAATCCCGCGCCGATGTGTGCCCCCACGCGGTGAGGAGCATAGCTGGGCGCTTCATCCGGATTGGTCCCGCGCGTCACGAGAGCGGCATCGCGTGCGGCAAAGTCGGCTGCCACCACCGCCAGCTCGATATCGCGGGCCATCACCTTCGTGGCCTTGCGATAGTTCTTGGGCACGAAGTCCTTGACCGACAGGTCGCGCACTTCCCCTGCGATGCGGCAGTCAAACCCCGAGGCGTCGAACGCGGTGATCGGTCCAATTCCCGACCGGCCCGCTACCGCCGCCTCCCATGTCGGCTCGATCCCCAAACCAACCGCGCTGACCGGTCCCAATCCTGTAATCACAACCCGTCGTGTCATGGCGGGCATTTTAAAGAGTTGAGGCATCGGCTGCTTGATGGCTGCCTTCACCATTGTCGTCGGGTTTGATGAAGAACCACGCTGCGACGAGCAGGACGGTGGGGAGGATTTCGATGCCCAGACCGTAGAACCCGCGGTCGAGGATGCTCATGCCCAGCGTGATGGGGATGCGCAGCGGGAAGGGGTAGCCGAGGATGGGCACGCCTTCGCTGAAGATGACAGGAATGGCCGGAGCGATGGCGATGAGCGTGAGGATGCGGGCCGATTTCATCCAGCGGCGAAAGACCGCCAGGCACGCCGCAGCAGCCAGCACGATCGGCACGGCGTAAATCCAGCCCAGCACGTTGCTCGTCATTGATCCCGCGCGAATCAGCGTAATGACACCCCAGCCGCCCAGCAGCAGGTAGACGGTGACGGCGATCACGATCACGCGGGGCAGGTGGCGCACGCTAATAGGTTAGCAGGCACGGAGCCGCGAATACACGGAAGAAGCGACGCGACTTGTCGCGTTCCCTTCACCTAACCCTCAGCGCCGCGCTTTGGCCATGTGATCGGCGAAGTACTTCTTCGCCTCGCCCGCGAGGTAGAACGAGCCGGTGACGATGATGAGGTCCTCGCGGCTGACGGCCCGACTTGCCAGGCTCAGCGCTTCCTCAAACGACGGCGCGACCTGTGCCATCTTGCCCGACAGCTCGCTGAAGCGTGCCAGCAGGTCCTCCGGCTCACTTGCACGCGGATTCGCCTTGGCGCGGGTGAAGATCACCTTGTCGGCCCCAAGCGCGATCTGCTTGAGCATGCCGTTGATGTCTTTGTCCTGCCCACAGCCAAAGATCATCACCAGTGAGTCGTAGGCGATGTGGGCCCCCAGGGCGCGGACCAGGGCGTGCAGCGACGCGGCGTTGTGTGCCCCGTCGATGATGATGCGCGGTTCTTTCCAGACCTGTTCCATGCGGCCAGCCAGTTTTGTCCTGGCCAGCCCTTCAATGACGTTTTCTTCCTTCAGGTTGAAGCCGTGCGCCTTGAGCTTGTCGAGCATCGCCAGCGCCAGGCCGCAGTTCAGCGCCTGATGCTCACCGCGTAGGGGCACGGGCAGGTGTTCGAACCGGCTGGTCGGCGTGGTGAGGCACACCCGGGTGTGCGGGCCCAGCTCGCGGTTGGCTTCGAAGCGATAGGAAAAGTCGATCTGCGAGCCGGTGTACTCGACCGTCGTACCCACTTCCTGGGCGACTTCATCGAAGACACGCTGGACAGCCGGTTCCTGCTGGACACTGACGGCCGGCACGTCCTTCTTGAAGATGCCCGCCTTCTCCCGGGCGATGGATTCCAGGTCCGGGCCGAGAATGTTGGTGTGGTCGAGGCTGATCTGTGTCACGCCGGTCACCAGCGGGGTCACCACCGTGGTGCAGTCCAGCCGACCGCCCAGCCCCGTTTCCAGCACAACGATGTCCACCGCCTGCTCAGCGTAGTAACGCAGCGCCGCAGCCGTCATGATCTCAAAGAATGTCAGCGGGCTGGAGCCGAACTTCGATTCGACCGCGGCGATCTGCTTGAACAGGTCGGTCAGCTCGGCGTGGCTGACCATGTTGTCGTTAATGGTGATGCGTTCACGCAGGTCGACCAGGTGCGGGCTGGTGTAGAGGCCCACCGTGCAGCCGCACGCCTGCAACATGCTCGCCAGCATGGCACAGGTCGAGCCTTTGCCCTTGGTGCCGGCCACCTGCACGCAGCGAAGCTGTTCGTGCGGGTTGTCCAGCAGGTCCAGCAGCTTGCGCATGCGGTCGAGGTTGAACAGGCGGTTGTTGTAGGGCACGATCCGCATGCGCTCGTAGTCCATGTGGTCGTAGAGCCAGCGCAGTGCGGATGTGTAGTTGCTGATCGCGCCTGTTTTGGCCGTCGACGTGGCGCTGCTGGCGGACGTCTTGTTAGTGGCGGCCTTTTTCGTTCCGGTCGCGGGGCGGCTGGAACGCTTGGCAGGGGCTGATTTTACATCGGCGCGGGCCGTCGACCCACGCTTGGGCTTGGAGGTAGTGGTAGCGGTCATAGGAGTCGTGAATCATACCGGAAATCCCCGGCCCGGTCAAACCGTCCCACATCGATCCTTGTTTTCAAAAATTTTATAACTTCATTTCGTCGCGATTGTTACGATTCTCACTTTCGCGACATGGAAGTCGAAAAACCCCGCCCTGAGCGGTGTTCAGGGACGGGCGTTTCAGGACAGAAAATTTACCCAATTCGCTCCAATCCCTGTAGATAGGGACGCAGGACTGTCGGCACCGTGATTGACCCGTCCTCGTTCTGATACAGCTCAATGATCGGAATCAGAATCCGGGGGCTGGCGAGCACCGTGTTGTTAAGGCTGTGGGCGATGACCGGTTTCTTCGTTTCCGGATCGCGGTAGCGCAGGTTCAGCCGGCGGGTCTGGTAGTCGTACAGTCGGGAGGCCGAGTGCGTCTCGCCCCAGTCGCCCTTCGGGGTGCCGTCGGCATCCACCTCGCCCCGGCTGGGCATCCAGCTTTCGATGTCAATCATGTCGGCGTTCTTGGGGCCCAGATCGCCTGTGCAGCATTGCAGCAGGCGGTAGGGAATCTCCAGCCGCTGCAGGAGCGTCTCGACGAAGCCGATCATCTTCTGATGCCACTGGCGGGATTCCGCCTCATCCGCCCGGCAGATCACCACCTGCTCGACCTTGTCGAACTGGTGGATGCGGTAGAGGCCGGCTGTCTCCTTACCCGCAGCGCCCGCCTCCCTGCGGAAGCAGGTCGACACCGTGGTGTACTTCAGTGGCAGCGCCTCGTAATCGAGGATCTCATCCTGGTGCAGCCCCATCAGTCCGACTTCGCCCGTGCCGGTGAGGTAAAGATCGTACTCGCCTGTCGGGTTGGCGATCTGGTAGGCCTGTTCCTTGCCGTGGGGGAAAAAGCCGGTCCCGACCATCACCGCCTCGCGTGCCAGCACGGGGATGGTCACTGCGGTGAAGCCGTTCTCGCCGGTCATATAGTCGAAGGCGTAGCGCAGCACCGCCTGATGCAGCCGAGCGCCCGCGCCGGTGAGCACGTAAGAGCGCGACCCGGCGATTTTCACGCCGCGCTCGAAGCTGACCATACCGTGCATCTGCATCAACTCGATGTGTGAGCGAGGCTTAAAGCCCTTATTCTGCTCGAACGAGACCGCCGGGTTGAACCAGGCCGGCTGCCATCGGCGAATTTCGATGTTGTCCTGCGAACCTGCGCCGATGGGCACATCCGGATCAGCCGGCAGCGGTACCTGCAGCCACAGCGCGTCGCGCTTCGGCTCCAGCTCGGCGAGCAACTGATTGAGCTGCTGCTCGCGCTCCTTGATCTCGCTGGGCCGACGCTGCAGCGCCTCCATCTGCTGTTGCAGGGCGTCTTTTTCATCCGGCGACGCCTTTTTGAGCTGTCCGGCGAGCTGGCCGATCTCCTTGCCGATGCGGTTCTTCTCAGCCGTGAGGTTCTCACGCTCGGTCAGGGCCGCCCGCAGTTGTGCATCGATTTCCAGCAGGGCGTCGATGTCGACGTCGATGCGTTTGTCGGCTGCGCCCTTGCGATACTTGTCCGGATTCTGTCGCAGGTCTTTCAGGTCGATCATGGTCGCGGCATGGTATCAGAGGAACGCCATCGCGGGCAGGGGCGAGGTGGCCCGAATGATGCGCCATGTCGTTTGGCGAGTTACCCCTGGTGTCAGAAATCGGAGGGGGTGTAGAGGTCCGCAGGCAGGCTGTCCGGCCGTGGCGAGGAGGTCTGGCCGGTCGTCGCCCGGGCTGGTGCGGCGGGTGTGGTGGGAGCCGGTGACTCAGGCTGCGGCTGTGGCTGCGTACTGAGCACCCGGCGGATACGCACATCCAGCTCGTTGAGCGAAGCACGGTACGGCTCGGGCACATTCTGGCCAAACAGTGACCGCAGCGCCACCAGTGTCTGTTGGGCACGCTGACCACCATTGGTTTCAAGATGCCGCTCTGCCGCCCGGGTGAACGCTTCCACAATTGTGGGGAGGAGTTGCGGGTCGGGCGATCGCGTGTCAGCCTCGATCATGGCACGCGCGACCTCGACCGCGCCGTCGATGTAGCCCACCGCCAGCCGAGCCCGCAGCAACCCCTGATCGTGCCGCTTGCGTTGCCGTTCGTTCAGTGCCGGTGCCAGCTCCGCCAGCCGCTTGTAGTCGACGATCGCGCCCTGGAAGTCGTTGCTTTCCATGCGAATCTCGGCCCGCAGCAATAGCAGGTCGACCATCGCATCGCGGTCAGCTTCCGCATTGGCGCCCTGGGCGTCGATGGCTGCGGTGACGAACCGTTCACGCAGATCGACCGGCTGACCGATGCGTGCCAGCTCGCGTTCAGCCTGGATGACGCCCATCGCGGGCACCCGGCTGGCCATTGCGATCAGGGCCTCCTGCCAATCACGTTGCCGCTGATCCTGCTCCAGCCGGGCGTCGATCAGGGCGATGAGCGTGGTCATGTCATCGCCGCGCCGTGCGGCCGCCATCAGCGCGTTGGGGCGAATGACCAGGTCCGTCGCCCGCTGAATCAGTGGCAGCAGGGGCCGATTCGATTTACCCCACGCCAAGGCGGCCGCCTCTTTCACCGCCTCGTTGTCCGAATCGAGCCATTGCTCGATGCGCAACCAGTCGCTGTCGTCACCGATCAACCCGAGCAGCGCCACCGCCTGCGGATCGGGCAGCTTGCCATCGCGCACGTGTTCGCGGCAGATGCGGGCTGCCTGCTGTGCCTGACGCGGTTCGAGCATGTTGGCATTGGCTGCCGCGACGAGCACGCCCGCCGCCTCGGCGCTGAAACGCGGGTCCGCCAGCATGTCCAGGGCCGCGACAACCGCTTCCTTACGAGGCACCTGCGTCAGGAGCAGCAGATATGCCCGCAGGGCCGCCACGTCTTTTTCCGTGCCCACCACCAGCCGGCGGGCGAGCAGGTCCGCCGCCTCGCCGTCCGCCACGTCGCGCAGCACCAAAGCCGCGCGTCGGCGAACTGCTGCGTTGCGATCGTCCAGCCGTCCACGCACCGCCCTGAGCAACTCCGGCCCGGGGGGGCTGCCTTCCACCAGACGCCGGTGGACCAGTTCCATCCCCAGCAGCCGCACCGCTTCCAGTGGGTCGCCCAGCATGGTCAGCAGCGCGGCGGGGCGGTTCTCCGACGGCATCGACTCGTAAATGAGTCGCTGTGCTTCGAGCAGCCGGTCCTGTGCCCACTTCTGCCGGGCCGCCAGTTCCGCGTTGTGTTTGGCAAAGTTGGCCAGAAGCCGCTGATACCACACCTCGGCTGGCAGGCCGCGATGCTCCGCCCACCAGGCTCGCCACGCCTGTTCATCGTTGCCCAGGTCG
>CALKHT010000004.1 GCA_937988825.1 uncultured Phycisphaeraceae bacterium
GGGGGGGGGGGGGGGGGGGGGGGGGGGGGGGGGGGGGGGGGGGGGGGGAGGGGGCGGGGGGGCGGGGGGGGGGGGCGCGCCGGGGGGGGGGGGGGGGACGGGATCTGGATGCGCTGTTTCGCAGCGGGGAGCTGGCGCGGTGGGTGGGGGAGGATGCGCGGGAGCAGGAGGGAAAGGAGGAGCGGGGGCAGCGGCACCCGCCCAGGGTGTGGGTGGACTTCGGGGGTGGGGTGGGGGTGGTGCCGTTGATTAATCGGGTGGCGGCGGGGGTGCCCTGTGAGTTCACGGATCTGGATCTGCCGGTGGGGGTGGCGGATGCGTATGTGGCGTGTCCGGGGATGGAGGAGCCGGGCGCATTTGCGGCGCGGGTGACGGGGGACTCGATGGAGCCGATGTATCGCGAGGGGGACATCGTGGTGTTTTCTCCGACGGCTGCGGTGACGGATGGGTGTGACTGCTTTGTGCGGCTTGAGCCGGACAGTGAGGTGACGTTCAAGCGCATCTATTTTGAGCAGGGCGCGGATGGAAAGCCTGGCGGTCGGATTCGGCTGCAGCCTTTGAATGAACGTTATCAGCCCCGGGTGGTGGAGCGTGAGCAGGTGACGGGGTTATGGCGTGCGGTGGCGCGGTGGCAGCGGTTGTGAGGGGGAAGTGCAAAGTGCAAAGTGCAAAGTTCAAAGTGCAAAGTGCAAAGTGAATCCAGGAGGGGGTTGAGGGATGAAGGGGTAACGCCTGCGCTGAGTGCAATGAAGGGCGGGGTTGTGTTGTGAAGGGTCTGTCGCTCGCTCGTGGGCGGGTGGGGTGCTACAATCCGACCGACAGCGGTCAGATCCATGAATCAGGAAGGATTCGCGATATGCAGTTGATACCGATGGTGATCGAGAAGACCGGTCGGGGGGAGCGGGCGTATGACATTTATTCGCGCCTGCTGAAGGACCGCATTATTTTTCTGGGCGGGCCGGTGACGGATGAGACGGCCAACCTGATCGTGGCGCAGTTGCTGTTTCTCTCGAACGAGGACCCGAAGGCGGACATTCACTTTTACATCAATTCGCCGGGCGGATCGGTCACCGCGGGCATGGGCATCTATGACACGATGCAGTACATCCGCTGCGATGTGGCGACGTACTGCATCGGGCTGGCGGCATCGATGGGGGCGGTGCTGATGATGGCGGGCGCCAAGGGCAAGCGGTACATGCTGCCCAACGGGCGGATTCTGCTGCATCAGCCGTTGATCGGTGGGATGCAGGGGCCGGCGACGGACCTGGGCATTCAGGCGCGTGAGATGCTTCGCACGCGTGAGCGGCTGTACCGCATCATGGTGAAGCACACGGGCAAGGATTTCGACACCATCGCCCGCGACTGCGAACGCGACAAGTGGCTGGATGCGGAAGAGGCGGTGGAATACGGCGTGGCGGATCGCGTGCTGGAACACATCCCCGACAGCATGGCTGCCAGCCATGAGAAGGAAGATGAAGCGTGATCGTCGGCTGGTATGCCTTTTCCGCGAAATCCTGAACGCTGAACCTTGAACGTTGAACGCCACATCACGGTCGTTGTGCTGATCGTCGCGATGGCTGCGATGGCTGGCTGCGTGCGCGAGGCCCGGCTGGGCGGGTCGCGCCCGACCGATCAGGTGATTCGCGAGCTGCGCGAGGAGAACCGCGAGCTTCGCCGCGAGGTCGAGCAGCTTCAGGCGAACATCGAGCGACGGCTGGAGCATATCGAAGCGCTGGAGCAGCAGCTCGCGCAGACGGGCGGCACATCGTCAGCGGAGCAGCTTGCCCGTCAGCCGCGATTCACCAGTGTGCGGTTCGATCGTTACAGCGGATTTCTCGATACGAACCGCGACGGTGTGGATGACACGCTGCGGCTGTATGTGCTGACGCTCGATCAGGAGGGGCGGTTCCTGCCGGTGTCGGCCACGGCGGTGGTGCAGGTGGCAGCGGTGCGGCCGGGACAGGAGCCGGTGGTGTTGCTGGAGCGCACGTTTGATGTGGATGCGTTCGCCGCGGCATATCGCACGGGGTTCCTCGGCACGCACTACACGCTGGAACTGTCGCTGGCGGAGGCGAAGCTGCCCGCCGATCTGGACAGCGCCGTGGTGAGCGTGGAGGTGAAGGATGTCGCCACTGGCGTCACCCTGCGGCGTCAGGCGACGATGTGCATCACGACGGGGCGGTGAACGCGCCGTGCGAACGCGGTTCATTTTGCATTGTTGATTGGTTAACATGTCGCGACTGAATGCCCGCACCCTGCCGGGTGTGGGACCCATGCCCGGAGGGCATGGGCTTTCGAGTTGGCGCGCCAGGGCAGCGTGGTCCCGCGCCCTTCAGGGCATGGGCTTTTAAGATTCGCGCTGCGTACACGCGCGGGGGAAAACCATTCCATTTTTCCTTCAGGAGGGGGGGCATGACATCGCGTTTTCGGGGCGGGGCAGCGTTCTCATTGATCGAGCTGCTGGTGGCTGTGGCGATCATCGCGGTGCTGATCGCGCTGCTGTTTCCCGCGCTGGCGTCGGTGCGTGAGTCATCGCGTCGCACGACCTGTGCCTCGGGGCTGCGGCAGTGGGGCGTGGCCATGCTCGCCTATCGCAACGATCATCGTCAGCATCTGCCGCGCGAAGGCGCGATCAACAGCCCGGCTATGCCTGATGCGTGGTACAACGCGCTGCCGCCGTATGTGAACGCGCAGCCGTATGGCTCGATCTACGATGGCTCGCCGCTGGGTGCGAACGAAGGCTACGCCAACGACTGGATCTGGCACTGCCCGACGCGCATCGCGCTGGATCGCAGGCACTCCACCACCGGCAAAAACGCGTTTCACTACGGCATGAACGCGGTGCTCAACGGCACGAACACCTATGGCCCGAACCTGGGCGAAGGGCCTCAGCCGCGATACTTCATCGACACCCGCCTCATCGACGACCCCGCGCGCACGCTCTTTCTCGCCGAAGCGCACAATCAGCCCGCGATCAGCCCCGCACTGAACGTGGAACCCCAATACCGCCAGCTCGACCGCGAGCGCCACGATGGCAGCTTCAACGCACTGTTCATCGATGCAGGCGTGCGCCTGCTGCCCGGCACGGAAGTAGGCGAACCCGTACAGATGGGAGGAAGATGGCGCAGCGGGGAAGTGGTGTGGGGACCGTTCTGGTGATGGGGAGGGACCCCGCCCTTCGCTGCGCTCAGGGACGGGCGTTAACACTTGTCCCTCGTCGCTGATTCCTTCGTCCCTTTCTCATTCACTTTGCAATCACATGAACTGCCACTCGTGGTGGTACATGACGTGGCCCCAGAGCAGGAGGTTGACCAGGGCGTGGGACCAGATGATGGGGCCCAGGCCAAGGTGGCGGGTGCGGTTGAGCATGATGCACCAGGTGACGCCGCAGACGATGGCGCCGGGCCAGTCGCGGGTGGCGTGGACGAGGGCGAAGACGACTGATGAGGCGATGATGCCGAACAGGCTCAGTTCGCCCAGCGGTGTGCGTTCGAACTGCGGGCCGAAGACCGGTTCCATCTGCGTGGCCCGCGTGCCCGGTTTCGTGTGGATGAGCCAGTCACCGATGATCGGCATGTCGCACAGCAGTTGCATCAGGCCGATGCCTGTCGTGCGCGCGCTGCTGAGGCTGCGCAGGAGCAGTGAGCGGTTGAACACCTCCTCGATCATGGGCACCGCGGTACACATGGCGATGAGATGTGCGATCGCAGCGGTCCAGAGGATTCCACCGCTGTCGTCCGCTGCCAGTTGTTCGAAAAAGGATGGCTCCGCATCGCCCAGGCCCGGAAAGAGCGCGACCATGCCCTTGTTCAGATAGATCCACGCGCCGGTGAGAAAGAGCGATACGGGGATGACCGACCAGTGGAACTTCCAGTTGAGTTCGGGCGTCAGATGGCGCCAGCGCCAGATGAGGCCACAGACGACCAGCGTCTGCAACAGCTTGATGGGGATGTAGGTGACCGGCTGCCACTCACGGGCGAACAGCGCCACCGTGAGAAAGATCATGTAGACGAACCAGGGTGTGACCCGCGGATGCCACGGGTGCTGGCCGGCCCATGCGTCGAGCGAGGAGGATTGGGGTGGAGCGGTGGACATGGGGCAATGACGACAGTCGAATGACGAATGACTAATGGGTTTGGGATTTGGGGTTTCGGGGCTTCATTCGGTTTCGGGCCTGGGATTTCTTCCTCTACGATACTACCGTGACCACGGCTCGATCTCATCCCGCGATGCTAGATCCTGCGCTGCTGCTGCGTGACTGCGTGGCGGCGACGACGCGGCGTGGCGGGCCGGGCGGGCAGCATCGCAACAAGGTCGAAACCGCGGTGGTGCTGACGCATCGGCCGACGGGCCTGACCGCGCAGGCAGCCGAGCGCCGCAGCCAGGCGGAGAACCATCGCCAGGCGCTGTTTCGGCTGCGCATCGAGCTGGCGCTGCATCATCGGACACCGTTGTCATCGGCTGAATTGACCCACAGCCCCAGCGTATTGTGGCGATCGCGCTGTTCGGGCGGTCGACTGAGCATCAACCCGCGGCACGAGGACTTTCCTGCCCTGCTGGCCGAAGCGCTGGACGTGCTGGCAGCGGTGGAGTGGGACGTCAGCCGGGCTGCGACACTGCTGAACGTCACCGCCACGCAACTGGTGAAGCTGCTGCGCCTGGAACCGCGCGCACTGGGGAAGCTCAACGAGCAGCGCGCAGCGCGGGGGCTGGGGAAGCTTGTTTGAAGTGAAAAGTGGGCAGAGATTCAGGGATCGAGGAGCATTCACGGCCGTCCCTGAGCAGCGAAGGCGGGGGCTGCGGCGCAGGGGTGGGGGGTGGCAGTTGCATGTTAAAGTGGAGTATGAGGGAGTAATCAGTAATCAGTAATCAATAGTAATCAATGGGGGGGATGAGGGTGCGGGGTGGGGTAGGGAATAAGCAATACGCAATAAGCAATTGGCAATGGGAAATGGGGAGGGGCAGCGTTCCGGTGAAGATGTGTGGATGTGGTTTGTTGCATGGCGCTGTCTTTTAACGTTGCACCTTTAACCTTGCACTTTGCAGCTTGAATCCTTTTGAACTTTGCACTTTGCACTAACTTGAGGTCAGCATGAGCATCAGGCTGGGCGTCGTCGGTGTTGGCGGGATCGGGCAGGTGCATCTCAACGCGGCGCGCGATGTGGGTGTCACGGTCACGGCGGTGGCGGACATCAATGAGGAGGCGGTCCGGAAGGTGGCTGGCGAGCGCAGGATTCCCCATGCGTTCACCGATCCGCAGAAGCTCTTTGCACTGCGCGAGGTGGATGCGGTCGTCATTGCCACGCCCAACGCGTTTCACGCGAGCCTGACCATCGCGGCGCTGAAGGCGGGCAAGGATGTGCTCGTCGAGAAGCCGATGGCGCTGACGCTGGCCGAGTGTGATGAGATGATCGCCACGGCTGCGCAGCACAAGCGCATTTTGCAGGTGGGCTTCGTCAACCGTTACACGAAGGTGGTCAACACCGCGCGGGCGTTCATCGATGCGGGGCGGCTGGGCAACATCTATCACGTGAAGGCGAACTACTATCGGCGTCGCGGTATCCCCGGGCTGGGCACGTGGTTCACGACCAGGGCGCTGTCGGGTGGCGGGCCGCTGATCGATCTGGGCGTGCATGTGATCGATCTGGTCATGCATCTGATGCACTTTCCGCGCGTGACGCGGGTGAGCGGCAAGGTGTATGCGAACTTCGGCAGGCGGATGAAGGGTTATCTGTATGAGGAGATGTGGGCCGGCCCGCCGCGGTACGAGGGGGTGTGCGATGTGGAGGACGCTGCCCACGGCTTCATCCGCTTCGAGAACGGCGCGACGCTGGAGCTGAACACCACCTGGGCGGGCAACTTCCCGGATGGATCGGTCCGCAACCTGATCGGTCTGTTCGGCGACAAGGGCGGCATGACGTTCGAGCTGAACGGCAGGGAGCTGCGCATCGCCACGGAGGACAACGGCCACAACGTGGACATCATTCCCGCCCTGCGTTCCGGCGGCACGTTCGACATGCAGATGCGGTCGTTCGTGGAGGCGTGCCAGACGCGCACAACCCCGTTCGCGACGGGCGAGCAGGGGCGTCAGGTGCAGGCGATCGTCAATGCGCTGTATGAGTCGAGCGAGAAGGATCGGGAGGTGGCGTTGTAGGGGCGGGGTCCCACGCCCGGAGGGCGTGGGCTTTCGATGGTCTGATGCCTCGGAAGCTCATGTTCTTCAGTTGAGCGTGCGTCGCGCCGATTAAGTCCTCTGAGCGGTGTTCGCGCCCGCTCTGAGGTTTACCTAATTTATCCAGACGGCACAGCCACACCGGTTACCGGCCCTTTTTTTCGCTGCGCGTTAATCGGTCACTTCAGCGCGTCGATGTCGCCTGTGTCAGGTCGGCGTTCATCAGTCGCCGACGACCAACGAGGCATCAAAATCGCGAGGAGTTGACCGTGTCTCATCCCATTCGAATCGGCGAAATTCTCATCGAGCAGGGCGTGCTCACCGAACAGCAGGTCTTTGAGATCATCCAGGCGCAGAAGCATGAGCATCTGCCCTTCGGCGTGCTGGCGGAGCGCATGTTTGACGTCACGGTCGAGTCCATCGAGAACGCGTGGGTCGAGCAGTACTACCGGTTCACCGGCCCGTTCAAGCTGTCGGAGCAGCGCGTCGATGCCGATGCCCTGCGGCTGATCAACCGACGGCAGGCGTGGCAGTTTGAAATGATCCCGCTGCACTTTGAACCGACGGGCGAGCTGCTGATGGCAGCTTCGCGATCGCGGCTGGCGCGGGCGGTCACGTTCGCGGCCAATCGACTGGCGCCGGTCGTTTACTTCCGCATCGCTGAGTCGGATGAGCTGCGCGACTTCCTGCAGCAGCACTACCCGATGCCGCAGATCACCGCGGAGATCATCAAGCGCGCCCGCGCGATGGCCGAACAACCCACCCCCGCGGCGTAACCCACTCAGCCACCGACCCCAGGCTCGGGCACGATTCGTCCCGGGCCTTTTTCATGCGCGCCGCTCACTCACCCTTGTCCGCGTCCTTGTGTTCCCTTTCCGCGCGTTCGAAGAAGTCACGCAGGATCGCCGCAGCCGCCAGTGCATCACGCACCGCTTTTTTCTGCCCGTGGGTGAGACCGGTCTGACTCATCTGCTGATCGGCAGCGAAGCTGGTCAGTCGTTCGTCGACGAGGTGCACCGGCCGTCTGAACCGCGCTTCAAGCTGCTTCGCCAGCGTGCGCACCGCCCTGGCGGCCGGGCCTTCCGAGCCATCCATATTGAGCGGCAGCCCGACGACCAGGGCATCCGGTTCATACTCGCGTACCGCTTTGGCGAGCTGTTGCAGCCGGACCTCGGGGTTGGCGGTTTCGATGACACCGACGGGGCTGGCGAGCTTCATGACGTCGTCGCCGACCGCCAGCCCGGTGCGTTTGCCGCCCAGATCGATCGCCAGGTATCGCATGGGGGCAAGTGTAGTCATGCGTATGGATCGACGCGACTGGTGGGGGCATCCCGCCCCTGGCTGCGCTCTGGACGGGCGTACCTTGCGCTTTTAACCTTGAACTTTGAACCTTGAACCACGAATCTCCCCCGCCTCTCGCATGCGGGGGCGCGGTGCCTTAGAATGCCCGCTTTTCCTCTGATGGCGGGCTGCTCATGAGCATCGATATGTCCAGGCATCTGATTTCACTGGCGGACCACGATCGCGCGTGGATCGAGCATGTGTTGGATGTGGCGTTCGCGTTGCGGGCGGAGCGTCAGGCCGGCCGGGCGAACGAGCCGATCCTCGCGGGCAGGACGCTGGTGATGATTTTCGAGAAACCGTCGCTGCGCACGTGGGTCAGTTTCGAACAGGCGATGCTGGAGCTGGGCGGCAACGCGATCGGGATGCCCGGCGGGTCGGTCGGGCTGGGCAGCCGCGAAAGTCCCGCGGATGTGGCGCGCGTGCTGGCGGGCATGGTGCACGGCATCTGCGCCCGGGTGTATGACCACGGCAATCTGCTTCGACTGGCTGAGCACGCCACCGTACCCGTCATCAACGCGCTGAGCGATTACTCGCACCCGTGCCAGGCGCTGGCGGACATGATGACCATCATGGACGAGTTCGGCCGCGACCTCACCGGCCGCACCCTCGCCTACGTGGGCGATGGCAACAACGTCACCCGCTCGCTGGCGACGGCGTGCGCGAGGCTGGGGCTGAACCTCACCATCGCTGCACCCGAGGGCTACCACCTGGAGGAATCCTTCATCGAACGCACGCGGGCCGAGGCCCCCAACATGGTGCTGCGCACCTGCAACGACCCGGTCGAAGCGGTACGCGATGCGGACGTCGTCTACACCGACACCTGGGTGTCGATGGGGCAGGAGGCGGAAAAGGACATCCGCCGCAAGGTGTTCGGTGGCTACCAGATCAACGAAGCGCTGATGGACGCCGCCCCCGCCCACGCGATCGTCCTGCACTGCCTGCCGGCGTATCGCGGCTGGGAGATCACCGATGGGGTGCTCGACGGCCCGCGCAGCCGCGTTTTCCCTCAGGCGCACAACCGTCTGCACGCGCAGAAGGGGTTGCTTGCGGTGCTGATGGGCGGCCGGTGACGATAAAGGCCGGGCACGGGGCGGGGCGGATCGGCGCCGCCCTGAAAAAAGGATGAGGAAAGTTGCCCCGCCTTCCGGGAAATATCCCGGCTGTCGCGGTATGATTCGGCCGTCATGGCTGAAACCACCCCGCAGGATCACTTCGAGACCGAATCGACGCAGGCGCTGCTGATCGTGGTGGGGGCTTCGCTTCGCGCCGAAGCCGCCGACCGCCCGCTGGCCTACGCGCTGCAGCAGCGCATCCGCCGCTGGATCGACCAGCACGCCGACCAGATGAACATTCAGCTGGATCCGCTGGTCTGCTGCGACCTGCACTATCTCAGCCATCGCCGCATGATGTCCCGCCCGACCATCAGCCTGGGCGGCCCGGGTGTGAACAAGCTCAGCGCGTGGTTCGCCAACCGGCTGCAGGCCGCCTATTTCCACGAAAATGAAATGCTCATCCAGCTCGACCCGGAGTTCATCGATCTGCGGGTCTGCCTGTGGGGGATGGACCACGACTGCACGCGCCGGGTGCTGGACGTCTTCATCGAGCAATATCTGGATCGCTATTTGCGCGCGGTGGTCAGTCAGACACTGCCGCTGGAGCGTTGAGCGCCGCGACGTTGCCGCCGGGGTGTGATTTGCCCTGCGCCAGCCCGTGAAGGGCGGCGGGCGGTTATCATCGGTATCCCGGACCCGTATAATGCTTCGACCCATGCAGGTAGCGACCGTCCAGGAAGGTGACGTGGACCAGGCGCAGGAGATCGCCCGTCAGGCGGCGCAAATTCTTGCGTCCGGTGGTCTTGTGGTGTTCCCGACCGAAACGGTCTACGGCGTGGGCGCATCGGTCGCCAGCGCGCGCGGGCTTGCCGCGCTGCGCGAACTCAAGGGAAGGCCCGACGCCCAGCCCTTCACCGTCCACATGCCCGACCCGGCCTCGGCGGAACGCTACATCGACACCGCCAGCCCCATGCTGCGCCGACTGATCAGCAAGGTTTTCCCCGGGCCGGTCACCCTCGTCGTCGATGTCAGCGACGAGATCATCGACCAGCGGCTCAAATCGCTGGGCCTGCCGCCCGATGCGCGCGAACGGCTCTACCACAACAACACCATCGGCCTGCGCTGCCCCGATCACCCGCTGGCGCAGCGCATCCTCGGTGCGATCAACGACCCGATCGTCGCCTCCAGCGCGAACCTGCGCGGACAGGCGCCACCTTACGATGCCCAGGACGCCTTCGAGGCGATCGGCGACAAGGTGGACCTGGTGGTTGATGGCGGGCGATGCCGCTACGCCAAACCATCCACGATCGTGCGCGTCGAGGGGCAGGGCGCCAGCCGCAGAATGAGCGTGCTGCGGCCGGGGGTGTACGATGAACGGTTCATCCGCAAGCTGTTGCGATGGACAGCCCTGTTCGTGTGCAGCGGCAACACCTGTCGCTCACCGATGGCGGAGGCGATCGCCGCGAAGATGCTGGCGGATGAGCGGGGCATCGCGGTGGAGGATCTGGAGGCGGCGGGCATTCGCGTGATGTCGGCCGGCGTTTTCGCCGCCAGCGGCGCGCCCGCCACAAAGGAAGCCATCGATGCGATGAGCAAAATCGGTGTGGACCTTTCGCGGCATCGTTCACGGCCGATCACCGCTGAAATGATTCACGAAGCGGATGTGATTTACTGCATGACGCAGGACCACGTTCGGGCGGTGCTGGACATCGTGCCGTCCGCCGCGGCCAAGGTCATGCCGCTGGATCCCAACCGCGACATCGACGATCCGATGGGGTCGGGGCCGACCGCTTATCAGCGAACGGCGGAAATGATTCGTCGAAGGCTCGAACAAAGGTTGAAAGAGCAACAGCCATGAGAATCGCTCTGGGTGCGGACCACCGCGGATATGAGATGTACCAGCACCTGTGTGCCGTGCTCCGGGAGGCGGGGCATGAGGTGCTCGAAACGGTGGAGAACCACAACGGCGAGATGTGCGACTATCCGGATCGCGCCTGGCCGGTCGCGCGCGCCGTCGCCACGGGGCAGGCGGACATGGGCATTCTCATCTGCGGCACCGGTATCGGTATGAGCATCGCCGCCAACAAGGTGGATGGCGTGCGCGCAGCCCTGGTGCACGATGAGGTGTCCGCCGATCTGAGCCGGCGTCACAACGATGCCAACGTACTGTGCCTGCCGGCGGACATGCTTGGCGGCCGCGTGGTCGACCGCATCGTCAACGCCTGGCTGAACACGCCCTTCGAAGGCGGTCGTCACGCCCGCCGCGTCGCCAAGGTCACCGCCATCGAAAACGACATCGACCCGCGAACGGTCACCGATGAAGCAGCGGTGGGGCAATGAGGGGACAGCGTTCAAAGTGCCGAGTGCGAAGTGAAACGAAAAAATCAGGACTGAGGGACTAAGGGGGAAATCAACGCCCGTCCCTGAGCGCAGCGAAGGGCGGGATCGCTCTCACGGATTGAACTTCGGATTTCGCGCTTCGGATTTCGGATTTTCCAGCTTCGAACCTCGGATTTCGTTTTTTTCTCCCCAGGGGCTTTGGCGGGATGAAGCTCGAGCAGATTGACTGGACCAGCACGTTTCCCTTTCTGCGACTGTTCGAGTCGTTTCGTCTTGCCATCTGGCCCCCGGGCAAGCTGCTGTTGGCGCTGCTGCTGATCGCATTGTTGTGGATCGGTGGCGGGTTGATGGACACGGTCGCCGGGCCGCGCGTCCTGCCCGGAGAGATCGAAGCCTACGCGCGCGAATCGCGCCGCGACTTTGAAGCCTGGCTGGAGCGTGAAGCCTCCGCCTCCGAGTCGCGTTTCCTCGCGCTTGTGATGGGCATGCCGCTGGACGCGGGTGAATCGTGGGACAAAATTGCCGCCACGCCCCAGCGTTACGCCCGCGCCCGGGAATCGATCACCACCTACTACCGCCAGCAGCTCGATCAACTGGCACAGCAGCGCAGCAGGGAGGATGGTCTTCCCGAAGAACTGTACCAACAGCGTCGCGGCCAGCTTCTGCAGCGAATGCGCGGGCAACTGGCAGCCGTGCGTGCGCTGGAGCCGCGCGGCGTGTTCGCCGGCGCGCTGCAGTACAAGCTCGCTGCGTTCGAGCGAATGGTCTCTGCCGCAATCGCCTTCAACTTCGGCTTCGCGCAGCTCGCCTCACCCGCGCCGGTGAGTTCCGACACGGTGCTGGGCGCACTGCGCGATCTGGCGGTGGTGCTGCCGGGCTGGCTGCTGGCGCGGCATCCGCTGTTCCTGACCATCTGGTGCCTGTTCGCAATGGCGCTGTGGTCGCTGTTTGGCGGGGCGATCAGCCGTATGGCTGCGGTACATGCGACGCGGCAGGAACCCTGCACCGCCAGTGAGGCGATCAGCTTCGCCCGTCAGCGCTGGTTCTGGTTCTTCATCACGCCCTGGATTCCACTGCTGATCGCCGGGCTGGGCGGGCTGGTGGTGGCGGTCGTCGGACTGCTGTTCAACGTGGCGCTGCTGGACATCGTGGCGGGTATCGCGTTCGGCCTGCTGCTGCTCATGGGCTTCGTGCTGGCGATGGCGCTGATCTTCGTGGCGATCGGCTCGGGCCTGTTCTACCCCGCCATCGCCGTCGAGGGCACCGACAGCTTCGATGCGCTGAGCCGCGCGGGCAACTACGTGTTCGGCCGATTCTGGCACTGGGTGTTCTACACCCTCACCGCCCTGGTCTACGGCGCGATCCTTTACCTGATCCTGGCGGGCGTCATCTTCCTCACGCTCAAGGTCACACGCTTCTTCGCGGGCCTGTGGGTGTTCGCACAGACGGAGGATGGCAGCAACCGCTTCGACGTCATGCTGCCCGAACCGCAGCTGGGCCAGCTCTACGGCACTGTCGACTGGTCGCAACTGAGCGTCACCGGCGTCGCAGCCGCAGGACTCGTCGCCATCTGGGTCTACCTGCTCATCGGCCTGCTCGCCGCCTTCGCCATCAGCTACTACTTCTGCAGCCACACCTGGATCTACCTGCTGCTGCGCCGCTCCGCCGATGGCACCGAAACGGATGAGGTCTACCTCGAAGACACCATCGCGCCGACACCCACCGCCCCTGAAAAAGTCGACCAGTCCACCCCACAAACAACCCCCTGACCCACCCCGCGTGACTTGCCTTCCGCCTTCTCCCGCCGGGGGATGTCTTGCTCCTCCTTCTCCCTCTGAGAGAGTCCTAACTTTCCCCCTCTCCCTCCGGGATAAGGGGGCCTGCTCCCACGAGTCCTTGCAATTCCCCCTCTCCCTCTGGGAGAGGCTTGCCTTCCCCCTCTCCCTCTGGGAGAGGCCCGGGTGAGGGCGGGCTGCGGTGGCGTTGAAGCTGGCGCGACAGGGGGCGTGGTTCGATATAAGATTCATCTCATGCATCGCTCGTCGCTCAGTTCGTCGCCTTCGTTTTCCGTTTCGGCGGTGCGGCAGGCGTTTCCGATTCTCGCGCGGCAGGTTCATGGCAGGCCGCTGGCGTATCTGGACAACGCTGCCACCACGCAGAAGCCGCGCGCGGTGCTGGATGCGATCGAGCACTACTACGTCACCTGCAACGCCAATGTCCATCGCAGCCCGCATCGTCTGAGCGAGGAGGCGACGCACGCCTATGAATCGGCCCGCCAGACGATGGCACGCTTCCTCAACGCGGCTGACCCGGCGGAGATCATCTTCGTGCGCGGCGTCACCGAGGCGATCAACCTCGTCGCGACCTCCTTTGGCCAGTGGCGCATCGGCCGCGGCGATGAAATCGTCATCAGCGAGATGGAGCACCACTCCAACATCGTGCCGTGGCAGCTGCTGTGCGAGCGCACCGGCGCGATTTTGCGCGTCATCCCCATCGACGATCACGGCGACCTCATCCTCGATGAGCTGCCGAAGCTGCTCAACGCGCGCACGCGGCTGGTGGCGGTGACGCACATGTCCAACGCGCTGGGCACGATCAATCCGGTGAAGCAGATCATCGACATGGCGCACGCGGCTGGTGCTGCGGTGCTGATCGATGGCGCGCAGGCAGCCTCGCACACGCGCATCGATGTGCAGGCGCTGGGCTGCGACTTCTACGCGATTTCCGGGCACAAGATGTACGGCCCGACGGGCATCGGTGTGCTGTACGGCCGGCGCGAGCTGCTCAGTCAGATGCCGCCTTATCACGGCGGGGGCGAGATGATCGAACAGGTGACCTGGCAGGGTACCACGTTCCGCGAGCCGCCCGCCCGCTTCGAGGCGGGCACGCCCGACATCGCCGGGGCGATCGGGCTGGCAGCTGCGGTGGATTACCTTGAAAGCGTGGGACTCGATGCCATCGCGGCACACGAAGACACGCTGCTTGACTACGCCACGCGCGAGCTGAGCGCGATCGACGGTCTGCGCATCATCGGCACGGCGAAGCGCAAGGGGCCGGTCGTTTCGTTCACGGTCGAGGATGTGCATCCGCACGATCTGGGGACGATTCTGGATGCTCAGGGTGTGGCGATTCGCGCGGGCCATCACTGTGCCCAGCCGGTGATGCACCGTTACGATCTGGTCGCCACGGCGCGGGCGTCGATGGCGATGTACAACACGACCGAGGAAATCGATGCGCTGGTCGGCGGCATCCGGCGCGCGATGGAGATGTTCCGATGAACAGCGAACTGGACGACCTCTATCGCGAGGTGATCATCGACCACAGCCGCCACCCGCGTCACTTCCATGTCATGGAAGATGCCGATGCGACCGCCGAGGGGTTCAACCCCTTCTGTGGCGACCGCGTGACCGTCTACCTGAAAAAGCAGGATGATCGGCTGGCGGACATCAGCTTCCAGGGCAAGGGCTGTGCGATCTGCATGGCCTCGGCGTCGATCATGACCCAGACCGTGCGCGGCCGCAGAACCGATGATGCCCTGCGCCTCTTCGACTGGTTCCACAACCTGCTGACGGTCGACCAGCCCAGCACGCAGCCGCCCGATGAGCAGGCGGAGCCGCTTGCCGTGCTGGCGGGCGTGCGGCAGTTCCCCATCCGCGTGAAGTGTGCCACCCTCGCCTGGCACGCCCTCAAAACCGCCATGACCCGGGGCGGCGGCGTGGCCTCAACCGAGTGAAACCCGGCTTGTTCTCCAGTGGTACGCCTGTCCCGCCGGCTCCAGCCGAACGGTCACCGAAAGTTTTTCTGGACTTGTACCTCCGGATATGTACACTTAAGTGGCTATCAACCCTGCCCGGAGCGGACTTCCTTGTTCTCCCAGACTGCTGAATATGCCCTGCGTGCGGTGGTGTGTCTGGCCCAGCATGCCGATACATCGCTGACGACGCAGCAGATCGCCGAGATGACCCGTGTACCGCCGGGCTATCTGTCGAAGGTGCTCCAGTCGCTGGCGCGGGCGAAGCTGGTGGCATCGCAGCGCGGCATCGGCGGGGGGTTCACCCTGCTGCGACCGCCCGACAAAATCACCATCCTCGATGTGCTGAACATCGTCGACCCGCTGGTGCGGATCAAAACCTGCCCGCTGGGGCTGAAATCGCACGGGACGAAGCTGTGCGCCCTGCATCGCCGCATCGATGAGGCGACCGCCATGCTCCAGGAAGCCTTCGCCCGCACGACCATCGCGGAACTGCTCGAAGAGCCGAACCAGAGCGCGCCGCTGTGCGAGGTGACGGTGCGTCGCAGCGAGAAGGTCGCACGCTGATCGCCGGGCTGATCGTCCCTTTTTCTGTTGTTCCTGTTTACGAAGTGGCGGAACGCCTGACAGCCGCGGCGGGCTGGAAGGTGAGTTGCCCCTTGTCGTGGCCGCATGCCCGACAGGCGTAGGTGTAGTGTCGAGAGGGACGGCGGTGGCGGTGGTACGTCCGGCCGCACGAGGGGCAGTCAGCCTGCCACGCACCGGCGGGCATCGTCGCCTCGGAGCAGCAGCGTTCGGGTTTGGCGCCGATCTTCAGACAGATGGCTTTCCAGATCGGGCCGTGCCCCGCGTGATGGCCCGCCAGGGCGTGGGCGATTTCGTGCAGGATCGTGTCGCGGACCAGCTCTTGGCTGTTGGCCGCCACGAAGGGCAGCGACAGCTCGATCCGCCGCTGATGATGGATGCACAGCCCCAGCGCCTGTCGTCTGCGATTGAAGCGGAACGACCAGCGCCGCAACCCGTGCTCATCCATGAGCTGCCGCGCCATTGTCGCCGCTGACCAGACGTCCATGCAGCCATTCTACCCGCGACGCTGTCTGTGGCCTGGCGCAGGGGCGGCGGGTAGAAAAAACGCCCGCGATGTAGATCGCGGGCGTGGGGTGTTGCGTTGTGGTGGGTGTGGACGTTTCGGGACGTTCGCCCTCACCCCCGCCCTCTCCCTCAGGAAGAGGGGAATTTTTTTTGCCTCTATCTCTCTCCCAGAGGAAAGGGGGCTATTTCCCAGGCGGGAGAGGGGCCGGTCGCTCGGCTTACTTCCGTGCGGCGGCGTAGTTCTGGGCGACCTGATTCCAGTTGACCACGTCCCAGAAGGCCTTGATGTAGTCCGGCCGGCGGTTCTGGTACTTCAGGTAGTAGGCGTGCTCCCAGACGTCCAGGCCGAGGATCGGCGTGCCTTCGCATTCGACGAAGCCACGCATGATCGGGGCGTCCTGGTTGGGGGTGGAGCAGACGGCCAGGGTGTTGTCGCTCTTGACGCACAGCCAGGCCCAGCCGGAGCCGAAGCGGGTCGCGGCGGCGTTGGCGAAGCGTTCCTTGAAGGCGTCGAAGGAGCCGAAGGCGGCATTGATGGCCTTGGCCAGGTCGCCGGTCGGCTCGCCGCCGCCGCCCTTGCCCGGGGTGGCCAGCGTCGGCCAGAAGAGGCTGTGGTTGAAGTGTCCGCCGCCATTATTGCGCACCGCGGTGCGGATCTCCTCCGGAATGGCGGTCAGGTTGCTCAGCAGCTCTTCCAGCGACTTGCTCTGGAGGTTGGGATGGGCCTCCAGGGCCTTGTTCAGGTTGGTGACGTAGGCGTTGTGGTGTTTGGAGTGGTGGATTTCCATCGTCTGAGCGTCGATCACCGGCTCCAGCGCGTTGTAGGCGTAGGGCAGATCGGGCAGGGTAAAGGCCATAAGGGCAGACTCCTTCCTGATTTGGCGCTTATACCGGGCGTCTGGGGGAAAAATTCGGCGCCCGGGCAAAAGCGTGGAACAAAAACGTTGTGTGAGTGGTTTATTTGATTGCGGATGGTAGACGAGCCGCCCGCAGGGGTCAAGAAGTTGCGGGTTTTTGGTTTTCAGTTGCTCAGAAACATTGGGGTTGACGTTTTGGGGGATAGTGGGGCGGGTTAATCGGTCATTTTGGACGATTTGCCGTCTCAGGCACGCGGATTGCTCGAAATTCAGCGGACCGAGCTTGCTGCGTGAGGCGGGGGTTTCCCACTGGGCAACTGAATTGATTTGTGGACGCGGGTCCGGCGGACCGGATTTCGCGGGTGGAAGTCCCACCGGAGAAGAGAGAACGAACAGGAGGCCGCCCCACGATGGGCAAAACGAGTCGGGCCGTGACGCCCTGGCTTGACCTCCGGAAAGGAAACGGCCATGAAGCCAATGCTGCATCAAATGGAATCGCCAATGGAGCAGGCGCAACGGCGCAAGCGAGTCAGGCTTGAGGATTCGGTGCGTCAGCTGTCGCCGCAGGATCAGGCCACGATTCGCCAGATCCTCGAGGATAAGTGCGACTACGTGGACAACAAGCTGTTCCGTGAGCCTGACGCGGAACGGAAGATTTTCGATGAGGCGCCGCCCATCGCCAAGCCCGATACGAGCTGGTATCACCCGCTGATGGAGAACGTCGGCGACAGCCGCTCGCTGGGCCAGAGCGTGGGGGCGGTGCTTCTGACGGCCGCGGAAGAGCGGGCCCTGTTCCTGCAGTTCAACTACTGCCGGTTCAGGGTTGCGGAGCTGGCCGAGCAGATTCGCAAGCGTGGCGATGGGCCGATCAAACCCGAGCTGGCGCGCGACCTGCTGCACTGGCACCGCAAGGCCGAGGCGTACCGTGACCAGATCGCGCAGACGAACCTGGCGCTGGTGCTGGCGATGGCCAAGCGCACGCGGATGGGTGACCTGGACTTCGCCGACCTGGTGTCGGAGGGGAACATGGCCCTGTTGCGTGCGGTCGACAAGTTCGACGCCTCGCGCGGGTTCAAGTTCTCGACCTACGCCTGCCGTGCCATCCTCAAGGCGTTCAGCCGCCTGGGCGTGAAGCACAGCAAGTACCGTCAGTTGTTCCCGACCGACTTCGACCCGAAGCTGGAGAAGTCGGACTACATGGAACGCAAGCGCGAGGAGCACGAGGATGATTGCGTGGATGAGATCCGCAAGATCATTCGCGAGAATCGCGCGGAGCTGACGGACATCGAGCAGGAAGTGATTGAGCACCGCTTCGCGCTGGGGCAGAAGGAGCAGCCGGATGCGACGCCCATGACGCTGGAGCAGGTGGGCAAGATCATCGGCGTGACGAAGGAGCGTGTGCGCCAGATTCAGAACAAGGCGCTGCAGAAGATTCGCCAGTCGCTGGAAGGCGATTACCTGCGATAACGCTGTGGCGCACAGGTATGGAGCCGTGGTTCGCGCAAGTGACCACGCCGTGAGAAGGAGACCCGGGAACTTTTTGTTCCCGGGCTTCTTTTTGCGCGGGGGGCATTGCCTAGGGTTGTGCCCAGTCGGGCAGGGGGATGGGGTCGGTGCGGAAGCCTTGTGGGCCTTCGATGCCCACGTGGTGGAGGTGGAAGGAGGGGGAGTGGCCTTCGGGCATTCGACCGCCGCCGTAGCGGTGGTCGCCGAGGATGGGAATGCCCAGGAAAGCCGCGTGGGCGCGAATCTGGTGCATGACGCCGCCGCGCATCGTCACTTCAAAGAGTCGGCCGGCGATTCGGCGGAAATGGGTCGTGGCGGGGTACCACTTGCCGCGATGAGCAGTGTGCCGGCCACGCTGCACGACCATAATCGCCTTCTTCGTGGGATGGTGCGCCAGTGGCTTGTCGCAGACGTTGCGGTCCCACGACACCTCGCGCGCCGCGAGCAGGCGATAGGTCTTGAGCAGGCGATGCTCGCTGAACCACTGCCGCAGTTGCGCCAGTTCCTCGAGACAGTCCGCCACGACGATCGCACCGCTGGTGGCGTTATCGAGCCGATGCGCGATGCCGCCTTCAAAACCGGCGGGCCAGTCGATTTCCGCACGCCAGGGTTGCTCCGCTAGCAGCCGGTGCAGCAGGCAGTCGCCTGTCGGGTCGGCATGTGGCGGAAAAACGGGCAGATCCGACGGCTTGTTGAGCGTGGTGGCCATGCGGGCGACCATGGGGTGACGGCGGAGGTGGTTGGTAGCGTGCGGTGTATGGTGTGTGGTTATTGATGATGGTATGCGGTGGGGCGGCGTGGCCTGACTTCCTCCTCCCGGAGGGAGAGGGGGCAAGCCATCGACATTTTTGCCCGCAGTGTATTACACCACTCACCACAAACGCGGGTTAATCGAGCAGCTTCAACTGGCCATCCTTCATCCGCACGCGCAGGCTGGTGATGTCGTATTCGCCACGCAGGGCCAAAGCGAATGCGGGTGCGTTTGGTGTGCGGTAGTCATCGTGGATCGAAAGCGCGCTGACGCGACCACGCCAGCTCACGATGCGTCGGCCGTCGAAAGTCAGCTCGATCTGAGCGTTACCGTTGTCCACGGTGACATCGGCCTGGAGCGTGTGTTCGCGGCCGGTCGTGATCAGCGATTCCGAGATCTTGGCGGGACCATCCTGCAACGACTTGCCGCCGATCCACCCCAGACCGGAATAGCCGTGAAGATTGACGTACGCCGCGACCTGGGATTCGCCGACCGGCAGGACGATCAGAAATCGTTCCTCGCCGCCTCGTCGGGTGAACCGCACCTCCGCCAGATAGCTGCCCTGAGTGGTGGCAGGGACAGCAATCAAACCCGCCTGTCCACGCCGTTGCGATGCGCGCAGCACGTTGCGCTGCATGGCCCATTCGCCGCGCACCACGTGCTTGTCCACCTTGATCAGTCGCAGCAGGTCGAACCACGCGGCTCCGCCCGCCAGCTCACGGATGCGGGTGTCGAGGGTGGTCAGCGCCAGCCGCGCCTTCTGCCGCACCAGATCCGACGCGGCGGGATCAGCCAGGAGCTGCTCGTAATACGTCCGCGCCCGATGCAGCAGCGGCGCTCGCACTGTCGCAGCCGCCTGATCCGCCAGCGAGACGTACCAGTCCGCCAGCCGTTCGCACTGCGCTGCACTGAGCGTCTCCGGCGATGCGGCGGCAAGCTGCACATTGGTGCGCCACGGTTCATCCGCGGTGCTGGCGTAACGGGCGGCGTGCGCGGGGTTGTCCAGGTCGACGATGAGCGTGCGCAACAGCTCCGCCTGCAGCGCGCGGTTGGAGCTGTCGCTTTCGAGTCGCCGCATGAGCGACTGGGCCTGTCGGGCGGCCCGTTCGCGCTGGCCCGCCTGATCCAGCCGGGCCTTGATCTGATCCGTGTAAGGCGACCGGATCGCCGCTGCCACACTCATCGCGCGTCGCAGATGCGCGGTCTCGCTGCCCGCATCTTCAGTGGAGGCGGCATCCAGCGACTGTTCCAGACTGAACGTTTCGCTGGCGGTGATGTCCGCCAGTTCCAGCAGCAGTTCGACGGTGCGCTGTCCCATGTTGGTGCGATCCGCGCCGCGTGCGCTGGTGAAGCGGCTGTGATAGAAGTTGGCCCTTTGCAGCAGTGCGTACGCCCGCTTTTCAGGCAGATGCTGTGCCAGAAGCTGCATGGCCTGATCCGCCACATCGCTGTCGCGATCGCGCGCCGCCAGGTTGTAGGCCTCCTCGCACAGAATCTGCAGCAGCCCCGGTGTCTGCGTCGAGCGATGAGCCGCTTCGAGCAGTTCCTTCGCCAGCGCGAAATCGTCATCGGTCGTGCCGGTGCGCTGCACCTGCTGAAGGCGCGAGCCGTACAGACTGTCAAAGACTGCACGCGGGTCATCCTGTGCCGCAGCGAGTGTGGCGAACGGCAGCAGCAGGGCCAGCCATAGCGCACACCATCCGGTGACGCGACGCAACGAGGTATTCAGCAGTCCATAGCGGGCGGCCATGTTGTATCCATTTCACTGGTAAGGTTCATTCACACGGAATCAACGGGCGGCGACTTCCACTTCCGACCGCACCACCCTGATCTGGTCGATGCGGCGGTTCTTCATCGCGTTCGGGTTCACGTTCAACACACGCTGCGGGTCAAACAGCTCCAGGTCAATGTAGTGGAACACCGGCGCCACCGCCTGTTCCTGCATCAGCAGACGCTCCGCATCCCGCAGGATGGCAAATCGCTTCTGCGGATCGTTCTCGCGGGCGGCTTTCTCAAGCAGCGCATCGTATTCGGGGTTGGCGTACAGACCGTTGTTGTTGCCATCCCTGGAATGCAGGAGCTGGAGGAAGGTTGTCGGGTCGCGATAGTCGCCGAACCAGTTGCCGCGTGCGATGGCGAACTTATGCGCACGCCGCTCCTGCCCGAAAATCTTGGCGTCGCGGCTGTCCAGCTCGACGTGAACGTTCAGCACCTCCAGCCAGGTGCGCTGCAACTGCTGACTGATCGCGTTGTGCCCGCCATCGGAGTTGTACAGCAGCTTCAGACGCGGCATGCCCTGACCGTTGGGGTAACCCGCCTCCGCCAGCAGCCGACGCGCTTCCTCCGGATCGAATCGCACACCCGCATCCACCGGCGGCTCATAACCCGGGAATACATTCGGCGGCGTGAGCGTGTAGGCGATCGGCTGATCCAGCATCGTCACCTGCTTCACGATCTGTTCACGATCGATCGCCATCGAAAACGCCCGGCGAACGCGCGCATCGGCAAAGGGGTTCTTTTCACCGCTTTCCGGCAGCGTCGGGCTGCAGTTGAAGATGAAGAAGTAGGTGCCGCACGAGGGATAAACGTGCAGGTCCCTGCGGCCGGAGGCCTTCAGTTCCGCCGCCATGCGCTCGACCGACTTCACATCCGGATACCAGTCCGCCTCGCCCGTTTCATACGTCGTCATCGCGTTGAGCGTGTCGGTGATGACCTTCATCAGCACGCTGTTGTTCTGCATCGCCTGGCGGTTCCAGTAGTGCTCGTTGGCAACCAGCAGCAGGTCACGCTTGGGCCGGCGACGCTTGAGAACGTATGGGCCGTTGGAAACGATGTTGCCCGGCTGGAAGTAGTCGGCGTTCTGCTGCAGCATGCCCGTCGCGGCTGACAGGCTGACGAACTTCTCAATGCTCGCCTCATGCACGGGCGAGAAGGTCATGAACGAGACCAGTTCAAGGAAGTACGCGGTGGGATGGGCAAGATGGACAATGAGCGTGCGATCGTCCGGTGTCTCGATGCCGACGATCTCGTCGAACTTGCGCAGCGCTTCTTCATAAAGCGCGCTGGCCTTCTCCACCGACTTTTCCGATTCGGGCAGTTTGGCATACTCGGCCAGCTGCTGCTGACGGAAGTTGAAGAAGTCCTCCCCACCGCGTATGTGGTAGAGCATGGTGGTGTAGTCGGCGGCGAAGTCGGGCAGCAGGGCGCGACGCCAGCCGTAGACAAAGTCGCGCGAACGCACCGGATCGCCGTTGGACCATTTCGCCTCGCGCAGGTGGAAGGTGTAGGTCAGGCCATCCTCACTGATTTCCCAGCGTTCCGCGATGCCCGGCTCCAAAGTGTCATCAGCGATGTTCTGCAGGATGAGCGTGTCGTAAAGGCAGGTGAGGATGCGGAAATCGACCATCCAGCTGCTGCGCTGCGGATCCAGAAAGTGCAGGTCGTCGCCAGAGATGAAGATCAGATCGGCTTCACGGGTGCTGGACCGGCCGACGGAAAAAATCAGCCCCAGAAAAACAACGACCAGCAACAGCAGCGCGGCGAACCATTTCATGTGGCGCCTCCTCAGTTAAACGCGGGGGAGTCGGAATATCGCCGCGAGCACGGCGACCGGCCCCACATCCTACCCGCCCCCGCCGCCGGATTCATCCGCGTGAACGGGCTGCGCTGATGGCATGACCGGACGCCGTGGGCTGCTGCGTGCGGCTTCGTGCGTTCGCCCACCCCTCACTCAGCCTGCCCTCATGTCGAGGCACGCAGTGTTGCCCTCACCCCAGCCCTCTCCCAAAGGGAGAGGGGGCCTGATAATCCTCTCAAGGAGGGAGCCTGCTACTCCGTCCCCCTCAGGGAGGGAGCCTGCTACTCCGTCTCCCTCAGGGAGAGAATCTGTTACTCCCTCTCCCTCAGGGAGAGGGTTGGGGTGAGGGCACCCCCAGCCGGCGCGCCATACCACGCAGGCATAACGTCGTAGCCGCGGCTGTCATTGCATGCCGCCAGCCGGAACCGGCCACATCCCGCCCGCCCGGCCGTCACCGCGATTTGGCGTGGACGAAGGCGAACAGCGGCGTCGCCTTGCTCAGCAGGTAGCCCACAGGCAGCGCCATCACCGATGTGTAAAGCAGTTGCAGAAAGCGGTGGACCAGATCCTCACCGGGGGAAAAGGCGATGATCGGCTCGACAATCAAGCCACGCAGCGTCAGCAGGACCACGGCTGTCAGGCTCACGAAAAGGCCCACGAGAAAGACGACGATCGCCATCGTGATCGGCGAGCCGCGGAAGATCATCCCGCGAAGCTGAATCAGCACGTACGCCCCCACGAGGTAGCCCAGGGCGTGCGGCCCGAGGATGGGCTTGAGCCCGACCGGCGGCATCAGCGGCAACGCGTGCGTCACATCCACCAGCAGCCCCAGTGTCACCGCTGCCCACGCGGCGGTGATCGGCGGGGCGAACATCCCCACATACACCAGCAGAATCAGCAGAAAGCTCGGGCTGACCGAGTCGCCCACCGACAACAGCGGATGCAGCCCGCGCTCCAACGCGAGCATGACAAACGCCAGGATGCCGAAGATGGGCCAGTTCATGGGGAGGGTGTGTGTTTGTGGTGGGGCGTTCTGCTCCGGTTATTCCTGCGCGGGGATGAGGGCGACCACGTGGTCGAGATATTGCAGCGGGACCAACGGGGTGACCGTCACGCGGCGAAAGCTGAGGCGGTCGCGCGGGTCGGGTTCAACCTTCGTGACCTGTCCGACGAAGAAGCCATGCGATTCGTTGCGCCAGCGCCGGTCCGCCATGATCGCCAGATCGCCTTCAGCGATTGGATCCGTGACGCGGCACTGCCCCCAGAACCCGCTGCCATCCTCCTTCAGCACAAGCTGCAAAGGCATCTCCACACCCGTCCGTTCGGGATTGGTGGGCGAGCCGATGATGCGTACCTGCAGTTCATGTCGACCCGGGCCGTCCGGTGCGGTGATCAACTGGATGGTCGCGGACATGGGGGTCGTGTTACTGACAACACCCACGAGGTTGGGGCCGTGTACGACGTAAAGGCCTTCGCGCATCCCGCGCGACGAGCCCTGGCTCACCTCCAGCCGATGGTTGTATGACTGTGTGACAGGTGCGTAGATACGGCGAAGCCCTTCGAGGTTGAAGCGATAGCGCACGCCGTATTTGTCGATCTGCTCGTATTCCCTGAGCTGTCGCGCCGCCTCGATGAGCATGAGGCGGAGCATTTCGTTTTCCTGCACGAGTTCATCGTGGCGCTGACGCAGCATTTCGATGGGCAGCTGTTCGCGCGGCAGGGGGCCGGGCGAGCGTACGCGGGCGCCCATACGGGTCATCGGCGCGGTCAGTGGGTTGAGCACGAAGTTCATCGCCGATGCGGCCGGCCGAGCAATCATCGCCGCGAACCGCGACGGCAGCATCGTGCTGACCAGCAGCCCCAATGTCACCGCAGCCAGAACACTTCGCGGGTTGATGCGTGATTGGCGAATCATGTCGATGGTCGATTCACGAATCCGCCCCCTGAGCCGATCTTAACGCGCGCGTGGTGAACGCGTGACGCACTCCTTCTGATGGGACAGATGCCTGGCCGTTCATCAACCCGCAGGGGACAGTGTTCGTCCCGTTGGTCGCGCACCACGCCAGTGGCTTGGGCGCTGTTGTGTCACGGTTCATCCATGTCGCTTTCCATGGTCTGCTTCCACTCCTCGATGTGTTCGAGGTAGATCGCAGTCCCACGCGCGACACAGGTGAGCGGGTCATCGGCAACGCGGACATCCAGCCCCGTCGCGTTGGAAATCATCACATCCAGATTGCGCAGCAGGGCCCCGCCCCCGGCCAGCACGATGCCGTTGTCCACCAGGTCTGCTGCCAGTTCCGGCTCGGTCCGTTCCAGCGTGCGCATCACCGTCTCGACGATCGCCTGCAACGGCTCCTGCAGGCATTCGGTGATCTCGTCCGAGGTGATGACCGTCTTGCGCGGCAGGCCGGAGATCATGTCTCGGCCGCGAACTTCCATCGTCCGCGTCTCCCCGTCGTGCACCGCCGAGCCGATGTCAATCTTGATGCGTTCGGCGGTCTGCTCGCCGATCATCAGGTTGTAGGCCTTCTTCATGTGGTTGATGATGGCCTCATCCATGTCGTCGCCGGCAACGCGGACCGATTCGCACTGGGCGATGTCCGCCAGCGACATGATGGCAACTTCGGTCGTGCCGCCGCCGATGTCCACGATCATACTCGCGGTGGCCTCGACGATGGGCAGGTTCGCGCCGATGCCTGCGGCCATCGGCTCTTCCACGAGATACACCCGTCGCGCACCGGCGCGCTCGGCGGATTCGATCACCGCACGCTTTTCCACCGCCGTGATCCCCGACGGCACCGCAATGACGACGCGCGGCTTGAGGAACGGACGCCGGCCGTTCACCTTGCGGATGAAGTAGCTCAGCATCGCCTCGGTGATCTCAAAGTCGCTGATCACGCCATCCTTCAGCGGACGAATTGCCGTGATCGAACCGGGCGTCTTGCCCAGCATTTCCTTGGCGACCCAACCGACCGCGTTGCCGTTCTGCAGCACCTGGTTCGTGCCCTTGCGCACCGCGACCACGGAGGGCTCGTTCAGCACGATACCCTCACCACGCACGCACACCAGCGTGTTGCACGTGCCCAGGTCGATGCCCATATCCACGCTGAACCAGCTTAAGATGTCGTCGAGGTTCAACTTGGCGCTTCCGTTGGCTGCTGGTTCGCCGTATCACCGCATAAGCGGCGGGCGCGATCCTTCGCGTCCACGGCCAGGCCGTCCACCGATCGATCGCGGCATGACGTGCCTGTTATCCAATCGGGAAGATCGTACCCGATTTATCCAAGTTTTGGAAAAGCCCCAGCTTCACAGACCGATAGTCTGTACGCTCACCCGGTGGGGTCATGGGCCTTTCATACAACAATGGCCTGGGGCAGGCTGACATGCCCCCCGGTCAGCAATGCGCACAAGCTTGTCTTTCAGGCTCCCATTCCCGTGAACACGGGTGGAGTGAACTGGGCCGAGTGGTTCGACGGCTGCGTTTCGCATTCGGCATGTCCCGCCGCGCGAACAACGATCAGGCCGTCCCCCGCCCCCGGGCGAAAATAGCCGGCCCGCATCAGGCGACCGATACCGGCTCGACCAGCATCGACACGTTGGTGCGAATCTCCAGCGGGCTGGCATCATTGCCGAACAGTTCCCCGCTCTTGACCCAGAGGAAACCCGCAGCGGTGGCCAGCGCCAGCAGCGCGATCAGCGCCAGGACCGTGTACACATTGCTACGTGCTGAGCCGCGATCTGCCATGACGGTGCTCCGAAACGCGAGGGTGCAATCGGTGGAAGGTAACGCCTGCGGAAGGTTGACGGTGGGGCGGTCAGACGATCACGGCCCGGCGTAGACCGCTTCGCCACCGGTGATGTCGGCACCCGGCACGACCATGACAATCGAGCCTGCCGCCGCATTCACATCCACCGCTTCCACCACGAGCTTGCCCAGGAACTTCTCGCCGCGGTGCACCAGGAACTCCATGTTTTCCTTCACGCCATCCCGGCTGCCGACGTTCAGTTCAGCGAACGTCATCTGGCCATCCTTCTTCAGGCGGACGATCCGGCCGGTGATCGGCGTCGCGGGTGTCTGAGGCGCCCGTTGGATGCTTTCTTCCTTCGCAGGAAGGGTTGCCACCCGCTCCTCGAGCTGACGAATCTGATCCTGCAGCGCCGCCACCTGCTCATTGGAACGACGCAGGGCACGCTCCAGCGCGTCATGCCGGCTCTGCAGCTCGTTGTTGCGGTTCTGGAACTGGATGTTCTGCGTCTCCACCGCCAGCTTGTCAGCACGAAGCTGCTTCACTTCCTCGAGGGTCACTTCCAGAAGCTTGGCGTTCTGGTTGGCGGTGGTGGTCAGGTTGGCAAAGTCGGCGGTGACGCGGGCGATCTCACGCTGAGCGTCGACGAGCTGCGATTTGAGTTCGGCGACCTGCGCCAGCGCCTCGGCCTTGTCGGCCACGAGCTGGTTGATCTGGGCAACCTGCTGGTTGATGGTCGCGCTGAGCCGTTCGGTCGCAGCCGTGATCTCGATCTGAGCGCTGCGGGCCTTGGTTTCCGCGGCGGCGAGCTTCGTCTTGAGATCCTCGTTGCTCGCCCGGTAGTTCTCTACGTTCGCCGCGAACGACACCACCAGGGCCATCACCATGACCGCCGTAACGGTCACCAGCACCACGAATGCTTTGGTCAGTACGTTCACAGCGAGATCCTCTCAGAACTGGTAGGGTGAACGAATCGAAGGCAGGTCACAAATTGGGGCTGACGGCTGGCCCGCCCGAACGGCGGAAGCCGGGCAATCCAAGAGGCAATATCTATCGGATGCAACAGGGCTTGTCAAGACACGGTACCGGTCGTTGGGGGCCTCAGGCGTGAATCGCCCAGGCGACCACGCCGATGGCGGGCAGCAGGTTCAGTCCGGACGCACGTTGCGGCTCTGCAGGTCGAACCAGCCCTTGTTCGGATCATACACGAACTTGAGCTGACGCTGATCGAACGCCTTGAACCAGTCGTCCCAGTCCAGCAGGTCCAGCGGCTCCGGTTCAGCGAAGGGCGAGCCCCCGATGCGAATGCGGTCAGGCTGACCGGGCTGGCAGGCAGGCCAGTACCCGGCTGCCTCGCACCAGAGGCGGATTTGCTGGTGATTGGTCGTTTCGTAAACGGTCATGCGGGCCACACACCTTTCAACTCGGGCGGGTTATTGTGTCGCAAACCACGGGAGGGGGCAAGGAGGGAGAGTTCGGCAGTTCAGGGTTCAAAGTTCAGGGTTCAAGGTTTGAAGGCAGCCGCCTGCGGCTTCGCGACACCGCACGACAGGCATGGCGCCAGGCGTTGCATGACCTGCTCTCCCTTTGGAAGAGCCTTGTCGCCCTCTCCCTTTGGAAGAGGCTTGTCTTCCCCTCTTCTCCCCTGGGAGAGCCTTGTCTAACCCCTCTCCCTTTGGGAGAGGCCGGGTGAGGGCGAACGTTCAGCGGTGCTCGTTGTTGCCGTGACGAAATAAACGTTGGCAACGCGTTGGCTTTGATGTGTTGTGGGACGTTCGGGGCCCTTACCCCTCTTCCCGAGGGAGAGGGGGGGCATGTCTCGTCCCGTTGCCTTTCACCACTCACCACATACCACGCACCACTCACCAAAAAACACCGGCGTACAGATGATCTGTACGCCGGCGGGGTTTCCGGTGGATTGTGCGATGCGTCGATCGCGTCAGTGCGTGTGGGCGGGAGCTGGCGGTGATGTGCCAGCGCTGTCGGTGGCGACCAGTTGTTCAGCCTTGTAGCCACCCTGCGAGCGGAAGTAGAGCCACAGGCCGATGTAGGCCACAAGCATGATCACCGGGAAGATCGAGGCGGTCGACAGCGCGTTCTTCTTGGCATCGTTCTGAACGGCTTCGATCTGCTTCTTGTCCGCCTCCGGTGCGGCTTTGATCTTTTCCTGGTCGAGGGCCCGGTACTCGCCCAGCACGCTCTTGCGGGGTTTTTCCTCGATGTAGGTGGCGTGCAGCGCGGTGTTGTTGGCCTTGTCGTAGGCGAGCAGTTCGGTGTCGACGCGGCGGTCCTGGATGTTGCCCAGGAAAACCATGCCCACGCTCAGGCCGAGCATCCCGCAGCCGCCGACCGTGTTGAGCGTCAGCGCGCCGCCCTTGGGGAATCGTTCAGCGACGATACCGAGCATGGTGGGCCAGAAGAACGACTTGCCGAAGCCGTAGATGGTCGCGGCGATGAAGATGAACGCCAGACCCTCCGCCCTGGAGAAGGCATTGAGGCCGATGATGGCGAGGATGCAGCTGATGACCAGCAGGCCCAGCGGCGACATGCGATGCACGATGGGGCCGGCGAACGAACGCAGCAGCGTCATGATGAGCGCGGTGTAGACGAGCACCCAGCCGGGGTTGTAATCCTCGGCACGCATGGCCGGTTCCATCAGCGAGGTAATCCAGCTGTCGATGCCCAGCTCCGTCGTGGCCAGCGGCAGCATGATCAGCAGGAGCAGGAAGTAGATCGGTCGGCCGAACGAACCGCAGAAGATGCCGAACGCTGCCGCCACGATGACCGACGGCACCAGCGACCAGAGGAATCGCTGTTCCTGAATCCGTTCAGTCACGGTTTCCCCAAACCATTCAAAATTAGGGATGATGTCGCCGAACACCTGCAGGGCGACGAGGTAGGTGGCCACAAATGCGCCAAGAGCGCCGAAGTCCTGAAGCATTTCGCGGTAGGTGACACCGGCGGCGACGCGTTCGCTGACGGGAAAGCGTGTGCCGAACAGCAGCACGCCGTAGATTGCCGTGGGCACATAGGTCAGGGCGACCTTGTATTGCCATTGCATATCACCCATGAAGATGGCGAGGATGCCTGCCAGCACGATGCCGCCGGGCCAGCCAGCGTGCAGGATGTTCAGCCATTTGGTCTTTTCACGCGGATACATGGCCGCGACAACCGGGTTGATGTAGGCCTCGACCGTGCCGTTGGACAGCGCGAAGAGGAACGTACCCCAGAAAAGCATTTCGTAACTCTTGGCTGTGACCAGCATGGTGGTGGAAACGACGTGCAGGATGAAGCTGGCCAGCGCCACGCGGCCGTAACCCAGCTTGTCGATCACCAGCGAGAAGAGAAAGATGCTGAACGCGAAGGGCCAGAAACCGACGCCCAGAATGTTGCCTTTTTCCGTTTCACTGAGGCTGAACTCGGTCGCCCAGGTGTCGATGATCTGTGTTCGGACGACGAAGCCGAAGGCGCAGGTGACCAGGGCGATGAATGATCCCCAGAAGATTCGCGAATCGTTGAGCGATCGCCCGTTGGAAGTGGCGCTGGACATCGATGTTCCCTTCATTCGGACCCGAACGGGTCGGCTTTCAGATCAACCACGCGACGAAAAAGACGATCTGTCGCGTCGCATACAACCGAAGTTATTGGAACCACGCGATCCCGGGAAAAGTCATCCCCCCACAGAGATGCCGCCTAGTATGCGCAGATTTGTTCGGCGCGTCTAGAGCGATGGGGCACTCAAAGCCTGATGTCACGTCGGTTTAGCCCTCCCGGCCGGCCGTTCCGCCCGCGCCGCTGGGCCTGCTATACTCCCGCCATGCGCGACCGAGCACAGCATCGTGCATCCCGACGACTGCTGGTCATCTGCCCGACGTGGGTGGGCGACACCGTGATGGCCATGCCCACGCTGCGCGCCCTGCGGCAGCTTTACCCCGAAGCGCACATCACCGCGCTGGCGCGGCGGATGGTCAAGCCCATCCTCGATGCCTGCCCGTGGATCGACCGCATCGCCACCATCCCGCCCAAACGCAAGGGACGCGGTGTCGGCACGCGGCACACCATGTTCAGCGTCGCCCGGCGGCTGGCGGCAGCACGCTTCGACACCGCCGTCATCCTCCCCAACAGCTTTCGCACCGCGCTGCTGGCACGCATGGCGGGCATTCCCCGGCGGGTGGGGTATGAACGTGACGGCCGGGGGTTCCTGCTGACCGATCGACTGCTGCCCCGACGGGAGGTGGGCCGGTACATCCCCGTGCCGACACGCGACTACTACCTGGGGCTGGCACGCTATCTCGGGGCGGTCGACCCGGACCCGACGATGCAGCTTTTCACCCGGCCGGAGGATGACGCCCGCGCTGATGCGCTGCTGGCGCGGGGTGGGTACGACGTGTCGAGCGGTCGGCCGCTGGTGCTGGTCAACCCCGGTGCGAGCTATGGCGATGCGAAGATGTGGTTCCCCGAGCGGTTCGCTGCCGTCGCCGATCGGCTGGTGCGTGAGCATCAGGCTGTGGCGGCGGTGACGGGCGCGCCCAATGAGCGGCGCATCATCGATGCGGTGCTCAGCCACGCCAAGGAGCCGATGATCGACCTGCCGGCGCTGGGGATCGACCTGACACTGCTCAAGGGGGTGTTGCGTCGTGCCCGGCTGATGGTGACCAACGACACGGGGCCGCGCCACATCGCTGCGGCGATGGGCGTGCCGGTGGTGACGATCTTCGGCCCGACCGACCCGGCCTGGACGCAGATCGACTTCCCACTGGAACGGCAGGTCCGCGTCGATGTCTATTGCAGCCCGTGCCAGAAGAAGCAGTGTCCGCTGCGCGGCTCGCCGGATGAACTGGCCTGCATGAAGCGGGTGACGGCTGAGATGGTTCACGAGCAGGCGGTGCAACTGCTGCAGCGCGCCGGGGCGGCGGCATGAGCAGGGGCAGCCCTCAATCCATCCATGCCGGGTGGCGGGACAGCCGGCGCTCGGGCAGATCGGCGGTTTGCGGGCTAGACTTTCCGCCGACGCCATGAAACCGATGAAGCTGGGCATTGTCATCGAGCGGTTCCACCCTGCCGGCGGCGGGGCGGAGCGATCAACCGCGCAGATCATCGGAGAACTGGCCGCCCGGGGGCACGATGTGACACTCATCACAGGTGCCTCGCCCGATACGGTGGGGCCGGCCGGCACGCGCATCATGCGCCTGGCGCGGGAACATGCCTCCGGGCCACTGCGGCTGTTTCGGTTCGCCTTGTGGGCGAGGCGGGTGCTGCGCGAGGGTGGGTATGACGCCTCGCTTTCGGTGACGACGGCGGTGCCGGCGACGGTCGTGCAGCCACGCAGCGGCACGATCCGCGAAACGCTGGCGCGTAACGTGGCGATGCGGAGAAGTGCCTCGGCACGATTTCGCAAACGCGCGACGCTGGCCGTGTCGCCCAAGCATCAGTTGCTGCTGGCGCTGGAGCGGCGGACGCTGGCGGACCCGATGGTGAGGCGGTTCGTCGCGGTGAGCCGGTATGGCGCGGAGCAGTTGCGTGCCTATGATGTGCCAGCCGATCAGATCGAGGTGATTCCCAACGCCGCGGCGATGCCGAATCTGTCGGATGAAGCGCGTGTGGCGGCTCGCCGAATCATTCGCGCGGGGTTCAGCATCGCCGACAATGAGCCGACATTCCTGTTCGTGGCGCAGAATCCCCGGCTCAAGGGGGTGGACACGTTGCTGCGGGCACTGCGCCTGCTGAAGGATGAGCATCATCCGGGCACCGCGCTGCTCGTGGGGATGCCCAGCTATGCTGTGCAGGCGCGGGCGGTGGAGCTGAACGTGCGCGACCGCGTGCGGATCGTGGGCCAGAGCAACCGCATGGCGGAGCTGTACGCGGCGGCGGATGTGACGGTGCTGCCCACGTGGTACGACCCGTCGAGCAAGGTGGTGATCGAATCGCTGATGATGGGGGTGCCGGCCATCACGACGCGCTACAACGGGGCGGCGGACTTCGTGGTAAGCCAGGGGATGGAGCCGCGCGGCGTGGTGATTGCGAACCCGGGCGATGCGGATGAGCTGGCGGCTGCGATGCGCACGCTGGCCGACCGTGACAACCGCCAGCATTGCGCCCGTGCGACGGTGGGGCTGGCTGATTCGCTGAGCATGAAGCGGCACGTGGATCGGCTGGAAGCGGTACTGGTTGCGGTGGCGCAGCGCTGACATCGCATTCAAAGGCGCCTGCAGGGCCGAGCCGATAAATGCGTTTGCAGCGCTTGTGGGTGGATTCTACAGTTGCCCGGGGCCTGTCGACGGAGCTTTCGATGTGACCGCTCAAGTCGCGCAGCATGGTGTTCGTGCATCATCGCCGATGCTTTCCGTGGTGATTCCCGCCCACAACGAAGCGGACAAGATCGGCAGGGCGATCACGTCGATCCGCGATTACGCCCTCAACAAAGGCTGGGACGTGGAGGTGGTGGTCGTTGACGACGGCAGCACCGATGGCACGGGGCAGGCTGCCCATGACGTCGCGGCTGCACCGCTGACCGTGCGTGTGCTGCGCAACGAGCCGAACCAGGGCAAGGGGTTCAGCGTGCGTCGCGGCATGATGGAGGCGACCGGCCGGTTGCGCATCTTCTGCGATGCAGACATGTCCACGCCGATCGATCAACTGGATGCGCTGCTGCCCTGGGTCGACAGGAGCTTTGATGTGGTGATCGGATCGCGCCGGCTGCCTGAATCGGTGTTGCAGCCGCCGCAGCGATTCTCGCGTCGCACGCTGGGGCGCATCTTCCGGCGGATCCGCAGCCTGATTCTGCTGGGCGACATTCGCGACACGCAGTGCGGGTTCAAACTGTTCACCGCCGCGGCGGCGGAGGAGGTGTTCCCGATGCAGCAGGTGCGCGGGCCCGCCTTCGATTGTGAAATCCTCGCCCTGGCACGGGCGCGTGGCTACCGCATTAAGGAAGTGGGCGTGCTGTGGCGCAACGACCCGGACAGTCGCATGCGGCCCCTGCGCGACGGATGGGGCATGTTGCTGAGCCTGCTGCGCATTCGCCGGCGTATCGCGCGAATGCAGGCTGCGACGGCCAAACCCGTGCCAGCCGGTCCGCTCGAACGCAGCGTCTGATCGCGTTCATCGAATCAGCGAATCGAATCTATGGGTATGATTCCACGCCCCCGACCACGAGCTGGCGCGGGTTCGCGACCGCATTGGAAAAGGACATGAGCAGTCAACCCTTCACGCTCACGGGATCGAATGGTCAGGCTATCTTGGGCAACACGCATCTGCCCGAAGGCACGCCGCGCGGTGTGTTCATCCTCTGCCACGGGTTCAAGGGGTACAAGGATTATGGCTTTGTGCCGTGGCTGGCACAGCAGATGACGCGGCACGGGTTCATCGCCCACCGCTTCAACTTCAGCCACAGCGGTGTGACGAACAACTACGAAACGTTCGAGCGGCCGGACCTGTTTGAACAGGACACCTGGGGCAAACAGATTTTCGATTTGCAGGTGGTTGCACAGGCGGTGCGCGACGGGGAGATTCCCGGCGGTGATCTGCCCATGATCTGGTTCGGCCACAGTCGCGGGGGCATCACCGTCACGCTGACAGCAGCGCGCACGTTCGCGGAGCGGCGTGATCTGGCGCCCGCCGGGGTGATCGCCGCAGCCGCGCCGGATCGGGCCAACATGTTCGATGAGGCGACGTGTCGGCGACTGCGCGAGCAGGGGTGGATCGAATCAGCCTCGACGCGGACGAGGCAGATGTTGCGCGTGGGCAGGGCGTGGCTGGATGAGATCGAGGCGGATCCGCACGCGTTCGATCCGCTGCGCGCGGCAGCGGCGATTCCCTGCCCCATGCTGATCGTGCACGGCGATCAGGATGCCACCGTGCCGGTGGAGGCGGCGTATCGTTATGCCGCCGCGGCCGGCACACGTGCGGCCCTGAAGATCATCGAACGCGGCAACCACGTCTTCAACGGTCGTAACCCGCTGCCGCAGGACACGGAGCCACCACGACAGATGCAGGAACTGGCCCGGGCCTGCGCGACATTCGCACTGGCGTGTGTGTGAATTCGAACCGCGAATAGACGCGAATAAGAACAGGAAGGGGGATAAGGATCCGAACGCAAACGTTCCAGCGTTCCGGTGGCAGTCGCGGTCGTTGTCGTATCAGAAAAGAAGAACGATTGGCTGATGCGCGATCATCACATCAGCCAATCGTTCTATTCTTCTTCTAAATAAACGATTCGCGTCTATTCGCGTTCATTCGCGGTTCAATAAACGCGTTCACGCGGCGATGGCGGCAGTGATCTTCCTGGCCGCGTCGGTCAGGTCGGTGCCCACCTGCATCGTGGGGATGTCGTTCTTGGCGTTTTCCAGCAGTTCGCGGGCCGCTTCCACGTTCGTGCCTTCCAGCCGCACGACCAGCGGCACCTTGAAGCCCACTTCGCGGGCGGCGGTGATGATCGCGCGTGCGATCGTGTCGCACTTGGCGATGCCGCCGAAGATGTTCACCAGCACACCCTTGACGTTGCTGTCGCCCAGGATGATGCGGAACGCTTCGGTGACGGCTTCCTCGGAAGCGGAGCCGCCCACGTCCAGGAAGTTGGCCGGCTCGCCGCCGTGCAGCTTGATCAGGTCCATCGTCGCCATCGCCAGGCCCGCACCGTTGACGAGGCAGCCGATGTTGCCATCCAGCTTGATGTAGGACAGGCCGAACTTATGGGCATGCTGCTCGGAGGCGTCCAGTTCGGTCGGATCCGCCATCGCCGCGATATCGGCATGACGGAACAGCGCGTTGTCATCGAAGTTGATCTTGGCGTCGATCGCCAGCACCTGCCCATCCGGGTGTTCCGCGGTGGCCGGCGTGACCACCAGCGGGTTGATCTCCGCCAGGCTGGCATCGGTTTCGAGGAACAGCCGCGCCAGCGCGGTCATCACCTTCACCGCCTGGGCGACCTGCTTGCCGGTGAATCCGAGCTTGAAGGCGACCTTGCGTGCCTGATAGGGCAGCAGGCCCAGGGCCGGGTCGATGCCCTCGCGGATGATGGCCTCAGGCTTGGTGGCCGCGACATGCTCGATCTCGACGCCGCCCTCCGCCGAGGCGATCAGCACCGGACGGTTGCTGCCGCGGTCGACCGCCATGCCGAGATAGAACTCTTTGGCGATGTCGACGCCCGAAGCGACCAGCAGCTTGTGAACAGGCACGCCCTCGGGCCCGGTCTGCGGGGTGACCAGCGGCTTGCTGAGGATGGTCTGGGCGACCTGGCGGGCCTCATCAGCCGAGCGCACCAGCTTCACACCGCCGCCCTTGCCGCGGCCGCCGGCGAAGACCTGCGCCTTGACCACCGCCAGCGTCGCCCCCTGCTGCTGCAGTTGCGTGAACGCCTGGGCAGCCTGATCGGCGTTATCCACCACGATGGCGGGAGGAACCGCCACCCCGTACTTCTGCAGCATCTCGCGGGCCTGGTATTCGTGAATCTTCATGAGGGCACTTCCCGTTGGTCCATGCAGGCTGTTGCCGCCTTCACCGGCGGAATCAGGGGCCACGATGATAACGCCGGCGCGTTGGGGGGGCCACCCGCCAGCCGGGACCCGGGCACACGTTACCGGTCGGCCGTCATCAGCATGAACCGCAAAATCGCTAAGGTCCAGTGGCAATTGTGGTCGGGTAAGCATCGCTCGCTTAACTGGTTGAGGCGGAGTCGCCGATAGCGTGGACAACCTCAGGGCGTATCTGCCGTGGTCAAACACCGCGTTCACGATGTCAGGCCGATCGACTACCTTCGCATGTCTGATGCGGAACATCGTCGGCTTGCCGCGGCGCTGGACGCCCAGGCGGTGACGCCCAACGGGCCGGATCGACGCATCCAGCGCGTGCCTTACCTGGTGCCGTGCGGCATCAACGTGCGGGTGCGACAGCCCGGCGGATCCGACTGGCAGTACTACCTCATCCGCCCACGCAATCTCAGCCCGCAGGGCATGGCCTTCTTTCACGGCGGATACCTGCACAACAAGACTTACTGCGAAGTGTCGCTGCGCCGGCGGGACGGCTCCACCGTCGCCTGTACCGGCGAGGTGGTCCATTGCCGCTTCATTACCGGACGCATTCACGAGGTGGGCCTGTGTTTCCATCACCCGATCGACCTGCGGCTTTTCGTCCGCACGAGTGAAGCGCCGGAGATGGTCGTGGCGGTCGGGCCGGTGCGCGGCAGCATCCTCTGTGCCGATGACAGCCTCGAGGACCGGGCGCTGCTCAAGTTTCAGTTGTCGGAGATGGGCGCGACGGTGCAGGAGGCCGCCAACATCGAGCGACTGCTTCATCAGGTCCGGTCGCAGCGGTTCGACATCGTCATTCTGGGCCAATCACTGGGCCGACCGGGCGCGGAACTGGCGGCGGCCGTGCGGAAGCTGGGATATACCGGTCCCATCATCCAGTGGGCCGATGTGGATCGTCCTGCCGACTGGGCACAGGGCCTGCTCACCAAACCATTCGGTCCCGATCAGATTCAGTCGCTGCTGCGCACGCACCTGCCCGCGGGGCAGCCCGCCCGTATGACGCGATCGATCTCCATCCCCAGTACGCTCTGGCCGCAATACAAGATGCGCAGCCTGATCCTGCAGTATCTGGACACACTCGAAGAACAGACCATGCACCTGCAGCATCTGGCCGACGAGCAGGACGTGGCGGGGCAGATCGTCCTCGTGCGTCAGATTCGCGGCTCGGCTGGGTCGTATGGCTACCCCGCCATCAGTGAGGCAATCGCCACTTTCCTTGCCGTCGCCCAGCATGAACCGACGCAGGCGACCTCTCATCTGCAACTCATCATCGACCTGTGCCAGCGTGCCTGCGCGTTCCGCGGCGATGTGGACTGCGAACGCGACCTGGCGGCGTGAGCCTCGCCTCGTGCACGCGCCCGGGACACTTTTTCCCACAAGGCAAGATTGTGCGGCGGTTGGGCCGAAGGTATAGACAGGCCGCGTCCTGCGGTGGGCGCGGTGGGTGTCGATCTGGCAAACGGGAAGCGGTCTGATGCGAGCACTGGTGTATGACGGGCAGGGCGTGCGGCTGGCGGTGGATTACAGCGAGCCGAAGCTGACGCCCGGCGAGGCGCTGATCCGGCCCCTGCGGATGGGCATCTGCGCCACCGATCTGGAAATCTGTCGCGGCTACATGGGGTTCACGGGGGTGCTGGGCCACGAATTCGTCGGCCGGGTCGAGGCCGTGGGCACCAAGGCGGACAAGGACTGGATCGGCGCCCGCGTGGTGGGCACGATCAACTGCGTGTGCAGCCGGTGCGACATGTGCCGCTCGGGCCTGCGCGAACATTGCCGGACCCGCACCGTACTGGGGATAGCCGGCCGGGACGGCTGCTTCGCCGACGCATTCACGCTTCCGGTGCAGAATCTGCTGAGGGTGCCTGATACAATCGACGACGATCAGGCGGTCTTCACCGAACCCCTGGCGGCGGCGTTTCAGATCCTGCGGCAACTCACGATCGAAGGCAGGCCTTACATCACGGTGCTCGGCGACGGCAGGCTCGGCCTGCTGTGTGCCCAGGTGCTCACCCAACTGAACGCGACCGTACGATGCGTGGGCAAGCATCCGGAAAAACTGGCGTTGTGCGAGAAGTGGGGGGTCAAGCATCGGCTGCTTTCGGAGGTCGGACGCCGCGCGGATCAGGACATCGTCGTCGACTGCACCGGGTCGCCGGAGGGGCTGGTCACGGCGATGCAGATGGTTCGGCCGCGAGGCAAGATCGTGCTCAAGACCACGGTCGCGCCTACGAAGGAGGCTACAGTCGACCTGAGTCCGCTGGTGGTGCACGAGATTCAGTTGATCGGAAGCCGCTGCGGCCCGTTCCCTGAGGCGCTGGCGGCACTGGCGGAGGGGAAGGTGGACGTCGTGAGCCTGATCAGTCGGCGCGCCAAACTGGCCGACGGCGTCGAGGCGCTGCGAACCGCAGCTCAGCCCGGCGTGATCAAGGTGCTGATGGAACCCTGAATGAGGGGCGGGTCAAAAAAGACGTAACAACCGGAGACGATCTATGAAATTCCAGGCGTGGTCGCGATGGATGGCAGTGGGGGTGGTCGGCGCAATGCTCACCGGCTGCGGGATCGAGCTGTACAACAACGCCGGTGCAAATCGAACGCTGGCGCCGACCGACCAGTACATGCGCGACGCGGAACGGTATCTGGAACAGGGCCTGGATGACTCGGCGCTGGCGGCGTTCGGGCTGGCGCTGGAGACCAACCCGCGACTCACCGAAGCCCACATCGGCATGGGCAAGATCTACCTCAAGTATGAGGACTACAAGCTGGCCTCCAACGCCTTCGAACGTGCCACGCAGTCCTCACCCAACAGCTTCGAGGCTCACTACTACCTGGGCGTCGCCCGGCAGATGATGGGCAAGCTCGATCTGGCGATTCAGTCCTACCTGCGGGCGGTCACGATCAACCCGAATGACTTTGACGCCAACCTCAACCTTGCCAGTGCGTACCTGGTGCTGAACAAGCCCGGCGATGCCCTGCCCTATGCCCGGCGGGCGACACAGTTGCGCGATGATTCAGCCGCCGCGTGGGCCAACCTCGGCGCCGCCTACAGCCTGCTGGGCTACGACCAGCACGCGGTGCAGGCCTACCGTCGCGTCACCGAACTGGAGGATCCCGCCGAGCAGGTGCTGCTGGCGCTGGCCGATTCACACCTGAAGCTGGGCAACTACGATCTGGCAGCCAACGTGCTGGAATCGGTGGTGAAGCGCACCCCCAGCACACTCGCGTACGAACGACTGGGTTACGCCTATTTCAAGACGCACCGCTACGAGAAGGCGCTGAGCAACTATGACGCGGCGCTGGCGATCGATCCGGAGCACGTCGCGGCGCTCAACGGTCGCGGCGTCTGCCTCATGACGATCTACCTGCAGTCGCGCGGCTCGGACCCCGCCCAGCGCAATGCCGCCATCGAAAGCTGGCGCCAGAGCCTCAAGATCAACCCCAATCAGCCGCGCATCGTCGATCTGCTGTCGCGCTACGAGCGGCTGTGGACGACCCGCAACATCAAGGAACAGCGGTAAGCTGCCGTCGCGACAGCGGCGTCGCCCTGAGCCTCACGCCCAGGGCGAGCCGTTCTTCTTCGTGCCGCACAGCGAAACCTTCATGCCAAGGTTCGCCGCCATCTGCGCCTTGACCAGCAGCGCCTTGTCAGCCTCGGCGGCCGAGTTGGCGTAGACGCACTGGATGTGGTTGGCCTTGTGCCGCGCCATCATCTGATCGCGTGTCACGCCGTAGGTCACCGCGTGCATGATGGGCCACTGGTAGGTCGTTTCCTTCCAGCGCCGCTCGGTTTCCTCGCGGGGCAGTTCCACCACGCCGCCGCGGCCCAGATCCATGCAAAGCTGATCGTTCTGGATGTAGATGCGCGACCAGACGATCTCGCCAGGCCTGGCGATGCCGCGCAGCGTCGATCCGCCGGAGGGGAAATACATCGGCGGCTGACGGTGACCATCCGATCCGGCCCATCCGCCGATGTGATGCGCCGGCGGGGCGCTGCCGGAGATCAGAAACACCCACACGTAATCCTCCACCGTGCCCGATCGATCCACATCGCCCCAGCGCAGGTCGTGCAGTGTGTTTTCCACCGGCTGGCCCATCGCCTTGTGAACACGATAGGTCATCAGCCCGTCCAGCCCGGCGCATTCATCCACTTCATTGAAGTGCGGCAGCGGTTCGCCCGCATACAACACACGTCTGCCGTCGCGGCTTTTCACCGGCGGACGCTCGCCGTTGTTGAGCGTACCTTCCACCAGATCACTGGCGGGCAGCAGGTCCTTCAGTCCCTGCTGATACTGGATGCCGATCGTGTGGCAGCCAAAGTCGTCGGCGATGCGCACCGCAGCAATGTACATTTTGCATTGCAGCAGAATCTGCCGCTCGGTCAGCTCCGTCGCATCGTCCTTGCCGGTGTGGAAGGTCATGCCGCGATCGAGCATCCACTTGTAACACGCCTGCGCCTCGGCATCGCTGACCTGCATCGTTTCGTAGTAGAGGGCCGACTGGCTCAGCCGTTCCTTGAACACGCCCGTCGGGTTGAGCAGGTGGTCGGGGATGATCGCGTTGAACATTCCCATGCAGCCTTCATCGAAGACGCCCATGATCGCCTTTTCGCGCTGCAGTTGCTGCGCCAGGGCATCGGCGAGTCGGCGCTCGGCTGCGCCCACCTTCACCTGATTGAAGGGGGTGACGTGATTGGTGCGATGCGAGCACGAGCCGGTCTTGAGCCACTTTTCCAGTCGCGTGCGGAAGTAGTTGTCGGTGAAATTTTCGCTCCAGAGCGTGGAATACTTCACGCCCGCCTTGGTGAGCGAGCCGTTGAGGTTGAGCATCCCCACCAGTCCGGGCCAGGTGCCCGACCAGTTCGCCAGCGTGAGGATCGGCCCGCGATGGCTCATCAACCCGTGCAGGATGTGGTGCGAATACTGCCACACCGATTCGGCCACGATCAGCGGCGCGGTCGGATCGATCTGTGCGAAGACCTGCATCCCTTCCTTCTGCGACCCGATGAAGCCGTGCTTCTCATCCTTCTTGTAGGGGTGAGCGCGCACGAGCTGGTAACCCAGTTCGTTCACCGCCTTCGTGATCGCGCGTTCCATGCTTTCCTGCGCGGGCCAGCACACCTGGTTGGCGCTGAGCCGCAGGTCACCGTTGGCGATCAGCAGCACCTGCTTTTTGCCGAGCTTCTTCGGTTTGGATGCCGTGGGGAGTTGATAAGCCATGAAAATGGTCTCCGAATGGAAGCTCAGAGTGTACCAAATGGATGAAAACGGCATGAATGGGCTTGCCTGCTATACTCTCGCGCATGCAGGTTCGTGCCATCATGTTTGATCTGGACGGGACGCTGGCGGACACGCTGGATGACATCGCAGCCGCGGGCAACTACATGCTGCGCGAGCTGGGCCGAGAGCCGGTGGAAACGCAGCGCTATCGCTATCTGGCGGGGCAGGGGGCGGAATGGCTCGTGCGCGAGGCGCTGCAGACCGAGGACCCCGCCGCGATCGAGCAGGGGCTGAACCTCTTCCGCCAGCACTATCACGAACACCGGCACGCGCTGACGCGACCTTACCCCGGCATCCCCGAGATGCTCGATGCGCTGGTCGAACGCGGCATCACGCTGACGGTGCTGAGCAACAAGCCGCACCCCTTCACGCAGCAGGTCGTGCGTGAGAAGTTCAGCCGCTGGCCCTTCGCGATCGTACACGGCGCCAAACCGGATGTGCCGCTCAAGCCCGACCCGGCCGCGGCCCGCGCGATCGTCGACGAAGCGGGCATCGCGCCGGAGCACTGGCTCTATGTGGGCGACACCAGCGTCGACATGAAAACCGCCAACGGGGCCGGCCTCTTCGCAGTCGGCGTCACCTGGGGCTTCCGCACGGAAGAGGAACTGCGCCAGCACGGGGCGAAGGCGATCGTGCATCACCCCGGCGAAATCACCGCGATGGTGTGAGTCGTCATGGCGATGTGCGGATGAGCGTCGCAGCCGCCGAGCGTAACCCGTCGCGCCATTCCATGTAGCGGTAGGGCAGGTCGTGCGTTTCGTGCAGCGTCCGCAGTTCGTTCAGGAACTGCTCATAAACATCCTGCTGCCACGCCTCTGTGCCTTCCTGACAGAAAAAGACGCGGCAGCCCAGTGGTCGCAGCGCATGCACGGTGCAGAGCCTGTTGATCTGAAACGGGCAGCCGCCCGCATCGAGCATCGTCTGTCCTGCCTCATCCCATGCGCCACGATGGTTCAGCAGCCAGGCGATCTCCAGCCCCGTGACGTAGAGCCGATGCCCGTACGCATCGAAGTTGCAGCATCGGCCGCTCATCCAGCACGTCGGCCCGCGCGCCCGCACTGTCGCATCCAGCCGGTCGTACAACTCGCGCAGCGCAGCATCGACCCTCTCGCGCATCGCCGCTTCGCGCCAGACCTGCCACAGGGCTGTCGTATCCGGGTCGTTCACGGGTTGCTGTCGCGGATGATGCGAATCTTTTCGATGGGGTAGAACGTGCCCTTGTTCATGCCCGGGCAGCGTTGGCTGGCCTGCTGCCAGGTGCGCGGGCTGGTCAGGTTCTCCCGCCAGAAGGGCCAGGTTCGGCACTGATGTGGCCGCACCGGGTAGATGCTGCACATCGCCTTGCCCTGATCGTCGCGACGCAGAAAGACGCAGTCGTAGCCGCGCACCGCGGCGTTCCACCGCTCATCCAGCGTCCAGCGCTTGAACTCCAGACGGGCGAACTTGTTCAGGAAGGTGTCCAGGTCCACCTTGAGATAGTCCGCCATCGCGAACGCCTCATCGGGGGTGAACCAGACATATCCATGCGGCCCCGAGCAGCAGTTGCCACACTGCGTGCACGAAAAGGAAAGCCCGTCACTGTACCACTCTTGTTCCGCCATAGACCCGTAGTATAGCGCCGCTCCGCCCCCGAAGCCCCGCCACGCAGTGGCGGGGTGCAGTCAAGAATTCCCCGCCTCCACCAGCACCCCCACATGCGCCGCCACCCCCGCCGCCAGCGCACCAAGGTCATACCCGCCTTCCAGCAGCGACACCACGCGTCCATCGCAACATTCGCGTGCCGCCTGGACGAGCTGTTGCGCCATCCAGCGGAAGCCCTGCGTGCTCACGTTCATGTGGCCCAGCGGGTCCGCCTCGGCTGCATCGAAGCCGGCACTGATGAGCAGCAGTTGCGGCTTGTACGCCTGCACTTTCGGCAGCACCTGCGATTCAAACGCCTGGCGATAGGCGGCATCGTCAGCGCCGGGCAGCAGGGGGATGTTGAGCGTGTATCCCGCGCCGGGGCCGTGGCCTGTTTCATGGGCATAGCCGGTGCCCGGGTACTGGTGGTCGGGGTGTTCGTGCAGGTTGATGACCAGCACATCGGCCCGGCTTTCGAAACTGTGCTGCGTGCCGTTGCCGTGGTGCACATCAAAGTCGACGATCGCCACACGCGACAGACCGTGCTGCTGAATCGCATGCTCCGCGGCGAGGGCGATGTTGTTGTAGAGGCAGAACCCCATGGACAGGTTCCGCTCAGCGTGATGCCCCGGCGGACGCACTGCGCAGAAGGCGTTGGCGACCTGACCGGTCAGCACCGCATCCACCGCCGCCACCGCGCCGCCCGCCGCCAGTCGCGCGATCGCATCGCTTTCGGGGCAGATCGCCGAGTCGGGGGTGTCGATGAAGCGATCACCCCGGGCACACGCTGCCGCGACACGTTCGATGTATGACCGATCATGCACCCGTTCGAGCACGGCATCATCCGCGGGGCTGAATGTCAGATGCGTCAGTCGCGGCCACAGACCCGAGGTGTGCAGCTCGCGGACGATCGCCTCCAGGCGGGCCGGCCGCTCGGGATGGCTCGGCCGGGTGTCGTGGTCGAGGAACCGCGCATCGTAAATGAACCCCGTCGCCATGCCCGCCATTGTACGGCCCGCTTCGGACGATGCCCGACGGATTTATGGGCCATAACCTGCGGTTTTGCCGATGTATAGGGATGGTTTGGCGGTGTTCGGGCCGCAGGGGGCATTTTCAGCCGCAGCCCGATTTTTCCTTGACAATACCGGGATCCTGTGGTTTACCTACCGTGTAACGACCTTCGGCCTCCCGTCAGAGAGGGGGATTGCTTGACTCGACGATTCCGATACCCGATGCGGCTGGCTCTCCTTGCCGCGCTGACGACCGGTTTCGCCTTCGCGGATACCGCCGGGGCCGCGATCATCTCCGGCGGGGCGGGCAACGGCTCCGCTCCCCTCAACAACACCGCACCGGCCAACGACCCGGGCTTCAACCGCGTCGGCACTGTCGGCACCAACGGCACCGGTGTCTACCTTGGCGACGGCTGGGTGCTCACCGCCAGTCACGTCAACGGCAAGAACATCTTCGTCGTCGATGGTGTCGAGCATCACATCATCCCCGGCACGGGCCACAACCTGCTCAATCCCGACAACAGCCCGACCGACCTTTACCTGTTCAAGGTCGCGCTGCCGGGAGACAGCCCCCTGCAGGGGATGGATCTGCTGGAAATTGCGATGTCCGGCCCCACCATCAACAACGTGGGCGTCTTCATCGGCACGGGCCTGACTCAGGCGCAGCAGCAGGCGCTGACCTGGTACGTGGTGAACACCCCCGATGGGCTGCAGTGGCACACGACCGATCCGGGAGGCCAGCGATCGATCGTGACCGGCTTCCAGTGGAGCGACCAGCGCGAAAAGCGGTGGGCTGAGATGCGCATCAGTGAACTCAACCACGTGCACGACATATCCGGCGCCACCGTCTACGGTTTCGCCACCCGATTCGATATGTCCAACGGCTTTGGCAACGCCGCGGTCTACGATTCGGGCAGCCCGCTGTTCCTGCCTGATGGACAGAACGGCTGGGTGCTGGCGGGCATCGCCCACGCCGTGTTGGGCTTCGAGAATCAGCCCGCCCAGACCACCATGCACGGCAATCTCACGTTCTGGTCCGACCTGTCGATCTACCGCGACCAGATTCTCGCGGTCATCCCTGAACCGACCACACTGCTGCTCCTGACGGGCGCTGTGCCGCTGCTGTTTCGCCGGAGGAATTGACCGTGATCGGTGTCTGGGGCGGCGTTGCCATGTGCATGGCAGTGGTGGCGTTGCTGGGCTGGAACCTGCTCCGGCCCGCTGAACGCTTCATGCTGCGCATCGAGGGGGGTCGGGTGACGCTGGTGCGCGGCCACGTGAACGAGGCGTTCATCACCGATGCCCATCGCATCTGCCAACTGTGGGGCATCACCGAGGGCACGATCCGCGGCATCGGGATCGGCCAGCGGGTGCGCATCGAGGTTGACGGCGGCATCCCGGCGGAACACACCCGCGCGTTTCAGAACGCATGGGACCACCCGTTGTAACCGGGCGGCGGCCGGTCGGATTCATTGCACGGAGGTTGGTGATTACGCCTGCACAGTGTTGTGCAGTCGCTCGACAGCCGTGTCGGCGTCGAGGCCGACCACCTGCACCGTTTTCTGGCTCGAACCAGCCCCCGCGGTGATGCGCACCTGACGCGGCGGCACACCCAGCGTCTGCGACAAAAGCTGGCATACCGCGATGTTGGCCTGGCCCTGCTCCGGTGGGGCGGCCACCGTGATCTTCAGACGATCGCCCAGCACGCCCACGATGCGTGTGCGGCTTGCCTTGGGCACCACCTTCAGGCGCAGCTCCACGCCGTCGGGCGTGGCGCTGATGACCTGACGAACCTGATCCATGTCGTCAGCCATGTCCATTCCCCGCGTCGGCAACATGTCGCCACGTACAGTCGCGATCGACGCCGCCGGCGCGTATCGGGTCATTCCGGAATCCGCGATCCGGCGGAGTCCTTCCCTTGTAAAAAGCCCACCCGGGTGAATGGGTGGGCTTTGTTTCGATTTTAATATGTCGTACGTGGCGAGTCAGTTCGTGCCTTCCTCGGCGTACTTCTGATGGCCCGGTTCTTCCGTGGCCTTGATCTTCTCGTACAGCTCCTGGGCCTTGTCGTTGTCGCCCGCGAGCACCGCCAGCTCCAGTTGAGCCGTCAACGCCAGCAGCTCCGCCATCTCCCGGCGGTAGCCGGTCAGGAACGCCGCCCGTTCGGATTCAGCCACCTTCGCTGCACGGGGCGGGATGGCGCTCTTGCTCACCACCACCGCTTCCTGCATCTTGGCGATCAGTTCCAGCGATTCGGCGTTCTTGTTCTTGTCGCGCAGCGACCGACGCAGCAGCCGCAGGTTGCGGTCGATCGTCGACATCGCTTCGTGCAGGGCGTCCTTGCCGGCGTCCTGCGCCTGGGCTGACGACTGCATCTGGTTCAGCGTCACCGGCGCGAGCAGCACGGCTGCCAGCACCAGTCCGAGGGTCCATCGTAATTTACGCATCATTCACTCCTTGTCCTGCGGCGGGGGACTGTCCCACCTGACCGCGTCTGCCAGGTTTCAGAGTACCCGCGTCACGCCCGGTGTGGGAATCGGGTAGTAGCCATCCTCGTTGGGCATTACCGGCGGGTTGGCGTTGAAATCGAACTTCTCGGGCATCAGGCTCAGTTCCGACGCCAGCGCCTTGTCCCACTCGATGCGGGCGCCGGAGTAGGTGGCCATACGACCCATGATGGAGGTCATCGTGCTCAGGGCGCCGTTGAACGCCTCGTTGAACTCCTCATTGTTGCGGATGGCGCGGAACAGGGCCTCGTGCTCGGCCTGATACGGGTCGACGCGCTCACCGCGGTAGCGCCAGGGCCGCTCGCCCTTGACGTTGATCGTTCCCGAAAGTTGCGACGTGCCCTTGCTGCCGTGGGCGTACTCGGCCACGTGCTGCAGGGTGTTGTCCATCTGGCGGCACTGGCTGAGCATGACCGAGCCGTCGCGGAAGGTGTATTCCACGAAGTGATGGTCATAGATCTCGCCGTAATCCTTGCCCGTGCGGACCTGACGACCGCCCTGACCCTGAGCGTAGATGGGGTAGTCGTTCTTGAGCCAGCAGCACACGTCGATGTTGTGGATGTGCTGCTCGTTGATGTGGTCGCCGCACAGCCAGTTGAAGAAGTACCAGTTGCGCATCTGGTATTCCATTTCGGTGAGGTCGGGCTTCTGCTTCAGCAGCTCGGCCCGGGTGCGCACCCACGGCGTGGTACCGTTCCAGTAGGCACGCATGAAGTTCACCTCACCGATTGCGCCGTCACGGATGCGGTTGATCGTTTCGATGTAGGCCGGGTCGTGATGGCGCTGCAGGCCCACGCCCACCTTCAGGCCCTTCTTCTTGGCTTCCTCGGCGGCCGCCAGCACCTGTCGCACGCCCGGAGCGTCCACCGCCACCGGCTTCTCCATGAACACGTGGCGGCCCTGCTTGATCGCGTACTCGAAGTGGATCGGACGGAAGCCCGGCGGGGTGGCGAGGATGACCATGTCCGGCCCCAGGTCGATCGCGTGCTTATATGCATCGAAGCCCACGAACTTGCGCTCTTCCGGCACGTTCACCTTGTCCGGGAAGTTCTGCGTGAGCACTTGATAGCTGTGATCCAGGCGATCACGGAAGGCATCTGCCATGGCGATGAGCTGAACCGGTCCGCCGCTGGTGCGCAGCGCGTTGTACGCAGCGCCGCTGCCGCGACCGCCGCAGCCGATCAGCGCGATGGTGACCGTATCACTGCCCGCGGCCCGCACCGCCGGGGAAATGGCCATCTGACTCAGAGCCGTCGCCGCCACCGCGCCGGCCGATGTTCCCAGAAATGCTCGTCGAGTCGTCGTTGCAGTCTTGTCCATGGGAAATGCCCTTCCAAGTGTATGATTTGCGGTCAACCAACCGATAACCGGGTTAGAAACAGACGGACCAGATCAGCGGGGCTTACTTTTTCTCAGCCGGATCAGCCTCGCGCTCGGTGTGCTCCACCAGGGCACGAATCTGACGATCACGCTGCTGTTCGAGGATTTCCAGAATCCGGTCCACGTCCGGATCCCAGTACTTGAGCTTTTCCTCTTCGCTGGGTTCATTCAGCGGCCGAACCACGCGGAAGCCCACCCAGAACGTTTCGGTGTGCCACCACAGGCTCTTGGGCAACTGCGGATCGCGCAGCGACCACTGCGGGAACTGCGAACCGATGCGACGGGCAGCACGCAGGTCCGGAGCATCGCTGTCCCAGCCGCCGCCACGCACCACGCGCGGGTGTTCCTGCGTGGGCCAGGCGATGACTTCGCGCCAGGAAACGGTGCGGCCTTCAAACTTCTTGTAGTGGTCGGGGATGTACTGATCGAGCGTCCACTCGGCGACGTTGCCGTGCATGTCGTACAGACCCCAGGCATTGGGTTTCTTCTGGCCGACTTTGCGGTACGCGCCCAGACCATCATCCAGCTCGCTGTTGTCGAAGTACCATGCGTACTCTTCCAGGTCGTCCGGGTCATCGCCGAAGTGGTAGGCAGTGGTGGAGCCGGCCCGGCAGGCATATTCCCACTCCGCCTCGGTCGGCAGGCGATAGAAGTGGCCGGTCTTCTTGCTCAGCCACTTGGTGTACATCTTCGCCGCCAGTTGGGTCATGGAAGCTGCCGGGTAACCCCCCTCACGGCCCATGCGCATGATGATCGGCACTGCCTCCTGGGGGAAAAGCGGTGTGGGGTAGCTGACTGCGTCCGCTTCACGGCCGGGCGGAATCTCCCGCAGATCGCTCTGCTTCAGTTCCTTGAGCAACCCGTACATTTTGGCGAACTCGTCGTACTCGTCCCACGTGACTTCGTACTTGCCCATCCAGAAAGGTTCGATCTCGACCTCGATCTGTGGGCCTTCGTCATCCTTGCGGCCTTTCTCGGTCGCGGGACTGCCCATCATGAACTTGCCACCCGGAATCGGTACCATCTCGAACGAGACGTTTGTACCGGGGATGACCTGTGTGTAGGGTTTGAACTCGGGAGCCTGAGCGGTCGTCTCCGCCGTTGCCGCTGTTTTCGCCGTGTTGGCTGTTGCGGTCGTCGTCGTGGTCGCTTCGACGGTCGGCGTGTGGCAGGCGCCCACGGTGGCGATCGTGGCGACCGCGATCCCGCTGACGAGCGTCGCCGCCAGCGCGACCCGACGTGACTCACCCCATGTTCCCGTACGGTCACAATCCATACGTATCCTTTCGTTCGCACTCCGAAGGGGGTTCGAGTCGTCCAGTATACACACCTGCGGGTGGCAGGAAAGACCTATTGTTCGGTCCTACGGGAGTCTGAGCGTGCTTTTACCCCCACATCCGCAATCGTGGCTGTTCCTGTTGGCGGCACTTCTGGCCGGGTGCTCCGGCCCGCTGACGCGGTACGAGTTCAGCCAGCCGAAGATGGGCACGACGTTCCGGATCGTGCTGTACGCGCCGGATGCCGCCCGTGCCGAGGCCGCCGCCGCCGCTGCATTCGCTCGCATCGACGAATTGAACGCGATTTTGAGCGATTACGACCGCAACAGCGAGCTGAGCCAGCTTTCACAGGCCAGCCAGACAGGTCCCACCGGACCTATTGCGGTCAGCCCCGACCTTTGGCGCGTGTTCAGTGCGGCCCAGCAGCTTGCTGAGCGGACCGATGGCGCCTTTGACGTGACCGTCGGGCCTTATGTTCGCCTGTGGCGACGTCAGCGGCGGCTGGGCGAACTGCCCAGCGAGGAACGCCTGGCTGAAGCGCGGGCTGCGGTCGGCTACCGCAAACTCGAACTGAACGAACGTGACCGCACCGTCCGCCTGCTTGCCCGCGATATGCGGCTGGACCTGGGAGGCATCGCCAAGGGATACACCGTGGATGAGGTTCTGGCGCTGCTGAAAAAGATGGGCATCCGCTATGCGCTGGTGGATGGCGGGGGGGATGTGGCGGTGAGCGATCCGCCCCCGGGCCAGCCCGGCTGGCGCATCGCCCTGCAGCCCATGACCGAATCGGGCGAATCTGACGGCTGGCTCACCGTGAGTAACTGCGCGGTGGCGACCAGCGGCGATACGTTCAACTACACTGAAATCAACGGCACGCGCTATTCGCACATCATCGATCCGGCGACCGGGCTGGGCCTGACGCATCGCATCGGCGTCACGGTCATCGCGCCGGATGGCATGACGGCCGATGCGATGGCATCGGCGATCAGCGTGCTGGGGGTGCAGCGCGGGTTGGAGCTGGCGGAGGCGACCGACGCAGTTGCTGTCCGCATCGTCACAGCGGACAATGGGCAGGTTCGTGTTTACGAATCGCGCCGTTTTGAGGGCCTGCCTGTTCCAACGGATCGCGAAACGGTGGATTGACGCCACGCCGGGGAGGCGCATCGGATTCTATTTCATCAGGAGTTGATCTCATGACTCAGGCAGACAAGCACGCTTCTGGAGGCACGACGCGACGCCAGTTCATCCGCTCCTCGGCGATGATGGCGGCGGCAGCGGCGGCGGCGAATTACGCGGCCATCGCACCCCGCGCTCACGCGGCAGCGAATGACACGCTCAAGGTCGGCCTCATCGGCTGCGGCGGTCGCGGTGGCGGCGCGGCCATCAACGCCCTCAGCGCCGATTCCAACACCCGCCTCGTCGCTCTGGCGGACGCCTTCCCCGAACCGCTCAACGCCTGCCTGAGGAACCTCAAGAACTCGCACGTCGGCGACCGCGTGCAGGTTGACCCGGACCACTGCTTCGTCGGGCTGGACAGCTACAAGGGCGTGATCGAAACGTGCGATGTGGTGCTGATGGCCTCCCCGCCGGGCTTCCGCCCGATGCACATCGAGGCAGCGGTGGCAGCGGGCAAGCACATCTTCGCGGAGAAGCCCGTGGCGGTGGACGCGCCGGGCATCCGCCGCGTGCTGGAAGCCTGCCGCAAGGCCAAGGAGAAGAACCTGACCGTCGTCTCGGGCCTGTGCTATCGCTATGAGTTTGCCAAGCAGGAGACGATCAAGCGCATCCACGACGGTGAGATCGGCGAAATCACCGCGTTGCAGACGACCTACAACACCGGGGCGCTGTGGCATCGCGGCCGCAACCCGAACTGGACCGAAATGGAGTACCAGATCCGCAACTGGTACTACTTCACCTGGCTCAGCGGCGACTTCAACAACGAGCAGCACGTGCACAGCCTCGACAAGATCGCCTGGGCGATGAAGGACGAGTACCCGGTCAAGTGTGTCGCCAGTGGCGGCCGCACCGTGCGCACCGATCCGATGTACGGCAACATCTATGACCACTTCAACACGGTCTACGAGTGGAAGAACGGCGTGCGCTGCTTCAGCTCCTGCCGTCAGTGGGCCAACTGCGCCAACGATGTGAGCGACTTCTGCTTCGGCACTAAGGGTGTTGCTGCCATCCAGGGCCACACGATCACCAAGCACAGTGGCGAGCGCTGGCGTCATCGCGGGCAGGGGCCGGATGACATGTACCAGAACGAGCACAACGCCATGTTCGCCGCCATCCGCAACAACGAGCCGATCAACAACGGCGAATACATGTGCTACAGCACCATGATGGCGATCATGGCGCGTATGAGTGCCTACACCGGCCGCGAAATCACCTGGGAAATGGCGATGAACTCTCAGGAGGATCTCTCGCCCAAGGCTTACGACCTCAACGCCCCGGCCCCCGAGGTCAAGATCGCCATCCCGGGCCAGACCCCCTTCGCCTGATTAATCAACAAAACCTGATCACAAACCCCAAGCCCACGGACGAAAGTCCGTGGGTTTTCTTATTTCAATGATGCGCAAAATCACGCCGCCGCGCGCTCGCGCACCTCAAACGTCGCCAGCGGGCGCTCACCGAACTGATAGCAGTCCTCGCCCCTGACGACGGGCCACACGGTCAGTGTGTCATCCTCGATCACCACCGCGCGTGGTCGGCTGGGAAAGTCATACGACCCGGTGTTGATGATGATGCGGTTGTTGATGTGCCAGATGCCCGCACGGTGAATGTGCCCGAAGATGAAAAAGCGGCACTCGGGCGCGTAACGTTCGGCATAGCGCGCCGCTGCGATGGGCAGCGTGTGCCAGTACCACATTGCCCGTGCAGCCTTGATCCCCTGTTGCACGATCCGTTTCCACCTGGGCTGCCGCACCGCCGGGCGATGGGCCATGTGGTCCCATTCGAACCACGAGGCATACTGGGCTGCATCGAGCTGGCCCTGCAACTGCTCGCGCGAGACCGGATCGAGTGCCGCCAGCGTCTGTTCGTGCAGGGCGCGCAATTCCTCGCGATGACCGGTCCAGGGCGAGATCGCCGGGTGCAGCACATCGCCGTGTGTGATGAAGATGCGCCCGTCATCCAGCCGCAGGCACCGCACCTCACCGATCATCGGATCGTGATTGCCCGGCAGCAGTGTCAGTTCGACACCGTCCGCCTCGCACAGTTCGGTGATGCGCAGGACCTGCCGGGCCGCTTCGGCGCGACAGGTGTGGTCGTGTACCTCGGCGGTGTCGCCGTTGAGGATGAGTCGTCGCGCCCCGCGCCACAACGGCCGCAACCACTCCGCCGACCGCGCTCCGCGCCCGGCCTTGCCCAGATGGGTGTCCGATAAGATCACAATCCGCGACCGTGTCCGCATCACACCCCATATCGGCCTCTCCCTGCCAGGGAATGAGCGGCTGGGCCGATTCGATCGCCGATGCGTCAAACTTTCACCGGCTGACCCGCCAGCAGGGGTGGGACGGGGCAGCCCAGGCAGTCGCCGATGGCGCGGAAGAGTTCGGCTTCGCGGGGGGTGATGGCGTGGTCGAAGCTGATGCAGACGGCGGCAGCTTCCATGATGCGGCGTTTTTCGCGAGGCGACGCCTGCTCCAGTTCGGACAACGCATCGTCCAGTGCGGCCAGACTGCACGCGTCGGATGACTGCATGGCGGGCATCGGCATCGCTATATCCGCCACGGCGGCAGCATAGGCACGCTGGGCTTCCTCGACCGAGGGGTGACCCACGTGTGCCAGTGCTGACAGCAATACCGCCAGTTCCTTCGCCAGCGGCTTGAGGTTGTAGTAAAGCGCCCGCTGCGGCGGCGTCGATACGAAGTGCGGCGTCAGGTGGCGCTTCAACACACGTTGCAACACCCACTCGAAAAGCGCGATCTTCTCATCCGCCCGCACCAGTTCATCCAGCAGCCGCATGAATGATTCGTACTGCTCCAGCGACATGGCCCGCAGCGCGGGCGTCACCATGTCAATCACCGGCAGGCGCTGGGCATCATCCAGTTTTTCCACGACCGGCAGGAGTCGCTGCACCTCGCGCACGGTGGGTGTGTCAGCCTGCAGTTGCAGCAAGCGAAGCTGGCGCTCGCGCATGGCCGGGTCGCGGTCGATGACCATGCACAAGACGATGGCACGGGCGGAGAAGGGCTCGTGCACGGCCTCGTGAATGATCGGGGGAATCATTCCCAGAAGCTGTCGGGCGAAGTGCACGTGCGCCTCGCCGGGTCGGCCGATCTCCCTGATCAGTTCGCGGCCCCGGCGTTTGCTGCGCATCTCTTCGCGACGGTGAAGCGGCGTCTGGGCCAGTTGCGTCGCGCCGGGGCGCGGGCGAACCCGTTCCACCTTCGGGAACGTGCCGTCGAAGGAGGGATCGATGCGGCGGATGCGATCGGCCAGTGGCGGATGCGTGGCGAACAGGCTGAGCCAGAAATCCAGCCCGCTGGAAAAGAGCATGTGGCTGACTTCATGAACCGATGCACTGCCCAGCGTCGATCCATGCACCCATCCGCCGATCTTTTTGAGTGCCCCGGCGATACCGGCGGGGTTGCGCGTGAACTGCACAGCCGCGGCGTCGGCCAGGTACTCACGCTGACGCGACACCGCTGCCTTGATCAGGTTGCCGAAAAAGACACCCAGGTAACCGATGATGATCAGCAGCAGCCCCAGGAGGATCAGGGGGCCACCACCGGAATCCTTGCTGCGTCTGCTGTTCTGCTGTTGCATGCGCGCCCCTGTGGCGGCGCTGCGGAAGATGATGTAGCCGATCATGCTGATGGCCAGGATGCCGTGGATCACCCCGATGAGGCGGATGTTCAGCCGCATGTCGCCGTTGAGGATGTGGCTGAACTCGTGGGCGATCACCCCCTGCAGTTCATCGCGGTTGAGCGTGTCCAGCGCCCCGCGGGTGACGCCGATGACCGCATCGTCAAGGCTGTACCCGGCGGCGAAGGCGTTGATGGCGCCTTCGTCGATGATGTAGACCGGCGGCACCGGCGTGCCCGACGCCAGCGCCATCTCCTCGACCACGTTCAACAGCGTGCGTTCCTGGGCATCGGCAGTGTTGCTGTTGAGCGGCCGGCCGCCGAGCATGCGCGCCACCGCCTTGCCGCCTGCCGCCAGCTCCGCAATCTTGTAGAAGCTGCCCCCGCCGATCACGAGCAGCGTGCCGCCGGTCACGTAAAGCGCTAGCGCCGGATCCCAGAGCGATCTGGCCGGCCCTGCCGTGTTGGCGCCCGAGCGGTCCATCCCCAGGAACACCACCGCCACCGCCAGGTAGGTCAGCACGACGATGCTGATCACGGCCGTCGCGAAGAGCAGCACCAGCCGCCCGGTTCGACGCCTAGCCGCATCCTGGCTTTCGAAAAAGTCCATGGTGAACGTCAAATTCTGATCGGGAGAAATAACGCGACAAGTTGCGTCGCTTCATATAAAACGCCGCGTACTCTCATGCGCAGGCGTCAGAACTGCACCTTCGGCGCGTCGCGGTGCGTTGCATCCTCGATCTTAAAGAGCGGCGCTTCGCCGAAGTTGAACATGCTCGCGAAGATCACCGCCGGAAAGGACTGGCGGTAGGTGTTGTACGTCATGACCGAATCGTTATAGCCCTGTCGGGCGAAGGCGATGCGGTTCTCGGTGCTGGTCAGCTCCTCGGTCAACTGCATCATGTTCTGGTTGGCTTTGAGGTCGGGGTAGGCTTCCGCCAGCGCGAAGAGCCTGCCGATGGTACCGGTCAGCACGTTCTCCGCAGCCATGAGGTCGCGCATGGCGTTGGTATCGCCCGGGGCGGCCGCTGCCTTCTTCTCCGCGGTGATCGCCTGGTTGCGCGCCTGGATCACCGCTTCGAGCGTCTCCCGCTCATGCTTCATGTAAGCCCTGGCCGTTTCAACCAGGTTGGGGATCAGGTCGTACCGCCGTTTGAGCTGCACATCGATCTGGGAGAAGGCGTTGCGGAACCGCTCGCGCAGGGCGACCAGACGGTTGTAAATCCCCACGACCCACAAGGCGAGGATCACCAGCACACCCGCGACGGCGAATACCGCGATGATCGGTCCGCTGAACATGGATCAGTCTCCCGTCAATGGATGGCAGAATGACAAACACGTGTGGTTGCAGGTCAAACGGTAAGAACGGCGCCGGGCGGTGTCAAAGCGATCGGCAGGGTTTGTCACACAAATGCAAAAAGCGGGGTGGTAATTCCCGGAAAAGCGAACGTGCCCGGCTGGACACACACAGCGGCAGGCCGGCCGGCAGGGGCGGTGGCCGGAGCCGGGAAGGGCAGGTTATCCACAAAGATGGGTGCCAACCATCGTATTAATAGAAGATTGGGCTTTGCCTCGGGCTTAAAGATTGTTAGTCTGTGCGACGCGGGACGCGCCGGGGACGTTCGGGGGCGTGTCGTGCCGCAAAAGTGGGACAGGCCAGAGCTGCGGTGCCGTGAGGCTGAGTGGGTCAGCACGTATCCGCATGCTTTTACGACGGGGCAATGGCTGGAACGGCGCGCGGTTGTCCCAGGTGCGACTTGCAGACGTATCAGACGTGATTTAGACTGCCGCCGCCGGGGGGATTCCTGCCATCAGTTTGACAGTCGCCAAACCTCACGCGAGTTCATTCCCAAGGTGATCGAGCATCGCACCATTTTGTAGTGGCGTTCAGCGGCCCGCGCGGTGGGTACGCAGGTCAAGGGTTAAAGGAGACTTACTTTGTTTGCTCGCATTTCTCTTTTCATCGTGCTGATGACTTGGGGCCTCCTTTTGACCGTCGCTCCCGTGCGCGCGCAGGAGGACGTCACGGCCGCCCAGCTCTTTCGGCAGGGCATGCAACTGTTTGAACGGCAGGACTATGCGAAGGCCCGCGAGGTGCTTCGCCGTGTCGACGGCGCGCAGTTGCCCCGCGAAGACCGCGTGACGCTGTGGGAAACGCTGCGGGAACTGGACCTTCGCACGGCCGGTGGTGGTGAGGCTGCCCCTGCCGCTGAGGAGGCGCCCGCCCAGCCGGTGAACCGGCTTCAGCAGGCGGATGAGCTGACCCGTCGCGGTCAGTCCGCCGAGGCCATCTCTCTTTATGAGCAGGTGCTCAACGACCCGGACGCCAGCGAAGCGGACAAGACCACCGCTGCGGCCCGTCTGGCGGAACTGAGCCGTCGCCGCAACCCTGACCTGACCCGTGCCCGCCAGCTCATCGCCGAAGCGCAGGCCGATCTGGACGCCGGCCGCCTCGATGTGGCGTACGCCAAGCTGACCGCGGTCGCCAACAGCGATGTGCGTCTGAGCAGCTTCGATCGCGGCCGCGTCGAGCGTCAGCTCGCTCTGATTCAGGAACGTCGCGCGGCGCTGGGTGAACTGGCTGCCGCCGTCGAACCTGCACCGATCGAGCCGGTGCAGCCGCAGGCCCGTCCTCAGACGCAGCCGCAGGAACCGGCCGCTCCCCAGCGTCCGGCCAACGGGCAGCAGGACCTGCTCACCCAGGCGCGCATCCTGCACGTGCAGCGGCTGATCGCCGAGGGCAGGCAGGCCGAGCAGCAGGGCAACTACCGCGTGGCTGTCGCCAGCTATCAGCAGGCGGTGCAGCTTGACCCGCAGAACGCGGCGGCCCGTGAAGCACTGGCGGCTGCGACCGTGAAGGCGCAGGAAGGTGCTTCCGAGCAGGGGCTGCTCGATCAGCACACGGTGCAGCAGAACATCCGTCGTGAGGCTGCCTTGGCGGAATATGAAGCTCAGATGAACGCGGCTCGCCGAAGCCTGGAGCAGGGCAATTTCGCCCGCGCCACCGAAGCCGTGGAACAGGCCAAGCGGCAGTTGGATCAGAATCAGCGGCTGTTCGCGACGGTGACCTACGAGGACCTGCGTAACAAGGCAATTGAGCTGGATGCGACGATCCGTCAGCGGCAGTTGATCGCTGAGGGCAAAGTGCGCGAGGAAGATGCCGCTGCTGCTGCACGACAGGAGGAAGCCAACCGGCGCCAGCAGATGCTCGAGCGCCAGATGGAAGTGCAGCGGCTGCTGCAGCGTGTGGCGGCCCTGCGGCGCGAACAGCAGTACGAACAGGCGCTGCGCCTGCTCGATCAGGTTCTGTTCCTCGATCCGACGAACGTCGCGGCCGCGACCCTTAAGGAAATGATCGAGGACTCGGTGCTCTACGATGAGTTCAATCGTGCGAAGCGCCGCCGCGACCTGGAGATCGCTGGTCAGCGGCTGGACGACATCGAAGCCACCACGCCGTATCGTGCGATCATGACCTACCCGGTTGACTGGCCGCAGTTGACCCAGCGCCGTCTGTCGCAGTTCCAGACCGGCAGTGAAGAGTCGGAAGTCAACCGCGCCACCCGCGTGCAGCTTCGTCAGCCCACGCAGGTCAACTTCGAAGGCATTCAGCTCGGTCTGGTGATCGATTACCTGCGCAACATCACAGGGCTGAACTTCTACGTGAACTGGCCCGCGCTGGAAGCGGCCGGTGTCAGCCAGGACACACCGATCAACCTGCAACTGAGCAACGTGCCGGCTGAGCAGGCGCTCAAGCTGGTGCTGCAGCAGGCAGGTGCCAGCGCCTTCGGTGAACAGATTGGCTACAGCGTGATCGACGGCATCGTGCAGATCTCCACCCTGGCGGACCTGAACCGTACCGTCGACATCCGTATCTACGACATTCGCGACCTGCTGGTGCAGGTGCCCAACTTCACCAACGCCCCCGAGTTCGACCTCGAAAACGCGCTGGACTCCAGCCAGACCGGCAGTGGTCGAGGCACCGGTGGTGGTGGCAGCAGCGGCAGCGGCCGAAGCCTCTTCGACACCGACGATGACGATGACGAAGAGGAGCAGTTGTCCCGTGCTGAACGCATCAACCAGATTCTGGAACTGATCCAGAACACGGTTGGTCGGCCGGAGGAATGGGAGTTCTTCGGCGGTGACGTCAGCTCGGTCCGCGAACTCAACGGCAACCTCATCGTCCGCACCACGCCGGACAACCATCGCCAGACCATGGCCCTGCTGGATCAGCTCCGCGAGGCCCTGGCGCTGCAGATCAACATCGAAGCCCGGTTCCTGGCCGTCAGCCAGAACTTCCTCAACGAGTTCGGTATCGACCTGGACTTTAACATCACCAACGAGCTGACCGACAACAACCTCAGCGACATCACCGTCGATCAGGATTCGCTCTCGCTGGCGGATCGTCCCACGACGATCCTGACGCCGGCGGCGTTCGGGCTGATCAGCGGTGGTGCTGAGGAGGAAGGCGCCTTCCGTCGCTCCTTCCAGATGGGGCTGAGCTACATGGACGACCTGGAAGTGAGCCTGCTGATCAGGGCGACGCAGGCGCACCGCCGGGCAATCTCGCTCACGGCTCCGCGGCTGACGCTGTTCAACGGCCAGCGAGCCTACGTGATGGTCGCTCGTCAGATCGCCTTCATCAGCGACCTGGAGCCGATCCCCGACACCCTGGGCTTCGACGTGACCCCGGGCGTGGTCAACTCCGGTGTCGTGCTCGACGTCGAAGCAACCGTTTCGGCTGACCGCCGCTACGTGACGCTGACGCTGCGGCCGAGCCTGGCCACCGTCGTCCAGCCGATCCGTCAGTTGCCCGTCTCCGGTGCCGGTGTTGCAGGTGGTGGCGATGGGGACGGCGGCATTCCGGTTGAAGGCGCCAGCGCGTTCATCGAACTGCCCGAAGTTGAGCTGACCCAGGTCCGCACCACGGTCAGCGTGCCCGACAAGGGAACGCTGCTGCTGGGTGGTCAGCGCCTGGTGGGTGAAATCGAGGTCGAGGCGGGCGTGCCCGTGCTCTCCAAGATTCCGGTGCTGAACCGGCTGTTCACCAACCGCTCGATGGTCAAGGATGAGGCGACGCTGCTCATCCTGGTCAAGCCGACCATCATCATCCAGAGCGAGGAAGAAGACCTCGAGTTCCCGAACCTGATGGACGACCCGCAGCGCTGGGGCGCGGGCACCGGTTTCTTCCGGTGATCCCGGGCAGGCCGTGCGACGTCGCGGCAGGATGTGAACCCTCGAACGACCGGACCGATTGGTCCGGTCGTTTCTTTTTGGGTGGGATGGTGGTGAGATGGGCGTGGGGGTGGCACTGATGAAGCTGGCGTTGCGCCTGTCGTTTCGCCTCGGGCGGAAGTGGTTCAACGGTGGGGCGAGTAATCAGTAATCAATAAGCAGTAATAAGTAGTCAATGGGGAAGGGGGCGAATGCTGGTTGCCCGGTGGCTGGACCTTTGACGCTAAGATGCTGGTATGTCGGCGACATCGTCCGTGAGCATCACCGCTTCGACCCGGGTCGATCAGTTGCCCGGTGTGGGGGCAGTGCGTGCCCGACACCTGGCGCATCTGGGCATCGTGACCGTCAGCGATCTGCTGCGCCATCTGCCCATGCGCTACGAACTGGAGGCGGCTGAGTCGTCGGTCCAGGAGCTTCCCGGCAAGGGTATCGGCGCGGTGCGCGGCACGATCGTCGGCACCCGCTGGGTCGCCTCGCACGGCGGACGCACCCGCGGCCGATTCGAAGCGACGCTCGAAGGGCAGGGCGGCCGCATCCTGCTCACCTGGTTCAACGCCCGCTATCTCGTCGACAAGCTGCACCCGGGCCATCAGATTCGCGTGTGGGGCAAGGTCGATACCTTCCGCGACTATCGACAGATGGTGAACCCGAAGTGGGAACTGCTGGATGACTCGCAGGCCCCCGCGCGCGATGAACGCATTCGGCCGATCTACCCCGCCTCGGAACAGATCAACAGCGCCGCCATCGAGCGACTGATTGGTCAGGTGCTCGACGCGGTGCTGCCCACCATTCACGATCCACTGCCCGAGGAGCTGCGCAAGCGCAACGCACTGCCTGATCTTGCCCAGGCGTTTCGCATGGCGCATCGCCCCGGGGACATGGACGAAACCGGGGCTGCCCGACGCCGGCTGGCGTACAACGAGCTGCTGCTTTTGCAGCTCGGCATCGCCATCAAACGCCACTACAACGAACACGTGCTGCATGCACCGGCTTTGCGCTGGAGCAGGGCGATCGATGAGCACATCCGCCAGCGATTCCCCTTCGAACTCACCGAGGCGCAGCGCCGGGTCTGTGAGGAAATCGCCCGCGATCTGCAGCGTGATCGGCCGATGAACCGCCTGCTGCAGGGCGATGTGGGCGCGGGCAAGACGGTGGTCGCGCTCTACGCGCTGCTCATGGCGGTGGCGGACCGCAAACAGGGCGTGCTCATGGCCCCGACGGAACTGCTTGCTGAGCAGCACATGGCGTCGCTGTCGAACATGCTCGCCGGCTCCCAGGTGCGCATCGCGCTGTTGACCGGCAGCCTGCCCGCTGCGGCGCGCCGCCAGTTGCTCGATGACATCGTGGAGGGACGTATCGACATTGTTGTGGGCACGCAGGCACTGTTGGGCGGGGCAGTGCGATTTAAGGATCTGGCTCTTGCGGTGATCGATGAGCAACACCGCTTCGGCGTCATGCAGCGCGCGTTCCTGCGTCAACTGGCGGGCGGTGCGGCTGAGGGCGAAGACACCGCCGATGCACAGAATCATCGTGTGCCGCACTGTCTGGTGATGACCGCCACGCCCATTCCGCGCACGCTCAGCCTGACCGTGTTCGGCGATCTGGATGTATCGACGATCACCGGCCTGCCGCCGGGTCGACAGCCGATCATCACCCGCGTGGTCGGCCCCGAGAAATCGGACGATGTCTATCGATACATGGTGCAGCGGCTCGAACGTGGTGAACAGGCGTACGTCGTCGTGCCCGCGATCGATGAGGAAAACGCCCGCGCCACAAACGCACAGCTCAAAAGCGTACGTGCTCACGTGAAGCTGTTGCAGGACAAATATTGCGATCAGCGGTTCCGCGTTGCCGCGGTACACGGGCGACTCAAGCGCGAAACACGCGAAGCGATCATGAAACGCTTCCGCGATGGCTTCTATCACGTGCTCGTCGCCACGACGGTGATCGAAGTGGGTGTCGATGTGCCCAACGCGTCGGTCATGGTCGTCGAACATGCCGAACGCTTTGGGCTGGCGCAATTGCATCAGTTGCGCGGCCGCGTCGGTCGCGGTGCCAACGGCAGGCAGGCGCTGTGTGTCTTCATCGCTGATCCGACGACGCCGGAAGCATCGCAGCGCATGGCTGCGATCGCATCCACCACTGATGGTTTCAAAATCGCCGAAAGCGACCTTGAAATCCGTGGCATGGGTGATTTCTTCGGCACGCGCCAGCACGGTGCCCCGCCCCTGCGCGTCGCGGAGATTCCGCGTGATCTGGAGCTATTGAACCTTGCCCGCCGTGATGCGCAGACGATCGTCGACGCTGACCCGGCCCTTACCGCTCCGGAACACCACCGCCTGCGTGCCATTCTCACGCATCAGTACGGTCAGACGCTGGGCCTGATTGACGTGGGGTAGTTGCAAATGATGCCGGATGACGAATGGTTTGCCCCTCTCCCTCCGGGAGAGGCAAGGCTGGGTGAGGGCGAACGTACGCTAACGCTTACTGGTGTGGAAGGTCATGTGGTTCGCTGAAGCGACCACGCCGGGCCTCACCCTACCCTCTGCCAGCGGGTGAAGGGGAGATGAACTGATCACCGGGGGTGATGGCGTGGCCGCGGGCGAAGTCGGTGGCGGCCATCGTCGGTTTGCCCGGGGGTTGCACTTCCAATAGTTGAATCGCGCCATTACCCGTTGCGATGCGCAGACCTTCCAGCACAGTGCCCGGCGGCGCGAAGGCTGCGAAATTCGGCTCATCGGCCACGCGGCGCAGCAGCAGCTCCTGCTCCCTGCCCGTGGCCTTGCTGCGCCACAACACGCGCACGCCGGGCCAGGGTGTCAGGCCGTGGATGCGGCAGCGCACCTGCTCGGCCGTGGCGGAGAAATCGACCCACCCATCCGCCTTCGAGAGTTTGGGCGCACGTGTCGCCTGCGACTCATCCTGCTTTTGCCCCACGAGCGTGCCAGCCTGGAAATCCCGCAGCACCCGCTCCATCACGCCGGGGCCAAGCTCCGCCAGCCGGTCGTGAAGTTCGCCCGCCGTCTCGCGCGGGTCGATGGCAAGCGACGCCTGCGCGTAGATCATTCCGGCATCCATTCGCTGTGCCAGCGAGATGACCGACACACCTGTCTCGCGCTCGCAGTTAAGCATCGCGTGATTGATCGGGGCTGCCCCGCGGTAGCGTGGCAGCAGCGAGGCGTGCAGGTTCACCACCAGCCGTCCGGCCGCCTCGATCAGTGCCTCGGAGAGCTTCTGTCCGAACGCGATGACCACTGCGGCATCAGCGTTCAGTGCCCGCGCCGCTTCCACCACCTCGGGCTGGTTCACATCCTCCGCCTTGAGCACAGGCAGCGAATGCTCCGCCGCCCACGCCCCGATCGGCGTCGCGGTCAGATGGCGATGACGACCCGCCGGGCGGTCCGGCTGCGTCACCACCTGTACCACCTCGTGCGTCCCCACCAGCCACCGCAGTGTGGGCAACCCAAACTCACCAGAACCAAAATAAATGATGCGCATCGCTTGCGTCTTCGCGGCTTCTACCCCACACCTCACTGGTCGGCTTCCGCCTCCAGTTCCGCCAGCAATCGTTTATTCGCATCGCGATCGAAGGGCGTCATGCGGTCGATGATGAGCACGCCATCCAGGTGATCGTTTTCGTGCTGCCAGATGCGGGCGGGCAGATCGTCGCTTGTCGCTTCGAAGGCATTGCCCTCCAGGTCGTAAGCGCGGATCCGGATCGCCACGGGGCGGCGAATCTCGGCACGGATCCCCGGCAGCGACAGGCAGCCCTCCTCGTAATCAGCCGTTTTCCGGCCCACCACCTCCAGCACCGGGTTGATGAAGACCATATCGTCCTCAGGCTCGCCGGTGGCGTTCGCGACGAACATGCGCCAGGGCAACCCGACCTGTGGGGCCGCCAGCCCGATACCCGGTGCCTCGTGCATCAGTTCCAGCATCCGCTTGGCCACCCGTCGCACCTGGTCGTCGATGCGCGTGATGGGTTGAGCCTTCTGCCGCAGCACCGGGTCGGGGTAGGTCACGATCTGCAATGCCGCCACATCAATCGGCTGATCTGAAGATGACGCCCGCTGAGTCATGAGAAGATGGTAGGCATTCGAATCGTCCCCAACAAGCGGCGGAAGGAGGGATTTGCCCGATTCACGAAGCGTGGTTCGCTCAAGCGTCACGCTGGTGTCCTCATCGCGGTATACATCGCCCGGCGAGCAGAAGTTTCGGGTGGCGGTGGTGTGGTGGGGTCTGGTATCGTGCTGGCAAGGGGTTTCTGTATGCATGGCAACGGGACATTCCGGAGTGACCGCACGGGCTGCGGATGGTGGCCCGCGATGGTACTGCTGGGATGGACCGCTTCGTGGGTGCGGGCAGCCGAGGGGGATGCCGACCCGGAGCCGTTGCCGGCGGTGACGATGGTGTGGGTTACAGCATGGCTGGGGGTGGCCGCACTGGTGGTGACGGCGGTATGGCTGGCCATGCGGTGGCGCTACCGCCGGGAGCTGGACCGGCAGACCCGGGCGCTGAAGGAACAGCGGGCGCAGCTCGATTCGGACATGCTGCGGCATCGCTGGTTCGAGGCGTTCATGTCCAACATTCCCATGCCCGCCTGGATCAAGGATGCCCAGAACCGCTATGTCTATGCGAACACGGGCATGGAGCAGCTTTGCCGCAAGTCATCGGCCGAGCTGTACGGGCGAACCGATGATGAAGTCTTCCCGCCGCAGGTCGCACGACAATTGCGCGGGAACGATCGTCTCGTCCTGGAAACCGGGATGCGTCGCGAGCAGCTTGAACGCGTGCCCAACGCCGACGGCGAAATGCGTGACTACCTCGTGTTCAAGTTCCCCGTGACGACGAACACGCCGGTGCCGCTGATCGGTGGCATCGCGTTCGATCTGACCGAGCGGCGTCAGGCGGAGGAGGCGCTGCGCCGCAGCGAGGAACGGCTCTCGCTGGCGCTGGATGCACTGGATGGCGGCACGTGGGACTGGGATCTCCAATCCAACCGCGTGATCTACAGCGATGGCTGGGCGCGAATGCTGGGTTACGAGACGCTCGAGGTCGACGGAGCGGTGGAATTCTGGAAGTCCATTCTTCACCCGGACGATCGCCCGCGGGTGGAGCGGGTGGTGCAGGACTATCTGGATGGGCTGACGACCAACTATTTCTCGGAACATCGCCTTCGCTCGCGCACCGGGCAGTGGATCTGGGTGCAGGATCGTGGGCAGGTGGTGGAGTGGGACGAGGCGGGCAAGCCCAAACGGATGATCGGAACGGAGCTGGACATTACCCGCCGCATCGAAGTGCAGACGATGTTGCGCCGTCAGCATGAGGTGGCGCGCCAGGAACTGGAGAAGCTCAAGGAGGAGCTGGTGAATCAGACGAGGCTGGCGGCGATCGGCCAGGTTTCCGCGAGCGTCGCACACGAGCTGCGCAACCCGCTGGGCACGGTCCGCAATGCGATCTATTACATCAAACGAACCGGCGCGGAGGATCCCGAACGGTTTCGACACTACATCAACGTGGTGGAGCGCGAGCTGGACACAGCCGAGCGCATCATCGGCGATCTTTCGGAGATGAGCCGACCCAAGGCGCCGCTGAAGCAGGTGGTGAATGCGGCGCAAATCGCCCGGGAAGTGTTCGACCGGATGCCGGCCTGCGGATCGATGACGCTGACGGTCCGCTGCGAGGGGACGGATGGTTGGGTCTGCATTGATCCGGGGCATCTGCGACAGGTGATGAGCAATCTGTTCTCGAATGCGGTGCAGGCGACGGGGCTTCGCGGCCACATCGAGGTGACGCTGGGGCGTGATGAGTGCTGTGATATCATTCGTGTGTGCGACGATGGCCCGGGGGTGCCCCCTTCGATCCGTGCACGCATTTTCGAACCGTTGTTCACCACCCGGATCAAGGGAACGGGCCTGGGGCTGGTGATCTGCCGAAAGCTTGTGGAGCGAAACGGAGGCACGATCGAACTGGTGGACCAGGCGGGACGTGGCGCGATGTTCGAGATTCGGCTGCCCATTCGGGAGACGCCAACAGAGGGAATCGCCGATGCATCAGACGCCGTCGGTTGAACAGGCCAGCCATGGGCGTTGGACGATGCCGATGCATCGCAGTCCGCACGTGCTGATCGTGGAGGACGATGCACGCCAGTGTGAGACGCTGCGCGACATTCTGACACTGGAGGGGATGTCGGTGCGCGCGTGCGGCACGGCCTCTCAGGCGATGGCGGTGCTCGCCACGGAGCCGATCGCCGTGGCCATCGTCGATCACAAGCTGCCCGACGCCAGCGGCACGCAGTTGCTCGATTACATCCGCACGCGGCATCCTCTCGTTCGCGTGATCATCCACACCGGTTACGGCTCATTTGAATCAGCCAAGGATGCGGTGAACCTCGGCGCGTTCGCGTATGTCGAAAAGCTCAACGCACCGGAGGAACTGATCAGCACGGTCCACCGCGCGATGGAGCAGTACATGGCCCATGCGCTGGAGGAATCGCAGGGGCGACTGCGTTCCATCACGGAAAACGTGCTGGATTTCATTGTGCAGCTCGATCGCGAGGGGCGGGTAATCTTCATCAATCGGCAGGTGCCGGGTATTACGGATCGGCCCAACCCCACGGCGTATGACTTTGTCCCGCCGGACATGCACGAACAGGTGCGGCAGGTGCTGGAGGAAGTGTTCCGCACGGGACAGCCGCAGCAGTTGGAGATTCGCAACGTCGGCGAGGATAGCCAGCCCAACTGGTATGACACGCGGGTCGGACCGGTGGTGATCGATGGCAGAGTGACCAGCGTGGTGGTGATCGCGCACGATGTGTCGGCCCGCAAATCCGCTGAACACGCGTTGCGCGAAAGTCAGCGCATGATCGCCACGCTGATGAGCAATCTGCCGGGCATGGCGTATCGCTGCCTCGACGATGCGGATTACACGTTCGAGTTCGCCAGCGAGGGGTGCATGGCGCTGACGGGGTACCCGGTGTCAGCGTTCGTGTCGCGCCAGGTGAAGTTTGCTTCGCTGATTCACCCGGATGATCGTGAGCGCGTGGCTCGCGGTGTCCGGGAAGCGGTGGACGCGGGCAGGGCTTTCGAACTGTTCTACCGCATTCGCACAGCCCAGGGGCAGGAACGGTGGGTGTGGGAGCAGGGACGCGGCGTGCAGGATGAAACCGGGCGCGTGGTGGCGCTCGAAGGGTTCATCTCAGATGTAACCGATCGGCGACGAGCGGAGCAGGCGCTGGCGGCACGTATGCGGCAGCAGGCGGTGGTGAGCGAGCTGGGCCAGCGCGCGCTGGGGGGAACGCCGCTGGCGCAACTGATGGATGAGGCGGTGCGCCTGGTGGCGCAGACGCTGGATGTCGAGCTGGCGAACGTGCTGGAACTGTTGCCACGCGGCGATCGATTCCGACTCATTGCCGGGTTCGGGTGGAAGGATGGCGTGGTGGGGGAGCTGATTCTTCCCAACAACCGCGATTCGCAGGCGGGGTATGCCGTGCTGTCACGCGAGCCGGTGATCGTGGAGGACTGGCGCGATGAGAAACGCTTCAACCTGCACCAGATGTTGCGCGAGCACGGTGTGCACAGCGGTGTGAGCGTGGTGATCGAAGGCAACGAACGGCCCTTCGGTGTGCTGTCGGCTCATGCGCAGGCGCGGCGTGCCTTCACCAAGGACGATATCAGCTTCATGCAATCGGTGGCGAACGTGCTGGCGGTGGCGGTGCAGCAGACGCGTACCGCCACGGCACTGCGCGAAAGCGAAATGCACTATCGGCAGGCTGCGGAATCCAACCGCCGTTTGCTCCACGAGGTGAACCACCGTGTGCGCAACAACCTCGCGGGGCTGATGAGTCTGTTGTCGCTGACGCGGCAGCGGGCGACGAGCGTGGAGGAGTTCGCCGCGGCCATGGAAAGCCGCATCCAGGCGATGACGCGCACGCACAATCTTCTGGCTGATGTGGGTTGGCGTCCGCTGGAGTTGCGGGCACTGATCAACAGCCTGCTGGGTTACACGATGGAGGTGGCGCCGTACGCGATCGAGGTGGTGGTGGATGGCCCCTCGGTCCCGATCACCCCCCGGCAGAGCGTGCCGCTGGCGATGTCGCTGATCGAATTGTTCACCAACAGTTGCAAGCACGGGGCGCATCGATCACCCGAAGGACGTCTGCACATCAGCTGGGAAACGGTGATGCGCGACGATACACCGTGGGTGCATTTGCGCTGGCGTGAAACGGGTGGGCCGCCCATCCAGACGCCGATTCGTCCCTCACTGGGAACGGAACTGATCCACGGATTTGTGAACTTCGAGCTGGGCGGGCAGGTGACCCTGCGGTTCCCACCCACCGGCGCGGACCATGTGCTGGAGTTCGCGATCGAGGCGCTGCCCAGCCGGTGAGGCTCGCGCGAGCCTATAATCCCGGTACGATGCAGTGGATTTACCTCGACAACAACGCCACCACGCAGCCCGCACCAGAGGTGGTGGACGCGATGAATGAAGTGCTGCGGGAGTACTGGGCGAACCCGTCGAGCGTGCATCGGTTTGGCCAGGCGGTGCGGCAGCGCGTGGAATTGGCACGCAGCAGTGTCGCGCGGCTGATCAACTGCCGTGAACGCGATCTGATCTTCACCTCCGGCGGTACCGAGTCGAACAACCTGGCGCTGCGCGGCACACTGCTTGGTGCGGATGTGGCGAATAATTCAGTTCCGCGCGTGCTCATTACCACGCCCATCGAGCATTCGGCTGTGCGCGAGCCGGCGGATGATCTGACGCGGGCCGGCGTGAAGGTGGTGCGACTCGGCGTCGATCGTGATGGCTGGATCGACCCTGCTTCGCTTGCGGCGGCGCTGCATGAACACGCGGTGCCCGGTTCGCTCACGCTGGTGAGCATTCACTGGGCGAACAACGAAACGGGCGTGATCGAGCCGATCGATGAGATGATGCGAGTCGTTGCCGCGTTTCGGATGGAACATGCGGATCGGCATGTGCTGTTCCACACTGATGCGACGCAGGCGGTGGGCAAGCTGCCGGTGGATGTTGCAGCAGTGCCGGTTGATCTGCTGACGATGTCGGCTCACAAGTGGCACGGCCCCAAGGGCGTGGGGGCGCTGTACGTGCGACGCGGTGTGCGCTTGACACCTCAGTTGCGCGGCGGGCCTCAGGAACGCGAGCGGCGCGGCGGCACGGAAAACACCACGGCCATCATCGGCATGGGTGTGGCTGCGGAGCTGGCACGGGCGTTTCTGGAGGATGAAGCGGCCATCGCGCGGCTGCGCCAACTGCGCGATCGGTTCGAGGAAGCGATCGTCGCGGCGATTCCCGATGCTGTGGTCCACAGCGCCAGCGACGTGAACCGTGCCCGACCGCATGGCGGACGTCTGTGGAACACGAGCAACATCGGCTTCCCTCGGCTCGAAGCGGAGGCGATCCTGCTGGGCCTGAGCGAACGTGGCGTGTGCGCCTCCGCCGGCGCCGCCTGCTCCAGTGGCTCACTCGAACCCTCACCCGTCCTGCTTGCCATGGGCATCGACGAAACCATCGCTCACGGCTCCGTGCGCTTCTCCCTCAGCCGCTACACGACGGAAGAAGAAATCGCAGCTGCGATCACCATCGTCCCCGAAGTCGTCAATCGCATCGCCAGGACGCTGCCGGTGTGAGAGAGAATGCAAATTCAGCATGCAAATCGCAGAATTCAAAGGCAATCGCGCCCACCAACATTTTGCACTTTGAACTCCACTCCTCACCACCCTCCCGGCTTGCGCTGGAAGTACCACCATTCCAGCACCATGATGATGAGGCCGACGAAGAGCACCGTTCGCCAGTAGGAGTGGTCGGTCTTCACTTCGGCGAGGTTCGCCTGTACCGATTGTTCGCGGAACTCGATGGCCGGCTGAGCGTGCAGGGAACTTTCCCGGGCGCTGACGAGGCTTGCGCCGATCTGCGCCACCGCTGAGCCGGTCAGGCCCGATTCCTGCACGACGTATCGGCCCACATAGGGCGCAGCGATGCCCGCCAACAGCGCGTTGGGATCGCTGCGCATCGTACGCGTCGAGCCACGCGGCGGCTTCACCTGATAATTCATCTGCGGGGAAACCCGCAACGGAGGCAACACGCCCGTCGGCTGTGCAGCCGTCTCCGACAACCCCGCCTGATGCATCGCGATCTCGACGAGGTTCTGCAGCATCATCACGAAATAAATCGAATAGTGCTGCGTCGAGTCGTGCGTGTGGAAAAGCTGGTAGAACGTCAGGTCATCGCCCACACGCTGACGCAGCAGCAGCGGCCCGCTCTGACCGTAGACCAGCACCTCAAAGCCGCGTTCCTCAAGATCGGCTTCGCCCACACCTTCCGCCCAGACGGGCTTTGTCATCAGCACGTGATCGTCCAGATTCAGATAACGCAGCAGATCATCGCTGCGCTGCCAGTCCACCACGAGCGAAGGTTCCTCGCGGGTGGTAATGAATGCCTGCAGTTCCGGCGGAATGATGCCCACGAACAGGCGCGTGCGCGCGGTGCGCGACAGGTCAGCCGGATCATCGCTGACGATGATGTCGAACGTCGTCTGGCTGGTGGTGGTGCTGTCGCCCTCGGGAAAAATGCGCACGCCGGGGATTCCCCGAAATGCCAGGCGGTGGCGAAAAAGCGACTGCGGCACATACACCCAGACGGGGCGGGCGGGCGCCAGATCGAGGTACGCGTAGTTGTCGCTGGCGAGCGAATCGAAGCCATCCGTCGTCAGGCGCAGCTCCAGCGATGTGGCTGATTCGCCGTGCACCGTCCAGGCGAGACGCTGCATCTGGCCCTGCGAAATGATGATGCGTTGTGGCTCGCCCACGGGCTGGCCATCCTGCAACAATTCCAGTGTGGCCGTGACCGTGGCGGGTGTGTCGGTGAAGTTCTGTGAGCCTTCGATGGAGGCGAAAACGTCCCACTGGTTGTCACCAGCCCGACGGGCATTGAACGCGGTGATGCCGATGTTCGGCCCGGCCGGCTCCAGCTTCTGATACTCCAGCCGGAACGGCAGCGGAAAATCGCTGCGCGACGGAAAGTTGCCATCCGACAACAGCAGCACGCGCTCAAAGGGTTCCGTCTGCGCGAGTGCCGCCGTCATGCGCAATGCATCCTCGATGTCACTGGGAACATCTTCGACGACGAGGGAATCAAGCGCTTCGCGCAGGATGCGCTTGTTGCTGGTGAAATCGGTGAGCTTGCGGGCGGTACGGGAATAGGTGATGAGGGCAATTTCCTGCTTCGATCCCAGGCCGTCGATCATGCGATGCACCTGCTGCCGGGCCGCTTCGAGGCGTGACACGCCGCCGGCGCGATCGAGCGCGCCCATGCTGGCGGAGGTGTCGATGAGAATGGGCAGTCGCTGCACATCCGCCACGTTGCCGCGCATGTAGGGCTGCATCGCCGCCAGCACGATCGCGCAAAGCAGCAGCAGTTGCAGCAGGAGCAGCAGGTTTCGCTTGAACTTCTGCAACGGCGAGTTGACGCGGTTGTCGTTGAGCACCTGTCGCCAGAGCACCAGCGAAGGCACCTCCTGCCGCGGCCGCCGCAGCTTCAGAAAATAAAGCAGCACCAGCGGCCCCATCAGCAGAAAGAGCCACGCGCCGCCCAGGGAATAGAAGCCCGGCCAGCTCATTAATTACGCCTCCGTCGCCAAAATTTGCTAAGCAGGGCCATCATCTTTGATCGGCCACCGGACCTGTGGCTTCTCCTTCTCGAATCGCGTTTAACCAGGCCTCGATCTACCGATGACAGGTCATTCACCGAGGTTTTCGATGACAAAAGCGGATGTACCAGGCACGTGATAAGCCGAGCGTTCATCATTCATCTGTTCAAGCCTCGAAAGTGATTCAAAGGTTCAATCATCTCACCCACCCCCGTCGCCGCAGAACATCAAAAAGGATGTGCCGCAGGTCGTCTCCGGCGTTGATGCACACGAAGCGGCCGCTGCGGTGGCGGGTGAGCTGCTCCAGGTTGCGTGTGAAATTCTCGCGGTATTCGTGGTAGAGGCCGATCAGGTCTCCCGCGGCGGAAACGTCGAGCATCTGGCCCGTTTCGCTGTCGATCATGCGAAGGTCGCCGGTCAGTTCCGGGTCGAGTTCGGTCGGCCCCAGAATCTGGATCGCAAACGGCTCCAGCCCTGCGGAGTGGAGCACGTTGAAACTGCGGCGCAGGTCGCCGTGGGTGAGGAAATCGGACAGCACCACCGCGATGCCGCGTCCGCGATGCCGTGTCAGCATGAGATCGATTGCCTCGTCGAGCGGCGCTTCGCCTCCGCCCTCGATCTTCTCGATGAAGGCGAAGAGCTTGCGCATGCTCTGCCTGCCGATGCACGGCCGCAGCACGCCGATGCCGTTATTCCGCTGGTTGAAGGCGTAGACGCTCACCCGTTCGAGGTTCATGAGGCCCATGACGCCGAACGCCGCCGCGAGTTGTTTTGCCCGTGTAAGCTTGTCCTCGAAGGTCATGCTGGTCGATGCATCGATCAGCACCGTGACGTGCATCTCCTCTTCCTGCTGGAAGATCTTGAGGTACGGCCGGCGGAGGCGCGCGAAGATGTTCCAGTCGATGAAGCGTACATCGTCGCCGGCGGTGTAATCGCGGTAATCGGCGAACTCGTTGGACTGGCCGCTGCGCCCGCGCAGGTGTTCTCCGCGCGACCGGTTGGTCAGCCGGCGATTCGGATTCAACCGCATCCGCTCGATGTAGCTGAGCAACTGGTGATCGAGCAGCTCGGTGATGCGAGGTTGGTTCGATGCCTGTGTCATGGGGTGCTCACCCGCACGGTGTTCATCATTGTCTCGCTCACGCGGCTGCCTCGGCGGTTTCCGTGGTCAGTTCATCCACCAGATCGCCGATGTGCAGGTTCTCCGCCTGGCCGTCATAGTTCAGCAGCACGCGATGCTGCAGCACCTCGTCGGCGAAGTAGCGGATGTCCTCGAACGCGACATGCGCCCGGCCCTCCGCCAGCGCGCGCACCCGGCCGGCACGAATCAGCGCCTGTGCGGCACGCGGCGAAGCGCCCCAGCGCACGAACTGCCGCACACGCTCGGTCGCAAACTCCGATTCCGGATGCGTGCCCAGTACCAGCCGCACGGCGTAATCGCGAATCGGATCAGCCACCACCACCTTGTCCAGCACCTTGCGCAGCTCCATGATGCGCGGCCCGTCCAGCACCTTCGTCACCTCGATTCGCTTCTTGAGAATCGTGCGGCTGACCACTTCATTCAGTTCGGCGCGATTGAGGAACGGCACATTCACCTTGAACATGAAACGGTCGAGCTGCGCTTCGGGCAGCGGGAAGGTGCCTTCCTGTTCAATGGGGTTCTGTGTCGCCATGACGAAGAAGGGTTCGGTGAGGCGGTAGGTGGTGCCACCGGTCGTTACCGAATGTTCCTGCATCGTTTCCAGCAGGGCGGACTGCGTCTTGGGTGTGGCGCGGTTGATTTCGTCTGCCAGCAGCAGTTGCGTGAAGATCGGCCCCTTGCGGAACTCGAAGGTATAGCGGCCCTGGGCATCGGTGTTCATGATGTTCGTGCCGATGATGTCCGCGGGCATCAGGTCGGGCGTGAACTGAATGCGCCGAAACTCCAGGTCCAGCACCTGTGACAGCGCTTTGACCAGCTCCGTCTTGCCCAGCCCCGGCACGCCTTCCAGAAGCACGTTCCCGCCGCAGAAGAGCGCCACCAGCACCGCTTCCACGACGCGCTCCTGCCCCACGATCACCTTCCCCACCTCCGCGCGAATGCGGGCGAGATCTTCCTTGAAGCGCTGCGCTTCGTCCTTCAGTGCCGACGGGTCCATTTCAGCCATGGTCATGTTCAGCCTCGTGTGTTGGTCTATGGTCTATGTGTTTTGATGCATGTGCTGTGTTCGTCGCGAATCTCGTCAGTCCGTTCGGCCTGCACGCGTGGTCACTGCTCGCCCTGCTGTTT
>CALKHT010000005.1 GCA_937988825.1 uncultured Phycisphaeraceae bacterium
TGGCGAGGCTTCGGGGTGAGATTTCGAATGGGTGAGATTACGAAGCCCCGCCACGCAGTGGCGGGGTGCCAAGGGGTACCGGGCCACGCCCTATTCCCCCATTTCCCCCTCTTCCTCCTCCTCGACCTCCACCAACCCCGCCTCCGCCATTGCCAGCGCCTCGTTGAGGTTCGCCACCATCCGTTCCGCCGAGGCGATCGCCCGGCGCAGCGCCTCCTCGCCCAGGGCGATCTGCTCTGGCGAGAGATCCGGCCGCTGGCCCGCTGCGATCTCCGCCTGCGTCTGCTCAAACGTCTCGCGAAGCCGGGCCAGCAGGTTCTCCGCCCGGTCCCGCGCCAGGTTCGTCCGCAACGTCAGCTTCGTGCGCTCGTCCATGGGGGTATTGTAATGGGGCGCTGCGGGAGGGAGAGGGCGTCTGGCACCCAGACACTGCGTGGCTGGGCTTCGCGCGGAGTTATAATCGGTGATCCACGTTCCGAAGCTCCGCCACACAGTGGCGGGGTGCCACACCGAGGGGGGGCCACATGTCCGATCCGTGGCGCAACTGGTACCACTGCATGGCCAACACCTACGGCACCTGGCTGCCGGGCGATCCGCGTGGCTGGCGCTCCCGTCATCACCGCGAGCACGTCGTGGGCGACTACCGCAACCCGCCCAAACGCAGCTACGCCAACCTCCATCGCAAGGCCCGGTCGCTGATGAAGCGCGAGCAGGTGCATTAGGCCCCCGCCGCCCGGATGCAGGCGGTCAAGATGCTGCGCTCATCATTCGAGCGCTGGGGTGTCGAAGCGCTGGCGATCAGCATCAGCGCGATGCACATGCACGTGCTGGCGCGCTTTGTGCCGTGGGTAATGGGCGATGTGACTGGCTGGCTCACCCGGATGCAGTCGCAGCCGCCCGCCGCGTGGGGTGAAGGCGATCATGTATGGATCGGCTGCCGCGCGGGCAGGCCGGTGCGCTACACCCGCACGGGCCGCATCATCGCCGACCTGGCCCGCCACTTCATGGGCATCGCGAAAAAGGACAGCTCCAACGGCCTGATCGAGATGTATCCGCAGTTCGCCGGCGGTGTGTGGGCCGACCGGGGCAAAATCGTCCCCGTTGCCGACCGCCGCCGTCAGGTCGAACTGGTGCACTACATTGCAAAACATAAACGCAAAGGCGCCGCCCTCTGGCTCGACCCCGCATGCTCAGGAAATGATCACCTCACCACTGCGTGGTGAGGCTTCCTCAACAACCCCACTACTCCCTCGAAGCCCCGCCACGCAGTGGCGGGGGGGCGTGGTTCCTTGACGAAATGATGTGCTAGGCCACTGGTGGCACTGGACATTCGTAACAAAACTTAAAAAAAACAACCCGGCCTTTCGGCCGGGCTGTATGTGATCTCGATTGTCGGACGCTGGATCAATAATCCATATCATCCATGCCGCCGTGGTCGTGGCTGCCGGCTTTCTTTTTTTCCTTGATCTCCGTCACGACCGCGTCGGTGGTGAGCAGGAGGCCGGCGATGGAGGCGGCGTTCTGCAGGGCGATGCGTTCGACCTTGGTCGGGACGATGACGCCCATCTTGAACATGTCGCCGTACTCGTGGGTCAGCGCGTTGTAGCCGTAGTTGTCATCCTTGCTGGCTTCGACGTTGGCGCAGACGACCGAGCCGTCCAGTCCGCCGTTTTCCGCGATCTGCTTGATCGGGGCAGACAGGGCGCGACGGATGATGTCGACGCCGATGGCTTCATCGCCGTTGGCCTGCACCTTGTCCAGGGCGCGGCGGGCACGCAGCACCGCAACGCCACCACCGGGCAGGATGCCTTCCTCGACCGCGGCGCGGCAGGCGTGCACAGCATCTTCCACGCGGGCCTTCTTTTCCTTCATCTCCGATTCGGTCGCAGCGCCAACGTTGATCTGCGCCACACCGCCGGAGAGCTTGGCCAGACGCTCCTGCAGCTTCTCGATGTCATAGTCGCTGGTGGAGCGCTCGATCTCGGCCTTGATGGCTTCGATGCGGCCCTTGATGGCCTGCGGCTTGCCAGCGCCTTCGATGATCGTGGTGTTTTCCTTGTCCACGACGATCTTCTTGGCGCGACCCAGGTCGGACAGTTCCAGCTTCTCCAGGTCGATGCCCAGCTCTTCCATGATCGCCCGGCCGCCGGTGAGCGTGGCGATGTCCTCGAGCATGGCCTTGCGGCGATCGCCGAAGCCCGGCGCCTTGACGGCGGCAACCTTCAGCACGCCACGCAGCTTGTTGACCACCAGCGTCGCCAGCGCTTCACCGTCGATGTCCTCAGCGATGATGAGCAGCGACCGGCCGGACTCAGCCACCTTGCCCAGAATCGGGATCAGGTCCTTGGCGCTGGAGAGCTTCTTCTCGTGGATCAGCACGTAGGCATCTTCGAGCACCGCTTCCATGTTGGCCGGGTCGGTGACGAAGTGCGGCGACAGGTAGCCCTTGTCGAACTGCATGCCTTCGACCAGTTCAACGTGGGTGTTCAGGCTCTTGCCTTCCTCGACGGTGATGACGCCGTCCTTGCCCACCTTTTCCATCGCCTCGGCGATGATCTGGCCGATCTGGCTGTCCTGGTTGGCGGCGCAGGTGCCGACCTGAGCGATCTCGGTGGTGCTGGAGACCTTCCGGGACATCTTCTGCAGTTCGGCGACGACGGCGGCGACCGCCTTGTCGATGCCGCGCTTCACCGCGTTGGCGTTGGCGCCGGCGGTGATGTTCTTGAGGCCTTCGGTGAAGATCGCCTCGGCGTAAATGGTGGCGGTGGTGGTGCCGTCGCCCGCATCCTTGGACGCCTTGGAGGCGACTTCCTTCACCATCTGAGCGCCGATGTTTTCAATCGGATCGTCGATTTCGATTTCCTTGGCGACCGAGACACCGTCCTTGGTCACCGTTGGCGAGCCGAAGGAGCGTTCGAGGATGACCACGCGGCCGGCAGGACCGAGGGTTGTGCGAACGGCCTTGGCGAGCTTGTGAACGCCGCGACGAATTGCTTCGCGCGCCTCCTGATCGAACTTGATGGTTTTAGCGGCCATGAATCAATTCCCTTCTAATTCAAAGTTCAAAGTGCAAAGTTCCCGTGCGGGGGAAAGAACGGAGTCGCCTTCGTGGCTTATTCGACCACCGCCAGGACTTCGTCTTCGCTCAGGACCAGGTAATCCTCACCGTTGATCTTGATTTCGCTGCCACCCCACTTGCCGATGACGACGGTGTCGCCCTTCTTGACCTGGAACGGTGCCCGCTTGCCGTTGTCCAGGACCCGGCCGTCGCCGACGGCGATGACGGTCGCCTGCTGCGGCTTTTCCTTGGCGCTTTCAGGCAGGTAGATGCCCGACTCGGTCTTTTCCTTCGACTCGAGTCGCTTGACCAGGATTTTGTCACCCAGGGGTCGTACCTTCATGAACGAGACTCCTTAATAAAGTTCAGGGTTTGAAGTTGTTCCGTTGGTTGGGGTTGGGATTTTAGGTTTTTGAAGGCGGGTTGTGTTTCATGGTCGTACTCTCCACGTCTGCGCCGGGCCAGGCGCCGCGGTAAGTGCGATCGAGGAGTTTACGGAAGACAGCCAGAAGCTGTTCAAGCTCAATGGGTTTGTTGAGCACGCAGAAAGCGCCCAGTCGCAGGCTCTCGGTGAGCAGGCGCTGGAGCTGCCGCTGGCTGTACATGGGGCTGGTGATGAGGACGACCGGCGGCCGGTTGGGCATGCGCTGGAAGAGGTCCAGCAGCCATAGCCCGCCGGGCGGCGCGGTGACGGTGCTGACAGCGGTGCGGTCGACGGGGGTGCCCACATCGACGACGACCGCATGAAACTGGAAGCGGTCAGCCAGGGCGACGGCCTCGCGGCCGGTGTGCGCCAGATGGGCCTGAACGCCCTGAGGCCGCAGCAGCCGGGGCAACTGGACGGACCAGTGCTCCTCCGAGGGCTGGGGCCGGGACTCGGTGAGCAGCACATTGAACCGGGGCGCGAAGCGCTCGCCGGCTCCGGGCTGCTGTTCACCGGGCTGTGGGCGTACGTTAACCATGGCGAATTCCCCCATGGCAAAGGCGGTGCCACCGGCGGCGGGGGTTGCGGGTGGGGGTTGTGGTGGTAAGTCATTGATTGGATATGGATTATGGGGGTTGATGGAGGTGGGGTGGTGGGGGAGAGGGGGTGGGGAGGCTGCCAGGCGGTGGGCGGCGGCGACGGGCCGCGTGCCGAATTGGCAGGTGGGACATCCTTTATATGAAAGGAATGGGGACCTACTCGCGGAGCGGGTGGGCTTTCGGGGGGTAGCGCGCGGCACTTGTCAGAAGCGCCAGGTGGTGAGGGTATTCAATAGGATGTCGAGCATCCGGTGGAGGGTGTCGTGGGGGGTGGCGGGGATGGGCATGAGAACCAGCACATCGCCGAGGGGGCGCAGAATCAGCCCTTGAGGTCGCATGGCCTGGCAGATCTGGGCTCCGGTGCGGGCGGCGAAGTCGAAGGATTGGGCGGTGCGGCGGTCGCGGCACAGCTCGATGCCGACCATGATGCCCCGCTGGCGGATATCCAGCACGTGGGGGTGGTCCGACAGGGCGGTCAGACGGTCGGCGATGATCGCGGCTGACTGGCGCGTGTGGGCGAGCAGGTCGGTTTCATCGAAAAGGCGCAGCGAGGCGAGCGCCGCGGCGCAGGCGAGCGGATTGCCCGTGTAGGTGTGGCCGTGGTAGAGCGTGCGGCGGTCAGTCAGTTCGCCGCAGAAGGCCTGTTCAATCGCATCGGTGGTGATGGTGGCTGCCAGGGGCAGGTATCCGCCGGTGATACCCTTGGCGAGGCAGAGGATGTCGGGGGTGACACCTTCGAGGTGGCAGGCGAACATCGCGCCGGTGCGGCCGAAGCCGGTGGCAACCTCATCGGCGATGAGCAGCACGTTGTAGCGCCGGGCCAGTTCTGCCACGCCACGCAGATAGCCTTCGGGCTGGCAGATCATGCCCGCGGCGCCCTGCATGATCGGTTCGATGACGATCGCGGCGGTTTCATCGGCGTGCAGTTGCAGGAGTGATTCGAGTTCGGCGAGGCAGCGATCGCGCACGGTGGCGGCGTGGGCGGTGTCCTGACTCGGGAAGGGGGCGGTTGCGGGGTCGATGTCGGCTGCACGAGGGAATCGGGCGCAGTCGGGGGCTGGCGCCCAGCGCGTCGGGAAGACCATGGAGAGGAACGGTCGGTGGAAGAGTTCGCTGTAGCCGACGGACATGGAGCCGACGGTGTCGCCGTGGTATGCGCCGCTGATGCCGATGAATTTGTTCTTTTCGGGTCGGCCGGTGTGATACCAGTAGCCCACGGCCATTTTGAAGGCGACTTCCAGGGCGGTGGCGCCGGCATCGGAGTAGAAGACCTTATTCAGCCGTGCGGCGGGGGCCTCGGTGGTGTTCGCGGCGGCAGGCAGGTTCACGCGCTTCACCAGCTCGGCAGCCAGTTCGATGCTCGGCGGTGAAGCCAGACCCAGCAGTGTGGTATGGGCGATTTTGTCGAGCTGCTCGCGCACAGCCTGGTCGATCGCGGGTACGCGATGGCCATGCACGTTGCACCAGAGGCTGGATACGCTGTCGATGTAGCGGTTGCCCTCGGTGTCGATGAGGTAGACGCCCTCGCCCCGCTCGATGATGAGCGGCGGCGATTCGCGCCACTGCTTCATGGGCGTGAACGGATGCCAGACGTGTGCGTGATCGAGTGCGGCAAGGTGTCGGGTGCGATCGTTCATGGCGGGTAGTGTAGAAAGGCGGAGGCACAAAGGCACGGAGGGGAAGGCGGCAAGTCGCGTCGCTTCGTATTGAAGTTCCCCTCGTGCCTGCGTGCCTTCGTCCCTTCGCGCCTCTCTTACAGAAATATCTGGTTCCGGCGAGGTTGCGCGATAGAATGACCTGACGTGGTTGAAGCGCCGGCCGGTTTGCCGTGCGAGTTGCGTTTCGCTTGCGTGTGGTGCCGTGTTCGGCGCTCCGTCCTGACCCTTCTCTATCGGGAGAGCGCGTTATGCCCACCTACACCACCGCGGACATTCGCAACATCGCTTTGGTTGGTCATGCCAATGCAGGCAAGACGAGCCTGGTCGAGGCGATGCTTTTCAAAGCCGGGGCGATCCATCACGTGGGTGAGGTCGACAAGGGCACGACCGTCAGCGACTACACCGACGAGGAAAAGCACCATCGTCACAGCCTGCAGTTGAGCGTGATGCACGCCGATCATCAGGGCAGGCGGATCAACATTGTTGATACGCCGGGCTATCCCGATTTCGTGGGCCACGCGATCGCTGCATTGCCCGCCGTGGAAACGGTGGTGGTGGTGCTCAACGCGGCTGCGGGGATCGAATCCAACGCCCGCCGCATGATGGAGTTCGCCAAACAGCGCAAGCTCTGCCGCATGATCGTGATCAACCGCATCGATGCGGAGAACGCCGACCTGGAAAGACTTGTCGAGCAGATTCAGGAGATCTGGGGCAAGGAGTGCCTGCCGATCAACCTGCCTGCGAACAATGGCACAGCGGTGGTGGACGTGTTCCGCAAGGCAGAGGGCAAGGCGGACTTCGGCGATGTGGAGGCTGCCCATACCGCGATCGTCGATCAGGTGGTCGAGGTCGACGAACAACTGATGGCCATCTACCTCGAACAGGGCGAGGTCGCCCCGGAGCAGTTGCACGACCCTTTTGTCAAAGCGCTGCGTGAGGGGCATCTGGTGCCCATCTGTTTCACGCGCGCCAGAAAAAGTGACAATCCCGAGGCGTCGGTGGGGGTGGATGCGCTGCTGGACATCATCGCGACGCTGGCGCCCAGCCCGCTGGAGGGCAATCCCCGGCCGTTCATCATGGGCGACGCTGCGAACAACGGCCACGAGATTCACGCCGAACCCGATCCCAATAAATCGGTGCTGGCGCACGTGTTCAGCGTGAACATCGACCCGTTCGTGGGCAAGCTGGGTATCTTCCGCATTCATCAGGGTACGATCACGCGCGATTCGCAGTTGTTCGTGGGCGAAGGCCGCAAACCCTTCCGCATCAGCCATCTGCTGTCACTGCAGGGCAAGGAGCACAAGGAAATCGATGCGGGGATTCCCGGCGACATCTGCGCGGTGGCGAAGATCGATGCGATCCACTTCGATTCGGTGCTGCACAGCTCGCACGACCTGGATCATGTGCGGTTGAAGCCGCTGGCGTTTCCGCAACCGATGTATGGCCTGGCGATTACTGCCAAGAGCCGGGGCGATGAGCAGAAGATTGCCGATGCCCTCGCGAAACTGGATGAGGAAGACCCCACCTTCAGGATCACCCGCGATGCGGTCACGCATGAGACCGTGATCCACGGCCTGGGCGAGCTGCACCTGCGCATCATCCTCGAGAAGCTCAGGAACCGTTACAAGGTGGATGTGGAAACCAGGCCGCCCAAAATCGCCTATCGCGAGACGATCACTGCTCCGGCGGAAGGGCATCACCGCCATAAGAAGCAGACGGGTGGTGCGGGGCAGTTCGGCGAGGTGTTCCTGCGCGTGGAGCCGCTGGAACGCGATGCGGGCTTTGAGTTCGTCAACGATGTGTTCGGCGGTGCGATTCCCAGCCAGTTCATCCCTGCGGTGGAAAAAGGCGTGCGGCAGGTGCTCGCCACCGGAGCGATTGCCGGCTACCCGCTTCAGGACGTGCGCGTGAGCGTTTACGATGGCAAGCACCACCCGGTGGACTCGAAGGAGGTTGCCTTCATCACCGCGGGCAAGCGTGCCTTCCTCGATGCGATCAGCAAGGCCAAACCGGTCATCCTGGAGCCGATCGTGAACATGGAAATCACGATCCCGGCGGCGAACATGGGCGACATCACCGGCGACATCTCGGGCAAGCGCGGCCGCATCGTCGGCACCGAGATGCTGCCCGGTGACATGGCGGTTGTGAAAGCGCAGGTGCCGCTGGCGGAAGTAATGAACTACCAGAACCAGCTCAAGAGCGTTACTGGTGGCCAGGGCAGCTACACCATGGAGCTGTCGCACTACGAACCGGTGCCTGCCCACATCCAGCAGCAGATCACCGCGCAGTACAAGCCCGGCGCGGAGGAAGATTGAGCGTACGACGCGGAGGACAAAGCGTTAGTTGGAACAGGTGTCCTGTCTGTCCTGCGGAAATGGTGAAACAGGCATGTGGCTGTCATTTTGTCCAAAGCTGCATCGCCAGACGTGGTCAGCGGCTGCGGCGCATGTTACGCTTCGCTGATGGAATCTTTCGCGACGGTTGAGCTTGTCCCGGGAATCGTGCTGCCGCGCCAGGCGCTGCGGTTCACGTTTTCACGTGGTTCGGGGCCGGGCGGGCAGAACGTCAACAAGGTGAACGCGCGCGTGCAGTTGAAGGTGGCGATGTCCGCCATTGAGGCAGCGATCGGGCCGGAAGCGGCTGCGCGGCTGCGTGCGCGGGCGGCATCACGCATCACCGAATCGGATGATCTGCTGCTGACAGCCGAGGACAGCCGTTCGCAGCACACCAATCGCCGCACCTGTCTGTCGCGTCTTGGCGCGTTGCTGGTGGAAGCGCAGCGTGAGCCGCGCGTTCGCAAACCCACACGTCCAGGCAGGGCGGCGCAGCAGCGCCGCATCGAATCCAAAACGCATCGATCGCGCATCAAACAGATGCGAAAGAAGCCTCTCGACCCTGATTGAGCGTGGAAGATGGAACGTTAACTCAAGATATACAAGCGTGACTGCCGATAATGGTGTCGCGTCGTGTTGCGATTGTGTCTTGACGTAATTTCGTGACCGGCGTTAAAGTGTTCGCAAGCTCCGAGGCTACTTGAAAGGAAGATTGCCATGGCCAAGAAAGGTACGCGAAAGAAGGCGGCGAAGAAAGTGACGAAGAAGACGACGAAGAAGGCAGCAAAGAAGGCTGCAAAGAAGGCCACTCGCAAGAAGGCCAAGAAGAAGTAAGACCCCTTCCTCAAGTGTCGGGCTGACACTTTCAGCCCAAGCCTCATTACCGCGGATCGCCGCTCCGACAAAGAAACAGGCGATCCGGACTCAGAACCAAAACCCTCCAACGAATAGCTTCGGAGCGAACATGAACAAAGGCGTCCCCCAATGAGGGACGCCTTGTTCTTTTTAGCCTGCTGATGAGGTTTCCCCCGGGATGCGGGGCTTATTCGTCCTTCTTCTCGTCCTTGTTTCCGCCGCCCAGCCCCTTGAGCACGTTGCCGATGCCCTTGGCAGCGTCATCGAGCTTCTTGCCGGTCCCATCCAGCGCCTTACCCGCCGATTCAATCGTCGAACCGACCCCTTCCAGCGCCTTTTCGCCCTGCTTGACCGCGCCTTCGATCGCCTTGACGCCTTCGCCAGCCACTTCACCGATCACCTTCGTCGCTTCCGCGCCGATCTGGGCTGCCTTGCCGACGATCTCACCGCCCACCTTGCCGATATCACCGGCCAGCGACAGCGCGCTGTCGATCGACGCCACTACGACGTTGCCCAGCACATCCGGAGCGTTCGTGGCGATCGCCCGCAGCGTGGCTGACACGATGGTGCCCGTCAGTTGCGACATCACCACACCGTTGGGCGTGTCCGAACCCAGGTCCTTGAGGCGGATCTCAGGTACGGTGACCACCACGGGTTTATTGACCGTGCCCATGGGCGGCATGATGACCCGCAGTTCCACGTTGCGGATGACCACCTCGTTGACAATGAACTTCTTGCCGCCTTCGGTGGATGTCTCACTGCTGGAGAGCCGGCCGATGTTCGCCATGATGGTGTCCAGGTTGGTCTTGCCGTCCTTCTTCTCCAGCACGATGGACAGGTCTTCCATCTGCAGGCTGGGGATGACGACGGTGTCCTGCATGAGCGTGCCCAGCGACACATTCACATCGCTCTTGCCCAGGCGCAGGAAGTATTCGGCTTCATAACCCTGCGGGTTGCCCACGTTCAGCTTTTCCATGGCAAAGCCGCCCGCAAAGAGGCGCACATCCGCCTTTTCGAGACTGGTGGGTACCTGCATGGCGTACTGGGCGCCCTGTTCGACGCCGGTGCGGGCGATGGCGTCGATGTAGAACGCGACGCTGATGCCGATCAGAACGACCAGCACGATGACGATGAGGATCAGACTTTTGATGAGTTTCATGGGTTGTCCGTTTCGGAACGTGGGTTGTAACGACCTCTCCATGTGTGTGCGGGCGGCTGGTCCCGCGTGCTATCATGCCGCGCAATGGCGGAACACAGCGACGATTATATGCGACGGGCGCTGAAACTGGCGCGGCGAGGTCGGGGCTGGGTCGAACCCAACCCCATGGTCGGAGCGGTGCTCGTGCGCGACGGCCGCATCATCGGTGAGGGGTGGCACCAGCGTTACGGCGGGCCCCATGCCGAGATCGAAGCCCTGCGCGATGCCGCTCAGCGCGGTGAGAACCCGGCCGGGGCGGACCTGTACGTCACGCTCGAACCGTGCTGCCATCACGGCAAGACCCCGCCCTGCACCGACGCGGTCATTCAGGCGAAAGTGGCGCGCGTTTTCATCGCCATGATCGATCCGAATCCGAAAGTGCATGGCCAGGGTATGGCACGCCTTCGCGAAGCGGGCATCGCGGTTCACTCAGGGTTGTGTGAGAGCGAAGCGCGGCGACTGAACGCGCCATTCATCAAACGCATCGACACCGGGCTGCCCTGGGTCATTGCCAAGTGGGCGCAGACACTCGATGGCCGCGTCGCCACCGGTACCGGTAACAGCCAGTGGATCAGCAACGAACAGTCGCGACGACTGGTGCATCGGTTGCGCGGCCGGGTCGATGCCGTGATGGTCGGCATCGGCACCGTGCGGGCGGACAATCCGCGACTGACCGCACGCGATGTGCCGATACGTCGGCTGGCAAGGCCGGTCGTCATCGATCCGAATCTGACGCTGTCCCCTGATGTGGCACTTGTGCGAAACGAGAACGTGTCGCTCACACTTGCGGTGCGCGAAGCAATCCTGGAAGCGATGCCGCCGCGCGTGAAGGAGCTGGCGGAACGTGGCGTCGAGTTTGTCGGGCTGCCTGATGATCCACTTGAGCCATCGCGTGTGCTGCTGCGACCGGTGCTGGAACATCTGGCGGAACGGCGGCAGGCAACCAACGTGCTGGTTGAGGGCGGGCCAGTTCTGATGGGTGCGCTTCTGCGCGAAGGATTGATCGACCAGGTGCTGGCCTTCATCGCGCCGAAGCTGCTGGGTGATGCCACCGCGCGGGCGGCGGTGGAGGGGCTGATACGTTCGACCATCGCCGAGGCGACGCCGCTGCATCTCACATCCGTGCGACGTCTGGGGGATGATGTGCTGCTGAACTACCGCTTTTCGCCCGTTGTGCGCTGATCGCGTTCACCATGGATGTCATCGCCACGGGTTCAACGGCTCGCGAATGTTGGGGCATTTGGTCAGGTAGGGGCTGCCTTCATTCGGAGTGCACCAGCGTACCGCGTTGGCGATCACATGCCGCACGTGGTGGTTGTGATAGATCGGATAGGTTTCATGCCCGGGGGCGAAATAGAAGATCTTGCCCTTGCCCCGCCGATAGCAGCAGCCCGAGCGGAACACCTCGCCCCCCTGATACCAACTGATGAAGACCAGTTCATCGGGTTCGGGGATATCGAAGTGCTCGCCGTACATCTCCGTTTCGGGAATCTCAAAGTAGTCGGGCAGGCCGTCGGCAATGGGATGGCCCGGGTTCACACACCAGACGCGCTCCATCTCGCCCGCCTCGCGGTAGCGCAGGTTGCAGCTCGTGCCCATCAGGCGGCGGAAGATCTTGGAGTGATGCCCCGAGTGCAGCACGATCAGCCCCATGCCTGACAACACCCGTTGCTGTACGCGATCGACCAGCGTGTCCGCCACTTGATTGTGCGCGATGTGCCCCCACCACAGCAGCACATCGGTCTGGTTCAGCACCTCATCGGGCAATCCCTGATCCGGCTCATCGAGCGTGGCGGTGGTCACGATGACGCTGTCGTCCAGCCGTTCAACGATACCCGTGGCAATCGCGCCGTGAATCCCCGCCGGATAGATGCGGCGAACCGCTTCATCCCGGCGTTCATGCTCGTTCTCGTTCCAGATGGTAATACGAATAGCCATATGGTTCCCATCATACCGATGCACAGAGAACAGAGGTGAGGAGGGGGGATAGGGGCGGTAACTGATTCGTATTTCTGTGGTTCTGACCGCCCTTGGCTTTGCTCAGGGTGGGCGTTAAGGGATCCGCGTGGTCTTATGGGATCTTTCCTCCGTGCCTGTGTGCCTTCGTGTCTTTAGCGACCCCAACTTCTGTCCTGATAGCCCTTTGCGTGAAATGACCGGTGGACAAGTGGTTTATCCGGGCCTTGAATTGAAATAAACCTGACCCCTTGCACTTTAGTCTGGTAGAAACCGGGCCGATTTTTTGATCTAGGATCGGTGGGGAGGTCCGGGTAGGATAGGTACCGTGAGCAACGCAGCGAATCCAATGCGTTCCACTCACATGGCGGAGTCCACCGCCCGGTGGGTGGGTCAGCGTCTGCTTTTTGCTCGCTGGCATATCGCGTTCATCATCGTTTCCGCCCTGGACATCTTTTTCACCTGGATCGTGCTCAGCCATGGCGGCACCGAGGTCAATCCCTTCGCCGCAGCCATCCTCGACGACTGGGGTGAGCATGGCTTTTTCGGGCTGACGCTCTACAAGTTCCTGCTCGTCGCCCTGGTGGTCATCATCTGCGAAAACGTGGGCAGACGCCGCTACCGCACCGGCCAGAGCCTGGCCTGGCTCTCGGTGGGCATCACCTGCGTCCCCGTCCTTTTGGCCATCGCCCAGCTCATGATCGCGTCGTACATGTTGTACGAGTGAGCAGGCTTATTGCTTATTGCTTATTGCGTGTTGCTTGTTCAATAAGCGCTTCGCCCGGGCCACACATCTCATCACAGTCGAGCGGTCTCTGACGCTTATAATCGAAGCATGAACGATCTTTCGCATCGCTCGCGGATCGTGTTACTGGCTTTGACGCTGGTGGCGTTGTGGATTCCTCTGCCCGGCAACGTCTTGGGGCAGGAGGAACCGGCGGGCGAGTCATCCGACGACACAACGATCACCGATACAGCCGCCGCGGCCCGGCCGCGCGTCGCGCTGATTCCCGTCGAGGGTGTCATCTACGACTTTACGCTCGACAGTCTCAAACGGCGGATCGAGCGCGCCCGGGAAGCGGGGGCCACGATGATCGCCATCGAACTGGATACGCTCGGCGGTCAGGCGCTGGCGGCACTGGAAATCAGCAAATATCTCAAATCACTGGATCTGCCCACCGTCATCTGGGTGAACAACAAGGCTTACTCGGCGGGGATTCTCATGGCGGCTGCGGCGGACCGCATCGTCATGGCGCCCAACGGCAGCGCCGGCGACTGCGCCCCGGTGGTGCCGGGCATGGAACTGCCGCCCACCGAACGCGCCAAGGCACTCACCCCGCTGCTGTCGGAGTTTCAGGACAGCGCCCGCGCCAACGGCTACGACTTCGCCCTGCTGCATGCCATGTGTGAGTACGGCATCGAGGTGTACGAGATCGAACACACTCAGACGGGGCAGCGCAAGTTCGTGAACCAGGTCGATTACCGCGTGATGGTGGACGGCCTGGCGCCGGAGGAGGCCAATCGCCCCGGCCTGCTGAGCCAGCTTTGGCCGGGTAAGTCCGATGGCACTGCGATCATGCTGGGCGTGGTCGATGCGACTGATGAGGACCGCGGCCAGTGGAAGCGTGTGCGCATGTTCCACAACGGCAAGTCGCTGCTGACACTCAGCGCATCGCAGATGGTCGATGCCCGATTGGCGCAGTCGGATCAGATCCGTTCGCGGGCAGATCTGAAGGCGTTCCTGCAGGCTGAGGAACTGTTCACAGTCGATCAGACCTGGTCGGAGAACCTGGCAGGGTGGCTGACATCGCCGGTGGTGCGATCGATCCTCATTCTGGTGCTGCTGTTGGGCGCGTACGCGGAGTTTCAGACGCCGGGCATCGGTGTGGCAGGCCTGGCAGCGCTGGTCGCGCTGTTGCTGCTGATCGCGCCGCCCATGATCGTGGGGCTGGCCGAGACATGGCACATCGTGGCGATCGTGCTGGGGTTCGTGCTGCTGGCGGTGGAGATTTTCGTCCTGCCCGGCTTTGGCGTGGCGGGGGTGACGGGCCTGGTGCTCATCATCGCGGGGCTGGTCTTTATGGTCGTGCCGTCGCAGGGCGATGGGCCGATGCCACTGCCCAGCCCGGAGATGTGGGGGCTGGTTGGCCGATCATTGCTGAGCGTGGCGATGGGGTTCATCCTCAGCCTTGTCGGGTTCGTCATTCTGCAGCGATATCTGGGTGATCTGCCGGTGGTGAACCGGCTGGTGCTGCGAAGTGAATTGCCCGCGACAGCGGGGGCGACCTCACATGCAGCGGCGCAGACAGAACCGATCCTCATGATCGGTCGTGACGGTCATGTCGCACGCATTGGCGATGTGGGTCAGGCGGTGACCGATCTGCGACCCGTCGGCCGAGGCAAGTTTCACCACCACATCATCGATGTCGAAACCCCCGGCAACTGGATCCAGGCGGGCCAGTCCATCCGCATCACTGACATCGAAGGCAACCGCGTTGTTGTTGAACCAGCCTGAACCGATTGAACCGCGGTTCTACTTGTCCGTGAGCACGATGCGGCCGGTGAAGTCGGGAGGCGGGGGGCTGTTGAGGTAGGGTTGGCAGGCGTCGCGGTAGAGATTGGTGAGTTTGCTGCGGCCGAAGGCTTCGTCCAGTTCTGATGCGGCGGCGAGGCAATCGCTGAAGCGGGCCTGCTGGAAGGCTTCGACCATCTTTGTGGTCAGTTCCGCCAGCCGTTTTTGCTCCGGCGTCGCTTCGGCCATCGGGCACAACGGTTCGTAGACGAACACGCCTTCCGTCTTGCCCACGACCTGCAGGTTGGCGATCGGGCGGATGAGGAAGTGGTCCGCCACGAGGTCGCGGCCGCGCTGGTTGATGAGGATCCACGTTCCGGTTGCCTTGTTGGCGCTTTCCAGTCGTGCAGCCAGGTTTACCGTGTCGCCGATGACCGTGTAGTCGCACGCATCGGCCGGGCCTGCATCGCCCACGACCATCGGCCCCGAACCAATACCCGCCCGCATGGCCAGTGAGCTAAGCCCGCGCTGCGCCAGAATCTGATTGAACTGGCGCAGGTTCTCCTGCATCCGCAGCACCGTCGCTACCGCGTCGATGGCATGGTTCGGGTTCTCCACCGGCGCACCGTAGAAGAACATCATTCCGTCGCCGAGGAACTTGTTCACGTAACCCCGCCGTTCACGAATCAGCGGCACCATGCGCTGCAGGTATTCCGAAAGCAGCGGCACGATGTTGGCCCGCAGCTTTTCCGAGAGCGTGGTGAATCCCGCCAGATCGGTGAAGACGACCGTCAGCTCGCGTTCGATACCGCCAAGATTGGTTGATTCGGGGTGCGCCAGCACGTAGTCGACCAGTGCGGGGTCGACGTAGCTGCGGAACCGGCGGGTGATGCGGGCGCGTTCAAGCTGTTCGAGCACGAAAAGCGTGACGGTGCAGCCCGCCCAGGTGAGTGATACGGCTGCGAGCGGTGCCGCCAGCGCGACGACGGTGTTGGCGTAGTCGAAAAGCAGGATGCCGTTGAGCAGCGTGTACCCGGCCGCCAGCGCCATCACGGTGAGCGCGGCGGTGATCGGTCCCAGTGCGATCACGGCACAGGTGGCCAGCACGCCCAGCGCGGCGGTGAGCAGCAGGTTCAGCCACAGCGGCGCGGGCGCGAGCCACTGATCGGTCATGGCTGCGTTGAACACCGCGCCGTGAACGATGACGCCGGGCGCTTTGGGGTGCAGCGGCGTGGGCACCTGGTCGTAGGTTGCCGTGGCTGACCAGCCGATGAGCACCGCCTTGCCGCCGAAGATGCGGCGCAGCCACTGGCGATGCTCTGCGATCTTCAGGTAGTTGTTGATCGCCTCGACCGCATCGTTGAGCCGCGCGAGCATCAGCGTTTCCTCATCGTCCAGGTCATCGACACCTTCGAGTGAGGCACGCAACGGTTCGACATCCTCGCGCAGGATCACCGGCAGCAGTTCATCAACGCACCGCGTCCCGCCCTCTGCTTCATCAGCGGCGAGCGCTTCCTCCAATCGGTCGACACTGCTGGATATGTAATCGCGCAGATAGCGCACCGTTTCCACCGCGGCTGCGTGCAGCAGCTTTGCCTTCGTGCCCACTTCATGGACGCGGTGAATGGGGAAGTGCTGCACCGACTCGCGATGCTCGGGCCAGTCGTACATCGTCTTCCACGTGTCCGACCCGGTTAAGCCGAACCACGGCACGTAGACATCCGCCCGGTAGACCCCCTCCGAGGTTTGCTGCATCAATTGCGGCAGCAGTGGCACGCGAACCTGACCCGTTGGAAACGCCACTGTCAGCGCGTCATCCGATACCCCGGTGGCTGATTTCTCGATCCCGAGCATGTGCCACGCCATCAGGATGCCCATCGCGGTGAGCTGCCCGTTGTCGGATTCATGAATCAGCGGCACGGTGCGCAGCACGGCTTCCTGGCGCTGGGCGTAACCGACGAGCCCCACATCCAGAGCGTGCTGTCGCAGCTTTTCAACGGGTGGGTGGTCCGGCTCGGTTGCGAGAATTACCCGGCCGTGCGCAGCGATGGCGCGCGCCAGCGCCTGATCGTGGTCGATGATGGTGACCATGCCCTGGTCATCCGAGCGCCACTCCGGCTCCTGCGGTTCGGGAAAGAGGATATCGATGCCGATCACCGCGGCCCCGGCAAGGCGCAGTTCATCGAGCACGATTGCCAGTTCGCTGCGTTTCCAGGGCCATCGACCGATCGCCTTCAGCGATGCGTCGTCGATGTCCAGATGTACCAGTTGATCGGTCGGCCTGGCCAGGAAGAACTGGCAGTGCCGCGTGCGCATGTCGTAGAGCCAGTGTTCGAGCGGGGTGAGCACACCAGCCGCATCGAGCACGAGCACCAGCAGCGTCAGGGCCGCGCCCAGTGCCACCGTGCGTGCGCGCGTGCTCGTGAGGAAGCTCGAATCAGCCATCGCGCGCGGTCACTTACGACGCTTGCCGTTGTTCCTGTTGCCCTTGCCTTTGCCCTGATTGCCTCCGGACAGGCCCACACCCATGTTCAGGTCCGGAACCTCGAAGTAGAAGCTTTTCATTGGGTCGGACGGGCCCACCGAGCCGTTGTTGCTGTCGATCAGCTCGCCGTTCTTACGAATCTCGATCGTGAAGCTGGTCTCCGGTCCGTTGAAATAAGCGGCTCCCACCTCGAACGTACCCGTCGGATGGTTGTGGGGGTTGAGGTAGATGATGTATTCCGCGGCCGGACCGCTCGTGATATCGGGGCCTGCGTACCCGCCGTTGGGTGAGGTCGTGTCGTAGCCAGGGCCCACACCCTGGAACGTGCTGAGCTTATAGCCCTGCGGGTCGATCAGGAAGATGTCCAGGTCAGCCGAGGAGTTCCACATCAGCATCGCCACCAGCCCAATGTTCAGATCGATGTCGGGCGTGGTGGGCGGAGGCTGGATCAGGTTGCGTGTCTGGTCCCCACGGAAGGAGCCGGTGTCCTGGTTGGTGTCCAGACCGCCCAGACCCGGGAATCGGCCGACCAGTCGTTCCTCCGAGCGGGTGCGCGATCGCGAGTTGGAGGGATCCAGAATCGAGTTGAAGAACGAATGCTGACCTTCGCTGGTCGTGTCGCCCGACATCTGCGAGTTCTCGCCCTCACCGCCCAGCGGCACCGTCTGGCCCTTGCTGTTGGTCACATGTGCGGGCGTGTTGATCGAGTAGACGTGCGGGCCGTACAGCGGGTCGTCGCTGATGCCGAACTCCTGCGTGCCGCGCACCGCGTTGGTCGCGTTGGGGCTGCGCACCGAGGCATCATGTTCCACCTCGGGGTTGGCGACCTGATAATTCGCCCGGCCGCGAACCATGCCCACATCGGTTTTCACGCGGTTGGGGCCCTGCTGTATCGCCTGCAGCAGCGTGATCTGCGACATGCGGTCGATGGTGATGACCTGATCGGGCGGCAGCACGAACTGAATCTGCGAGCGCGCTCCGGTACGCAGCTCTGCTCCCACAGGCACTCGCATGCCCACCTCCGCCTGCTGCCACGGTTCATCGGGCGAGAAGCGGATCTGCGTCAGCGGGCCGCGCACCGCACGGATGATGCCCTCGACGATTTCACCCTCGGCAGCGGGGGCGACCTCCTGCGTCGCGGCGGGCGCATCACCGGCGGGCTGGGTCGGGCTGTCCTGATCCGCCCACGCGGGCAGCGCCAACAGTGCTGCCGCCAAAGCTGTCCAGGTGATATTCATGCGATGTGCCATGTCCTATCCTCCGCTAAGCGTCGTCTGCGTCTTCGATTGCAGCGACGCCGTTCATTTTAATTTGATCCAGCCGATTTAAGGGCGCATTTTTTTGATGCCAGGAAACCCGCAGCACAGTTTCGCTGTTTTTCTCCTCTCCTCTGGGAGAGGCTGGGTGAGGGCGCAGGTCCGAAACCGTACGTTTGCTCGCGCGGAACGTTATGCGTGAGTTATGGGGCGTTGGGGCCCTCACCCCTACCCTCTCCTGGGGGGAGAGGGGGTATTGGAAGCACTTTCGTTTTTTGGTTTTCTCCTGGCTTATTCGTTACCTGACTCCCTGGCGTCAGGCGTTTTCAGCCTCCGCTTCGGGTTGGGCCGGGGCGGCTGGTTCAGCCTGTGTGCGTTCGATGTTGCGCAGGCGTTCCACGTCTTCCAGTCGGCCGATCAGGGCCATGAACTGGCCGCCGGTGAACGTCTGGTTCGGGCTGGATTGCGGGTAGATGTTCAGATACTCGAGTTCACGGGTGGCGTAGCGGGGCGACGGGCCGAAAAGGGTGAGGATCACCCCGCCGCGGATTTCCAGAACCTTGAGGATGGCGACCGCCAGATCACCGCGCCGCACACCTGCTTCCGCCTTGCCGTCAAACTTTTCCGGCAGCATGCCCCGCCGCTTCAGTTCCGCGACGCGGCCTTCGTAATCCTCCGCCGGGTCCGTACCGTCCAGGAAAAGCAGCAGCCCGTGGAACGCTTCATCGTTGCTCACCACCGGCCGCTCGGCCAGCGTGAACCAGAACTCCATCTGCTCCTGCGGCTCATTCCCAGCCAACCGCCCCGTCAAAGGTTCCCCCACCTGCGCCGTGCGACAGCCGGACAACAAAAGAGCAGCCCCAAGGAACCAGATCGACCAGCGATGGCATTTCTTATCATTCATCGGATCGCTCCGCATGATTGCGTGTTAACCACCAAGAACACCAGGAAGAATAATCAATAACCAGTAATCAATAATCAGTTGTGAATGGTTGGAAGCGGTCATCGTTTGGTGTTAATCGCTCCAACCCAATTCGCCTTCTTTCTTCCCATTGATTCCTTTTTGCCTTTCTTCGTGTTCCTGGTGTCCTTGATGTTTTATTTCTCGCTCAGAACCCCAGTGTCACGCCGGTGAAGAAGAAGTGGCGGGGGTCGTTGTCGGTGAGGATGGCCTTGCCGGGGAAGAAGACGCCATAGCGGGCGGCGACGACCAGGTCGCTGGTCACCTGCCAGGTCGCGTAAAGGTCGGTCTCAAAGCCCAGGTAGCGGTGATCGCTCGTCGGCTCGTCGATCGGGGCGTCACTGTCATACTTGTTGAAGAGGAACAGGTCGATGCCGATCTGCAGCCGATCGAACGTGGTCGTGCCCGCCAGGGGGAAGGTGGAAGCTCCTGTGCGGACGACCAGGAGGTTGGACACGTTGGTGTTGAATGCCAGACCGGTGTTGAGCAGGCCGAAGCCGTTGAACGCCTTGTCCCGCGTGCCGGGCTGGTTGCCCGCGAAGGTGTTGGTGCTGTGCAGGCGATCATCATCACCGCTGGCGACGATCAGCTCGATGTTGGCACGGGTGCGGTTGGCATCGCCGAACTGGTAGTCCAGGATTGCGTTCATTGCCCAGGCTTCGATGTCGTCGCGGGTCTGAGGCCCGGGAATGAAGGTCTGGTTGTCGAACGAGTTGGAGAGCGTGTCGCCGCCCTGATAGACGAACTCGATGCCGTAGAGCAGCTTCCGCGTGAGGTTGCCCGACGAGCCGATGCCGATGTAGAAGCTGTTGTAGTCGAAGCGGGTGGTGGTGCCGCCGATGGAGAGCGTGTCGTCGGAGTTGTCATCCTCCTGCACCAGGCCGTAGACGTAAGGCCGGTGGTAGGGCGTCACCTGCCACGCGATCATGCCGCCGAAGAAGTTGCGGCGGGTCTCATCGTCGAAATCGGGCCTCGAGCTGTCGATGTCGGCCGTGTCCTCGACGGTTCGGCCGGCCAGGATCGTCAGCGTCACATCCTCCCACGACAGATCGATCATCGCGCCATCCAGTTCCCGGCTGAGCACCAGGCCGCTCGTCCAGTGCACGAGCTGTCGCCCGCCCTGCACCACCACGTTGCCGCGCAGGTCCTTGCCGTGGTACGCCCCCATGTAGCGCGCCAGGTCGAAGCGATAGATTGCTCGCTCGAGGCGCGGGCCGACCCATTCATCGCCTTCGCCGTCGAAGCTGTCGCCGCTGTTGAAGTCGTTGTAGGTCACGCGGCCGCGCAGGAAGAAGTCGTGTGCGCCGTCGAAGTTGAGTCGGCCGTAACCCGTCAGCGAAGTCTGTCGCAGGATGTGCGTGTTCTGCAATGGGTCATCGATGGCCAGGAAGTTGAAGGTGATATCGCCACCGAAGTCGTAATAGAGGCGCTGATCGGGTGGCACCTCGGGACTGACCATGAGTAGCTGGGTTTCGCGGCGAATTTGCTCCAACTGCCGCTCGAAACGTTCCAGTTGTACCTGCGCCTGAGCCGCGCCGTTGATCGATGCGAGCGCCAGCACAGCGCTTAGCACGGTGGATGTTTTTTTCATAACGTCGTTCCCATCCCTCATGACGCCGAGGTGGCGTACAAGCTCTTGGAGGTGAGGCACGAGCATTGTAACGATGTGCAATTTCCGCGACAAAAACGATGTGCAAAAGGGTTGTACCCACGCACCGTCGTCCCGGGTTAGGATACGCTGAAAGACGTAGGACCAGCCGTTATGCCGTACCTCGCCACCATTGTGCCGTTCGGGTTTGCGGATTTCGATCCGGTGAGGCTGCTGCCGCTCTACCGGGAGCTGGGCTGCCAGCGCTGCCAGTTCTATCGCAACCCGGAGAACCCACCGGTGCTGGCGGAGGCGCGGCGGATCGTCGAGGACGCCGGGATGCCTTTCGATTCCATCCATGGCCGGTTCGGCCCGGACCTGGACCCGTCCAGCCCGGATGAGACGGTTCGCCGGGCATCGGTCCAGACGTATCGCCGGGAAGGGGAGTTGGCCCTGCAACTGGGGGCCTGGGGCGTGGTGGTGCATCCCGCGCCAGCGGCACCGAACACCCGGATCAGCCCGCAGGTACGTGCCAGCCGAGTCGGGCCGCTGAAACAAAGCCTGGGCGAGCTTGCCGCGATTGGTGAGGAACTGGGTGTGACCTGGCTGATCGAGAACCTGCCCAGCGAGATGTACATCGGCAACGACCCGGTGCAACTGGCTGACCTGGTGCGTGAGCTGGACCACCCGCGCGTGCGGATGTGCTTCGACACCGGCCACGCCAACATGACTGCGGATGCCGTCACAGCCGCCCGGGCGGCAAGAGATGTCATCGCCTATCTGCACATCCACGACAACGATGGCCGGCGCGATTCCCACGAAGTGCCCGGCGACGGAACCATCGACTGGCCCGCGCTGGCCGCCACACTGGCGAGCCTGCCCGCCTCCACACCCGCCATGCTCGAACTGTTCCGGTCCGAAGAGGAGTTGCGCCAGCGCATCGACGCCGGCCTGCGCGACCAGCTCACACCCTGGCTGGGGCTTGATCGGTCGTGACCGGGCCGCGCTGCGGCGTGGTCGCGGTTGGCTGTGCGTGTCCGCCCGCCACGTTGGTCACGAGCCGTTTTGCTTCGGACCCGCGCGTGATGATCGCGACGATCTGGCGTACATCGCCCAGCTCCACCTGCTGCAGCAGTGCCTTGAGGAACCGCCAGCGTTCGGTGCGTGACACCCGCGCCCGGACCGCCGTCTCGTCCAGTGTCGCCAGCATGTTCAGGATTCGCTGCCGATCGCGTGATGCGGCCACGCGGTCGGTGTCGATCAGCCATAGTTCGCCGCGCTCATTCAGCAGGATGTTGCTCGTCTTGTAATCGGCGTGGATCAGCCCGTGGCGAATCAGCCCGGCAGTCAGATCAGCAAGTTTCTGCGCCAGTGCGCGACGCTGTGCCGGGGCGGTCAGCAGGTTGCGGTTGAGCAGACGATAGACCGATTCGCCCATGTAGGGCAGCACGCAGTAGCCCACGCCGCCGGTTGCGCTCCATCGCATCGTCGTGGCGACGATGGGCGTCACCGGCAGCCGCAGCGCCTTCAGTTGCCGCACGCGCCGCGTTTCCCGCTGGGCGGGATGCGCCCGCACCGCCCATTTGAGTGCCTGCAGCCACTGCGGATGGCGAAACCGTTTGACCACCCACACGTGTCCATCCGCCGCCTCCACCGCATAGACAGCCGTACGGTGGTCGTCCTTGTAGACCACCTGTGCGGGACGAGTGAGCAGATCCTGAAGTTGTGCTGAATGCAGTTGCACGGTTCCATCATAGCCCATCGCCGTGCCCGCCCGTACGGTTTTGCACGGATCGGCGCGAAATGATCCGATGGCGCCTGCCGCTTACGGCTCCAGGTAACCCAGCTCGCGCAGCAGATCGCCGGCGTAGCGCTCGAAAAGCTCCAGATCAGCCTGGCTGAGCAGCTTGCGTCCCTTGCCGGTGCCGCCGCCCAGCCCGCCGGAAAACTGCCGCGAATGCTGCGATGCCCACCGGGCGAACCCCTTGTTCACCTGATCCACGCTGCTGCGTTCCACCGCCGCGGCGATTCGCTCGTCGCTCACCGATAGATTGAAATGTTCCAGCACGCGCCGAAGCTGCGCCCCCGGGTCAGCCACCATCTCCTCGTAGCGCACGACCAGCACATTGGGGTGTGAAGCGTGTGCCATCCAGCCGCGCACGTGGTCCTGCCACGAGCCGTAACGGAACTCGCCGCGCAGCGACCGCGCGACGTATTCCGACAGCGACATTTTCAGGTTGTTCATGTGCTGGCGGTAGTGGTAGTAGGACACGATCGAATCGCGCCCGTCGCGCACGATGTACACCGTTCGCCCGGTCAGGTAGTAAGGCTGAAACTGCTCGTGCGATTTGAACAGGCGATAGGGCGCATTGCCCATCCGGCGAATGGCCTTGCGGATGTCGTGTCGATCGATGATCGGCATCCGCTCCTCGATCTCCGGCAACTCCCATGGCTCATCAGGGAAAAGTGCGTACAGCAGCATGTACCGCATCCACGTGTTGCCCGCACGCGGAAACGATGTGAGAAAGCAATCCGTCGGCCGAACCTCAAACCGCTTCAACCCGAGCGTCAGATACTTGAAATCGTTCCACTTTTCCCGCAGCCGCCGCCGCATGAGCTTTCCTTATTTTTTTTAACCACCAAAAACACCAAGAACACCAAGAAAGATGGGAGAATAATCAATAAGCAGTAATCAGTAATCAATAATCAATGGCTTGGAACGGGACATTGCTGAAATTGCCTGCTGACCTGAACGCTGATCCGTATCCTGCTCATTCTTTTTCTTCGTGTTCTTGGTGTTCTTGGTGGTTCATCTCCCGCGCAGCACGCGTTCGAACAGGTCGAGGTAGCGTTCCGCCACGCGGGGCCAGGCGAAGGCGTCCACGCGTCGCAGGCTTGCGGCACCCATCGCCTGCAGATCCATTTCCTGCATCCGCACCATCGCCCGGCTCAGCGCTTCATCATCCCGTGGCGGCACCCGCAGCGCATTCTCCCCGTCCTCGCAAACCCCGTCGAAACTCGGGTTCGTCGTCACGATCAGCGGTTTCCCACTGGCCATGAACTCCAGCGACACCAGCGCCAATCCCTCCTCGATCGAGGGCATCAGCCCGAAACGACAGTTCTGCAGGAACCAGCGTTTGTCGTTGCCGCCGCGATGCCCCATGAACAGTACCTGCCCGCCCAGCCCCAGCTCCTTCACCAGCCCGCGAAGCTGATTATCCAGCGGCCCGCTGCCCACGATCACCAGAATCATGTCGCCCAACTGCTCGCGAACCCGCGCGTATGCCCGGATCGCATTGTCGAATCCCTTCATCGGTCCCAGGTTGCCCAGGCACAGCATGAACGGCCGGGGGTCGACGAAATCGCTCGGCCGGGTCGACGGTGCGGCGAACTCTGCCGGGTCCACCCCGTTGGGAATCCGCTCGATCCAGCGTGCCCCGGGGTGAATCTCCCGCATCAGCGCTTCCATGTGCGGGCTGATCGCCACGAGGGCATCGGCTTCCCGCAGGGCCGCGACCGTTCGCTTCCAGATGTGCGGCTGCCGGCGATGCTTGGCCGAGTGATACAGATCGCCACCCTGCGAGCCGATCACCACCGGTACACGCCTGCCCACCTGCTTCGCCACACGGATCGCGGCATAGCCTGTCGGGTGCGTGTAGTTGCTGAAAAAGAGATCGAAGGGTTTCTCGGCGTGCAGTTGCCGCAGCGTGCGGCCGATGCGCTCGGGAAACCAATGCGGCATCACGGGTTGCGGCGCCCATCGCAGGGTGTAGGGCACATCCAGAGCCCTGGGCCTGCCCTTGGCGAGCACCGTCACATCGTGCCCCTTCGCCTGGAACTGCCGTGCCAGGGCGTCCAGTGCCACCTCCGCGCCCCCGACATCGGGCAGAAACACAGGCGTGAAAAGACAAAGCCGCATAGGGGTGGGGATTATAGTGATTCCCCACCTTCACGCCGGACATGAAGCGATTCGACGGGTCGCGTTACACTTTGCCCCATGCGAGTACTGCTTCAACGTGTTTCCCGTGGGGCTGTCAGTGTGGATGGCCAGGTCATCGGTTCGATCGGGCCGGGGCTGGTGCTGCTGGTAGGCGTGGGCCACGACGACACAGCCGACATCGTCGCCCGCATGGCGGAGAAGGTGGCGAACCTGCGCATCTTTAATGATGAGGCGGGCAAATTTAACCGGTCGCTGCTGGATGTCGGTGGCGAAGCGCTGGTGGTGTCGCAGTTTACGCTCTACGCTGATGCCCGCCGCGGTCGTCGCCCCAGCTTCACCGACGCGGCCGCGCCCGATCATGCTGCCCCATTGTGCGACGCTTTTGCTGAGCACCTGCGAAAGCTGGGCGTCCGCCACGTCGCCACCGGCCGCTTCGCCGCTCACATGCACGTCGACATCCAGAACGACGGCCCCGTGACCATCTGGCTCGACTCGGCGGAGATTTTTTGAGCCACGAAGACACGAAGGACACGAAGAAAGGCAAAGAGAAGAAAAAATGAAAGAGGGCAATTGAGGGGTGAGCCGCCTGACCGTCCTGAACGGCGATCTACTCCGAATCATTGATTATTGATTACTGATTACTGCTTATTGATTATTCTCTATCTCTGCCTTCCTTCGTGTTCTTCGTGTCTTCGTGGTTCACTAACTCGGGATGCAGCCATGCTTATCGCGGTCACCGGTGCGACGGGGTTTCTGGGGCGTTACATCGTCAACCAGCTTGTTGATGCGGGCTATCGCTGTCGGTGCTGGTATCGGCCGACGAGTGATCGCGGCGGGTTCCGCGAAAACGCCGACATCGAGTGGATCGAGGGCGGCCTGACCGATGAGACAGCCGCCGATCGCCTGGTCGATGGGGCGGATGCGGTGGTTCATGCCGCACTGATGCGGCCCGGCCGTGGGTTCATGGGTGCGGAGGGCGATCTCGTCCAGTTCGCTCAGGTGAACATTATGGGCAGCCTCCGCCTCATGCAGGCTGCGCGTCGGGCGAACGTGGAACGCTTCGTCTTCATCTCGACCTGTGCGGTGCACGATGTGATCCTGCAGGATCGGCCGCTGGATGAAGCGCACCCACTGTGGCCCAAGAGCCATTACGGAGCACACAAGGCGGCGCTGGAGGCGTTCGTTCACAGCTTCGGTCTGGGCGACGGCTGGCCGATCTGCGCGCTGAGGCCGACGGGCATCTACGGCATCGCCCGCCCAATCGAGCAGAGCAAGTGGTACGCCCTCGTGCGCAACGTCGTGGCCGGGCAGGGCGGCGCCAGCGCCGCGGGCGGCAAGGAGGTCCACGTTTCGGATGTCGCCCGGGCGGTGCGGCTGCTGCTGGAGGCGGACAAGGACCGGATCACCGGCCAGTCGTTCAACTGCTATGACATGTACGTGTCCGAGGAGCACGTTGCCCGACTCGCCGCCCGGATCGCCGGGGTGGATCTGGAGATCCCCAGCCATAACAAGGGTCCAAAGAATCAGATCGACACGAGCAAGATCCGCGCCCTGGGCATGACCTTCGGGGGGGAACCCCTGCTGGAGAAGACGATCGCGGAACTCGTGGAAGCGGCGCGAAGGTGAACCGGGAAGCCCATCCACGCAATGGCTGGGTGAAAACCCGCGCAAACATTATTCGTTTAACCAATTACATCACCCAGCTCCTGCGGGGCGGGGCTTCGATATTGCCAGTTCATTTCGTGTTTCCCTATCCGTGGAAACCGTGGCGCAGGACTTCTGCATAGAAGCGGGGGTTGAGCCAGCGGTTGGGAACGCGGGCGAATGGTTCGTGCCGGGCGATGCGGTCGGCCATCACGGCGGGGTGGGAGCCGTAGTACTTCTTAAGGATCGGGTAGCGGTCGATGAATCGGCCGAACTTGTTGTTCTTCCGCCGCTCCTTTTCCTCCTCCGAGAGCGTGCCCCACCACAGGCGTTCGACCATGCCGAATTTCTCCTCCAGTTCCTGACGGGTCTTGACCCAGCCGTAGTGGAAGATGCGTGCCGGCCGGCTGCCCGCCGGATCGCGTGCCCAGCGGACGTGGCCGCCCAGGTGGTGCTTGTCGAGGTAGCCGTTGCCCCGATTGACCTTTCCGGTGTAGTTGGCGATCGCCGGGCCGCAGGCGTCGCCGACGATCCGGCAGGTGCCGTCCAGCCGGACCACCCGCGAGGCCTTGTGATACATCCACGGGTCGATGGTCTGGTAGTCCAGCACGAAGTGCAGGTAGCGAAAGAGCAGGGCCTTGACCTCGCTGTGGCTTGCCCAGTGGTCCATCGCGGCCCGGATCGCGGGCAGGTCATCCTCGTGCACGACCTCGTCCGCCTGAATGTAAAACCCCCAGGTACAACCGGTTGCGGTGGCTGCATCCATCGCCTTGTTGGCTTCGATGGACAGCACCGTGCCGTCAACCTGCACATCGGGCCAGACGCTGTCGATGATTTCGACCTTGCCCGGGGCGATGGCCGCCACGCGGTCGCGGGTGTCGTCGTCGCTGCGGCCGACCACGAAGACGAACCGGTCGCACAGGGGCAGGACCGACCGCACCGCTGCCTCGACCGGGTAGTTCAGCCGTGTCAGGTTACGCCCGAAACTGTAGCCGCAGACACTTGCGCTCATGCGGCGGCATCATAGCCGACCCCCCACCCGCACGCGATGCCCGCCGTGCGGGGGCCCCAATCTCCAAACCCTCCGGGATTTCCTCGTTTCGCCAGCTTCCATGCCCCAATATCCTCAGCCGCACAATCACACCAGCCAGCCGTCAGAGGTTGCCCATTTTTTTATTGGGTTGCTGTAAATCGTGTTCGGCATCGCCCTGATGTGGGGTATACTGTTTGCCTTAGGGGGCGTGTCAGGCGTCTGCCGACAGTGCTAAGGAGGATATTATGCGCGGTGGCAAGTTGTGTTTGGGGGCACTGGCATTCAGCCTGCTGAGTGGCGGTACGGCGTTCGCTGGTGTGATCAACCCGAGCTTTGAGGATCCGAAGACCGAGCCGTGGAAGACGATCGGCGCGGTCAAGCTGCACGAAATTTTTCAGGACACGGTCCTCCCGTCGGATGGCAACCAGTTGATCGTTGCCCACACCAACCGCAACGGCCCGAAAACGGTGATGATGACGGATTTCGGTTCAAACAACGTCGTCGTCTCCCTGGATCTGTTCCAGCAAAATCGCCGGGCGCGTCGCACTGGCGAGCGGGGGCCTTTCTTCCTGCCCACGGAAAACACCAACAAGACTGCGGTCGCCAACGCGCTGACCCTGAGCATGTTCTTCGGCACGGATCTGTACGAACTGACCGGCGGGCAAACGGTGTATGATGGCAGCGGCTTCAGTCAGACCTTCACCATTGACCAGACCTCGATTCTCACCTTCGACTGGGCAATCGGTCACCGCCTGAGCGAGCCGACGGGCAATGACATTGCCTTCGTCGTCCTGGATGGCGAGGTTTACCTGCTGTCGTACCTGTACGATGTGTTCTTCGTGAAGTGGGCCAAGAACCAGTTCATCGTGTCCGACTGGTCGACGTTCGAAGGGCTGCCTGAGCTTGCCCCCGGCGAGCACACGATCATCTTCGGCGTCGTCAACGTTGGTGTGGACAGCGGCCGGACCTCGCTGATGATCGACAACATCCAGATCAGCCCGATGGTGATCCCGGAACCGGCGACCGCGGTGCTGGGCCTGCTGGGTGGCATGGGGCTGGTGCTGCGTCGCCGTCGCTGATGCGTGATCGGCCTCAGCCGAACCAGGTCATCGACAACGTACATTTCCTTCTGCTATGCGATCGCCCTGCCAGGGGCGATCGCTCGCGTATTGGCGCCGTGTCACAGTCGCGATATCGCCAGCCGGCGGGCGCTGGTCAGCGCGATGGCGATGGCGTCGGCGACGTCGGGAGGGCTGGGCGGCTCGGGCAATCGGCACTGCGTCTGCACCGCCCGCTGCATCTGCTGCTTGGACGCGTGGCCGTAACCCGTCACCGCGCGTTTCACCTCAGTTGAGGGCAGGTGATCGATGACCAGTCCGTGCTGCTGCGCGACGAGCAGGATGACGCCGCGCGCATGTGCCATGAGGATGGCCGTGCGCGGGTGCTTGTAATGAGCGTAAAGTTTCTCGACCGCCAGCCTCGTGGGCTGTAGCTCGTTTACGAGCTGGGTCAGGTCATCATGGAGCTGCGCCAGCCGCTTTTCGAGGCTGAGCCTGCCCGACAGACGAATGACACCTGCTTCGACGAGTGTGGGTTCGAGCATCGCCGGCGCGAGTCTCACCAGGCCGTAGCCTGTCAGCCGCAGACCGGGGTCGATGCCGAGCACACGTGCCATGGGAGGCAGGATAACAGAAAGTGCAAAGTTCAAAGTGCAAAGTGAAGGAGCACTTTGGACGGTGAGCGCCACACGGGCATGCAGCCCATTGGCTTGTCAGGTTCAGCGATTTTCCCTACGTTGGCGTGATCCGGCGCGTTGAGGCGTCTATTCTGTTAACACGGCTGAGCCCGATTGATTGTTGCCAGGGAGGGCGACCACTTGGCTCGCAAACCTACTGAATCACAGGACATATCGCTTTTCGAGGCTGATCTGGATGCCGGGGATGGTTCGTCCGGCGGCGGTGGGGGATCGCTGCGCGGGGGTGACAACGGCGACGGGCAGGTCGTCGCCCTGCACGAGACCGCCCAGGCACGCTACCTGAACTATGCCCTGAGCGTCATCACCAGCCGGGCACTGCCCGATGTGCGTGACGGCCTGAAGCCCGTGCAGCGCCGCATCCTCTACACGATGTGGCAGCAGAACATCACGTCCGATGCCAAGCACCGCAAGTGCGCGAAAGTGGTTGGCGATGTGATGGGTAACTACCACCCGCACGGCGACATGGCGATCTACGAAGCGCTGGTGCGCATGGCCCAGCCCTTTGCCATGCGCGCGGTGCTGGTGGATGGCTCGGGTAACTTCGGCTCGCTGGACGGCGACAACGCGGCGGCGATGCGATACACCGAGTGTCGTCTGGCGCCCATCTCCGACGAGCTGCTCACCGAGATCGATCAGGACACGGTCCACTTTCGGCCCAACTACGATGGCACCCGGCAGGAGCCGGTGGTGCTGCCGGCCCGGATTCCCAACCTGCTGGTGAACGGCGCGACGGGTATCGCGGTGGGCATGGCGACCAACATCCCGCCGCACAACCTGACGGAAGTATGCAACGCGCTGATCAAGCTGCTGGACAATCCGGAGCTTAAGACCTATCAGCTTTGCGCCTCGGACGGCATCAAGGGGCCTGACTTCCCGACGGGCGGGCAGATTCTCAACTCGCGCGAGGAGCTGCGCGAGATTTACAAGAACGGTTCCGGCGCGATCAGGGTGCGTGCGACATGGAAGCCCGGGCCGGTGACGCGGTCGACGAAGAAGATCATCATCACGTCGATCCCGTACACGGTGAACAAGGCGAACCTTGTCGAGGCGATCGCGCAGGTGGTGCTGCAGCGCAAGATGCCGCTGCTGCTGGATGTGAAGGATCTGTCGACCGATGAGGTGCGGATCGAGCTTGATCTGAAGAAGGACGCTGATGAACAGATCGTGATGGCCTATCTGTTCAAGCACACGCCGCTGCAGATCAACTTCAACGTGAACCTGACGTGCCTGATCCCGACGGAAAACCCGGAAGTGGGCAGGCCCGAGCGGTGCGATCTTCGCGAGATTCTCAGCCATTTCCTGCAATTCCGCATGGATGTGGTGGTGCGTCGGCTGGAGCACGAACTCAAGGCGCTGAACAAGCGGATCCACATCCTCGAAGGCTTCGCGCTGATCTTTGATGCGCTGGATGAAATCATCCGCATCATCCGCAAGTCGGAAGGCAAGGCGGACGCGGCGGAGAAGATCATGGCCCGCTTCAGGCAGCTCGATGCGGAGCAGACCGATGCGATCCTCGAACTGAAGCTGTATCGGCTGGCGCGGCTGGAGATTCAGCTCATCACCGATGAACTGACCGCCAAACGCGCGCGTGCCAAAGAGATCCAGAAGCTGCTTGCCAACGAGGAAAGCCGATGGTCGATTGTGCGCAGCGAAATCATTGAGATTCGCGACAAGTACGGCAAGACCGACAAGCGGCGGACGCTCATCGAGGCAGCCACCGAGGAGCCGGAGTTCTCCGCGGAAGACTTCATCATCGATGAAGACAATCAGGTGATCGTGACGCGCGACGGCTGGGTCAAGCGACAGAAGGACATTCGCGACCCGAGCACGACACGCCTGCGCGAAGGCGACAGTGTGCTGACCGCACAGGCTGGTTCGACGCGCGCGCCGATCGTGTTTTTCTCGAACTTCGGCACTGCCTATACCTGCCGCATCATCGATGTGCCGGCGAGCACGGGTTACGGCGAGCCGATCCAGAAGCTGTTCAAGCTGAAGGATGGCGAGCGGATCATCGCGGCGTACAGCCTGGATCGCCGCGCGATTGGTGATGTGGCAGCCAACCCGAACAAGCCCGACAAGCCGCCGAAGGTGCACGCCCTGGCGGTGGCGAGCGATGGTTATGCGATGCGGTTCAGTCTGGAGCCGTTCGATGAGCCGAGCACGCGTGCCGGCCGGCGTTACGCCAAGCCGGGCAAGGGGGCGGAGTTCGTCGGCGTGGAGGTGGTGCGCGGTGGTGAAGTTGTGATCGCAGCCTCGCGCCAGGCGCATGCCATTCTGTGCAAGGTGGACGAGGTGAACTACCTCTCCGGGCCCGGCCGGGGCGTGATTCTGATGAAGCTGGGCAAGGATGATGCCCTGCTGGGCTTCAAGGTGTCGACGGGCGACCGCGACCTGCTGCGGGTTGAGACGTCGCGCGGGGCTGAGCAGACGATCAGCACGGCCAAATATGGCATCACCGGGCGGGGTGGTAAGGGCCGGGAGGTGATGAAGACCGGCCAGTTCGTGCGTGTGATTCCGGAGGAAGCGACCACGCCGGTGCTGAACGGGTGATTATTAAATGAAGCGGCGGGACAGGCAGGGGTATAATTTTTCATTATGGTCACCAACATCTCCCAGGAAGCGATCGCGCAGGTGCTTCGCTGGCTCACGCCGGAGCAGCATCGCCAGATGCTGGATTTCGCGGAGACTCACGGTAAAAGCCAGCAGTCTTCAGGTGCTACGACTGACACCTGAGGATGTTGGAGAGGTTTTCGTGATGGTCCGCGATGCTGACCTGGACTTCGAAGATGCCTGCCAGTACGTCGCTGCTGAGAATCACGGATTGACCATCGTCAGTTACGATGCCCATTTTGATGCCACGCCGCGCGGGCGAAGGACGCCCGCTCAGGTACTTGCTGAACTCACGGAAGAGCGATGACGGCTACATATACCGCTGAAAACATTCAGGTGCTCGAGGGTCTTGAGCCGGTGCGCAAGCGGCCGGGCATGTACATCGGGGGCGTGTCCAGCGCGGGGCTGCACCACCTGGTGTGGGAGATTCTCGACAACTCTGTCGACGAGGCGATGAACGGCCACGCGTCGGAGATCAGCGTGACGCTGCACGCCGACGGCACGAGCGTGACCGTGAGCGACAACGGCCGCGGCATCCCCGTTGATATTCACCCCCGCGTGAAGAAGCCGGCGCTGGAAGTGATCCTCACCACGCTGCATGCCGGCGGCAAGTTCGACAACAACAACTACAAGACCTCCGGCGGGCTGCACGGCGTGGGTGCCAGCGTCGTCAACGCGCTGTCGAAAAAGCTGGTGGCGACGGTGAAGCGCGGCGGCGCGGCGTATGAAATGTCCTTCGCCGCGGGCAAGCCGACGAGCAAGCTCAAGAATCTCGGCCCCGCGCGTGGCAGCGGCACGACCATCTACTTCCACCCCGACCCCACCATCTTCCCCAAGACGGAGTTCGATCCGGAGCTGATCCGTCAGCGGCTGGAGGTTGTCAGCTACCTGCACAAGGGCGTGAAGGTCAGCTTCGACGACCAGGTGAACAAGCAGAAGTACACGTATCACCACGTGGACGGGCTGGCCGATTACCTGCGCAAGATCATCGCGGAGCGGTCCGCCAAACCGGTGCACGAGCAGGCGTTCGAGCTGTCGCGCGACAACGGCATGCGCATGGAAGTGGTCCTGCAGTGGACCGAAGCCACCGACGAACACGTGCGCAGCTACGTGAACGGCATCCCCACCGGATCGGGCGGTACGCATGAACTGGGCATGCGTGCTGCGATTGGCAAGGCGATCCGCAACTACATCGAAACGCACAAGCTCGCGCCGCGCGGCGTGACGATCACCGCGGACGACCTGCGCGAAGGTCTGGTGGCGGTGCTGAGCGTCTTCGTCACCGAGCCGCAGTTTCAGGGGCAGACGAAGGACCGACTGAACAACCCTGAGGTGCAGGGGCAGGTGGATAGTGCCCTTCGCCCGGCGCTGGAGCACTGGCTCAACAACAACCGCACGATGGCGGAGGCGATCATCGCGCGCATCATTCTCGCGGCTAGGGCGCGCGAAGCGTCGCGCGCAGCCTCGGCAGCGGTGACGCGCAAAACCGCCACCACCGGGCGACTCAATCTGCCGGGCAAGCTCAGCGACTGCAGCACCAACAAGCCCGAGGAATCCGAACTCTTCATCGTCGAAGGCGATTCAGCCGGCGGCAGCGCCAAGCAGGGGCGTGACCGCGCCACGCAGGCGATTCTGCCGTTGCGCGGCAAGGTGCTGAACACCGAAAGCGCCTCGGTCAAAAAGGTGATCGAGAACAAGGAACTGACCGATCTCATCACTGCGCTGGGATGCGGCGTTGGGAGCAACCTTGATCTCTCGAAGCTGCGCTATGGCAAGATCATTCTGCTTGCCGATGCCGACAGCGACGGGCATCACATCACGACGCTGCTGCTGACGTTTATTTTCCGCCACATGCGGCCGTTGATCGACGCGGGCAAGGTGTATCTGGGCCAGCCGCCGCTCTATCGCATCGACATTGGCAAGGAAACCTACTGGGCGCTGGATGACGCCCATCGCGATGCGATTCTGAAACAACACGGCAACGGTCGCGCCAAGCCGGAGATCACGCGCTTCAAGGGTCTGGGCGAGATGACGCCACAGGTGTTGTGGCAGACGACGCTGAATCCCAGGACGAGGCGGCTGCTGCGCGTGGAAGTGACGGATCCGCTCCAGACCGATCGTGTCATCGCCGACCTGATGGGCAAGGATGCCTCCGCCCGCTTCCGCTTCATCATGGAACGCGCTGAGGAAGCGCAGGAACTGGACGTCTGATCTGGGGCATCAACTCGTCATCACCTGGCCCACGTTGAAGATGGGCAGCAGAAGGGCGATGGCGATGAAACCGATCAGCCCGCCCATGAAGCCGACCATGACCGGTTCGATGAACTGCGTGGCGTTGCGCACGCTGTTGTCGAACTCCTGTTCGGTGTAGTCGGCGATACGGTTCATGACCGTGCCGAGTCGGCCGGACTTCTCACCGCTGTGGATCATCTGTGCGACGGCACGCGGGATCAATGGCGAATCAAAGAGCGGCTCGGAAAGCTGCGAACCCTTGCGCAGCCGATCGTCCACCATGTCCCACATGTCCTGGAAGTGGACGTTGTGGGTGCCCTGACGCACGATGGCGATCATGTCGAGCATGGCCACGCCCGCGTTGAGCATCGCGCCCATCGTGCGGCAGGAACGGGTGATGTAGAGCTGACTGAAAATCGTGCCGATCACCGGCAGCCGCAGCTTAAGCGCATCAATGACGCGGCGGCCGGTCGTGGTGTGCGCAAAGAGATAACCGAAGATGCCCATCACCGCGATGGTGCCGCTCCACAGCCACCAGTATTCGACCGTTATGTCGCTGATCGCCAGCAGAACCCGTGTGGGGCCGGGCAGCGATGCGCCGCGATGCTCGTAGATCGCGGCGAAGCGCGGCAGCACGCCGACGAGCAGGAAAACCACCACCGCGATGGCCATGACAAGCATGAAAAGCGGATAGCTCAGCGCGCTGCGGATGCGCTTGCGCGTCTGATGTTCCTTGGCGAGATAGCGGGCGATGCGGTCGAGCATGGGGCCCATCGCGCCACTGACTTCGCTGGCGCGCAGCAGGCAGATCATGACATCGGGGAAAACGCGTGGGTGTCGCTGCAGCGCGCTGGAGAACTCGTTGCCCGCCTGCACGTGCGCGGTGACATCCTCCAGCACCGCGCGAAACGCGGGGTTCTGTGCCTGTGTCACGGCGCATTCGAGCGCCTCCTTGAGTGGCACGCCGGTGTCGACCATGACCGCAAGCTGATGCGCGAAGGTGATGACCTCCTCGCGTCGGATGCGCCCGGCCGGACGACGGACCGCACTGCTCTTTTTCTCCTGCGCTGGCGCCAGTTCGACGACAAACTTGCCTTCACCGCGCAGCACACGGCTCGCTTCCTCCAGACTCAGCGCCTGCAGTGACCCGGTGGTGAGCATGCCCCGGCCATCCCGGGCCTTGTATGCGAACACAGCCATGATGCTTACGCCAGCTCGGTGATGGTGAACAGTTCCTCAAGCGTTGTCCGGCCTGCGGCGACCTTGGCCAGCCCATCCTGCAAGAGTGTTGTCATGCCGCCGGCACGCGCCAGACGGCGCAGCTCCTGCAGGCTCACGCCGCTGCTGATCGCATCCAGCGCATCATCATCGGGCACGAACAGCTCGTGCACAGCCACGCGACCGCTGTACCCGGAATGACGGCAGCGCGTGCATCCGGTGCCGCGATACAGCGTGTCGATATGGAGGCCTTCAGACTGGGCGAGCTGATCCAGCGCGTGGCGCTGTTGTGCGTTTGGCTGAACCGCTACCTTGCAGTCGGGGCAGATGCGGCGGATGAGGCGTTGCGCCAGCACGCCGCGCATCGACGCCGCGACGAGATAAGGCTCCACACCGATGTTCAATAGTCGTGTGATGGCACTGGGCGCATCGTTGGTGTGCAGTGTCGACAGCACGAGGTGGCCGGTCAGGGCGGCCTGCGTGACCATGCGCGCTGTCTCGTTGTCGCGGATTTCACCGACCATGATGACATCGGGGTCCTGTCGCAGCAGCGCGCGTAACGCCGATGCGAACGTGAACCCTATTTTTTCGTTCACCTGAAACTGATTGATGTTGGGCAGGGCGAATTCGACCGGGTCCTCCACGGTGCAGAGGTTTGTTTCATCATCGCACAGTGCGTTGAGTGTGGCGTAGAGCGTGGTCGATTTGCCGCTGCCGGTCGGGCCGGTGACGAGCACGACCCCGTTGGGCTGGCGGATGATCGTTTCCCACTGCCGGCGGATCACATCGCTGAAGCCCAGCCGATCGAGCTGAATCAGACCGCCGGTGCTGTCGATGATGCGCATCACGATCTTTTCGCCGAACTTGCCCGGCATGGTGGAGACGCGCAGGTCGATCGACCGGCCCTTGAGCATGACGGTGATGCCGCCATCCTGTGGCAGTCGCCGTTCGGAAATGTCCAGCCCCGCCATGATCTTCACACGGCTGACGATGGCGGGCAGCAGATGGTGTGGCGGCGTGATCTTCTCAAACAGGTTGCCATCCACACGGAAACGCACACGCAATCGCCCATCCCCCGGTTCGATGTGAATGTCGCTGGCGCCATCCTCAACCGCCGAGGCAATCAGATAGTTCACCAGCTTGATCACCGGTGAGTTGCCCCCGGCCTGCGCCAGATCCGCCAGATCGGGCGTCGTCTCCTCCTGTGTGACCGTCAGTTCCTCGATCTCGTCGACCATCTGATCGACGACGAAGAGATTCGCATTGGGCAGGTGCGCCCGCAGCGTGGCCTGAATGTCCTGCGCGGTGGCGGCGACAATCTGAACCGAAAGATTCGTGCGGCGTTCGATTTCCTCGATGAGAAAGACGTTGGCAGGCTCATGCACCGCGACCGTCAGCCTGCCGCGCACCAGAAACAGCGGCAACACGCCCTGTTTCTCCAGAAATTCGCGTGGCAGCAATTCGATGACGTTCGGGTCCGCCAGTTTCGGCCCGACCCGCGCGAAGGGAACGCCATAGGCTTCCGCCAGCGTCTCTGCGACCACTTCGGGCGAAAGCACGCCATGCTCGATGAGCAGTTCACCGAGCAGCTTCTGGTGCCCTTCGTCGCGCTGGCTGGCCAGCAGTCGGTCGAGCTGCGCTTCGGTCACCAGGCCCTTGGCGATGAGCAGATCGCCCAGCCGTACCGGAAAGTCGGCCGTGACGCCAGCACGGGTTATGGTGTTCGCCTCCATCGTTTTCCCTGGTCGTGGTTCCCCGGTGATTTATGCAGCCAGTTCGTGCAATGCGGAGTCGATGTCCGGTGTCATGGGCAGTTCGTGCGGCAGGCGTGTGATCTCCAGGATCTTGGCGATGTGCTCCTGGCACGCCGCCAGCCGCAGTTGCCCCGACTGTGCAGCGCAGGCGTCACGAACATCCAGCAGTGTCTCCAGCCCCCTGGAATCGATTGTTTCCAGGGCTGCCATGTTGAGCACCAGATGACGCGTGGATCCATCGAGCTGCTGCAGCGCTCGTTCCCGAAACTGGTCGCATTGATCCACGGTCAGTTCCGATCGCATGTTGATGACGGTCACGTGTGGGTGATTGTTCATAACGCGGCTCATCATCAGGCACACTGCCTGTGGTACTGGCAGCGATGCTTCTCGGTCAGTGCGAAGTATTCCTGGAAGTCCAGCGACAGGAACACGCTGGCCAGATGTGGGTCGAACTGCGTGCCGCGACACTGATCGATCTGCGCAAGCACCTGATCGTGCGGCATGGCGTCGCGGTAGGTGCGGTTGGAACTCATCGCGTCGAACGAGTCCGCCAGGCAGATGATGCGGCCGAACAACGGGATGTCCTCACCGGCCAGTCGATGCGGATAGCCCTTGCCATCCCATCGTTCGTGATGATAGAGCACGCCGGGGATGAGGTCCTGCATCGGGCGAATGTCGCGCAGGATGCGTGCGCCGATCTCCGGGTGCATCTTGATCTGTTCGAACTCCTCGGCTGTGAGAGCGCCGGGCTTGGTCAGCACCGCTTCGGGCACCCCGATCTTGCCCACATCATGCAGCAGGCCCGACAGGTAGACGCGCTCGGCAACCGCCGGGTCCAGTTGCAGCGCCAGCGCCAGCTGTCGCGACAACATGGCGACGCGCTCGGTGTGGCCCAGCGTGTAGCTGTCCTTGGCATCGATCGAGCTGGTCAGCGCCTTGAGCGTCCCCATGAACATCGCCTCCATGTCTTCATAGAGGATCGTGTTCTGAAGGAAGATCGCCAGCCCGTTGGCAAGCGAGTTGACCAGTTTCACATCGACGCTGCTGATCTGCGTGTCGTCGAGCTTATCCCCGCCGAAGAGCAGTCCCAGACGCTGGCCCTCGAACATGAGCGGCACGATGAGCAGGTTCTTCACCAGTCGGCTCAGCGCGGGCAGACGAATCTGCGACGAATCCTCCATGACGACCGAGCTGAGAAGGGGCGGCTCCAGTTCCAGCATCCGCTTGCCGATGCGATTCAGCTCAGCGGTGTCCGCATCGCATTCACCCGCGGTGAAGATCGCGCCGCTGAGTGCGTTGTATCGCGCATCCTCGTTGAGCTGCAGCGCCATCCAGCGCACATCGATTACCTGCTGCAGATCGTGGCAGGCTTCGATGAGGAAGCCGGCGGACGGCTGATTCAGCGTCATCGAGCACGACAGCTTGTAAAGCAGGCTCAGTTCCTCGTAGGAATCCGCCAGCTCGCTGCTGATCGATTGCAGTTCCGCGCTGCGACGGTCGAGTTCGATCGCGTCCTGACGCATCCACGACAGCATCGTGGCGATGCGCGGCACCTCGGTGTCAGGCAGCAGCGACGCTCGATCAATGCGCGAGACCGTGGTTTGATAATCCGCCTGTGTGGTGTCGCACAGCAGACGCAGTTGATCGCTTCTGAGCAGTGATTCGGAAAGAAGGATGGCGACGGGGAGCATCGCCTCGGCGCCGTGCCGTCGACGGCGTTCGGAAGGCAGCGCTACCAGTGTCACTCCGGGCCAGATGGTGACGGGCTGCCCCGGCGCATCGCGCAGAGCGTTGAAGCGTGACCGCAGTGCCGCTGAGAACGCGGGCGAGTCGGCGAGCATCCATTCGATCGGTTGCGCGCGTGCAGGCGTGCACAGTCTGCCTTCCGGTGTCACCTGCGCACAGGTGACGCCCAGCAGTGACAGGCGCTGGGTCAGGCGATCCGGCGCGAGCGGTGCATGCGTCGATTGGACGGGGACAATCATGGTTCGGGCCTCCCCGGTTCGGCAACGGCTGAAGTTCCCGCTCCGATCAGTTCCTGTGTACGGGCAAGAATCTCACGCGGGCTGAAGGGCTTGCTGATGACCGCGACGATGTTCGTCTGCTCCATCTGCTCCTGCGCCAGGCTGTAGCCGCGTGCCGTGAGCATGATGCAGGGGATGTTGGCTGTGGGCTCGTGATTGCGCAGGCGAACGCACAGCTCCAGCCCGTTGACGTAGGGCATCTGATAGTCGGTGATGACCAGGGCGGGCTTCAGGCGTCGCGCAGCGTCGAACGCCTCCTCGCCATCCTCCGCGGTCAGCACGTGATAACCCGCGTTGCGCAGCTTCAGCGACAGGACGTGCAGGATGTGGACTTCATCGTCGACGATCAGAATGGTCGCAGCGTTCTCTTGCATGTCCATCGCGCCTGTACTCATGGCGGTCCCATAACGTCAGCGATCGCGCTGAGGTTCATTAAACGTCTTCGGCAATTGGCAGGCTGAACGTAAATGCACTGCCACGTTCCGGTTCGCTTTCCACGTGCATTCTGCCGCCGTGCATCGTTTCGACGATGTGCCGGACCAGGTTCAGGCCCAGCCCGGTGCCGACCGCCAGCTTCTTGTGGTCCGCCACGCGGTAGAATTTGTCGAAAATTCGCGGCAGATCAGCAGGGGGAATGCCCACGCCCGTGTCCCGAACGCAAACCGATACGTGCCTGCCATCGGCATCGCGGCTGGCGTCGATGCGAACCATGCCGCCGGGCGGCGTGTACTTGATCGCGTTGCTCACCAGGTTCAGCGTTGCCTGATAAAGCATGTCGCGGTCGCCCAGCACCTTCGCGTCGATCGTGACGTTGTCGCCGATCAGGTCGATGGAGCGGGCGCGGGCCTGCGGCTTCATCACGTCCATGACGTCCGCAATCACCTCGGACAGATTGACCAGCTCACGCTGCGTGCGCACCGCGCCGGATTCAATCCGGCTGATGTTCAGGAGGTTCTCGATCAGGCGGGACAGACGATTCGCCTCGCCCTGCACGATGGCGTAGAACTGCTGACGGGTGGTCTCATCCTGAGCCTCGCCGTCGATCAGCATTTCCATGTAAGCCTTGATGCACGACAGCGGCGTGCGCAGCTCGTGCGAGACGTTGGAGACGAAATCGCTTTTCATCTCCGCGATTTCCTTCTCGCGGGTGATGTCGCGCAGCACTGTGACGACGCCCGTCGTATCGCGGTCGGTGACGTCGACATCGTTGTCGTGGACGCTCGTGAGGGTCACCTCGAAGATGCGGCGGCCCTGCGGTGTGTCGAACGGAAGCTCCGTCGTTTTGCGGCAGGTGTTCGGCATCGCGGCGGACGCTTCACGCATGTCCTTGATGAGCTTGACAAGCGGTTCGTGCTCGATGATGCGGTGGAGCGGCTTTCGCAGGGAACGTTGGGCATCGAAGCGCAAAAGCGTTGCGGCTGTCTTGTTCGCCAGCACCATTTCGTTGAAGGCATCGGTGACGATGACGGCGTCGCCGATGGCATCGAGAATCGCATCCGCGTGCCGGCGCTGCGCATCGCTCATGCGAACGTGGACTTCAAGTTCACGCTGCTGGCGAAGCAGATCATCAACGCGCTGCCGCAGCCTGCCCAGCGAGCCATCCACTGCCTCGGCCAGATCGGTCAGCACCATGGGCGCGCGATAAGGGGGCGTGTCGCTTTCTGCGCGGCCGAGCTGCGCGATGTACGAGCAGAAGCGGCGCAGTTCACCGTGAAACCGGCTGGCGGCCACGTTCTGCACGAGGACGATGGCAAGTCCCACGGCGACCGCCACCGCCATCGTCGCCAGCGCTGCGTGGTTCGGCCCCGCCCAGCGAACGGGCTGAGGATAAACGAGGGCCGCGGCCACGATCAGCGTTGCGATGCCGCCGATGACCAGACTGAGCGATCGGCTCAGCGCCATCGAGCTTGTCTCCTTCGAATGTATCGTTGTGGGAGGCTGGGGTGTGTTATTGCTGCGTCGTCACATTCGCCAGGAGTCGCTGGGCACGCTGATCGTTCGGTGCGATGCGCAGCGCCTGGTTGTATGCAGCAATCGCCTCCTGACGACGTCCCGCCTGCTCGAATGTCAATCCGCGCAGGATATGCGGCAGCGCTTCCTGCGGGGCAGCCTGGGCGGCCTGATCAAACATGGCCAGCGCCTGTTCCGTTGCGCCGCGACGCTGCCACACCATGCCCGCCACGAGATATCCCTGATGCTGATCCGGCGCCAGCGCGATGGCGCGGTTGGCCGCGTGCAGCGCGCCGCTCAGGTCGTTGTTGGCGAAGGCGATTTCCGCCAGCTTCGCCCAGGCCTGTACATCCTCGCGGTTCAGACGCGTGATGGTGAGGTAGCGTTCGCGTGCCTCGTTCAGCCGGCCGCTGTGCATGTAGGCGGATGCAAGGGCGTGCTGCAGGTCCACACGCTCGCGGTAGGCGGGTGCTTCGCACAATCGTTTGAGGTGCATGATCGCATCGTCGTAACGCTTGCTCGCCAGTAACACGAGCGACAGTTCCTCGACGATACTCATGTCATCCGGCTGAAGCAGTGATGCCTCGCGCAGATAGCGTGCTGCCCTTTCATGATCCCCCGACATGGTGTAAAGCTGCGCCAGTGCCACGCGAATGCCGGCGTTCTGGTCGAAGTAGGCCATTCGCGATTCGAGCAGCTCCTTCGCGACCTCCGCGCGATCGAGCGCAACGTGCATCTCAGCCATCGACAGCAGGTAGGCGACGTTGTCAGCCTGCAGTTCGTAGGCTTTCTGATAGGATTCAAGCGCCTGCTCGTATCGCTGCCAGCGTTCGAGCACGATACCTCTGAAGAAGTACGGATCCGGCAGTGCCTCATCAAGCTCGATTGCCGTCTGGAAGCGATGATACGCCCTTTCCAGTTGGCCACGTTCCAGCGCGACCCGGCCGGACAGCGTGTGCAGCTTCGCATTGCCCGGGTCCATCGACAGCGCTTCGCCCAGCGTGCGTTCACACTGCGTCAGGTCGCCCGTGTCGAACATCCGCTGAGCGCTTTGAAGAAGAAGACCCGAACGCGCGGAAAGCCAGCGCTTGTTGGCGGCATTGACCGACTCAGCGTGGGTTTCCATTTTGCGGTTACAGCCGCTGATCCCCAGCACCACGGTGGTTGCCAGCGCCAGCTTGACCAACTGGCAGAAGAGTCGTTGCCCGCTCATATCGAATCCTCCTGGATCGTCCGCAGGCCGGACCTGTCGCGTTCAGAGGCATGCACCTCCAACAGCCACAGGTCCGGCCTGGGATTTCATTCACTTTTTATCGATCGAACTGATTCGCCGGATGGCTGGCGTTGAGCACCTCCGACACGCTCGGCGCATCGTTCTGCTGCGGGCTCAGATCAGCCGTGGTGTCATTCCATTCGACGCCGTTGTCGTCCGAAGCCGGTTCAGCCTGCTCGGAAACTTCCTGCGTCGCGGACTCGTCGGCGGGAACGTTCGACACGTTGGCGGGCGCCTTCGTATCGATCATGTGATCCACTGCGTCATGCAGCAGGCTGCGATGCGGCATGTAGATCTGCTGGCCCGTCAGCTCCGCCTTCAGCCGCAGGGCATCCACGAAGGTCGGGTCCAGCGTCAGCGCCATGTTCACGTTCCACAGCGCCTTGTCATGTCGGCCGTTCTGATAGTGCACCAGAGCGCGGTTCATGTAGCTGGCCGTCTGCTTCGTGCGAGACCAGGGCAGCAGCGACTGCTTCGTGCCCACACGCGCCAGCTCCACGCTCTCGTCCATGCGATCGCCCGCGGCATACAGCGTTTCATCCTTCACCACCGTCGGTGTGATGAGGAAGATCACTTCGCTGCGGGTCACGTCATCATCCTGCCCACGGAAACCCCAGCCGGCGATCGGAATGTTGCCCAGCCCCGGCACCTGACGACGGCTCACCACCGTGTCTTCCTTGAACAGACCGCCCAGCACGACCGTCTGACCACTGCGCACCAGCACGTTGGTGATCAGCGAGTTGGTCGTCTGGTTGGGGATGACGAAGTTTTCCTCGACCTGCGTGGAGCCGTCGGAGATCGACGGGTTCAGTTCCAGCCGCACGAAATCATCATCACTGATGAATGCACGGAACTTCAGCGAGGTACCAACTTCCATGAACTCGACGGTCTGCGTGGCGGACGTTTCCGTCGCGGTCGTCGACAGGTAACCCAGCCGTTCACCGACGAGCAGTTCCGCCCGCTGACGGTTCAGCGCCAGCAGCGTCGGCTTGGCGACGACCGTGGTGTCCGTCACCGAATCGAGCGCTTTGATGAAGACGTTGATGTTGTTGGAGAGAATCCCAACCTTGATGCTCGAAGATCCCGTGCCGGTCTGACCAACGGTGCTCTGCACCGACTGGCCCTGGTCCGCGCCCATCGCCGGGCCCTTGCCCTGAAGAATGTCATCCACAACACCCACGGGCGAGGCGAAATCGGCATAGTCGAAGTCGATGATCGCGGAGATGTCCACACCGAACGCGTTGTTTTCCGTCAGCCGCGCTTCGAGAATCGTCGCTGCCACCTGCACCTGCTTGGGGCGCACGTCCAGTTGCTTGAGGATCTCGACGATTTCATCGACGTTTTCCGCGAAGTCGCGAATGACCAGCGTTTCACCCAGCGCGTTGGAATTTTCTCCGCCCTGGCTCACGTTCGCCTGGAAGCCCGCGGTCACCGCGCCGGTCACGGCGATCGAACCGGTGGCGGAGAGGATCGGCTGCACGAACGTCGCAGCATCCGCCGCCGTGATGTAGTTCAGCCGAATGATCCGCGTGACAGGCTTCTGCATCGTCTGGCGACGCTGCTCCAGCTCATCCGCGGTGTAGACGTAGATGAAGTTGTTGCGTTCCTCGTAGCCGTAGCCGTTGGCATGCAGGATCGCATCCAGCGCATCGTAGAAGTTCACGCCATACAGGTCCGCCGAAACGGTACCCGACACGTTGCGTGTGGCGATGATGTTGCGCTTGGCTTCGATACTCAGGAGCTGAAGGACCATGGTGATGTCCAGGTCCTTCACGTGCAGGTCGATCATCTCCAGCGAGTTAACCTTGACCGACTGGCCCTGGGGCAGGTCCTCGCCGCCCACTTCAGCGACCGCCTGCACGGGCTGGGTCGGCTGAGCGGTCCTGGCGTCGCTCGAGGCGACAGGCTGAGCCTGGGCAGCCGGCGCGGGCTGAAACTCAAAAACGGGCGCGTCAGCCGGTCCTGCCGCGTCCGCCCCGATCACCGATGTGCTACAAACCCACCCGACTGACCAAAAAAAAACGATCGCTCGTTTCAAACCCGTTCGCTGCAACATATTCTCCGACTCCTTGGAGGCCTGCGGCCCGATTTTTCTCGCCTCACCTGCCCGGGGACGTCAGACGTCCACGTTTATCTCACCCACCTGGATCAGGATTCGCGGCGTGCTTCACGCCGTCGCTGCTCTCGCCTCACATCCGCAGCACGATGGCCAGACCATCTCGTTCCAACACAACCTGACGATCCAGCACCTGCTGAAGGCGAAAGCCCCTGATAATTTCTCCCGGCGTCATCACCTGGCCGTTGATCAGCGCCCGCGGTTCGACGCCCAGCACGGTGGACTGCAGCCGTAACCCGGCGGCAAGACCAGCCGCTTCTCGTTCATCGGCAGGATGAGCGGCCGACTTTTCCTGAGTTATCGAATCCGCATCAGCCGCAACCGATTGGGCAAAATGACGCGAATCGATCGCGAAAAGATCGCGCTGGAGTGTTTCCGAAAGTGTCACGTAAATGGTGCGAACACCCGAGTTTGCGCTCAGAGGCTCCGTCTCTGGCGCTGCGGGTTTACGTGTTTTCGGGGCGGGTTTATCTTCCGTGGCAGCCGCCTGTCGCGGCACTTCCTTAATCAGAATACGGCCCCATAACAGCAGCGCCACCGCCAGCAGGCCGATAAACAAACCGATGCGGCGGTCGTTTCTGAGAAGATTCATGAACGATCGCAGATGCGCTTTCATCGTTCCATCTCCTGCTGCGCGTGAAACGCGCTGATCTGCATCGATACATCCAGAAGCGCTTCAGAGTTGTCGCGGCTGCCCAGCACATCCAGTTTGTCGATGCGCACCAGCCGATGCATCGATTCGATCCGTTCGACGATGAGGAACAGGTTTACAAAGGTGGCGCGGAACTGCAGCGTGATGGGGATGGTGGTGTACCGCTCACCCTGGAACGCAACACCATGGCGCGTGCTGACGTTCTGTGCCTTGTGCTCTTCCAGCGTCTGCGACAGCTGGCGCATCAGTTCCGCCAGTTGCGGTTCGTGCGGCACGTAGCGCGATGTCGCATCGACGAGAAGGCGTAATTCATCGACGTGCGCCTGCAGCGTGGGAATCTGTTCCCGGGCTTCGGTGCCTTCCTTGAGAAGCGTCTGGGCGGCGATGCGACGCTGTTCCAGCTGTCGGGCGTGGACGCGCCCGGGCAGCCAGACCATGAGCACGAACAGCACGATCATCCCGGCCAGAATGATGGTCGTCTTCCACATGTCGCGTTCAATGCGCATCTGCCATCTCCTGCTGTGGGACGAGACGACAGTTCAGCGGCACCTGAACGCTCATCCGAAAGTCACGACACGGCTGGCGCAGGAACTCGATCTGCCGGCTGTAGTGGAGTTTCACGTTGTCGAAGATCGGATGCCGGTCCAGTGCGCCGACCAGGTCCGCCAGGTCGCCGTCACGGGCCGCCATTCCTGAGAAAGTCAGCGCGATGTATGAACGCGGCGTGCTTGCGGGAGGTGTGGCCTGTGCACGCTTGTTCTGGGTGCCTGTGCGCTGGGTGGCGGGGCGATACGGCTCGGGACGCGGACAATGCAGCGTCGCATGCCATTCCGTCATCGTCATCGAAGCTGGCACAAGCTGCGACATGGTCGCCAGAATCTGTGAATGGTTGATGGGCTGCACCAGTTCGCGCTGCAGCGTCAGTTGATGCTGTAGTTCGCGCGTCAGTGCCTGAAGCGCCGCCGCTTCGTCGATCGCCTTGCGGGCGGCGAGCACCTGATGCTCCAGTTCATTCACGTGCTGCCGCTTGTTCAGTTCGACGATCTGCAGAGCAGCACTCACCCCCACCAGCAGCGCCCCCACGACGATCACCAGCGCCGTCTCCACGACCAGACGCGCGCGTCGCCGGCGACGACGTTCATACGAGGCAGGCAGGAAGTTGATCGTGTTCATGCTGCTGCCCCTCGCACTTCAGCCTGACTTGTTTGCGGCACCAGACCACGCAGCGACAATCCCGCTGCGACGGCCCAGCGGCCGAGTCCCGCGCGACGAGCCTGCTCCGGCATCCGCGAAGTATCCACATGCCGCAGCGGCGAAACCGCTTCCACCCGAATGCCCAACTGCTCACTCAGTTTTCGCGCCAGTTCCGCATCACGATCGGCTTCGCCGATCAGTGCCGCCCGATCGGGACGCACACCGCGGAACGTCACGCTGTAGTAACGCAGACAAAGCTGCAGCTCGCGTGCGAGTTCCGCGACCGTGGCGTCGTCATTCACGGGACCAACATCGATCAGCTTCACGAAGACAATGCGTCCTTCGCGAACGATCACCACCTGTGTCGCGCCATGCCCCACATCGATGATGACGCGCGCCGGCGCGGATGTTCCGTCTTCGCGCATCTGTTCATCATGTTCCGCATGAGCAGCCATCACCCGCGCCAGCGCCGCCGGCGCGACATCGACCGCCATCGGGTCCAGCCCTGCCTGCACCAGCGTGGTCACGTGTTCCTCCACGGCGGCTGGCAAAGCGGTCATGAGGATGATTTCCTGACGCGACTCATCGCCCTGTCGCACCAGGCCCGCATCGAAGTACTGGAACTGCACCGGGCCGTTTTCCGCGGATAGCCGATCAGCTGCCTCCCACTCGATCGCCTGGCGCAGTTCGTCGGCGGGCATCGGCGGCAGTCGCAGATTCTTGAACTGGATGAGCGAATAGGGCAGGCAGCTCACGCACGTGCGGCCGCGAAACGGGGCTTCGCTCAGCATCGCGCGAATGATGTTGCTGATCGCCGTGATGCGCTGCGGTCCGGAAGGGGGAAGGTCGGTCGGCATCGCGCGTGTTGCCGCCGCGGCGACCGACCATGACGCGGTACCTTCGCACCTGCGCTCCAGTTGCAGGAGCTTGATGCTGTGAGCACCCAGATCAACGCCTATCGGACATCGACCGCCAGCTCGGCTGCCTCCGAACACGTATGTCTCCTCCCTCACATCCCGGATGGACGATCGTCCGCGCCAGCGCCCCCAGCGCCGATGATCGCGCGGACTGTTTTGCATATCGGTTCAACGATCGCGTCACTGAACCCGGTCGATCGTCACCCGGCCGGTGAACGGCGCCACCGAGATGCGATAGCGCGTGTCCTCGAAGACCAGGTCAATCGTGCCCCCATTGACCGGTGCGCCCAGATCGTCGAACTCAAGGGTGGTTCCACCAGCGAAGTTCACGCTCGCCAGTTTCACACCGGCGAAACGACTTTCCCTGTTGAAATCGACCACGTAGTTCTGTGTGGCTGAGCCGCCGGATTTCCAGCTCACGCCGATGGTTTTGTCCTCCGCGTCCGTCACGCGATAGCGGTTGCCCGCCACGTCGAATGTGACCTTGCGTGGCTCCTGATTCGCCACCGCTTCGTTCTGAGCGTAGAGAATGTCGGCGATGATGGCCCGGCCGGCAGCCTGAATCGTCAACTGGCCTGAGCGGATCATGTGCGGCACCACGATTGCCGCCGCCAGACCCATGATCGACACGATGAGCAGCAGTTCGACCAGCGTGTAACCGCTGTGTCGATGATCGCATTGTCGCCCTCGGCTGTTCACCGCTTTCTCCACCACGTGGCTGTTCGGTGGGATGGATGCCTGGCCTGTCGTTTCGCTGAAGGCGAAAGCCGCGATCCCACCTGGCCGAATCCAGCCCGGTGCGTTACTGACCCGCTTCCACCCGAACACGCATCTTGCCCGACTCCATCAGCTTGATCAGCCGTTCGAGCTTGGCGTTCTGCTCCTTGAGCAGATCGATCATCTGCTTGCGCTGGGAGGCGGCATTGGGGATGCCCTCCTGAGCATAGGCTTCGCTGACGAAGAGCGGCGATTGCTGGTCCATGTTCGACCAGGTTGTCCACAACTGCAACGCCAGCAGCACCGCGAGGATGGTCAGAATCGTGTTCAGGTAACGCATCGAAGTCCTCCGCCCCGCGTCGTCGTTCGTGGAAGAATCACCTGGGCGGTTAAGCCCAGGTGATCGGGTGTGATTTCGTGAATCGAATTAGACTTCGTCTTCTTCCTCACCCTTCACGTCATTCGCAGGAATGCCAAGGGTTGCATAGTCAATGCCATCAGGCAGAATCGCACGGATCTCGCCGGTTTCTTCGTTGTAATCCCAGTCGGTGCCGACGGCCGAGCCATTGGTGAAGGGATTGACCGGCGCCTTCTTCAGGTACGGGCCGAACGTGCCGTCCTCATCAACATCACCGTCCATGTTCGTCTTCTTGGTGAGCTGATCCCACAGCGTATCGGCGGCCGGATACTTGCCGTTGTGCTGCACCTGGAACAGCTCAAGCTGGCTGCGGATGGACTGGAGCTGGCTGGTCAGGCTCGATGCCTTGGCCGTTTCCGATGCGTTGGTGAACTGCGGGATGACGATTGCCGCCAGGATGCCCAGAATGACCACCACGATCAGAATTTCGACCAGGGTGAAACCCTTTTGGATGCGTTGACGTGCCGACATGGATGACTCTCCTCGCTAAAAAAAACAGTGAAACGTCTGGGCGAGTGAATCCGCACGGATTCATGCTCGCATGGCATTCGTGTGCCGGGCGTCAACCGAACCCGCCGGGTCCAACCGGTCAGGGCAGGCGTCGACCGACCGCACCGGGTTGAGCATCGACCATCGATGCGCGTGACTTAACGTCACCGGGGCAACCCGGGCAGCTTCAACGGAATATTGGGGTTGGACTGACCGTTGAAGCTGGTCAAACCAAACGATTTGGGCGCGCTCAAGGCAAGGCGATCGCGCTGTTTACGCCATATCGCCCGCATACTGAGCTTTGCCTGAAGCGCACGATCGGTACGATCGTCATAAAGTGAATGGATGTGCGAAAGGATGAACCGCTGAGCGCATCACAGCCACAGCTTCGACGCGTGCTGACCCTGCCGGGCGCGGTGATGATGGGGCTGGGGTCGATCGTGGGCACGGGGGTGTTCGTGAGCATCGGCGTGGCGGCGGGTGTGTCGGGGCCGGCCGTCATCCTCGCGATCGTCATCGCCGCGTTCGTCGCCCTGTGCAACGCGCTGAGCAGCGCGCAGCTCGCCGCCAGTCACGCTGTGAGCGGGGGTACGTACGAATACGGCTACACCTGCCTCAACCCCGCGCTGGGTTTCATCGCGGGCTGGACGTTCCTGCTTGCGAAAACGGCATCCGCGGCGACGGCGGCCCTGGGGTTCGCGGGGTATCTGCTGAATGTTGCGCGCATCGATCAGGCGGGTGTTCGCACGATTGTCGCGATCGTCGTCGTCGCGGCGGTTACGATGCTGGTGCGGTCGGGGGTTCGCCGATCGAACGTGGCGAACAGCATCATCGTGTCGATCACGCTGTGTTCGCTGCTGCTTTTCAGCATCGCGGGCCTGCCACACGCACTGGAGCGGGGCACGGAAAACCTCTGGCCATTTTTCGGAACCGCTGACACCGTTGCCGAAGCCTGTCGTGCCCTGTTGCACGGTTGTGCGCTGATGTTCGTGGCGTTCACGGGCTACGGCCGCATCGCCACGCTGGGCGAGGAGGTGCGTGATCCGCAGCGCAACATTCCCCGCGCGATCATCATCACGTTGATCGTGTCGGCGTTGCTTTACATTGCAGTCGCCTGCGTCGCCGTTGCCACCTTCAGCCCGCAATCACTGGCGTCGGTGACACGCCAGCAGGCGGCGCCGCTTGAACGGGTGGCGCAGACGTTTGACGTGCCCGTCGTCGCACCGATCGTCGCCATCGGTGCGGTGACCGCCATGCTGGGCGTGCTGCTGAATCTGGTGCTCGGGTTGTCGCGTGTGCTGCTGGCCATGGGCCGTCGCGGTGACATGCCCCGTTTCTTTGCCCGCATCAGCGCCGATCAAGCCACGCCCGGCCCCGCGGTGATCGCCGTGGGCATCGCCATCATCGCGCTGGCGGCACTCGGTGATGTTCGGCTGACCTGGTCATTCAGCGCCTTCACCGTGCTGATCTACTACGCCATCACCAACGCCGCCGCCCTGCGCCTGCCACGCCAGCACCGGCGCTACCCGCGCGCCTTCGCATGGATGGGTCTGGCGTCCTGCCTCTTCCTGGCGTTCTGGATCGATTGGCCCGTCTGGCTCACCGGCCTGACGATCATCGCCCTCGGTCTGATGTGGCATGCATTTCGACGAAAGTATCGCCGCGATGTCGAATAACGCGATGTGATGACAGATGCGCCTCGCCCGCCTCCACCGGGCGGATGACGGCAGGATCACGCTCGATATGCTGGAGCGCAATGCGCGTCATATAACTAAGCATATCGGGCAGTTCAGCCCACAAAAGAACAATCGCCGAAAAGCACGCCCCCTCATTGTCGCCCGTATATACATTCAGAACGGATTATTGATGACTGCTTATTGATTATTCTCTCCCTGCCTTCCTTCGTGCCCTTCGTGCCCTTCGTGCCCTTCGTGTCTTCGTG
>CALKHT010000006.1 GCA_937988825.1 uncultured Phycisphaeraceae bacterium
ACCACACCGCCCCCCCCGCCCTCTGCCCATTTCCCATTGCCAATTGCGTATTGCGTATTGCTTATTCCTCCCCCCCACCCCCCACTGATTATTGATTACTGATTACTGCTTACTGCTTACCCCCTCCGCACTCCCACTCTGAACTTTCCACTCCCCCCATGCTCCTCCACCTCCACCATTCCCTCCCCACCGCCGTCCGCCCGTCCCCCAACGTCCTGCGCATCGCCGCCATGTTCGGCCTCGGACTCGACGATCAGCCTCACCTCCAGCTCATCCCGCCCATCACCCTCAACCTCACCCCCAAACAACTCATCTTCATCACAGGCCCCTCAGGCTCAGGCAAATCCACCATCCTCCGACTCATCACCAATGCTCTCACCTCCCCCAGCCACGCCCATCCTCGCGAATCCGACCACGAAACCGACCACACCCGCATCCGTCTCATCCGCTTCGATGATCTGCCTCCGCTTCCCGATGCACCGCTGGTTGACTGTTTCAATCTCCCCCTGGAAGACACGCTCAGTCTCCTCGCCCGTGCCGGCCTTGCCGATGCCTTCGTCATGCTCCGCCGACCCGCTGAGCTTTCCGATGGTCAGCGTTACCGTCTCCGACTCGCCCAGACCATGGCCATCGCGCATCAGCACCCCGAAGCCGATCTCATCGTCATCCTCGCCGATGAGTTCGGTGCCGTCCTCGACCGCATCACCGCCAGCGTCATCGCCCGCAACGTCCGCCGCTGGACCACGCAGATGCCCAATCTCTGCTTCATCGCCGCCACCACCCACGACGACCTGCTCGAACCCCTCGACCCCGATGTGCTGATCGAAAAACAACCCGGCAGCGAAGTCGCAGTGGTGGAAAAGGAAGTGCAAAACGCAAAGGGTTCAGAGCGCAGAGTTCAGGATTGAAAGACAGAGCCATGCAACAAGCCGCACGCAACACATACTTCACAGAACTCCCCTCCGCACCACGCACCTTCAACGTTGCACCATGCCCCCACCCCACCGCCTCTCCATTTCCAATTGCCAATTGCTTATTGCGTATTGCTTATTCCCTCCCCCCGCCCCCCTGATCACTGATTACTGATTATTGATTATTGATGACTCCCCGCCTCTCACCTCAAACTTTTCCCTCCCATGCACCTCACCCTCGGCTCCATCTGCGACTACCACGCTCTCGCCCATCACCACTATCGCGCGCATCGTCCCGCCACGATCACGCGCATCCTCGCGCTGCGTGATGAGCGTCCCACCGTCGTCAGCCGCTTTCTTCAGCAGCGTGCCACCCACCGCACCATCGCCGTCCTCGTCGAATCCATGCCCACCCTCAACTGCCAGTTACGCAACCTCGCGCTGAACAACCGCTATAGCGCCCGTCCTGAGCGCAGCCGGGGGCGGGATCTCTCCTCTCTTACGCGCCGCCAGCGCATTGCTCTGCTCAACGCGGAGGTCCGCTGCATCAGCCGCGTCATCGTTCACCCGCAGTACCGCAGCCTCGGTCTTGCCGTTCAGCTCGTGCGTGCCGCGCTCGACAGCGCCACCACGCGCTACACCGAAGCCATCGCCGCGATGGGCGCGGTCCATCCCTTCTTCGAAAAAGCCGGCATGACCGCCTATCGCCGTCCGCCTCATCCGTTCGACGACCGCCTGCGTGCCGCCCTGCAATCCATCCATCTCGATCCGATCATGCTTGCCTGCCTCGACATCGCAGCGAACCACATCGCCTCCCTCACGCCCGCCCAGCAGCGCTTCATCGATCATGAACTTGCCACCTGGTTCCGCCGCACCCGCCACACTCAGCCCCCACCCACCCGCACCGAACAACTCCGCGCTGCAAGACAACACCTGCTCTGCGAACCGGTGTACTACATCGCCGAAAACCAGAGGTTCAAAATGCAAAGTGGATAACGGGTTTCAACGTTGCACCATGAACCACCCCACCCCACCGCCTCTCCATTTCCCATTGCCAATTGCTTATTGCGTATTGCTTATTCCTCAACCCACCCCCATTGATTACTGCTTACTGATTATTGATTACTGATTCCTGATTACTCCCCTGCACCTCCCACTTCGCACCCGCCCCCTGCACTCCCCCACCCTCGCCCCTCAAACCTCTCCCCCCATGCCTCTCCTCCCTCTCCACGCCCTGGTTCCTCATCCCGCCAACGCCAACGTGATGCCGAAGCATCTTTTCACCAAGCTCGTGCGTCACATCCGATCCTCCGGCCGCTACCCGCCCATCATCGTGCGCCCGCATCCCGAAGGCACCGGCTATCAGATTCTCGATGGTCATCACCGCGCCGCTGCGCTGCGCGAGCTTGGCCACACCGAAGCCCACTGCATCATCTGGGAATGCAGCGATCACGAAGCACTCATTCTGCTTGCCACGCTCAATCGTCTGCAGGGCCAGGATGATCCGCTCCGCCGTGCGGAACTCATCGCCCAGCTCACCCAAGAGAATCTTTCGAAGCTCGCCACGCTGCTGCCGGAAACACGCGAAAAACTCGAGCGTCTCCTGCAACTGCGTGAACCGCCCCCGCCGCTGAAACCGCCGCCCTCACTCGATGATCTGCCCGCGCCGATGCACTTTTTCCTTCTGCCCGCCGACCGCGCCATGGTGGAATCAGCCCTCGCCCGCATCAGTCGCGACCGCAACGCAGCACTCGTTCAGCTCTGTCGCACCTTTCTGGACACGCATCCTCCAACGGAGTGACGCATCATGTCTGAGTCGCCCCATCCCGTCATCGACGACATCATCTCCAACCCCATGCCGCTCGATGCCATGGCCCGTCGTCACCACATGACCCCCACTCAGCTGGCGCAACTGCTCGCGGAACCGATCAACCGCCAGGCGCTGCAGCAGGCGTGCGAGGCAGCCAACCTCGTCTCACAGATTCTGATCAATCACACGCGTCTGACCGCCGTCAGTGCGCTGGCCACCATCGCGGCCCGACAGGAAGGTGAAACCTCCCGCCGCGCCTCAGCCGACCTCCTGCGCACCGAACTGCGCCGCGGCTACGACCCCGACGATGCCGCCTTCGATGATGAACTGATCGCCGGCCGCAACGTCCTGAACTCCCTGCGCAACACCCTGCCCGAAACAGAACCCGTCGATGAGGCGGACAACACTTCCGCCGACGACACCGATGCAGACAACATCCCCGCCGACAACCCCGATGCGCATGACCACATCGACAAGGGCAATGTCGACGCGGGCAATGTCAATGCGGGCGAACACACCATCGACAACTCGATCTCCGGGAACTCGCTCACTCAACACGACACCACCAGCCCTCCCACCACCACACACCACAACCCCACCACTCATCCCCCACCCCCTGACCTCCCCTCATCCCACTTCCCACACCCAACCATCACTCCACCGGAGCCTTCCCCATGAAACGCCGCACATCCCGCTCGCGCTTGCAGGTGCGAAAACTGCTTCAGATGTATGAGCAGCTCCGCCCGCGCACACCCGCTGCACTTCACGCTGCGATCCATCGACTCCTGAACGTCGATGTGCCGAGCAGCGCGCGCATCGCCGGCAACGATGCGCCCTTCGACTATGTCGCGCATGTCTTCTTTGAAGGCCGCGTGCCCGGTCAAACACTGCAACACACCGCCCGTGGTGCCGACTGCATCGTCTGGGCCAACCGCGGTGGCGGTAAAACCTGGCTCGGCGCGCTGGCCACCATGCTCGACATGATCTTCAAGCCCGGCATCCAGATCCGCATCCTCGGCGGCAGCCTCGAACAATCCACCCGCATGTACCACTACCTGCGGCAAATGTTCCAACGCCCCGGCCTGCGAATCCTCGTCGATGGCACACCCACTCAGCAGCGCATCGCACTGGTCAACGGCAGCACCGTCGAACTGCTCGCCCAGTCCCACCGCTCCGTGCGCGGCCACCGCGTCCACAAACTGCGCTGCGATGAGGTCGATGAGTTCACCGAGGACATCTGGCAGGCTGCCCAGGCTGTCACACGCAGCGGCCTGTGCGGTCAGGTTCACGTCACCGGCTCCGTCGAAGCGCTTTCCACCATGCATCGGCCCTTCGGCATGATGGCGCGACTCATCGACCACGCCCGCCGCTTCCATCAGCCACGCATCTTCCGATGGAACGCGCTGGATGTGATCGCACGCTGCCCGCCCCAGCGCCCCTGCGAGCCATGCGCCATTCATGATGACTGTCGCGGCATGGCCAAAGCCTCGCACGGCTTCATCGCCGTGGACGATCTTGTCGCCCAGCGCCTGCGCACCAGCGATGAAACCTGGGCGAGCGAACTGCTGTGCCGCCGACCTCAGCGAAGCGACTGCGTGTACCCGAGCTTCTCGCTCAGCCGTCACTTGCGACCGGTCACACCCACCGGCCGCATCATCGCCGGCATGGACTTTGGCATTCGCTCACCCACCGTCGTCCTGTGGGCACACCTGCGAAATCGCGGCGAGGAACAGATTCTGGAAGTGTTCGATGAGTATGTCGCGCAAGGCTCCACGCTCGAATGTCATCTGGAAGCGATCGCTGCACGTGGCTGGAACATCGACTGGATCGGCGTCGACCCCGCCGGCGACCAGCGCAACAGCCAGACCGGCATCAGCGATATCGCGCTGCTGCGACGCCACGGCTACACCATCCGCACGCTTCGCCACCCCCTCGCCGAGGGCATCGCCCGCATTCGCCGGCGACTGGACCGCGACACCCTCTTCATCGACCCGCGCTGCTCGCACCTCATCGAAGCGATGAGCACCTACCACTTCGCCCGGGACAACCCCGCCGACCCCAACCCCGTCAAGGACGGCCCGGACCACATCTGCGATGCCCTGCGCTACCTCGTGATCAACCTCGACCGCGACTGGCACGTGCGTGTGCGCAGGTACTGAAGAAAACCACGAAGGCACGGAAGGTTTTATGAAGCGACGCGACTTGTCACATGACCCGTCACGCCGGTTCAACGAAGTCGATCTCGCCCACATCGGGCACGATGCCGTACTCGGCACCTTCCTTCAGAAGCTGCCGCACCGCTGCCCGGCCCTTGTCGCCGTAGTCGAGCGTCCACTCGTTCACGTACATGCCCACGAACCGGTCGGCAAGGTCAGTGCCCATGTCACGGGCGTAGTTCAGCGCGTAGGCCACCGACTCCTCGCGGTGCTCCAGTGCGTAGCGGATCGAGTTGAGCAGGATCGTGCAGATCGGCCGCATGTGCTCGCCCAGGTCACGCCGAATCGCATTGCCCCCCAGCGGCAGCGGCAGCCCGCGCGTGTCGCTCCACCACTTGCCCAGATCGACGATGCATTCCAGCCCGTTGTTGGCGTAGGTGAGCTGCCCCTCATGAATGATGAGCCCCGCATCGTACTGACCCGACGCCACCGCCGGGATGATCTGATCGAACATCACCACTTCGTAGTTGGGCACACGCTTCTTCAGCAGCAGCGACAGCGCCAAAAACGCCGTGGTCCGCTCACCCGGCACGGCGATTTTGATGTTCGGCAGATCGTCGATCGTGATCCTGCGATCCGCACGGGCAACCACCATCGGCCCATAGCCATCGCCCATCGACGAGCCGCAGCTCGTCAGCGCGTACTTGTCCGCCACGTAGGGGTACTGATGGATCGACAGCGCGGTGATTTCCAGTTCGCCCCGCTCGCTGCGCTGGTTGAGCGACTGGATGTCCTCCAGCACGTGGATGAAGTCGTACGGGCCGGTGTCGATCTTGGGCGCAAGCTGTTCGCCGCCCTTGGTCGTCATGTTCGCCAGCGGGAACCACATGAAGGCGTCATCAGGATCAGGCGAGTGGCCCAGGTGCAGCGTGATACGGGAAGTCGCGGTTGTCATGGTTGCAGTGATATCGTTGGGGGTGAATGGTTGGTTGGGTTTATCGCGGTTGAGGCAGCCAGGGCTGGGGCGGGGACGCGGTCAGCGTTCCGAGCCCGCGATGTCCGCCAGGAGTCGGCTTTCCAGTTGCTCATCCCGGCCGATCACGATCCATTCGCTGCGGGTGATGCCTTCATCACGCAGATGCGTGGGCACCTGGCGCAGGTTGTTGAACATGCGGGCACGGCTGGTAGAACTGGTCACCCTGCGGGCGGCCATGCTCCGCCGTTCGATCAGCACCTCGACGCGAAGCTGATAGTCCTCCGCCTCCGTCGCCGCGCCCGCCGCGACATCGGGCGGCTTGTCTGCCGCCTCGCTGCCCGCCGGCTCAAGATAAACGCGCGCCACACGACGCTGATCGTTGACCGTGCTCTCGGCAATCTGCCCCAGCGTGGTGTTGGTCTGGTTCCAGGGTTCGAAGACGGTCGGCGCGCCCAGCGGATGGGTCGTCACCACGCCGAAGCGGTAATCCTGACGGTCAATCTCGAACCCCGCATCGCGCAGTGCCTGCACCGCCCGGTGGTAAAGGCTGTCGTACCGCTGAGCCTGAAACGGGACGGGCTGAGCGACCGGCTGGACGGCACAACCGCCCAGGAGCACAGCGGCCGCCAGCAGCGCTGTTCGCGCAGCCATCGGGCGCGGCGGGACGTCGGTGCGTTCGTTCATGGCTGGGGCAGTCTAGCTCATGGGTGCATGGTTGTGAAATGGCCGGGTGGGTGCTCAATCGCCCCGGCCGACTGGTCGATGATCGCTACAGGGGGCGGTTGGTTTGCGCGCTTGAGGATACCGGTGCAGGAACGAGGGACGGGCATCTTGCGCTCGGGGATGGAACGTCGGCTGCTGGTGTGGATGCTGATCCTCACGCTGACGCCGACATTGTTGTGCGCTGGCTGGACGCGGGTGCTGGTGGACCGGGTGCTGGCCGCCAACCACGCCGCATCGACCGCCGATGTGGGCCGGGCGATCGCGTTGAGCCTGCCGGGCCGGGTCACGCCAGACCTCGCCGCCGAACCGCCCGAACCGCTGGAGGCGATCACGTTCGATCGACGGCTGGCGTTCATCCAGGTGCTCGATGGGCAGGGTCGCACCCTCTTCGACCACACCGCCGACGATCACGCCTGGACCGCATTCGAGCTGTGGCGCACGGAAAACGGTGCCGCGGCCTGGCGCGAAATGGGCGTGGCGATCTTCCCCGCTGCCTCACGCGATCTGGTCGTCTGGCAGTTGCCCATCTGGAACCGGCCTCGCAACGTGTCGGCCACGGCGGAGATGCCGCGACAACTCGAAGGCACACTCATCCTCGCGATGCGTGATCCGCGCATGGCGCGCGCTGCGTCGATGATGGTGGGCTGGCAACTGGCGGCGGCGGGGGGCGCGTGCGTGCTCATGCTGCCGGTGCTCTTCCTCGCCGTGCGACGCTGGGTCAAGCCCCTGCGCGAGCTGGTTGTGGCGGCCTCCATGCTCGGCGCGGGTGAACGGCCGACCGAGGTGAGCATCACCACCGACGACGAGGTCGGGCAACTGGCGGCCGCATTCAACAAAATGACACGCAAGCTCTTTGCCGCCAGGCTGCGGCTGCAACGCGCCAACCAGTTCCTCGAACAGCAGGTCGACCGTCGCACCGCCGAGCTGCGCCGCGCCAAACGTCGGCTGGAGGCGGAAATCCGCGACAAGAACGAGTTCATCCGCGCGGTCAGCCACGATCTGGGCGCACCGGTGCGGAACATCGACGGCATGGCGAACATGCTGTTGCGCAAGTATCGCGATGCGCTTGAAGAGGATGTGCTGACGAAGCTGGAACGGATCAGCGCCAATGCCAAAGCGCAATCGGAACTGATTGCGGACCTGCTGGAGCTGTCGCACCTGCGGCAGCGACCGGGGCGGCGCGAACGGGTGGATGTGGGCCAGGTGGTGCGGCAGTTGCGCGATCAACTGGCGTTCGATCTGGAGAAGCGCGGCATTACGCTGGAGATCGCCGAGGACCTGCCCACGATCACCGCGGAGCGCAACCGCATTCGCCAGGTGTTCCAGAATCTGCTGGACAACGCGATCAAGTACATGGGCGATCGGCCGGTGAAGCGCATTCGTGTGTGGGGCCAGCGGGTGGAAGAGGGCTACCGCTTCACGGTGAGCGACACGGGGCCGGGCATCGCGGAGCAGGATCGGGAAAAGGTGTTCCAGGTGTTCACGCGTGGCCGCACGGCATCGCAGGGTGTGCCGGGCCGGGGCGTGGGACTGGCGGGCGTGAAGACGATCGTCGAGAGCTACGGCGGACGGGTGTGGGTGGAAAGCGAGCCGGGCCAGGGCAGCGACTTCCATTTCGTGCTCGGGGTGGAGTGTGAGCGCGAGGGGGCGGCGGAGATGGAAGGAGTCGCGCAGGAGCAACGGGACCCCGCCCTTCGCTGCGCTCAGGACGGGTATTGACGCAGGGTGCGGGGGGTTGGGGCGGTGACATTTCGTTGCGCCTCGCGAGGGCGTTGTTGGTACACTGACGTGCATGCTTATAGGACGATCGGCGACAGGGATGTTGCTCGGATTGGCGGTGCTGGCGGGCTGTGCTGAGAAGCAGCCGGCGTGGCAGCGTCCGGTGCTGCCGGTCGCACCGCATTCGATCGAACGCACCAACGATCGGGCTGTGGCGACAGCGGTGACCCCCGTCAACAGCCTGCCACTGGATGGCATGGTGGGCCAGGTGAACGGCCACGCCATCTACGCCAACACGGTGCTCAAGGATCTGGAGCCTACGTTCGAGCGGCTGTCGCAGTCTGAGCGGCCGCGCGTCTTTCGCGAACTGGCGCGCGAAGCGATCATCCGCCGGCTGAACACGATCGTGACTGAACGGCTGTTCATCGCCGAAGCCGAACGCGACCTCAACGCACAGGAAATGGCTTACCTGCGTCACCTCGTGGATGAGCGCCGCAAGGAGCTGTTGCGCAAGCTGGGTGGCGGGTCGGTGATGGTGGCTGAAGAAGAGGCGAAACGCCGTTACGACAAGACGCTCGACGAGATGCTCGAGGATTATCGCTCCGAGCTGCTGGTCAGCCGTCTGATGGCGCTGAAGATCGATCCGAAGATCCACATTCGCCGCAAGGACGTCGAAAAGTACTACCACGAGAACGCGGCCGAGTTCAACGCCCCGCCCAAACGGACGCTGCGGCTGATCCTGGCGCATTCGGGCATGGCGGATGAGATCGAGCGCGAGCTGAAGGCGGGCAAACCGTTCATCGAGATCGCGTCCAACCCGCGCTACAACGCCCGTCAGCCTGAGAAAGGCGGCATCTACGTCGAGGATGAAGCCGGCGAGGTATTCTTCAACGATGATGCGATCAACAAGGCGGTGCTGGCGCTGAGGGAAGGCGAGCACACCGGCCGCGTGACCATCGGCGGTCAGCCGGCGTGGGTGTACGTCGACAAGCTGACCGAGTCGGTGAACAAATCACTGCGCGAGGCGCAACTGGAGATCGAGCAGATCCTGTTCCGCCAGCAGAAGCAGCGATTGACGCTGCAATATCGCGAGGAACTGTTAGCACGCGGCAGCTACACCTCGATCGAGGAAATGACCGACCGCGTGCTGGCGATCGTGATAGCGCGGTACACGCGCAATGAGGCGGTCGCGGGGCAGTAACGCTCGCGTCGTTACGACGCGCTGTTGCGCAAAGCGTGAGTGTTTTTTGGGGGAAGCATGTCCTTTCTGCGATGGATTCTGGGGCGACGATCGGTGGGTGACCGCGGGGAGCGGATCGCGGCGAAGTACCTTAAACGACGGGGTTACTACATCCTCGCGCGAAACATGCAATTGCGCATGGGCGAGATCGATCTGATCGCCTTGGCGCCCGACAAACGTACGATCGTCATTGTCGAAGTCAAATCCGCCGCGGGCCAGGCGACTGCCTTCACCCCTGAGATGCGCGTCACTTGCGCCAAACAGCGCAAGCTCGTCACCCTCGCGACTCAGTTCCTGCGCGATTGCGGGCTGAGCGATCACCCTGTGCGCTTCGACGTGATCGCCGTCGAACACACGGAGAGCAAAACGCCGATCATACGTCACCACATCGGCGCGTTCGGCACCTGAAGTCCGCCACGCAGTGGCGGGGGCGACGCCGAATGACGAATGTCCAATGCCTAATGACGACCACATCGCATGTTTGTCATTCGCCATGACTCCCAATGTCCAGCTTCAGCTCCCCATTCGCCGCGTCCACGCGAATGCGTGATCCATCGGCGACTTCGCCCTTGATGATCGCCCGGCCGATGCGGGTCTCCAGCTCGTGCTGGATGTAGCGCTTCAGCGGACGGGCACCGTAGACCGGGTCGTAGGCCGCTTCGGCAATGTGCGCTTTGGCGGCATCGGTCAGCTCCAGCGTGATGTCGCGGTCTGCCAGACGTTTGGTCACGTCCGCGACCTGCAGATCCACGATCTTCTTGATCTGCTCGAAGGTCAGCGGCTTGAAAAGCACCACGTCATCGATGCGGTTGAGGAACTCCGGCCGGAACCGCTGGCGCAACTCTGACATCACCCGATTACGAGCTGAATCGCTGATCTGGCCCGAGCCGACCATCGCGTCCTCGAGCAGATACTGCGAGCCGATGTTGCTCGTCATGATGATGACGGTGTTCTTGAAGTTGACGGTGCGGCCCTGGGCATCGGTGACGCGGCCGTCATCCAGAATCTGCAGCAGCACGTTGAACACATCGTTGTGCGCTTTTTCGATTTCGTCGAAGAGGATGACGCTGTAGGGCTTTCGCCGCACCGCTTCGGTGAGCTGGCCGCCCTCCTCGTAGCCGACGTATCCCGGCGGGGCGCCGATGAGCCGCGACACGGTGTGCCGCTCCATGTACTCGCTCATGTCGATGCGCACCATGTTGTCCTCGCTGTCGAAGAGCGCTTCGGCCAGCGCGCGGGCGAGTTCGGTTTTGCCCACACCGGTGGGGCCCATGAAGATGAACGAACCGATCGGCCGCCGGGGGTCCTTGATGCCCGCGCGGGCGCGGATGACCGCATCAGCCACAAGCTGCACCGCCTCATCCTGCCCCACCACGCGCTGGTGCAACACCTCATCGAGCTTAAGCAGCTTTTCGCGCTCGCCCTCGACCAGCCGCGATACCGGGATGCCCGTCCAGCGCGAGACGACCTGAGCGATCTCCTCCTCGGTGACCTGTTCGCGCACCATGTGATCGCCTTTTTCGATCTCGGCTTCGGCTGCCTGGAGGCGACGCTGCAGCTCGGGCAGGCGGCCGTGACGGATTTCCGCTGCCTTCTCCAGGTCGTAGGCACGTTCCGCCTGCTCCAGTTGCACGCGTGCTTCTTCGATCTGTTCGCGAAGCTGCTGCACCTTCTGCAACTGCTCCTTTTCCTGCTGCCAGCGGGCGCGCATGGTGTCCGCCTGATTGCGCAGGTCGGCCAGCTCACGCTGCAGCTCCTCCAGGCGCATCCTGCTCTTTTCGTCCTTCTCGTGCTTGAGCGCCGCTTCCTCGATCTCCAGTTGCATCACCCGGCGGGTGATCTGATCGAGTTCGGTCGGCATCGAGTCCATCTCGGTGCGGATCATCGCGCACGCTTCGTCGACCAGGTCGATCGCCTTATCCGGCAGGAAGCGGTCGGAGATGTAGCGGTTGCTCATCACCGCGGCGGCGACGAGCGCAGCGTCCTGAATCTTCACGCCGTGATGCACCTCGAAGCGTTCACGCAGCCCGCGAAGAATCGAAATCGTGTCCTCGACCGTGGGCTGATCGACCAGCACCGGCTGGAAGCGGCGCTCCAGCGCGGCATCCTTCTCAATGTGCTGGCGATACTCATCCAGCGTGGTCGCACCGATGCAGTGCAGTTCACCCCGCGCGAGCATGGGTTTGAGCATGTTGCCCGCGTCGATCGCGCCTTCCGCCTTGCCCGCTCCGACGATCGTGTGCAGTTCGTCGATGAAGAGCAGGATGCGGCCCTCGCTGTTTTTGATCTCCTGCAGAACCGCCTTGAGGCGTTCCTCGAACTCGCCGCGATATTTCGCCCCGGCGAGCAGTGAACCCATGTCCAGCGCGAAGATGGTCTTATTCTTGAGGCCCTCGGGCACATCACCGCGCACGATGCGCTGCGCCAGGCCCTCGACGATGGCGGTTTTGCCGACGCCCGGCTCACCGATGAGCACCGGGTTGTTCTTGGTCTTGCGTGAAAGAATGCGGATCGTGCGGCGGATTTCATCGTCGCGGCCGATCACCGGGTCCATCTTGCCCGAGCGTGCTTCCTGCACGAGGTCGCGGCCGTAACGCTGCAGTGCTTCGTACGTCTCTTCGGGGTTGGCGCTTTGCACGCGCTGGTGGCCACGCACCTGCGTGAGCACCTGTAACAATCCGTCGCGCGTGATGCCGAGGTTGCGTAACACCTGGCCCGCTTCGGCGCGCGGGTTGTCCAGCATCGCCAGCAACAGGTGCTCGACCGAGATGTACTCATCCTTCAGCCGTTTGGCGTGCGTCTCGGCGTCGACGAAAAGCTGGTTGAACTCCTGCGTGACGTAGATGCGTCCCGGTTCGCCGCCCGGACCGCTCACGCTGGGCCGACGATCAAGCTGCCGCTCGACCTCAGCGATGACAACGTCGGCCGGCCGATTGAGCTTATCCAGCAGACGCGGCACAAGACCATTTTCCTGCTGACACAACGCCAAAAGCAGGTGCAGCCCGTCCACCTGCTGATGACCGCGTTTCACCGCGATCGCCTGAGCGTCGTGAACGGCTTCCTGGGATTTCTGGGTCAAACGATTGGGGTCCATGGTTCCTCCGGCAATCTCCAATATCGAATCACAAATGTCGAAGGAACGACTAATGACGAATGTCCAATGACAACTTTCAAATGTTCTTCATTCGACATTCGTCATTCGTCATTCCTGCTCACTCCGGTCTGGGGTTGAACTCGGACTCGGCTTTCATCTTTTCGTACAGCTCGCGTTCCTTCGGGCTGAGCGTTTTGGGCACGACGATGCGGGTGCGGACGAAGAGGTCGCCCCGGCCGGTTTCCTTGCCGCGTTTGGGCATGCCCCGGCCGGCCAGTCGCAATCGCGCGCCGCTGCTGGTGCCCGGCGGAATCGTGACGGTGAGCATGCCCTCGAGCGTTTTCACCGGTACCTTGGCGCCCAGGGCCGCTTCCCACGGACTGATGCGCACCTCGGTGGTCAGGTCGTGGCCCGCCACTTCGAACTGCGGATGCGGCGCGATGCTGATGCGAAGCAGCAGGTCACCACCGTGGACGCCCTGACCACGCAGTCGGATGCGTGAGCCATCGGTCACGCCCGGTGGAATGCGAACGTTGAGCGTGCGCACACCCTCGGGGGTTTGGAGGGAGACAGCACGGGTCGCACCGTGGAAGGCTTCCTCCAGACCAATGGTGATGGCCGTTTCGGCTTCGGTTTCGCGTGGTCGTCGGGTGCGTTGTCGCTGGAATCCGAAGGGTTCGCTGGTGTCGGTATCGAAGTCGAACTCGAATCCTCCACCGCGGCGTCGGGTTCCGCCGAAGAACATCTCGAAGAAGTCGCTGAATCCTTCTGGCGAGAACTGGAACCCGCCGGTGCCGCCGCGCTGTCCGAACTGGAACTGCTGCCACTCGGGCGGCGGGCGAAACTCCTGGCCCTGCTTCCAGTTCGCCCCCAGCGCATCATATTTCTTACGCTTCTCCGGATCCTTGAGCACCTCGTAGGCTTCGCTGATCTGTTTGAACTTGTCAGCGGCCTCCGGGGACTTGTTCACGTCCGGGTGATACTGCCGTGCCAGCTTGCGATAGGCCCGCTGGATTTCTTCCGCCGTCGCGTTGCGGCTGACGCCCAGTAACTGGTAGTAATCCTGAAATTTGACTGCCATGCCATGATCCTACGCGAGAAATTTCAGGCAAATGGCGCGCCGATCTTGCGACGTGCATTTTCCTGATTTTTGGGCGATTACAGGGGTTTTCGAGCGCACAGGGCTGCCGCAATGGCAGGGATGGGGGATGGGGGACGCAAAACCCGCAGGTGGGGTAGCCCCCGCCCTTTGCTGTACTCAGGGGCGGGCGTGTACAGACCGGGGAAATGGGTTACATGGGTTACACATGTTCGGAGACATGGGTAACACATGTCTCCGGTCCAAGCAGGGGACGTTGAAGGGGGTCAGTTCAGGTCGGCGCAGAACCAGGTGGATTCGGTGCCGGTCTGTACGCGCTGCAGCAGGTGCAGGCGCAGGAATGGGCCCAGGCGCGCCAGCAGTGCCCCGGCGAGGCGCGACTGGTCGGTGAACAGGTGCAGCACCGGCTGGGCGCTGGTGTCGAAGCGGCACTGGCGCTGGGTCAGTGCCAGCAGTTCGACGTGCTCGCGCACCCAGGCCTGCACCTCGATCAGGTCAACGATCGCGGCGTGCAGCGACTGCAGATCGCCCTCGTGCCGACGCAGCAGGTGCAGGCAGCCATCCTGATCGAGGACGAGCTGCGTTTCCGGCCGGCGGGGGTAACGGGCCTGCAGCGCCAGGCCGCCAGGCAGGAAGGTGCTCAGGTCGGGGGCATCGGTCACAACAGGCTGCGGCGAGGAGGGTGAGGGCGGTGCAGGCGTGGGTGGCGTGATTGGCGTTGCGGCGGCAACCTGGGGGGCAGGCTGTTCTACCACTGGCGGGGGCGGTGATGGAGCGACAGGTTCGGACGCACGAGCCGGGGCCGGTTCGGGCGTGGGGCGCAACCGCTGCGGGCGACGATGGGTGGGTGACATCGTGATCGACGGCGGCACCGCGTCCAGCGGCGACTTCACCACCCGTGGCCGCGACTGCGCCATCGCACGCAACACGTGCGGCCAATCGCCCTGCTCATACGCGAAACTGCCCACGATGCGCACATTCACCGGCCCCATCTGGCGAATCGCACCGAGCAACTGCACGGGCCTGTCCAGCACATCGTCCAGTGCGTTGCTGATGCGCTGCAGGGCATCGTCAGCCGCGGCCCCTTCGCTGCCCATCACCATCACGCCGATGTGTCGTTCCACCGCCGAGGGACTGTGCTCTGCATCAAGTTCAATCAGTTCGCGGATCAGTTCGGTTGCGCCAAGTACGGCCGGTGCATCGGCGCCACACAGGATCGTCCAGCGATCGACCGAGTCGAGCAGCCGCAGCAGTGTCGCATCGTGGGTCGCCGGGTGGATCAGCCACAGCCGCACATCCTCCAGCGCGTGCAGCGCTTCGCGCAGGCTGTCACCGGTGGCGACAGGGCGCGGCGGGTCGAGCTGGGATGCGCCGATCAGCTCCACATCCACCTGCTGTTCATCCAGGTGCAGCACCGCGACCAGCCCCAGCCGGTTGGCGCGCCACTGGGCGTACTGCGTCAGCCACGGGCCGGCATAACCGGGCAGGCTGCCGAGGAAGACGATTTCGATGTCAGCAGGCGTGGGCTGCGGTTCGTCATCCGGTTCCTCGTAGTCGGTGATGCGAAGACGCGGGCCGGACTCATCGATCGGTTCAGTCTGTGGCCGCTGCCGACGCGAGCGGCGCACCGCTTCGAGCGTGGCGAGCTTGGGCATGAGGCGGATCGGCGGGGGGCCTTCAAGCTGATCGTCGAAGTCGAAATCGGGGGCGGGGGGCACCGGTGCGGGCGCTGCAGCCGCCTTCGGAGCTGGGGCGGGCGCGGGGGCAACGGGTGCAGCAGGTGCGGCAGCGGCGGTTGGTTGAGGCGACTGGCGCGCGGGCGGGGGCATCGTCGCGGCGGTTGTGCCCGTCAGGAACAGGTCCGCCAGCGACTCGAGCATTTTGAGCGTGTGTTGGTCAGCCATGGCAGCACTTCAGGGTGCGTGTTCAGACTCGATCCGTGCGCGACGCAACGCCTCACGACCCGCCCCGCTCATCCCGCACGTTCCACCACCGTACACGTGTCACTCCACTTCCAGGATGCTGTTCAGCTCGCCGTACGGATTGGATTCGACGTAGCTGTTGTACGGATCATGCACCCATCGACCGTCCACGACAAGACGATAACGATATCGCCCGGGCGCGACGAGGATGCACGCCTGAAAGACGCCCAGTTCATCATCGCGCTTGAGCGGGGTGGCATCGGGTGACCAGCCGTTGAAATCACCGGCTACACAGATGCGCCGGGCATCGGAGACGGGCTGGACGAAGAGCACGCCCTGCGAGGTGCAGCGTACACCGTGCATCCGCGCGAGCTTGCGGGCGAGCTGTTCGCGTCGCACGGCAGTGGCAACTTCACTCTGGCCGTTGGATTGGCCGTCGGTAGCAGCAGCAGGAGCTGGTGCGGTGAGGGTCGCGGTGGCGGTCGTGCCGTTGGTGGCAGCGGCGCCTACCAGTTCGCCTTCCGCAGCGACATCGGGATCGGCCGCGAGCTTCGCTGCCAGTGCCGCGGTACGGGCCGACAGCGCCCTGGCGCGTTCAACCAGTTCGGCAGCCCGGCTCATGGCGGGGTTCATGGGTGTGGTGATCGGCCGACCTGCTGTCGGCGCGATCGAGCCGACCGCCTCTCGCGGCGTCTGCGCACCAGCCGTCGCCTCGGGCGCTGGGGGCGGGTTCTGCACCAGCCACGTCGCCAGATTGTCGAAATCCTGCATGCCCCGACTGGCCGGGTCATACTCGGCGATCGGCTGGCCGAAGCTCACCGCCTCCTTCAGCTTGCTGTTGAAGTGCACCACGATGGGCAGCAGGTTGTCGCCGAACTGCTTCTTCAGCTCCGCCAGAATCTCGCGGGCCAGCTTGGTGCGCACATCGTACATCGTGGCCAGCACACTGAAGCGCACGTTGTGGCCGGCCCGGCGGGCGAGCATCTCGATCGTCGCCTTCTGCTTCACCGCGCCCTGCAACGCGAAGTAGCCCGTCTCCACCGGGATGATCACCTCATCGGCTGCACGCAGCGCGTTGAAGGTGAGCAGCCCGATCGAGGGCGGGCAGTCGATCACGCAGTATTCGTAGCGGTCGGCCACGGTGCTGAGCACCTGGACGAGGCGACGATCCTTGTCCGGCGCGGCGGCCAGTTCCTGCTCGATGCCTGCCAGCGCCATGGTGCTGGGCGCCAGATCGAGATTGCGTGAGATCTGCCAGACGATGTCGGCGAAGGCCATCGAGCCGTCGAACCCGGCCCGAAGCATGTCGCCGATGGCGCGGTCGATCTGGGATTCGGGCACCGCCAGCCCTAGGGCACAATGGGACTGGGGGTCCATATCGACCAGCAGAGTTTTGTGTCCGCGAGCGGCGAGCGTGGCCGCCAGATTGATCGAGACGGTGGTTTTACCGCACCCGCCCTTTTGATTGATGATTGCGATCGTCCGCACGTTCTTTCGTCCCTGAAAGCGACGAGCCGATCTGGCACATCCGGGCCAGCGAGCGTCTGGACTCTGGAACACAGTCCTTGTGTTCCACCGGCGACCTCCTGTCACCGATCAGCGCGGCGTTGCGAACGCAGGGCCGCGACAACAAACTGCAACCCCCTTATCCTAAAAATGGTTATCGGGGTGAAACTGGGAAAACCTTGAATATCAATACTGATAAAGGGCGCAAGGTGGAGAAAATGGGGAGGGTCCCCCCCTCGCGGCGCCGCAACAGAGCGCCGGTGCCGCACCCCTCCACTGCATGGTGGGGCTTCCCCTGATGATTCGTACGGAAGCCCAGCCCACGCAGTGGCTGGGTGCTCCCGCCCCGTACATCCCCCCCATCGCCCTTCCCCTGCCCTCGCTAAAATCCCCCCATGCCTGCGCCCGCCACGCTCATCCTTGCCAGTCGTTCCCCCCGACGTGCCCAGCTTCTGCGTGAGGCGGGCTTTGCTTGCCACGTCCAGACACCCCTGTTCGACGATCCGGCCGACCCCAGCGCCAACGGTGAAAACGCCCTATCCCCCGCGGAACTCGCCCAGCACCTGGCCCGCCACAAAGCCCTGAGCATGCGAGGCCAGACACCGCCGGACGTCGTCATCCTCGCTGCCGACACCATCGTCGTCGTACCCACCGATACCGGTTTTGAGCTGCTGGGCCAGCCCGGCACGCCCGAGGAAGCCCGCCGCATAATCGAAAAGCTCGCGAACCGCGTTCACGAGGTCGTCACCGGCGTGGCGCTGATGTCCGGCGATGGCACGCGACTGGAAACCTTTGCCGACACCGCCCGCGTTCATCTGGGCAACGTAAGCGAATCCCAACTCGAACAGCACCTGACGGACAACGCCTGGCGCGGCAAGGCGGGCGGGTACAACCTCGATGAGCTGCGTGACCACTGGCCCTTCCGCGTCGAGGGGGATGAGACGACCGTCGTGGGCCTGCCTATGGTCAAACTGATGCAGCGGCTGCGCGACTGGGGCATCGAGCCGAGCGAGGAAGCCAACCGATGAGCAGTCGGCTCATGGACATTCTCTCAGGCGTGGATGACAGCGGCATGGGTCGCGCGACCCGGGCGGCACTGTCGGTACTGGAAAAGCCTTACCGCGTGCTGGTCGCCCTGCGCAACGCTACCTTCGACAGCCGCCTGCGTCGCAGCCGACCCGCCGGTCGCGTCACCGTCAGCGTGGGTAACCTCACCACCGGCGGCACCGGCAAAACTCCCATGGTCATCGAGGTCGTCCAGCGCCTCAAACGGGCCGGGGCGACGCCCGCCGTGCTGCTGCGCGGCTACAAGCGAACGGGCGATCGCAGCGATGAGGAGATTGTCCTGGCCCACGCGCTGGGCGACACGCCTGTCATCGCCAACCCCGATCGCATGGCCGCCGCGAAGGAAGCACTGGAACGCAACCCCGCAATCGATGTGTTCGTGCTCGATGATGGTTTCCAGCATCGTCAGGTGCATCGTGATCTGGATCTGGTGCTGATCGACGCGACGCAGCCCTTTGGTTTCGAACACGTGCTGCCACGTGGCCTGCTGCGTGAGCCGCCGCAGGCGCTGCGTCGCGCCGATGCGGTCATCATCACCCGCGCCGATCAGGTGGAGCCGGAGCGTCTGGTTCGCCTCAACCGGCGTATCGAGCAACTGACCGGTCGGCCACCCATCGCCCATGCCGCCCACGCATGGGTCGGTTTTCACGATGTCCACGGCAACACCCTGCCGCTGGATGTGCTGCGCGACAAAAAGGTCGCAGCGGTGTGCGCGATCGGCAACCCCGCGCCGTTCCTGGAAACGCTTGCACGACACTCCGGCGAGATCGTCAGGACGAAGGTGCTGCCCGACCACTACGCCTTCACCCAGGAGGAGATTAGGTCGATCATGACCGAAGCCCAGCAGGCCCACGCTGAGGCACTGGTGATGACAGAGAAGGACTGGGTGAAGTGGCAGCCGTGGGTCGATACGGATCAGTTGCCGCTGCCGATCTACCGTCCGGCACTGGAGCTGCGCTTCATCGACGGCGAAGAGGCATTTGAATCGCTGCTCATGACCGTACTGGACAAACGGTGACCAGCCGGATGGCGGCCGAGCGGCGGGCGGTTGCAAATCCGTGACGGGCGGCCGACCATATCCGCGTTTTGAGACGAATACCCGCAACCCTGCAACACTGAACGAGTCATGGCCAACGCGAAGATCGATGTGCTGGGACTGAACGACCTCAAGCTGATTGCCGGGCTGTACAGCCAGATCTATAAACCAGCGCGCGATGAGGCGTTCTTTCGTCGCCGATATCTGGGACGCTACAACCCGCTGATCCTCACCGCGGTGGTCGAGGGTCATCCCGTCGGGTTTTTCCTGGGGTTCGAGCTGAAACCCAGCGCGTTTTTCGCCTGGCTGTACGGCGTGCTGCCCGCCTACCAGCGCCAGGGCATCGCCAGCCAGTTGTGCGAAGCCGCCCACGCATGGACACGCGACAACGGCTACACCTACATGCGCATGGAATGCCACAACCAGCACCGCCCGATGCTCCACCTGGCCATCAAACAGGGCTACGACATCGTGGGCATCCGGTGGGATACGGATCGAGGGGATAACCTCGTTATCTTTGAGAAGTCGCTGCAGGATTGAGGGTGATTGCCAAATGACGAAAGCCGAATGACGAATGAGGAAGCGACGCTTCTTTTGATTTTGGATTTCTGGATTTCTGCCTTCCTTTTTTCGGACTTCAAACTTCGGATTTCGAATTTCTTTCCCTCATCCCCCATCCATGGCGCTACAATCCACCAGAGGTGCGTCATGGAATCCAAACTCGTCCCGGTCTTCCACGCCCTAACGGTCGATGATGCCCAGCGTCTGGCAGACATTCTCAGCGAACGCGGCATCGAAGCCTTCGTCGAAAACACCGAAGCGCCACTTTATGGCATGACGCAGGGGCCTTCGGCTCACATCGTTTATGTGTACGAACAGGCCAAAGCCTCCGCCCGCGAGGTTGTGCGCAAGTTCGAGGCAGACTGGCATCCCGGCGTGCCGCGCGATGAACAGCTTTATGAAGAAACCGGGCTCGAACTGCCCGATGACCCCACCCCCTCGGAGGACAGCCCCAACGAGGAAAACCGCCTGGGCAACGAACGCCTGGATGAACCGCGCCCCGGCCCCGAAGCACCCGAAGTGGCTGACCTCGTGCTCGAAAATCCCAACCAGCGACACCTGGATGTCGACCCCAACGAAGACCCCATCGTAGGTTTTGGCCCGGACCGAGGCCTCACCGAAGAACCCGAATTCGAATCCCCGGAAGTGGAAGAACAGCCGATCGATGAACTGCACGTGGATACAGGAGAGGATTGAGGAACGAAAGGACCAGGGACTGAGGGAATAAGGGAGTTGAGAAACGCAGAGCATCACCACTGTTTCACCCCCTCTCCCTCCGGGAGAGGCCGGGTGAGGGTGAATGTTCGTTAACATTTCATTGTGTGTGGACGAGCGATTGAAGCTGCGTGTACATCAGCGCGCTGTAATGAATCATCCCGGGTCGTTCGCCCCCTCATCCCGACTCTTTCCCGCAGGGAGAGGGAGAATTGAATTCCCTTCCATCCCCCACCCCATCACCTGCGCGAAACTTTCCAACTGCTGCGGTGTACACAGCAGTTCGGCTCGGGCATGAAGATAAGCAGCCTGTTCCACATCACCCATGCGTTCAGCAGCGGTGGCGAGCAGGAGGTGCATCGCGCCGCATTGAGGAGCGGGCATGAGTTCAGCACAAAGGATTTTTTCGCGCAGGCGCCACAGGGCATGAGCGTCGTGACCGGCCAGGACTTCGTAGTGCGTTTGCAGCGCCAGGCGCTGCAGCGTTTCCAGCAGGTTCAGTTCGCAGCGGTGCAGTTCCGCCAGCGCGACGTAGGCACCGACGAGGTCGCGGCATTGCAGGCGGGCTTCAGCCAGGAGCAGCAGCAGTTGGGCACGCACGTGCTGACCGGCGGGGATGATGCCCGGCAGGCGCAGGCCATGCGAACCGGGAGGCATCTGCGTGAGCAACGTCTGGCAGATCGTCGCAGCCTCGGCGAAACGCTGCTGTCGATGGCGCAGCGCAGCCAGTTGCTGAAAGAGCAGCAGCCGCACCGAACGCTGCAACATGCGGCGGGGCAGCATCTCCGCCAGATGCGCCTCGGCTGCGGCGGGGTCACGTTCGATCAGCATCGACAGTGTTGGAAGCTGTTGCGCGATGCGTGAGCTGGTCGTGATCATTCCCACCCACACGACCGCAAGCAGGATGACCATCACGTTCCACGTAAACGGGCTGAGCGGCACGGACGACCCCTCGCCCCCACCAATGATCGCCAGCACCAGCACCACGCCCATAATCCATCGCAGTGCGCGATCCATCGCCAGCGGCCGCAACAGTGCGTGCGGTTCAAACGGCTTGACCACCGTACGCGACATACCTTCTTCCGTCCTCACTCCTGCTGATCCGATGAGGCTGTGGTTGACTGAATATGACTGGTGTCGGCCGCGGCACTTTCGTTCATGACGCGCAGTTCCGGGAATCGGCTCATCAATGCTTCGGGCGACAACAGCAACGTGGCGCGATGCCACCATTCACGTGCGGCGGCCGGCGTGGGCTGGTTGTGATGTCGCGCCAATTCGCGATAGGCCAGCGCCATCAGCGCGTGGCCATAGCCCGCCTGCACACCCAGCGGCCGCAGCGCATCCAGCAGTGAGTCGCTCTCGTCGATCGCCTGCTGATAGTGGTTGGTGCGAATCTGCTGTACAAGCAGTGCCAGGCGATAAGCAGCGCCGATGGCGGTGTCGCGGAACCTGCCGATGACGCCGCGCAACCGCCGCAGCGTGTCGTCCGCATCGGTGAGCCGATCGGTCGCGAGCTGTGCCAGCGAGCGCAGCACCTGGAACTGCACCGCAGCCGGGTCTTCCGCCGCCATGCGTTCGAGCAGGTAGTCATACGCGACGATGGCGGCGTCGTAGCAGCGCAGCTCATCCAAATCGTGCGCGATGGTCGCAACCACCCGGCCGTGCAGTTGGGGCTGCTGCACCACGCGCGGCAGGAGTTGCCATGCCAGGCGGAGTGATTCGATGAAGCGACGCTGCATCGCCAGTTCCTGGACACGCAGCGTCTGTTCCTCCTGTTCGCGCTGCCGTCGCAAGCGCCAGTGTGTCGTGGCCAGGATCGCCCCCAGCGCGATCATGGGCAGCACGATAAGAGCGGAGTTGTTGTTCGCCAACGCGATGAGCAGAAGCAGGGGCAGCGCGATCACCGTCGACCACGACGCCAGGCGTGAAGGCGGCTGCGGCGCGAAGCGGTTCAGATGCGCACGCACCTGGTCAGGCGTAGGCGGGGTAAACGATCGCATGACACCACGATAACACAACGGGCGGGAGATGACGTATCGGCATCGGGGTGGAACGTCAGGAAACCGGCACGTTCCAGTGGTACAGCGCGAAGTAGATCAGCACGCCGGTAATGGACACGTACATCCAGATGGGATAGGCAAAGCGGGCGATTTTGCGGTGGCGGTCGTACCGTCGGTTCATCCCCAGCCGTACCAGCACGATGGCGAAGACCGGCACGGTGATCGCCAGCACGATGTGCGTCAGCAGCATGAGGTAGTAGACGAGTTTGATGACGCCATCGTGGTTGAACGTCGTGTGGGTTCCGCCGGCGACTTTGGCACGCCAGATGTAGTGGATGATGTAGGTGACCAGGAACACCGCCGAGACGGCGAACGCGCCGATCATGCAGCGCATGTGTGCCTGGGCGTTGCCGCGTTTGATGAAGTAGAAGCCAGCCCCGAGCAGCGCCGCAGCCGTGGCGTTCAATGCGGCATTCACCGCGGGCAACATCGACAGATCAAGGTTCTCGAACATCTCGGATGGGTTGATGGTCAGCTATTCAGCCAGCACCTGGTCCAGTTTTTTCAGCAGCAGATCGCGTTCGTGTGGGTGGACGCTGCCATCGGGCAGGCCGGAGTCGATGCCGGAGAAGTAGCCGCGAATGCGCTGCTGCCGGTCGATGAGGATGAAATTGGAGCTGTGGCCGATGGGCATGGCCGTGTTTTCGATGTTGTCGTAGACGGTTTCGCGGAAGCCCTGACCGACGAGCTTCCAGATTTCCTGCCGGTCGCCGGTAAGCAGCCGCCACATGTCGCCATCGGCGCCATAGGACTCCGCGTAGGCGTGCAACACCTCGGGCGTGTCGTGGCTCGGGTCGACGCTGATGCTCACCAGGCGGATGTCATCGCGCCGGGGATGGTTTCGCAGTTGGTTCTGCAGGTCGACCATGCCGTGGGTCATCCTCGGGCAGGTGGCGGTGCAGCGGGTGAAGATGAAGTCGACGATCCAGACCTTGCCTGCCAGTTGTTCGGTACCGTAGGGCTGGTTGAACTGGTCCGTCAGCGTGAAGTCGGGCACATGGAATTGGGGGTCGGGCTTTTCCGCGCCACCTTCCAGGATGGGCTGTTCACCCGACCGGGCGAGGGTGACGAGCGTGACCATGGCGGTCGCGCCGAGCGTTGCCACAGCCAGCAGCACCAACAGCAGTCGTTGGCCGGTCATGCCATCGGATCCTTGCGTCGGCGGCCGACGACGCGGGTCGCCACCACCGTCATCGCCACCACGAAAACAACCAGCACCGCCGCCGCCACCGGCATCGGCGCGGGCGCGCCGGTGACGCCTGGCTTGCCGATGAACAGCGATGACAGGAGCGTCTGACCATAGGTCATCGGGTTGGCCCACATGATCGCGCGCATCGCCGGCGGCGCGGAGGTCAGCGGAAACACCGCGCCGCTGAGCACCCACATGGGCATGAGAAACAGATTCATGATCGCATGGAACCCGGCGGTGGAATCCATCGGCCAGGCCAGGCACAACCCCAGCGCGGTCAGCCCCATCGCCAGCACGAACATCACCACCACTGCCGCGGCGAGCGACATCAGCGGTGCACCCGGGCCCAGCATCTGCCACAACCCCAGCAGCACCAGCCCCTGAATTGTCGCGATGCTCGCCCCACCCAGCACCTTGCCCAGCACGATCGCACTGCGCGGCACAGGGGCGACCACCACCGCCTGCATGAACCCCTCCCGCCGGTCCTCGATCACGCTGATGGTGGCGAAGATGGCGGTGAACAGCAGCATCATGCTCACGATGCCGGGGAAGAAGTAGTGCTGGTAGGAGACGCCCGCCTCGTCGGCGGCTGCGCCGATGTCGAAGCTGCCGCTGAAGCCCATGCCGAGCATGAGCCAGATGACCAGCGGCGTCGCCAGCGAGCCGATGACACGGTTGCGCTGCCGGAAAAAGCGTACCATCTCGCGCCGCCAGAGCGTGACGCTGGCGAGCATCAGCCCCGCCCCGGCCGCGCTAGGAGCCGCCACCGGCGTTTGCACGGAGGCCGGTGCCTCCTCCACGATCAAACTGGAACTGGTCTGCTGCATCGGTTCAGGGCGCAATCGTAGGCGAAGACCCGCCCGGTGCAAAGTTCAGGGGTTCAAAGTTCAGGGTTCGTGCAAGGTTAAAAGCCACTTGCGGCTTCGCGCCGGGTAACGCAACAAGTCGCGTCGTTTCATGGGTTGAACGCGAATATGCCGAGTCAACCTGCGGATTCGTCATTCCGAGCGATGCGCCACGTTCACGGGCGTTTCCCCGCCCTGCGTGCCCTCCGGCTGCGCGAGCGCCGGCGGGGCAAACTCCAGCTTTTCTCCGCGTTGGGCTCGCTGGCGCAGCTCCCGCAGCTTCAATGAAACCATCCAGTCATAGCCACTGATGAACGCGGCAAACTGGAAGCCCGTTCGGCCATCCAGAAACCCGAGTTGCAGCACGTACATGTAAAGGAACCGCCACAACCCCGGGAAAGGAAGACGTGGCAGAAGGTTTCGCTTGGCCCAGCGACGAAGACGCGACTGCAGTGAGATGTTCACCTCGTCCGCCGGCCGCGTCCCCTGCGTGATCTCGCGGAATGTCGCCTGTGCTTCAAGCGTCGAATAGCGGTTGTGCTTGGCGAAATAATGCTCAAGGCCACGTCGGTCGTCGTGCAGCAGACACTCGCGGATCCGGCCGACCGGGTCATCAATAATGACGTGCTCGTGTACCTCGCGGTCTTCAAATCGGCCCTTGCCCCGCTTGAACAACCGCATGTTCCAGTTCGGGAAGTAACCGCAGTGGCGGATCGGCTTGCCCATAAAATAGGTCAGCCGATTGATGAAAAAGCCGTTCTCCCGCACCTGATCGACCGGCTGCTTCACGATCGACTCGATCTTCGCCCGCAGCTCGGGTGTCACCACCTCATCCGCGTCCAGCAAAAGCAGCCAGTCCGACTCGAACGGCAACTCGCGCAGGCCCCAGTTCTTCTGCCGGGCATAACCCTCCCAGGCGTGATGCACCACCACCGCACCGTATGCACGGGCAATCTCCTGAGTACCGTCGGTTGAACCGGAGTCGATCACAAACACCCGGTTCACCCAACCATTCAGAGAGGCAAGGCAGTGGGGCAGGTTCACCGCCTCGTTGTAGGCGATAATCATCACATCAAGCATGACGCATTCGTTCCAACGAGCACGACTTGTCCGATATGTAACAACGGACGTCAGGCGATCTGTAAGGTAAGTTATTTCATGCTATTGTACGTTGAGCCAGACCATCATCCAAACCCACCGCAACGAGGGCATGACGCAGAACCCGACCAAACCGTTCCAGCAGCTCGACCGCACCACGGGCTATCCTTACACCACCCATGAATACATCCGGCGGTACCTGTGGCGGCTGGTCTGGTTGCTGCTGGTCCGGCCAAGCCCGCCTCGCGCCTACGGCTGGCGACGATTCTGGCTGCGATGCTTCGGCGCCAAACTCGCGCCCACCTGTCGTACGAGGCCCAACACCCGTGTGTTCCACCCCTGGCTGCTCACCATGGGCGAACACGCCAGCCTCGCCGACGACGTCAACGTCTACAACCTCGGCCCTATTACCATCGGCGACCACACTACCATCTCTCAGGGCGTCCACCTCTGTGCCGGCACCCACGACTACACCCGGCCGGACCTGCCCCTGCTACGCCCCCCTATCAACATCGGTGCCGGCGTCTGGATCTGTGCCGACGCCTTCATCGGCCCCGGCGTCACGATCGGCGACAACACCGTCGTCGGCGCTCGAGCGGTCGTCACACGCGACCTGCCCCCCAACATCGTCGCCGCCGGCAATCCCGCCCGCGTCATCAAACCACGCGAAATGAACCCGTAATCCCAAATAACAAAATAAAAACGCTTCCCTCCGCACAGCGAAAGGAAGCGTTTCCGAGGCGATTGGCGGTCGTACGATTTTGCTTGCCTACCTCCTCTTCCTCTGGCAGAGACTGAGTGAGGGCGAAGATCCCGGCAAGATTCAATTTTGCAAATCGCCAAATCTCACAATGCCGCTTCGTCCATTTCACCCGTACGGATGCGCACGACGCGTTTCAATCCGTACACGAACAGCTTGCCGTCGCCGACTCGTCCGCTGCGGGCGCTGGTCGTGATGGCTTCGATCGCACGCTCCAGATCCTCCTCGCGCACAGCGATCTTCAGTTGCACCTTCGGCACGAAGCCCACGTCCATGCGGCCACCGCGATAGCGTTCGGTATGCCCCTTCTGCTTGCCGAAGCCCTTGCACTCAATGGCGGTGCATCCCAGGATGCCCAGTTCCGTCAGCTTGCTTTTCACCGCGTCCAGGGCGGAGGGGCGGATGATTGTTTCAATCATGTACATGATCTTGGTTCCCAGTTAAATCAGGTGGGGTGAATCCGTGTCAACTCAGATTTCGCGAGCGTGATAGCTCTTGATGTAGGTCTGCTGGAAGTCGGGATAGGCAGCCATGTCGTGCTCGCCCAGGTCCAGCCCTTCAATTTCCTCCTCGCTGCTGACGCGCAGGCCCATCGTGACTTTGATGACCAGGAAGAGAACTGTTGCGAAGACAGCGGTGAATGCACACACCGACACGGCACCCAGCACCTGTTTGCCGAGCTGTTCAAAGCCCTTGGCCGAGCCGAACAGCCCCACTGCCAGCGTACCCCAGATACCGCACACCAGGTGGACACTCACCGCACCGACGGGGTCATCGATGCGCAGCTTGTCGAGGAAGATGACCGAGAAGTAGACGAGGATGCCCGCGATGAAGCCGATGATGACCGCATCCTGCACGGTCATGAGGTCTGCCCCGGCGGTGATACCCACCAGGCCCGCGAGGATGCCGTTGAGTGCCATGGACAGGTCAGGCTTGCCACCGATGGTCCAGCTTGTCAGGGAAGCGCCCACAGCCCCGGCCGCCGCCGCCATGGACGTCGTAACCAGCACCAGCGACACCCCCGCCGGATCCGCATTGAGCACCGAACCGCCGTTGAACCCGAACCAGCCCAGCCACAGCAGGAACACGCCGATGACCGCCAGCGGCATCGAGTGACCCGGGATCGGCTGCACAGCGCCGTCGCGGGCATACTTGCCCAGGCGAGGCCCAAGGATGATCGCACCCACCAACGCCCCAACACCCCCGACAGCATGTACCAGCGTCGAGCCGGCGAAATCGATGAAGCCCGCCTCGTCCAGCCAGCCGCCACCCCACTTCCACGAGCCGGTGATTGGGTAGCTCAGCGAGACGAAGAACACCGAGAAAACCAGGAAGCTGTTGAGCTTGATGCGCTCGGCCACCGCACCAGAGACGATCGTCGCAGCCGTGGCGGCGAACATGCCCTGGAAGAGGAAGTCGGTGTACCACGTGTAGCCGCCGTCGCCGTAGGCGGAGGTGAGGTTGGCAGTCACCGCTTCGGCATTGGAGGCGTCAATCGTGATACCCCAGCCCGCATAGCCAAAATAGCCGTTGAACTCACCCGGGTACATGATGGCGAACCCGCACAGGCCGTAGGTCAACAACCCGATGCCCGGGATGATCGTGTTCTTGAAAAGCACGTTGACCGTGTTTTTTGCACGGGTCAGCCCCGTCTCCAGCGTGGCGAAGCCCAGGTGCATGATGAACACCAGCGCGGTGGCGATCATCATCCAGAGGTTGTTCACCGTGAACAACTCCTGCGAGACGGCTGCAGCCGCTTCCTCCACAGCAGCCGTGACCTCCGCAGGCGGCTGCCCCGTGCCGGGCGATGCTACCTCAGCCACTCCGGGCATCCCCGGCATCCCGGGCGACTCGGTCGCGGCTTCCTGACCCCATAAATCCCCGGCCGCCAGGCACAACAGTGCCAGCATCAGCATTACCGGTACATACCTGATCCAACCTGCCTTCATGGTTGACGTCTCCTCAAGTTCGCAGTGCGGCAAATCCCACGCTGCCGTCGCACACAGCGACCGGCACGCACGGCGACCCACAGGACAACATCAATGCCACACGATGGGGAAATCACCGATCAAACGCAGTTAAACCATGATGAATCGGCAAGTTAAGACATGTGTACGAAATTCGCCGCCATATACGGACCTCGCCTTGTTTTGAGGCAGTCGCGAGCACCAGTGCGCGTTTGCGCAGCATCATGAGAACATCACAAGTCGGGTCGCATGGGATCAGGAGCACTCGCGCCTTCGTCCCTCGCGTTTTCCTCTGGCCGTGCCTCGTCGTCTCCCGCGCGTTATCATGCCCCATCCCATGACATCGGTCCTGTTACTCCTTTTTGTCGCCGGGATTGGGTTGACGCAGGCGGTAAGTGATCCGCAGGCGGTGACACTGCGGTGGCTGCGGCTGGGGGGGATCAACGCGGTCACATTGCTGGCGCTGGGGGTCGTGGTGCGAGCGATGACCGTCGACCACACCCCGCCGACCATCTGGCTGGGCTTCGCCCTGGTCGCGGTGCCCGTCGTCGCTCAGCTCATGCTGGTGCAGCTGGCCAAGCGCACCGCCCAGCGCATCGCCGCTGTCCTGACCTACCTCCTGGGCTGCGCGGTCGCCACTTACGCCACCATGCCCGAACCGGCCATCACGAGCCAAACCCTGCTCTCCGGCCTGACCATGCTCATCAGTGCGGGCCTGCTGGGTGGCTTCCTCATGACCATGCTGCTCGGTCACGCGTACCTCACCAGCGGCAACGAGATGACCCAGTCGCCCTTCGAGCGGCTGGTCATCGTGCTGGTCGTGCTGCTGGGGCTTCGGCTGGTGGGCAGTGCGGGCCTGGCGCTCTATCCGTGGTGGTCGGCGATCGATTACCCCCGGCCGCGCCTGTGGACGGTCATGATGATCGTCGCCCGCTACCTCGTTGGTCTGGCAGTGCCGATCCTCTTCACGCTGATGAGCTGGGAATGCGTCCGCCGCCGGGCGAACCAGTCCGCCACCGGCATCCTCTATGTCGCATGCGTGTTGGTCATCATCGGCGAAGGCATCGCCTTGAACGTCCAGGCCGAGCTTGGCCCGGCGGTGTGAGATGCAACGAAAAGCTGACAGACTGGTTTGACGCAATGATGGCCGGACCTATCATACGCCTAACGGCGGAAGGTTGATGCATGGCTCAGATCATTCGAAAGAACGAAGCGCTGTTGTTTCACCCACCTGCCGAACTGCGGATTGGCAGGACCTATCGGCCTGAAAACGATGTGACGCTTTATCACGGCGATTGTCTGGACCTGCTCAAAAGCATGCCCGATGGCTGCGCCGATCTGATCGTCACCTCCCCCCCTACAACATCGGTAAGGAATACGAGAAGCGGCTGGACCTAACGACCTATCTTGATCAGCAGCGGGTGGTCATCAACGAATGCATCCGTATTCTCAATGAACACGGCAGCATCTGCTGGCAGATAGGTAACTATGTCGATCGTGGTGCAATCGTGCCACTGGACAGCGTGCTCTACCCCATTTTTGCCGATGCGGGCTTGCGCATGCGCAACCGAATCGTGTGGCATTTCGAGCATGGCCTGCACTGCACTCGCCGGTTCTCGGGCCGATACGAAGTAATCATCTGGTTTACCAAATCCGACGAGTTTGTATTTAACCTTGACGCTGTTCGCGTACCGCAGAAATACCCGGGCAAGAAATACTTCAAGGGCGCGAAGGCGGGCCAGTATTCGTGTAACCCGCTGGGCAAGAATCCGGGCGATGTGTGGACCATCCCCAACGTCAAGCACAATCACGTCGAGAAAACGGATCATCCCTGCCAGTTTCCCGTCGAGCTGATCGAAAGGCTCGTGCTTAGTATGACCAACGAGGGCGGCCTCGTGGTGGATCCATTCCTCGGTGTGGGCACGAGCGCGATTGCGGCGGTGCGTCATCATCGTCGCGCTGCCGGAGCGGAAATCGTCGACAAATACGTGCACACCGCCAAGGAACGCCTCAAGCTTGAGGCACGCGGTGAACTTAAGACACGCCCCATGAACCAGCCGGTCTACACACCGCGCAACGAGGCCGTCGCACGCAACCCCTTCCTGCTCAATCCGGAGTCTACCCGTTGAAAATCGCAGCCGTACACTCCCATCTGAACGGCTACGAATGGTTGCTCGTGCATGAACCTTCCATCTGGAAGGAGATAACCCGCATTGTCGAGTCAATCGACGCTGAATGCCACAGGACCAAGATCAGTAAGGAAAAGACAAGGGTAGGGCAAAGCCTGTATTCACCAATCGAACTGAACCGCACAATGAGCGAGCATTTCCGCGCCAAAGGCTGGCAGGAAACGCGCACCTATTATTGGGTGACCGATGATTACGCGCTGATTCGCAAGACAATCGCGTTGAGTGCGGACGAACAGAAGCAGGCTACGAAGCGGCAGGCCGTCGACCGATCCGCTCCTACAACCAGACAGATTTCGTCAAGCGTCGGGTCGCCGTCGAAGTGCAGTTCGGCAAGTACAGCTTCATTGCCTACGACCTGTTCGTCAAACACCTCGCGTTCTATGTCGGCGATCAGATTGACGTGGGCGTTGAAATCCTGCCGATGAAATGCATGCAGGAACACATGTCATCGGGGCCGGGCTACTACGAAGGGGCGTTGTATGACATCGCGCGTCAGGGGCGCGGTGTTCCTGCGGTGCCGCTGGTGATCGTGGGTGTAGCTCCCTGAAACATATCCCCCTTTTCTAACCGCCGCGATCAATCGTGCCGCAGGGCGACGATGGGGTCCTGGTTGGCGGCCTGGACGGCGGGGTAGAGGCCGAAGACGATGCCCACACCGGTGGCGACGACGAAACCAGCGATGATCGACCAGTCGGTGGGCGTGGGTGTGCCCATGTCGCGGAAGGCCTCGCTGTCGAGTCTGGGCAGCATCGCCAGCAGCGGCACGCCGATCAGCCCCAGCGCCACGCCGAGCAATCCGCCCACGGACGACAGAATCGTCGTTTCCACGAGGAACTGAGCAGCAATGTGCCTTCGCGTCGCGCCGAGTGCCCGGCGGATGCCGATCTCGCGCGTGCGCTCCGTCACCGAGGCGAGCATGATGTTCATGATGCCGATGCCGCCCACCAGCAGACTGATCGCGGCGATGAAGATCATCAGCGTGTTGAACATGCGCAGCGCCCGGTTGCGCTGATGCAGCAGTTCCAGCGGAACAGTCACGCTCACGTCACCAGCCTGCGCGTGGCTGGCATCGACAATGAGCTTGACCTGCTCCGCCACCTCGATGACCTCATCAGGCGACCGGGCTGCAACATAGACTTCGTAGAGTTCGACCTGTTCGCGTTCCATCGAGCCGGCGCTGCGGCGAATGAGCACATCGCCAAAGCGTGACTCCGCAGTGGTGAGCGGGATGTGGATGTCATAGTTGAGGTCGCGGCCGACGAGAGCGGAACCGCTGGCGCCCGCCAGTCCGATACGGCGAAGCACGCCGATGACCTTGAACACCTGTCCATCCACGCGGACGTAGCCCTCCAGTGGATCCTCCAGCGGGAAAAGACGCTCGGCCACTTCGGCGCCGATCACCGCGACGTTTTCCAGCTGGTCCAGATCCGCCTGCGAGAGGTATCGGCCACGCTCCACACGCAGCGACGCGACCTCGGCAAGCGCGGGCGTGGTACCGAACGTCTGAGCGGACACCTGGTATCGGTCTCGCACCGCACGGGCGCCGACGCGCTTCAGCGGAACGATGTCGCTGATGCCGCCGACGGTTTCCTGAATCCGGCGGACGTCCAGCCTGCGAATGCCGTAGGCGAGCAGGCGGGTGTTGGACTGGCCGGCCGAGTTGGACTCGGGCGGTTTCTCGGAGCGCAGAATGATGTTGGTCGCGCCCAGGTCCTCGATGTCGCGTGTGGCCTTGAGCTTGTTGCCCTCGCCGATGGCAACCATCCAGATGACCGCCGCGACGCCGAAGATGATGCCCAGCGCGGTCAGCAGCGAGCGCAGCTTGTGCAGCCGCAGGTTCGTCAGCCCCAGCCGCAGTGTTTCATAGAGGAAGTTCATCGTGCGAGAAGTTTAGACGATCAGCGCGGGAAGGTCTCCCGGGGTGCGGTCACGGTGATGATTGTGTTCGCGGATCGCGTGATCCCGCCCAACGCCAGGGGGCGTCGCGAGGCAACGCGCACTTCACTCGGGTTGCATGAGCAGTTCGAGGTAGCGACCGTCGGGCAGGGTGAGCCAACCGCCCCAGACACCCTTGGCGCGTGGCGACAGCAGCAGCGGCTGCGACACCTGCTCCAGCGGCACGTTTGCCAACTGGTTGATGGGCAGCACCTTCAGCTCCGCTGGGTTGGTCAGCTCGATCGCGAAGCGTGACTCAGGCAGTTTCAGCGTGAGGTCCAGATCCGCGAAACGAATGCCATCCTTCTCGACCACGAAGCGCACGCTCCCCAGCGGGATGACCAGGCTCGGCGGGCCCTCAACAGGCGGGCGATCCGATGCGTTGCCGGTGCGCTGCGGGTTGTTGACCGGCTGCGCGCCGGGCGGGGTGAAGCGTGCATCCGGGAAGCCGGGACCGGGCGGGAAGGGGCCGGGGCCGCCGGGGAATGCACCGGGTGGGCCGGGGCGGGCCGGGTTAGCCCCCGCGCCAGCCGGGTTGTTCGTCGCTGCGTCGTAAACGTGGATCACGAGGCGGTATCGGCCGGCCGTCTGCGCCAGGCGCTCGCGGAAGATCGTCTGCTTCGCCTCGCTCCACGCCAGCGCGATGCTCGCAGGACTGCGGTCGGGCAGCAGGCTGACGGTCTCCTGGAACTGACGGGCTGCACCATCATCGCCCCCGACTGAGCCAACCAGCGCCGCGATCGCCCCGGCTGAAAGGTCCTGATTGTTCACCCCCGCCAGTTGCAGCAGCGGCTGCTCATCGCCATAGGCCAGATGCCACTGACTGGGATCGGGCGGGCCGCTCATCGCCAACTGCGTGCCGAACCAGCGGGCGCTGGGGCTTTGCGGCGAAGGATCGAGCATCAGCCCCGCCACCAGCGGCTCCTCTCCGCGCAGATGACGGTAGACGTTGAGCGTGAAGGTGTGGCGCTGCTTGAGGTCCATCGCCAGCAGGGACTGATCGATGGGCTGACGTGATCGTTGCAGCGCATGGGCAGCCAGCCGCTGCGTATCCTCGTCGCCATGCAGCACCAGCCGCGCCAACTGATCGGCAGCGCGCTGCGACGGGCCTTCACTACCGAGAAACGCGATCACCTGCGGCGGCATGGTCGGCTGCGTCAGCGCGGCATCCACCAGTGTGCGATAGAGGTCAAAGGGTTGAGGCTGGCCCGGCTGCACGCGGCGCTGCGGGACTGCCGGACGTGCATCGGGGCCGCCCGCGGGTGATCCCGTTCCTCTTCGCGACGCCTCCATGGCCCGCCGCTGCAGTGTGGCGGTTCGCTGCGCTTCGGCCACCTCGGGCGAGAACGTAAACGCCTGAAGCGAATCCCACGCCAGCGCCCGCAGGCGCGGCTCACCGTGCTGGATCGCGCGGAACAGGCTGTGATTGATCGACTCAACCAGCACGCGTGCTCCGAGCTTTACCCGCAGCGTACCCTGCTCATTTTCAGCCGGACCGAACACCAGGTCGAACACGCGGCTTACCGCCGGTCGTACCGTCGACTGATCGGTCTCAGCACGCGCCAGCAGTTCCAGCGTGCGCTGCGCCAGCTTCACATCCGAAGCCCCCAGAAGCTTGAAGTCCAGCCAGCGTGCCGCCAGTGGGTCGATACCCGCCTCGCTGATGACAGCTGCGATGGCGCGGTCCAGTCGTTCGCCCTCAAGCTGCTCGAACTGGATCGCGCTGACGAACAGCGACTGGTTGTGTTCGGGCATCCGGTTGGCGATTTCCAGCGCCACTGACAGGATGTCCGCAGGGTCCGCGCCATCGCGGTCGCGCAGCGCGCTGGTGATGGCCATCGCCGACTGCCGCGAAGCTGCCGGATCCTGCGTGTTCATGTGCAACATGCTGCGCAGGGCCAGCAGTTTCAGCCGAGGCGTCATGTACGGCACCGACTGCTGCATCAGCGCCGCTGTGCCCCCGGTGGGTGGCAGCGTCAGGGCGAGCGCTTCGATCATCGCGTGCGACCCTTCCTGATTCGGGCCGCGAATCACATCCATCACGAGTCGCGCAAGCTGATCGTTGGGCTGCACATGTGCCAGTGCACCGGAAGCCTGCAGAGCCGTAGCCATGAGGCGCAGGTTGCGTGTCTGATTCGAGCGTGCCACCTCCTGCAAATCGCGCAGGGTGGTCGCATCGAGGTTGCCGCCACGCCCCTGCACCAGCGAACGCAGGGATTCCAGATGGCGCAAGGGGATGGACCAGGGGCCATCAGGCAGCATGGCCCCCACTTCCATCGTCGGGCTGCGCCGGACTTCCAGCACCGCCCAGACTGTGTCCACGCCGCGCACCGCGAATGTCTCGGGCAGATTGGCGATCTGATCCTGCAGCTCGCGGAACGCCACGCTCGCCTCGCGGAACTTCTCCTGCTCCTGGCGACGCCGCGTGGCAAACTCCTGGGGTGATTCGTTGGGATTGCGCGTCACGCGTGGCTGAGTGGGCCGATGCTGCGCCACCAGCCGCGGATCAATCTTAAAAGCGTAGACACTGCGTTCCGCTGCCACCTCCGCACCGGGCAGGCCACGTTCGATCGCCCAGCGCAGCGTGCCGTCCGGCTCGATCTCGATGCGGCGCGCCAGCCGCGGGGCATCGGGCGGCAGTTGCGTTTCATCCGCTGCCTCCCCACCATCGCCCGCGCCGACTCCCGCTCCGTTGGGGGCGCCGCCGGGCGCGAATCCACCCGGGAAACCATCCGGCCCGCCGGGAAACGCGCCCGGCCCCGGACCACGGAAGGGATCACCCGCTCGCGGCACAGGCGGCCGACCCGGAAACGCACCAAAACCACCGTTGCGGCCCTGCTCCTGCGGCGCGGGAATGCGCCATGCGAGGAACCGCCCGCCCCGGAACTGCACCGTCGTGTGCGTCAGCTCCATCGGGGTCCGACCGGGCGTGATGCGGAAAGGCAATTGAACGAACTGACGCTCCGGATCGTTGCCGAAGTTCCAAACCGGATCGCTCAGCTGCTGCCCCAGAACGTTCTGATCGCGCAGCAGCAATTCCATGTCCAGCTCAAGCGTAAGACCCTGGCCCTCAACCCGGTTGACTGGCTGGGCGTTCGGCCGTGGCGCGACCGTCGCCCCCTCCTGCGCGCAAAGGACTGACACACCCAGGGCCGTCACCGCCAGCCCCGACAGCAGGTGGTGCACCGTGTTGGATCGACGCTGCTTCATGACGCTGCTTTCAATATGACTGGGAGGACGGCTGCCTGCCGATCCATCCGGACGGGGCCGGGCGTCAGCGTGCCCCTCAAGCGGGATGGTCCGCCGCGAACCCCTGCTCGTAACTTCCAGTGCGTCGATTCCATCGTAACAAGGCCATCAGCGCGTCGCCAGCATCAGCGTGGCTGCGCTGGGGCGAACACGGTGGGTGCTGGTGGGGGAAGTCTTGACGTGACGGGGGGTTGACAACTACCATGGTCCGCCGGGACAACCCGGGGAAAGCAGCTTGTAGGTATTCTGCTGGTCCCCCCTCCCGCCGGCCTGGCGCCACTGTGACGCGGGCCGAGTTCAACCGCCCGATGCGGGCGGACTTAACCGGTGTGTGCCGGGCGAGCGGAAGTCATCCGCCTTCGACTCAGCGCCAACCGATCAGACCGGTGTCGCGTCGGTCCCGTATGTTTCGGGTGCACGATGGCGGCCGGCCTTCCCCGATGTGCCACACGCACGCCACGGGGTGGGATAGATTGATAATGCTCCACCACTGCCAACGATCCTTCCGTCCTGCTTCTGATCGTGCCCCGGCCCGACATGGGGCTTCTCGGTCGCCTGAACAGTGGCGTGTACGCCTGGCGCTGCCGCCTTGCGCGGTATGTGGAACATTGTCAGTTCGCATCTGATCGTTGGATCCCAGTCGTCTCGTCCGACGCCGCCTCTTTGATGCGCCATGCCCAACCTGCACGGCATGGCATGAAGGGGCTATTCCATGATCGAAGTCATTTGTGTCGTCGTGGGGCTGATTGTCGGCGCCGTCGGCTGTGTGCTGTTCATGCGCCTCATGGGCGCCAGTGCCATCAGTCAGGCGCGCCAGCAGGCTCAAGAAATCCTCCGCACCGCCCGCGCCGAAGCCGAAACCCTCAAGAAACAGATTGAACTGGACAGTCGTAACGAGCTTGCCAAACTCCGCGAGGCCTTTGAACGCGAGAACGCCGAAACCCGTGAGAAGATCGAAGCCGCCCGCAACGAACTGAAGGAAGCCGAGCGACGGCTGACCAAACGCGAGGACAACCTCGATCGCAAGCTCGACACGCTCACCACCAAGGAACGCTACCTCGACGAGGTGGAGATGCAGCTCAAGCAGCGTGAGGAGCAGGTGGCTGCCCGCAACGCTGAGCTGGACCAGCTCATCGCCGAGCAACGGGAGGCGATGGAAAAATTCCATGAAGAGAAGCGCCAGATCCTGCTGCGCATCACCGGTATGAGCGTGGACGAGGCCCGCAAGGAGACGCTGCGGGTGATGGAGCAGGAGGTGCAGCACGAGGCGTCGATGCTGATCCGCCGCGTTCAGGAGCGGGCCGAGGAAGAGGCGCGGGAGAACGCGCTGCGCATCACGCTGCAGGCGATCCAGCGTTACGCCTCGGAGCATACAGCCGACTCGACCGTCAGCGCGATCGCGATTCCCAGCGACGACATGAAGGGCCGGGTCATCGGCCGCGAAGGCCGCAACATCCGCGCGTTCGAAAAGGCCACGGGCGTGGACGTGATCGTCGACGACACGCCGGGCGTGGTGGTGGTCTCCTGCTTTGACCCGGTGCGTCGTGCGATCGCCGCCGAGGCGCTGCAGAAGCTGCTGGATGATGGTCGCATCCACCCGGCCCGCATCGAGGAGGTCGTCGAGCAGATTCAGAAGGAGATGCAGCAGCGCATCGTGCGTCTGGGCAAGGAGGCGACCATCGAGGCCAACATCCAGGGTCTGCACCCGCGCATCAGCGAGATGATGGGCCGACTGCACTACCGCACGAGCTATGGCCAGAACATCCTGCGGCACTCGCTGGAAACGGCTTATCTGTGCCAGGTCATCGCGGATGAACTGGGGCTGGATGGCGCGCTGGCGCGGCGGTGCGGGTTCCTGCACGACATCGGTAAGGCGATGGACCATGACATGGAGGGCGGCCACCCCGCCATCGGCGCCGAATTCTGCAAGAAGTTCGGCGAGAACGAGATCGTGCTCAACGCCATCGCCGGCCATCACAACGATATTCCCGCCATCTCGCCCTACACGCCGATCGTCATGGCGGCGGACGCGATCTCCGGTGCCCGACCCGGCGCACGGCGCGAGACACTGGAGAAGTACGTCAAGCGGCTGGAGCAGCTCGAAGGCATCGCCACGAGCATCAAGGGCGTGAAACAGGCCTTCGCCATCCAGGCCGGCCGCGAGGTGCGCGTGATCGTCGACCCGGCGACGGTGGACGATGCCAACTGCGCCTACATCGCCCGCGACATCGCCAAGCGCGTCAGCGAGGAGATGACCTTCCCCGGCGAAATCCGCGTGACGGTACTCCGCGAAATGCGCACCGTGGAATACGCCCGCTGATGGACGGGGATTCACGCACGCGTCGATCACCCCATTGAAAGCCCACGCCCTCCAGGGCGTGGGACCCATGCCCGGGAGGGCATGGGCTTTCGGGATTACGTCGCGATCACATCATTCAAAAGACGTTGCCAGCGCGTAACGTGACTTCAACGCGCCGGGGCGATATGCTGCGCTGATTGAATTCACTGGAGACTTGTGATGCGGATGACGTGGCGGGTACGGTCGTGGGCCGCGACAACAGCGGTGCTGATACTACTGGCCGGGTGCGGCGCAGTAACACAATCGGCGCCGTTTGAACCGGGGGAGGCGTACTACGCCAAGCTCGTGCACGACCTGGCTCACCCCTCGATGGAAGGCCGCGGCCCGGGCACTGCCGGCATCGACAAGGCCCGCGATTACATCGTCGATCACCTGCAAATGGCGGGCGTCAAACCCGCATTCGGTAACGCCTATACACAAACCTTCGAAGTCGCCCTGGGCATCTACGCCCCGACGCAGACACTGCAATACGGTCCGACGAACCCCAACCTCACCGCAGCGACGGCAGGTGTCGACTTCGAAGCGATGGGCTTTTCCGCCAACGCCGCCTTCAAGGGCCAGGCCGTCTTCGTGGGCTATGGCATTCGCAACAAGGAGCAATCCTACGACAGCCTGGCTGATGCAGGTGATGCTCTGCGGGGCAGGGTGGCAATCGCGTTTCGCTATGAGCCGATGAACGAACAGGGTGTGAGCAGGTGGACGCGTCGCGCCGGTCGATGGAGCGATGCCGCCCGGTTCGAGGACAAGGCGAACCTTGCAGCCGAACACGGCGCTGTGGCGATGCTGATCGTTGACCCGCCTGCCAAACCGCTGTCCGGCCCGCTGCGCAAGGCTGCCAGCACCGCCAACGTGCCGCGTACCTCAATCCCCGTCTACCACATCCGCATGGAACTGCTGCACGCGATGCTGCGCGCCGCCGGGCGCGACCCCGAGGCAACGCTGCGGCAGTGGCAGCAGCAGGCCGACGAAGGCGCGGCAATTGACACGATCGACAACCTGACGATCACCGGCGAGGTGGAGATCGCCACCCGCAAAGCTCCGACGGACAACATCGCCGCCATCCTGCCCGGGCGCGGCGAACTGAAGGATCAGGTCGTGTTCATCGGTGCGCATTACGACCACGTGGGCTATGGCGAAGTGGGCAGCCGCAGTGGCACGCACGAGATTCACCACGGCGCGGACGATAACGCCTCGGGCACCGCGGCAGTGATCGTGCTGGCCAAGCGATTCGCCCAGCGCTACGCGATGGATCGCGATACACCGCGACGCACGATCGTGTTCGCCTTCTTCACTGCGGAGGAGCGCGGTCTGCTGGGTTCGCAGCACATGGTGAGCAACCTGGCTGACATGGGCATCACGCAGGATCGCATCGTCGCAATGATCAACCTCGACATGATCGGCCGCACGAAGGACAACAAGTTCTACGTACTGGGCACGGGCACAGGCGACGTGTTTGAAACGCTGGTGAAGGAAGCGAACAAATCCGTCGGGTTTGATCTGACCCTGCAGGCCGCGGCGCCCGCCAATTCGGATCACGCGCACTTTGTTCGCCGGCAGATTCCCGCACTGCATTTTTTCAGCGGCTTCCATGCTGACTATCACATGCCCAGCGACACGGCTGAGAAGGTGAACGTGCCGGACACACTGCGTGCAGTGCAACTGATCGATGGCGTGCTGGAGGCGCTGGTGACGCAGGTTCCGGCAGTGGCGTTCATCGGCGGCGAAGCGATGCAGCACATGGCTGTCGATCCGCACGCCGCTGCCACACCGGAGGAACGCGCCCAGGTGGAGCGCCGACGCGGGGCGCGGCTGGGCATCATCCCCGACTACGCCACCACGCAGGGCGCCGATGGTGCAGCCGTCGCCGATGTCATCGCAGAACCGGCCCGCTCCGCTGGCCTGCAAAAGGATGATGTCATCATCAAATGGAACAACACGGAAATCGCCAACGTCGAACAACTCTCCGCCATGCTCAATGGTTCCGAGCCGGGCGACGAGGTGACACTGGTCGTGGTCCGCAACGGTGAACGGATAACGATCAAACTCACACTGGAAAGCCGGTGAGCGGACGCCATCGCCCGCTGCCGCGTTCAGGACGTTCGATCACGTTCAGATCCTCTTCCACCAGGTCAAGGAGCACGTCCATGAGCGTACGGGTGATCGCATCGGGATGTCTGGCGTTATCGATGTTGCTGTCGGGTTGTGATGAGGCGGGCACGCGTGTCGGCACGCTGGCACTGGCGGACCCGGCCGGCGCGGCGAAGGATGCGCCCGATCGGGAGGCAATCATCAAACGTGGCGAATACCTAGTGACGGTGGCAGCCTGTTCGGACTGTCACACGCCGCTGAAGATGGGCCCGAATGGCCCGGAACCGGACATGACGCGCTACATGTCCGGGCATCCGCAGGGGCTGACCCTGCCGCCCACCCCGCCGCCGCCTCAGCCGTGGATTGGCTACCTGTCGTCGACCAACACTGCTTTCGCCGGCCCGTGGGGTGTCACCTATGCTGCCAACCTCACACCGGACCGCCAGACGGGTCTGGGCATCTGGACGGAGCAGATGTTCATCACCGCGATCCGCGAGGGCAAACACATGGGGGTGGCGCGGCCGATTTTGCCACCAATGCCCTGGCAGCAGTACGGCCGCATGACCGATGAGGACCTGAGGGCGATTTTCGCATATCTGCAGTCGCTGCCTCCCATTGTGAACGAAGTCCCCGAACACGAACCCCCCGGCGGCCGCGAAAAGCACGACTACGAGTGAAGGACGCCCCCTGAGTACGCGGCATCGGAGTGCGCGGATGCTGAGTACGCGGCGCATCCCGAAAGCCCACGCCCGGAGGGCGTGGGCCCCATGCCCGAAGGGCATGGGCTTTCAGAGTCACGCGCAAATGACGTGTGCACGATCAGTGCATGCACGTCCCGTCGTATTTCCTTAATCCTTCCCCCTTCCCCTCAAGTCCCCCTCCTGGTCGGCCGATAACACCTGTGAACCGGGGGGTGCGGGTTCAGGGTTATCGCATACGCATTGCGCACCACGGCAGTGGGTCGTGGCGCCTTTTCGTATTTTGTGCGGCGGCGGCCGTACGCTTCGTCCGGGCAAGGCGGTGCAACATGATTTCAACCACCGAACTCGATCAGCAGGGCAGCCTCGTGATCGCCAAAATCGCGACGGCCTATCTCACCGGCCCGGAAATGCAGGAAATCACCCAACTGCTCATGCAGAAAATCCGCAACGACCGCGCCACTCAGTTCATCCTTGATATGGAAGCGGTCACTTTTCTGTCCAGCGCCTGCATCGGTGAGCTGGTCACCTTCCTGCAGGACCTGGAGCATGTGCGCGGCCGCATCGCTCTGGTCCACGTGCAGCCGGAGGTGGCGTTCCTTTTCAAGGTGACACGCCTGGATCACGTCTTCCCCGCCTTCGAAGACCTCGACGA
>CALKHT010000007.1 GCA_937988825.1 uncultured Phycisphaeraceae bacterium
CAGGCGACGGCGTAACCGGCACGTTCCAGACGATATTCGACTGGACGCAATGGCTTTCCGCCAAGGTGACGTGGGCCTTTAACGTTATCGCCTACGCCATCACCAACTGGCGCGACACGCTGGAGCTTGCAGCAGTTAACGCGGCACTGGGAATCGTGCGATTCGCCAACCAGACGATCTACTTCTTCACCCAGGTCATCCCCGGATACCTGTCGTGGTTCCTGGACAACTGGAAGGACATCTTCACCACGATCGGCAACTTCACCGCCACCCTGTTCACCAACATGTACAAGAACGTGACGGGGTTCTTCAAGGGCGTCTGGAGCTGGCTGAAGGGCGACGGCTTCGATTTCAAGTGGACGAGCCTTACCGAAGGCTTTGAATCCACCCTGGAAGAGCTGCCGCGCATCGCCGAACGCAAGATCGGGCCGCTGGAGGCATCGCTCGCGGCGCAGGCGGATACCCTCGGCAAGCGATTCTCGCAGGGCCTGGGTGAATACCTTGCCGAGCAGGAAACCGCCGCTGAATCCGCCACAGAGGGAATCGCTAATGCCGTGGCCAACATCGGGTCGCAACTGCAAACCCCGAAGATGGACGCCATCGCCGCTCCCGATTCGCCGATCCAGACGATGACCGACCAGATCGAGGGCATCGGCGCAGCAGCCAAGGCCACATCCGATCAATTGCAGGCCCTGTTCAGCGGCAGTGCCGAATCTCAACGTGCCCGGTTCGCCGCACGGTTCAACGCCGGCCAGGGATCGACCGCCGCCAGCGCTGCGCCTGTACCAGCGTCCGCAACCCGGGCCATGCGCGAGAACGCCGGCAACGACAACCTGATGAAGCAACTCATTGAGCTGATCCGTACCGGAACCAACCGCACCCTCGAAGATATTCGCGACGGGATTCGCGACGGCGGGTTAGCCATCGCGGGCGATATTTGAGGTAGATCATGGGATTGAAAGTCACCGAAACCACCTTCACCGCCGGCGGGTCATCCAGCCGATCCGCCAGCGACCGCAAGGCGAAGCGGACATTCATCGTCCAGTACGATGCGTCAACGCCGCCCGCCAGCTACGCCGCCATTGAGACGGCGGACGACGGTGATACGGCCATCCCCGCGATCGGAGCGAGCCTCACCGGTGACACGCTCCGCAAGGCCGCCAGCATCAGCGTCAAGCCGCGAGATCAGACCGGCCTGCTGTTCGACGTGGAAGTTGAGTACACCACCGGCACGGTCGAAGCGCCCGCAGAAAGCCCGCTGGATGAGCCGGCAGTCTTCGAGTGGGATTTCTCAGCCAGCAGCCAGCCGTATTTTTGGGATGAATCCGACACCCCCAAGCCAACCCTCAGCAGCGCCGGCGAACCGTTTGAAAACCTGCTCGAGCGCGAAGTCGGTGAGATCGTGGTGACGATCACGAAAAACATCGAGCCGGCCGCGTGGAACCCCATCACCGCCGCCAGCTTCATGTACCCCGCAACCGCCGTGAACAGTGGCAGCATGACCGTCGATGGGGTGAGCGTCTCAGCCGGCCAGGCCCGGTTCGCCGGCGTGCGGTGCAGCGGCATCCAGACCGCCAACGGCATCCAGTACCGCACGCTCAGCGTCACCCTGAAGCTGCGATCCAGTTGGGATCACGTCATCGACGATCGGGGATTCCATGAACTCGACGGCGAAGGCGGATTGAAAGAGATCGTCAAGGGAACACCGCCAGTCAAGGTCGATAAGCCATGGCCCCTGGACGGCAGCGGCGCCGCCAAGGCTAATGTCGATGATGAGCCGGCGAAACTGACGTTCAAGCCCTATCCGGCGAAAGACTTCTCAGTCTGGGGAATTGCGTAATGGCCAAGCTATTTGGATTGACAGCAGAGCAGCAGAAGCGACTGGCACGGGTCGCCGATAAGGTTGAAGGCCAGCCGATCCAGCGCGCCAACCAGAAAAGCGGCACGAGCAAGCCGTCACCTTCATTCTGGGTTGAACTGACGGAGGAAGATCCCGACAACCCCGGCCGGTATGCTTGGAAGATGGTGGATTACGTCGATCACGAATGGACCGACCGCGATCCACCCATCGAATCGCCCGAAGGGGAGTATACCGCCATCGAAGCCAATCTCGGCAGCGGCATGGTGGGCCAGCGCGTTGAGCTTCATTTCTACGGTTACGACGCTGAGGGGAAACCTCGCTACTTGTTTGGTCGTGCCGCGATACCCTTCCTCGCGCGAGTCGTCAATCAAGGTCCGAACGGGGAACCCGACTACGCTCCGAACTCCTACAAATATTGGGTGATCCCCGTGCGTATCGTGCAACGGGACCCCGACGGCGCGCCCGAAACTTCAGACGACGTGCCGACGCGGTTCGAGGACACTGGGGAAGCGCTCACCGTCATAAACGCTGCCGAACGTGCGATGGCAAGAATTGGTGCGGGCGGTTCAGTCGCCCAGATCGGCAGCACGCCGCACCTCACCCGTACGGTGCGGAATGGGGATATCGTCCGCGTCTGGACCGAACTGGATGACCAGAACGTTCCAAGATACTTCATGAACGAGACACGAGCCGTAGCCTTGTTCGTTCAGATCATCACGCGAGACGTGGGCGGAACTGATCTTGACCAAGCCGGCGTGTACACCGGCCGAGTCCGTATGCCGCTTCGCAGCACCGGGAACACCGACGCATTCAACGGCAGCGGAGGATTACCCTATCTCCTCGACTCGCACGTGGCGTCGATTGATGGAACATGCGTCGTCATCAACGTCGCCGAACTCGGAAACACATGGGGTAGCAACCCGTGGCGAGCGCTTCGCCAGGGTGATTACTACCTTGGCCAGGTTTGGGGATGGACCGCCGAAGACCCGCCGCGGCGACTGGTGCTTGTGGAAGGTCGTGCCTGCGAGGATTTGGAAATGCAGACCACAGGCATCGCTCCCCCGACCTACAACACCGACGCACAACTCATGCTCAACAATCTCAAGGCCGATATCGCCGCGCTCCATCAGGCATTACGCCGGGCAGGACTGATGCAGGGGTGAGATACCGCTACGATGCAGCAGCGGGGCGGGAATCGCGTTCCGTCCCCGGGCGACAACCCGAATGTCATCCCGCCGCATTCGACGCCGGAATGCCGGAGAATGACCCTGCTGTCAAAAACGGAATCTTCCGTTTTTGCGCCGACGATTCCGCGTTTCTGAGTCACCAGAGGGGATTGTGTGCGACGATTTGTTTTGCAACCAAAAGTAAGTTATGGTACTGAAAAGCAGGCGTTTTTCATGGATTTACGAGGCCCCCAGGGGCGTCTGGGGGTCAAGAGGTCGCAGGTTCAAATCCTGTCGCCCCGATCTGATGAGACTT
>CALKHT010000008.1 GCA_937988825.1 uncultured Phycisphaeraceae bacterium
AATGGAGCCGGGGGGAATCGAACCCCCGTGCCGTGACAGTTGAACTGTCGCCTCTACACGCTTAGTCGGCTGATTTGGTCTTGACGCTCAGGCGGCCAGCGACAGCCTTCTGTGCGTCCAGCCCCGAAGGGTGTTTAGTTCGCGGGCGTCGGGGCGACACCGTTGAACGAGCCCGATGGGTCGATGACCGTGGCTTCTTACGGGCGGGTCCACCACGATCATGGCCGCGTTATTAGGCGGCCAGGCGGGCCGGCGCGAAGCCAACCCGACCGATCACATCAGTGTCGGCATTTATGGTTTTGCACGTGTTTAACGAGGCCTCGTGCACCTCGGCGTGCCACAACAATCCAGCGCTGTCCGGTCGATACCGATCGGCCCCAATTGTCAAAGATCGACAATGCATTATAGCACGCACCGTCACCGGGGCGACCAGGTGTGGACTAACGCCGGATGACCGGGAACGCGTCGGCAGGCAGGATCACCGTGGTTGAGGGCTTTTTCGGTCGCACTGGCGCGGTATGTCGATTCTGGAACAGGGTGGGGTTCAGGGGTATAACGTGCCGTCTGCGCGGGTGTGGGGCTGTGCGGCAGCACGAGGATTGATCCGAATGGATGGTTGGATGGTATCGACGATGGCGGTGTTACAGCCCGAGGCGTGGATCACGCTGGCGGTGCTGGCAATCGTCCTGTCGATGCTGATTTTCACGCGTCGCCCGCCGGACATCATTCTGGTTGGGGGGCTGACGCTGCTCATGGTGCTGCCCGTTCCGCCGGAGACGGGATTCACGGACTGGGCGAACTGGCGTCTGGGGGTCATTTCAGTCAGCGATGCCCTGGCGGGGTTCTCCAACGAGGGCATGATCACGGTGGCGGCATTGTTCATCGTGGTGACAGGTCTGCAGGACACGGGGGCACTGAGCGTAATTGGCGGACCGCTGCTGGGCCGGCCCAAATCAGCGCGGGCGGCGGTGCTGCGGATGGTCAGCCCGGTGGCGTTTGCCAGCGCGTTTCTCAACAACACACCGATCGTGGCCATGATGCTGCCATTGGTGAACGACTGGGCGAAGAAGATTCGTGTGCCGGTCTCCAAGCTGCTGATCCCGCTGAGCTACGCCACTATCCTGGGCGGTACATGCACACTGATCGGCACGAGTACCAACCTGGTGGTGAACGGGATGCTGATCGACTCGCAGCTCCATCCGGGGCTGGGGATTTTCGATCAGGCGTGGGTGGGCCTTCCCATGGCGATCGTGGGGCTGATTTATCTGGTGGTGCTTGGGCCGAAGCTGCTCCCAGACCGCACGCCGCCCATCGACGATCTGGCGGATCCACGTGAATATTGCGTGGAGATGATGGTCGAGCCGCGCAGCCCGCTGGTGGGCAAAACGATCGAGGAAGCGGGGCTGCGCAACCTTCCGGGGGCGTATCTGGCGGAGATCGAGCGCAACGGGCGCACGATCCCGGCAGTGGCGCCGACCGAGGTGCTGGAGGCGAACGACCGACTGGTCTTTGTGGGCGTTGTTGACTCGGTGGTCGACCTGCAGAGGACGCGGGGGCTGGTGCCGGCCACGAACCAGGTGGCGAAGCTGGACGCCCCCAAGGCAAATCGCGAGCTGATCGAAGCGGTGGTGTCCGACACCTGCCCGGTGGTGGGGCGGACGATTCGGGAGGGGCGGTTCCGCACACGATATGGGGCGGTGGTGATCGCGGTGGCCCGCAATGGGCAGCGACTACCCGGCAAGATTGGTGACATCAAGCTGCGTGTGGGGGACACGCTGCTTTTGCAGGCATCGCCCAACTTCGTTGATCAGCAGCGAAACAGCCGCGACTTTTACCTGGTGTCGCGCATCGAGAATTCGCGGCCACTGCGCCGCGAGTATGCGCCGCTGGCATTGCTGGTTCTTATCACGATGGTGGTGACGGTGGGGGCGGGCTTTATCAGCATGTTGAAGGGGGCACTGGTGGCCGGGCTGGCGATGATTGTGCTGCGCTGCTGCACGGCGTCGGCGGCACGCCGGTCGATCGACTGGCCACTGCTGTTGGTCATTGCCTCGGCGATCGGGATCGGCCGTGCACTGGAGGTATCCGGGGCAGCCAGCACGATTGCGGGAGCCATGATCTCGCTGGCTGGCAACTCACCCTATGCGGTGCTGATTGTGCTCTATCTGATGACGATGGGGGCGACGGCGTTCATGACGAACAACGCGGCTGCGGTGCTGCTGTTTCCCATTGCCGCCAACGCCGCGGCCAACCTCGGCGTCAACGTCATGCCCTTCGTCATTGCCATCATGATGGCCGCCAGTGCCGAGTTCTCCACGCCGATCGGCTATCAGACCAACCTCATGGTCTATGGTCCGGGCGGTTATCGCTTCACCGATTATGTGAAGGTGGGGTTACCGCTGAACATGCTGACGGCGGCGACGGCATTGATACTGATCCCGCTGGTCTGGAAGTTCTGATCCGGTTCAAGTCGCCTGTCCGCCATGCCGATAACGCCTGCAAGAGGGTGATTGTCGGTATGGAGCATGTTTATGGGAAATGATGCGCTGAGGATCATTTGCCCCAACCTGCGTTGTCGGGCGGTCCTTTCGGTGCCTGCCGAGGCGCGGGGCAAGACGGTTCGCTGCCGTCAGTGCGGGATGCGCGTGCGCATACCGGCTACGTCCAAGTCAACGTCGCCGGCCGCCGGGACTGAAGATCGGCCGGTTGACAGCGCTGCGTAATCACATCCACAAATCAGCCCGTCTGGCAAGAACGTGCCGGGCATTACGAAAACTTGTTTGCCTGAGAAGGTTTCGGGAAACAGGGGCAGGAGCCCGGCGGCTGGTTACTGGTCGTGCGCGTCGGGGAAGCGTGTTTCATCACCGGCCAGCGCCTCCAGTGCGGCGATCGGGTCGTTGTAGTCGACGGTATCCTCTTCATCGGCATCTGCCGGAGGGACGTCGGACGGCGTGATCGCTTCTTCCTGCCCTTTGATGTGCGAGTGCACCGGTTCGATCACCTCAGGCTGGCCGTTCACACGCACCGTAAAGATGACCGGGCCGATGGTGATGCGGTCACCGGGGTTCAGTTCCGCTTCCTGAACGCGGGTATCATTGTGAAACGTGCCGTTGCTGGAGCCCAAGTCGCGCAGGTGGATGCGGTCACCGTCGATGACGATTTCGCAGTGCTGGCGGGAGACGCTGGACAGCGGGATGCGCAGATCGCAGTTGCTGGTCCTGCCGACCACGATCCGCGGCTTGGTGACCGCGAAATCCCGGCGCGAACCGTCTGCCTTGAACATGACTAATGCGACATCCATCAACGGGCCTCGATCCTGCGATGCAGAGCACCGGAAGCGGTACGCCGAGTGTACCGTCTTGGGCAGGCCGCTTCAAGATAACATCCACCCCCTGGCGGAACCGCTGAACGCCCGCAACCCCATTGTGGGACTGTACCTGCACACACCGTTCTGCTTCCATAAATGCCACTATTGCGACTTTTATTCGATCGTTGATCCGACGGATGAACACAACGACCGGCAGGGGCAGTTCGTGGACGCCCTGATCGCCGAACTGCGACAGGCGGCTGGTGTCTGTAAGTTGCGACCGGACACCATCTTTGTGGGGGGGGGCACGCCGACACTGCTGCGGATCGACCTGTGGGAAAAGCTGCTCGATGCCATGCGGGGGCTGGGCATTCTTGATGGCGTGCGGGAGTTTACAGTCGAGGCCAACCCAGAGACGGTGACACAACCGCTCCTGCGACTGCTGGCGGCGGGTGGGGTGAGCCGCGTCAGCATTGGGGCGCAATCGTTCGACCCGGGGCTGCTCAGGACGCTGGAACGTTGGCACGACCCCGCTTCGGTGGGGCGGGCGGTTGATCTTGTGCGGACGGCTGGAATCGACGACATCAATCTCGACCTGATTTTTGCCATTCCCGGTCAGACGCTCGCGGACGTCGCGGCCGATCTGGACGCCGCCCTGATGCTGGAGCCGACGCATCTGAGCTGCTACAGCCTCATCTACGAGCCGAACACGGCGATGACCCGGCGACTGGAGATGGGCCAGGTGCAGCCGGTCGATGAGGAGCTGGAGCGCGACATGTACGCGCTGGTGATCGACCGACTGGGTGAGACGGGGTTCATTCATTACGAGATCAGCAACTGGGCGAAGCTGCGACCGTGCGAGCACAACCTGATCTACTGGCGGAACGAAAACTGGCTGGGGTGCGGGCCCAGTGCCGCCAGCCACGTGGACGGCCACCGCTGGAAGAATGAGCCGCACCTGGGGCGGTATATCGAGCGTGCTCCATTACCGCCGACGATGGATCACGAACGTCTGGACAATGAGCGTCGCGTTGGTGAAGTGCTGATGTTGGCACTGCGGCTTCGTGAGGGGGCGTCGCTGCGCTGGATTGATGATCACGTATCACCCGATGATCCCCGCCGGGCCACGATCGATGAACTCATCGGGCTGGGTTATCTCGAACGTACTGCCACACATCTGCGGTTGACGCACAAGGCACTATTTGTTGCTGACAGTGTGATTGCGAAGTTGTTGTGATGTGATCGTTGCGCAAGAAAAACCCACGGACTGTGTCCGTGGGCTTCTGTAGTTAAAAGAGCAATTGTTCTTACGCGAAGTTCTTGAGCAGGAACTCCTTCGCGGTGCGGATGTCCTCCACACGCTGATTGCCTGCTTCGCGTTCGATGGACAGGTAGCCGGTGTAATTGTTCTCGTTGAGTACCTGGAAGAACGCCTTCCAGTCGACCTGGCCCGTGCCTGTGACCACCTCTTCGCCCCAGTCCTTGCCGGGGTTGGCGCTGGCGTTGGCGTCCTTGATGTGAACCTGCTTCACATGCGGGATGAGCAGCTTCAGCGCCGCGATCGGGTCGCCCGAACCGTACAGGATCATGTTCGCCGGGTCGAAGTTGATACCCAGGTTCGGTCGGCCGGCTGTCTCAAGAAACGCCTTGAGCGTTGCGGCGGCCTCCTGCCCCGTCTCCAGTCCAACGGTGATGTTGTGCTGGGCAGCAAGATCAGCCACCTGCTGGAGCCGCTGGGCCACCTTGCTGAATACCGGGTCGCCAGCTTCGGGAATGAAGCCGGCGTGGAAGGCGACATAACCGATGCCCAGATCCGCGACCATCGGCATCATTTTCTGGAAATTCGCCCACGTGGCAGGCCAGGTGCCGTCCGGCACGATGCCGCCCGTGCGGTGGATCGACTCGATGGTCGTGTAATCCTCGCCTACCGTCGTGAACATCGCGCCGGCGAAGCTGATGCCAGCATCGGCGAACCTGCGTTTGGCATCCGCCCAGGTGCCACCCGGGCCACCATGCTCCCTCAGCGGGTCCATCGCCAACTGCACCCGTTTGATGCCGATCTGCTCAGCCTTGGCGATCAGTTCATCCACACTGGCCGGCTGCACCGACCAGCTGCAGAATGCCAGACGTTCTTCCAGCGTTTGAGCCATAAATCAAGATCTCCTGCCAGGCGACCACCACTTCGGCCGCCTCCGCAAGGCATGATAAGGAAGACAGGTGAAAGGTGCGAACCGGGGCACGGCAGAGGGCGTGAAATGGGGGCAAACGGTCATCTGTAGATGGTCTGGATGGGTGGTTTGTTGAAATAACCATTAATATCTTGCTATGGGAGGCGTTTGGGAGATTCTCCTGCCTGCTTCGGGCGGTTGTTGCGCGTCTCTGATTAAGAAAAACTGACAAAAAATCGTCCACCGCATTCTAAATTTGCGCGGGCACGGCTATATCCCCTTGCCTGCCCGCATCGATGTCGACAGCGAAGGGGATTGGATGGACCCGATTGTGACATATTCGTCTTCTTCTTCGCTGCAGCGCGGCGAACGTTTCATGCGGCTGCTGCTGGCGAATCAGCAGCGGATCTACGGCCTGATCCTGGCACTGGTGCCCAACTGGAACGACGCGGACGACATCATGCAGGAGACGTCGGCCGTGATGTGGGCCAAGTTCGACGATTACGAGGCAGGGACCGATTTCGCCGCCTGGGGCTACGCATCGCGCGATACCAGGTGATGGCGTTCCTAAAAAAGCAGGGACGCGAGCGACGGCGGTTCAGCGATGCCACGCTGGAGGAAATCGCGGATCAGATCATGGCCGCCCGTGAGGAGCTGGACGACCGCCGTGATGCCGTTCAGCAGTGTCTGGGCAAACTTCCCGAGCGCGACCGTCAGTTGATCCAGTTGCGATATGAGCCGGGTGCGACCACGAAATCGGCGGCGGACCGAACAGGACGCTCCGTCCATGCGGTCTACAAGGCGCTGAACCGGATTCATGGGCAACTGCTTGACTGCATCCGGCAGCGTTTGGCGGAGGCAGGTGTGTGATGCCGCTGGAACCAGCCGAGCGTGCACAACTCGATGAGTGGCTTGGTGCTTTGCGCGACGGCATCATCAACGATACCCAGTTCCAGGAGCTGGATGCGTTGTTGCGCCGCAATCCCGAGGCGGTGCGGTACTACGTCGACTACATCACGCTTTGTGTGGAACTTCGCAAGTATCGGCCGGAGGACCTGGCACAGGTTGGCGGTGAACCCAGCAGTGAGGAGCTTCTCCGCGAGGTGCTGGAACAGGAGAGGCTGGCCGCGGTGCGCCGTGCGGAGATGATGTCGTGTGAGCTTGTCGATCGGGAAACAGATGTCAATGAACGGTGGGCATACTTCCTGGCGCGGGACGAAACGATTGTGCCGGTTCGACACGTTATGATCCCGCGATCGGTGGCTTATGCCGCGGTCGCGGTTCTGGCAATCGCGCTGTTCTGGATCGCCCATTCATTGATTGCCACCCCTGGTGAAACGACGGACCGATCACTGGCGACGCTGGTCGACCCATTGGATGGCCGCTGGACTGACCCTCGTATGCCGACCACCGCTGGCGCGAAACTGACTTCGGACATGCTCCAACTGGAATCGGGGCGTGTCCACGTTCGGCTGCCGGATGGCGTCGATTTGGTGCTTGAGGGGCCATGCGAACTGGAGCTTCTTTCGGGGACGCATGGCTACCTGCACTCGGGCACAATTGTGGCAAAAGTCTCGCCATCTGGTGTGGGATACACCCTCAGCACGCCGTCGGCGCTTTTTATTGACATGGGTACCGGTTTCGCCGTGACGGTGCGCGGGGAGGTCAGTGAAACGACGGTGTTTGAAGGCGTGGTTGCTGGTCGGCTGCATGGTTCGCGAGCTGAGCACACGATGGCACGTTTTTCGGCCAAACGGTTTGATCGGCAGACCAACACCGTTTCCGCTATGCCCTATAACGGAACTGCCTTCGCTGCCAGCTGGCGCATTGCTTCTGGTAAAGAAATTCCGATTCCACAATGCACCTTTATCACGAATGAGGATGAGTGGCGAGCCCACCTGAAGTACGTTGAGACGTTTGAAATCACGCCCGAGATGCTTGTCCTGGCGCGTGAGGTGGCAACGAAGCCGCGTGACAACACACCGCTTGGTACCGTGTTGACGTTTGATCGCTCCGCAACATCGCTGATGCGCGGATTTCGACTGCGTACATTGCAAAATTCTAATCCCGCCACCTCAGTGCCCCCCGGTTTCGTTTACAACGATACGGAGGATAATCCGGCCAGGGTCAGGCCGGGTTTCCATAACGCGTTGAGCATTGGTGATATTAACGATTATGAGGATGATGATTTTGAAATCGAGCTATTAGACGGTCCACCGCTATATGCTTTGGCATTCGAGCTTCATGACAACGATCTTGATCCGGATGAGCGATTGGAAATCATCGGTGAACACGACGAAGTGATTGCTGTGTTTGAGGCCCCTGGCTCCAGTCGGGATACCGGGCCGACCTGGATTAATTTCGTGGGCATTATCAGTGATGTTCCCATTCGCGCGATTCGTCTGAATGAGTCGCCGGATCCGGATGATATTGCATTGGGACGAATTTTCTTTGGCGATCGCTGAATCGTAACAATCGTGACCACAGGAGTGTGGTTATTACGCGTGGTTCCTTTAATAGCTTTTCTAAAAGGAGGTTATGATGCAGGCACGTCGTATTATCACTTCGATTGCCATCGCTGCGGCGAGTATGTTCGCCTCTGGCACCGTACACGCAGACCTGGTGGCGTACTGGAGTT
>CALKHT010000009.1 GCA_937988825.1 uncultured Phycisphaeraceae bacterium
TTCATCGTTGCCCAGGTCGTGCAGACACGCCAGATTTGCCAGTGCGTTGAATGCGGCGGTGCGAATCTCGGGCTGCTCACCCACGCCGATCAGGTCGATCAGTACACCTGCCACCTTCTGCGTGCGGTACTCGGCCAGCAGCCCGATCGCCTGCACGCGCAGTTCCAGCAGGGCAAACCGGTCCGCTGCCACCGCTGCCGCTTCCTCAGCCGAGACACGCACGGTCGGCTCCGTGCGACGGGTCAGGTCAACCTGCGCCAGGACGGGACTCGCAGCCGCGCCCACCACGAGCACCGCTGCCAGTATGTTGCGCCAGCCGCGCTGCCGCCATGATGGAGCGAGCGCCGCGTCCGACCTCAACCGTCCTGGTGAGTTGAAGTTCATCGACCTTCCTTGTCCCCGGGTTCGGAACGACAGGCGGGGCGGCTGTCCCACCACAGGTATGACGCTTGCCCCATCCAAAACGTTGCATTTGTGCAGCCGCAAAACCGCGAAATTTGCTGTTCACACGGTCCGGACCGTCGCTGCCACTTATCATAATGGAAACCGCGCGGTAAGCTAACCAGCGACCGGCTGTGCGCCAGCAGAAATCTATTCGGTGAACCGCAGTGTCCGGTTCGCCCAAAATGAGCGGTGTGTCACCCTCTCCAACCGTCCGATCCTGAGGATTCACCCCAGCTTATGAACGACTGGTCCAACGCCGAGGAACATGCCGAACGAGCACAGCGCTTCTATGAAGCCGGCATGTGGGAAAAAGCGCTCGCGTCCTTGCGACGTGCGCTGGCGGTCCAGCCCGAAAATGCCGACTGGCTTTACGGCCTGGGGCTTACTCTCGACGCACTGGAACGCTACGACGAGGCGATCATCGCCTATGAACGTGCGCTGGCGATCCGCGAAGATGACATCGGCGTGTTGCTCAATCTTGCGGTGGACCTGCTGCGTACCGAGCAGCCGCGACGCGCGATTGAGCGCTTGGAGCAGGTCTCCCGCATCGACCCCGACTGCGAGCAGGCTTACTGCCATCGCATCTGGGCCTATCGCGAGCTTGGCGACCACGAAATGGCGGAGCAGATGTTCTACATGGCCCGCCAGATCACCGATGAGTGTCCGACCTGTCTCGACCAGATCGCCCGCAGCCTGATGGCACGCGGCGAGGTCGATCGCGCCGTCTGGTGCTGGCAGCAGGCGTTGCGGCTGGACCCGCACTATCCCGAAGTCTACGCCAACCTGGCGCACGTGCATTGGGAGCGGGGCCAGCTCGAACGTGCCCGACAGCTCTTTTTGCAGCAGTTGCGAGACGATCCGGGTTCGATCGACACACTGCTGGATCTGGGCGAGTTGCTGATGCAGATGGGCCGCAAGGCCGAGGCGGGCGAGAAGTTCCGCCGGGTGCTGGAGCTGGACGCCACTGTGGCGGAAGCCCACCTGCATCTGGGGCAACTGGCGTATGAAAGTGGGCATCTGGAAGCCGCCACCGCCGAACTGCAGATGGCGGGGAACCTCGACCCGCAGTGCCCCGGCGTCCACCTCTACCTGGCGCGTGTTGCCCAGCAGCGCGGCCGACTCGACCTGGCACGCCAGCACCTGGCCAACGAGCTGCAGTTCACTCAGCCAACCCCCGAAGCGACGCTGGAGGTAGCCAAGGCGCTGATCGAGCTGCAGATGGCGGTCGAGGCGGTGAAGCTGCTCACACCGATGGTCCGCATGGAACCGGGCGTGGAGATCGACAACCGCCGGGCCTCACAGGTGCTGCTCTACCGCGGGGCGGCGAACCTGCTGCTGAGTGACCTGGATGCCGCGGTGCTCGACTGCCGCCGGGCGCTGCGGCTGGACCCGCGGTGTGTGGCAGCCATGTACAACCTCGTCGTCGCCTACATCCGTCAGGCCAGCTTCGCCCGGGCCCGCTACTGGCTCAACCGAGCCACGGAGCTGTGTCCGGACGACCGCGACCTGAGGGAACTGCGCCGTCAGTTGCTGCGTGCCCAGATTTCCCACAGCCTCCGGGCCGCCAAACGCCGCTTACTCAGCTTCTTCTGATCGCGACACATGTTCGACGGCTGACCCTTCCGCGTCGCCTCGCGGCGTTGCCCACGCTATACTGCCCCTATGCAGACGATTACCGGAAAAGCCTACGTTCTTGGCGACGATATCGATACCGACCAGATCATCCCAGCGGAGTACCTGTCGTTTAACCCCAGCGACCCGGCTGAACGCAAGTACTTCGGCATGTACGCCATGGCGGGCGTGCCGCAAGGCCAGATGGGCCTGCCCGATGGCAACGTTCGCTTCGTCCCCGAGGGCCAGTTCAAGACCGAGTACGCCATCGTCATCGGTGGAAAGAACTTCGGCTGTGGCTCCTCGCGCGAGCACGCCCCGCTCGCCATCGCCGAAGCCGGCGCAAAAGCCGTCGTTGCCGAGTTCTACGCCCGCATTTTCTACCGCAACTGCGTGAACGGCGGCTACCTCCTGCCGCTGGAATCGGTCCAGCGCCTGGTTGAGGAAATCCGCACCGGCGATGAGTGCGAAATCAACCTCGAAACCGCCACCCTTACCAACAAGACCACCGGCAAGACTTATGAACTGCGCCCGCTGGGCGATGCCAAACCCATCATCGACGCCGGCGGCGTCTTCCAGTACGCCCGCCAGACTGGCATGCTCAAGGGCGCGGGCGCATAAAGCGACTCGACTTGTCACGTTCCAATGATTCTGAAAAGCAGCCCTCCCTTTCACGTGAGGGCTGTTTACATTTGGCATCACAGCGTCGAATTGTCCTCCTTCGGCGGCTTCAGGCGTTTGAAGACCTTCTTGCCGTACGTCTTGCTCAGCTTCATGATGCGGTGCCGGCGCAGGTCGAGCATATCGTGACCGCCTTCCGGCTCGCGCACGAAGAGGTAGGGTAGGCAGATGCTCATCACCCGCAGCGGCCGACCCGCGCAGGGTGACATGAACGTCACCCGCTTGGGCGTCACCGTCTGCTCCGGTACGCTCGAGCAGTCGCCCACGAACTCATACGTCACGTGCGCGACGGTCACATAGTCCCCCACCGCGATGTCCTCGGGCGCCACGTGCCGCGCGATCTCTACTTGCGTGTCCATGATCCTCAATGAAAAGATGCCGCGGCTCATGCCGCGCGCATGAAATCAACTCAACCATCGCGAACCCACGAGGGACGCGAACCACCAGCACCTGAATGTGTCAACAGAGATAGATCGCTACCGACTTTTGGGCAGCCAGCGAAAGACAGGATGGAGCGATGGGACAAGCACGGCATACACTCCCGATGCGGTCAGTCATGGAAGCGGAAAAGCATACGCAAAAAGAAATCGGCGTCAAGAAAATTTTTTTGAACCATCAAGATGTGAACCACCAAGAACACCAAAACACCAAGAGTCTAAAGCGGCCAGGAACAGGGACGTCAACGTTCGTGTTCTTGGTGGTTAACCATCCATGTTGTATAAATGATACCAGAGACGACCTTCACGGTCGCCCCTGGCCATTTTGTGCTGTTCTTTGTGTTCTGGGTGGTTCACTCACTCCACCACAAGATCGCTCGTCAGTCGTTCGCGACGTTCCAGCGGTTGGGGCTGGTGGCCATCACGTTGCGGTGGATTTCCTCGAACTGTTCGCGGGTGCCGTTGCCCTTGATGCGGACGGTGTAGTGAATCTCGTCGTAGCCGGGCTTGACGCTGGCATCCAAACCGAGGAACCCGCGAAGATCCAGTTCGCCCTGCGTTTCAATCTCCACGCTTTCCAGATCGATGCCGTGCATCGTGGCGCCGGCGACGTAACCCACCAGCATGCAGGCATTGAATGCGGCCATCAGCATTTCCTGGGGGTTGGGCTGAGTGTTCTGGCCCAGCAGTTCCGTCGGCTCATCGATCAGGATGCGAAAGTCCTTGGGCACGTACTGTCCGCCGATCGTGTAGCCTTCGACGCGCGTCTCCGACAGCGTGCCGCCTTTCCATGCCGTCGTTACCCCGAAGCGTGTCATGCCCTTGCGTGGGTCGGCGGCGACTTCCGCCATGATCTGTTTCAACGCGGCTGCGTCGAATCCGTTGCGAAGCGTCGTGCTTGTCGTCGTTGCCATGGTTGGCTCCTTCCAATGAGGGTCGCTTACTTGACGTTAGGCGCCGTGGCGACCGTCGCCCGGCCCCGTCAACGCGATCATCATCGGTCCGCAAGAACCCCATGACAGCGCACTGGAGTAAACCCGAGGGTGACTTAAAGTACACCCATTCCGGCACGTGATCTGCTTCCATGACCATTACTTCCCGACGCAAAACGGCAGCGGAACTGTTCGGCGTGCGGGCAATCCCCCGCAACGCACGCGATCGGCTCATCGACAAGGCGATCGACCTTTTCTACACCTACGGCTTCAACGCGGTGGGCATCGACCGCATCCTCACCGAGGCGGGCGTCACCAAGACCACCTTCTACAAGCACTTCCAGAGTAAGGATGACCTTCTGGTCGAGGCAGTGCGGCGGCGGCACGACTGGGAGATGCGCGCCTGGCGGGCCGCGGTGCGCAGGATCGCCGGCAGCGACCCGGCGGCTCAGTTGCTGGGCTTCTTCGACGTACTGGATGAGTGGTTCAACGCCCCCGATTTTCAGGGCTGCATTTTCATCAATGCGGCTGCGGAATTCCCCAACCCCCACGACCCCGTGCATCAGGCGCGCCGCGGAGCACAAGCTGCAGTTCCGCCGAATCGTCCGTGATCTGGCGCGGAAGGCGGGGGTGCAGGACCCCGACAGCTTTGCCGATCTATCTATACAACCTATACAACGTCCTTTTTGAGGGGACGCTGGTGGTGCGGCAGGTGCAGGGCAACAACGCGGCTGCCCGGATTGCCCGCCCGGTGGTAGAGCAGCTTCTGCGCTCATCCCTGCCGGCATGACAGGCCTCGTCGAACCGCCGCCATCGTTGCGTCTCGTGGTGCGGCGGGCGTGCGAATGGGGTATTTCCTTAAGTCCAGTTGGTTCCAATAGGTGCGCGCTTTGCGAAAGCGAAGTGGTTGCGGTTTTGGGCGATTCGGGCTAAACTGGTAAGTCTCGACTGACGGGGCCGGCCGCGGCCAGCCGACATCTTTTGGGTCTACCCGAGGTACGACGTGGCCAAGAAGAAGACGAGCAAAGCTCCCAGGACGCGTTCTTCCACATCAGGCAGCGGATCGCGGTCTACCCCACGTAAGGCCGCTTCCGCCGAACCCGAGCAGCCCCGGCCCGCTCTGCGGCTGGAACAGAAGGTACAAGGCTCGTCGGCGAACCCGACACGAAGCTTTGCCAGCGGCAACGGCAGCGGCTCCTCCGCCACCTCCCGCCCCGCGCAGGAGGAGCGGCCGCCCCTGACCGAGGCCCAGCTCAAAAAGGTCAAGACCGGCCTGACCAAAAAGGATCTGGAGCACTACCGCAAGGTCCTGCTGGAAAAGCGGGCCCAGATCGTCGGCGCGGTCGAGTCGATGGAGGGCGATGCCCGCAACATCTCCGGCGGGAACCTCTCCTCCATGCCCATGCACATGGCGGACATCGGCTCGGACAACTACGAGCAGGAGTTCACCCTTGGCCTGGTCGAGTCCGAGCGCAAGCTCCTGCGCGAGATCGATGACGCCCTGATGCGGATTCACAAAGGCATCTACGGCGTGTGCCTGGAGTCGGGCAAGCCCATCGGGAAGGCACGCCTGGATGCCAAGCCTTGGGCCAAGTACTGCATCGAGGTCGCCCGCGAGAAGGAACGGCTGGGCGAGATGTGATCGGCCGCCGCTCTCCCACGGCGGTGTGGCGATGCGGTTGCCTGCATTCCCGGACGGTTCGTCCGTTTGATTCCGTATCTTCCGTATTCTTCGTGATTCTCGCTTCATGCCCACAGGATCGCCGGCCAGTTCCACGCCGCTTTCACCTTCCGCTGTCAGGCATTGGCCGTCGCTGACCCTCTTTCTGGGCGTGCTCGTGCTGGTGCTGGCGGCTGATCTGCTGAGCAAATCGCTGGCGTTCCGTTATGTCGCCGGCGAACCGATCATCCTGACGCCTGAAAATGTCGCCGACCTCGAAACCATTCCGCCACACGAAGAGATCACCCTCATCCCGCACGTGGTGGCACTGAAGCTGACGGTGAATCTGGGGGCGGTCTTCGGCCTGGGGCAGGGACAGCGCGGCTCGTTCATTCTCATCAGCGTCGTGGCTGTGGTGGTCATCGGCTACATCTTCGTGCGCAGCAGGGCAGGTGACTGGCCCAACCATCTGGCGTGGGGGCTGATCCTCGCTGGGGCGCTGGGCAACCTTTACGATCGCGTGATCTTTGGCGGCGTCCGCGACCTGCTGTGGCTCTTCCCTCACATCGATTTGCCCTTCGGCTGGCGCTGGCCAAGCGGGCTTGCGGAACTGCTACCCTGGACCAGCAACACCGGCCCAACCGGACTCTACCCCTGGATCTTCAACATCGCCGATGTGGCACTGCTCGCCGGTGTCAGCATCGTCATCCTCGTGAGCTGGGGCAGGGAAACCCGCCGGACACGGGCAGAGAAGGTATCGGATAACCACGAAGGCACGAAGGGGGGAAAAGTGTAAAGTTCAAAGTGTGAGGGGACGCAGCTGCTTGCATCTTCACACCACAACTACCCGCAGCGGCCACGCTTGCGTCATTTGCCATCGCCAATTGCTTGTTGCTTATTAACTTACTTCCCCACGGACTCCCGCAACCGTGTCGAGTCACGCAGGCCCAGTGAGCGGTAGATCTGCTGCGTCGCGTCCGAGCGGTTGAGCGTGTAGAAGTGCAGCCCGCGCACGTTGTGGTCCAGCAGGTCGCGGCACTGCTCGGTCGCCCAGTGGATGCCCACGCGTTCAACCGCTTCCGGGTCGTCCTGACAACGTGTCAGTGCCCGCAGTAGTGGAGCGGGGAAGCGTACCCCGGCTGCCAGCTCCGCCATCCGCTTCATGCCATTGATCGAGGTCACGGGCATGATGCCGGCGAGGATGGGCACGCGAATGCCCGCCAGTTCGCACCGCTCCTGGAAGTCGTAAAAGTCGCGGTTGTCGAAGAATAGCTGCGTGCAGATGTAGTCGGCCCCGGCATCGACCTTGGCCTTGAGATAGTCCATCTCCAGCAGACGATTGCGCGTTGCGGGGTGTCCTTCGGGGAAGCCCGCCACACCGATGCCGAACCCGCGCGGGTCGGGATGTGCCCCCGATTCATTAAACCGGCGAATGTACTTCACCAGATCGGCAGCGTAACGGAAGGCGTCCTGAGATCGATCGTAGTCAGCCATGCCACGCGGCGGATCACCCCCCAGCGCGAGAATATTGCTGATGCCCTGAGCGGCGTACCGTTCCAGAATCTGACGGATGTCATCCTCGCGGTGGCAGACGCACGTCAGGTGAGGGATCGGGTCGAGCGAGGTCTGTGTGTGGATGCGGACAACCAGGTCGTGTGTCAGCTCGCGGGTCGAGCCACCCGCGCCGTAAGTCACGGAGACAAAAGAGGGTTTGAGCGATTCGAGCCGGGCGATGGTTTGATAAAGCTGCTCAGCCGCCTCGGGCGTGCGTGGCGGGAAGAACTCGAACGAGCAGGTCGTCTGACACTCGGCGAAGATGTCCGCAATGTGCATGATTAAGCCATTCTACCCCACGGATTGCCCGCCAGCGAATGCGGACCGACCGGCGCGGTTGGTTCAATCGTTTCATTGGATTGCTTGCACTTGAAACCCAGTCTCAATATCATCGTGGGAGACTACCACTTTCCGGGTTCGCCTGGTTCCCTCAAGAAAGGTTGCGCCATGCCCGCTCGAATCACCCGCACCTGGTTGCTCGTGTTGTTCTGGATAGTTCTGCCCACGCTTTTTGTGGGATGCGGTGAGGAGAGCGGTCAGGCAGGGGCCTCGTCACAGGGGGCTGCAAACACCGCGAAGGACCCGGATGAACTGGTTTTCGCCTTCGCCAAGCAGTCCAAGCCCGAAGAGATTCAGGCCAACGCGGACAAGCTCGCGGCGATCCTCAGCAAGGAGCTGGGTGTCCCCGTTCGAGCACAAGTGCCTACCAGCTATGGTGTTGTGGTGCAGGCGATGGTCAGCGGCACCGCCGATGTGGCCTACTTCGATTCGCTGGCGTTCCTGCTGGCCAAGCGCGATGGCGGGGCGGAGATTCTGCTGGCGGAACTGCGGCCGGACGCTAACGGTGTGGAACGCACCAACTACGACTCCATCTTCGTCGTCCGGGCTGACAGCGACCTCAACAGCATCGAGGACATCGTCAAGCGGGCGTCGGAACTGCGCATCGCCTTCACCAGCCCCACCAGCACCTCGGGATACCTGATGGCGATGCGGCGGCTGGTACAGGAAGGACTGCTGAAACCGGGGGAGGACCCGGTGAACAAGTTCGCCGGCGTGTCGTTTGGCGGTGGGTACACTCAGGCGCTGGAACAGGTGCGCGACGGCCGGGCTGATGTCTGTGCCGTGAGCTTCTACACCATGGAAGGGCCGCGGGCGGACGTTTATATCAAGGACCCTGCGGATCGCGCCAAGCTGAAGATCATCGCGCGGACGCCAGCCGTGCCCACCCATGTGGTGGCGGTGCGTGGCGAGCTAAGCAGCGAATTGAAGGCTAAAATTAAGGCCGCGCTCCTGAAGGTCAGCCAGGAGAATCCGGAGCTGCTGGCCGATGTCTACGGCGCCAGTCGCCTGACGGAAGTGGACCCCGAGGAGCACATCAAGGCAACGGTTGAGGCGATGCAGTACATTGGTCGGCCCGTGGACGAGTTTGTGAAGTAAACGCGGGGATGGGGCGGATGCGATGACCGTACCGACCACGGCAGGCGACGCTCCCCCACGACCCTGGAAGCGCATGGACCTCGTCGAAACGACCGTACAGCCATCGACCGCGCCGCCTCCAACGGTGTCGGCCCAGCCGTGCGCGATCCGCGTAACGAACCTGTGCAAGAACTACCCTGTCAACGGCGGCGTTGATGAGGTCGCCGCTCTGTGTGACCTGAATCTGGAAGTGCCCCGCGGCCAGCACGTGGCGATCCTGGGTGCTTCGGGCAGTGGCAAATCGACGCTGCTGGGGTGTCTGTCCGGCCGACTGAAGCCTTCCAAAGGTTCGGTCAGCGTCGATGATCGTATCGCGACGATTCATCAGGACCTGCGCCTGGTGAAGCATCGCACGGCGTTGCAGAACGTGTTGCACGGGGCGCTGGGGCGACTTTCGCTGCATCAGACGATCCTGCGTTTCCCCGAGCATGAACGGCGGCGTGCGATTCGGTTGCTCGAACGGGTGGGGCTGGGCACGCGAATGAACTGGCCGGTGCGGCGACTGAGTGGCGGTGAGCAGCAGCGCGTCGCCATCGCCCGGGCGTTGATGCAGGACCCGCAGATCATTCTCGCCGATGAGCCGGTGGCGGCACTGGACAGCGAAAACGCCCGGCACATCATGAACCTGCTGCGTGAGCTGGGCCGTGAGCACAACCTGACGCTGGTGAGCGTGCTGCACGATTGTGCACTGGCGGAGCATTACGCGGACCGCATCATCGGGCTGGACGCCGGGCGGATCGTATTCGATGGCCCGGCCGGTCAGGGCAGGTCGTTCACGCCGTGCGGCGCGTGTCAGACGCTCAGGCAGCAGTTTGCCGAATCCCGGCCGGTGCGTCCGGTGCGTGAGATGCCCCAGTGGATGCGTGTGAGCACCTGGGTGGTTGTGGCGCTGGTCGTGACAGTGCTGTACGGGCTGTCGATCTGGCAACTGGGGATCAGCAGCCGAATGCTGCAGGGGGCGTGGACGGGGCTGTCGCGGTTCCTTTCGGACCTGCTGCCCAAATCGGCAGCGCAGGTGGCGGCGATTAGCTGGGGGGCGCTGTTTGGGGCGCTCTTACAGACGCTGGGCATGTCGCTCATTGGTACGACGCTGGGGATCGTCGTTTCCTGGCCCACGGCGGCGCTGGCGGCGAAAAACGTTGGGCCGCGCGGCATCCGTCCAGTGGCGCGGTTCATCCTCAACACCGTGCGAACGCTGCCGTCGCTCATCTGGGCACTGTTCTTCGTGGCGGCGGTCGGCACCGGGCCGCTGGCCGGCGTGTTGGCGCTGGCGGCTTATTCGGTGGGGTATCTGACCAAGTTCTTCTATGAGGAGTTCGAGGCGGTGGACCCGGGGCCACCCAGCGCGCTGAAGGAGATCGGCGCTTCGGGGCTGCAACAGTTCCTTCACGCGGTCTGGCCCGCTTCACGGGCGGGGGTGCTCAGCTCCTGCATCTTTATGTTCGAGTACAACGTCCGGGCCGCGAGTGTGCTGGGCATCGTCGGCGCGGGCGGCATCGGCTGGTACCTGAGCCTCTACTTCGAGTTCCGCGACTTCCCCGCTGTGCTCGCCTGTCTGGCCATGCTGCTGGCGGTTGTGGTGATCCTCGACGCCATATCGACCCGCGTCCGGGCGTGGCTGGTGAACTAAAGAGATTGGGTGATTTGATGAGGGATGTCAGGGATCTTTTGATGGGGGTACCTGATGTCGCAATGATGAGTCTGCGCCAAGCCGCAAGCGGCTTGATACATCGCCAAATCACCACATCACCAAATCGCCAAATCAGTTAAACGACTGAAAGCCCAGTTCGTCCTGCTGTTCGGTGGGGAGGATGGGTTCCATGCGCCAGATGTTCCAGGCGCCGCCGCGGTTGGAGCGGAAGTAGATCCAGCGGCCGGTGCGATCGAAGACGGGGTAGTCGTCCCAGGAGGGATTGCTGGTCAGGCGAGTAGCCTTGGTACCGTCAGATGCCATGATCCAGATGTCCGGGGCATCCGAGGCGTTCTCGCTGGTATCGCGGTTGGAAGCGAAGACGATCCATTGGCCATCGGGCGACCACTGCGGGTCGAAGATGTCGTATCGGTCGTTGGAGGTGAGCTGTGTTTCATTTGTGCCGTCGACGCTCATGGACCAGAGTTGGGTGCGGCCGGTCTCCGGGTCGCGACGCAGGAAGAGCATGCGCTGACCATCGGGTGACATGGCGGGCGAGTGGCCGCGACGCAACTGGCTGGGCAGAGCGCCATTGGCGTGGACCGTCCAGATTTGCAGACTGTCGGCTCCAAGGGGAATCGAGGCGTAGGCGATCAGGCCGCTGCCCGGCGCGACGGAGGGCTGGTAGTCCTGAGCCTGGGAGTCGGTGATACGGGTGATGCCGCCGCCACCATCCAGACGGATGCGCCACAGCGTGGGGTTCTCGCTGGTGCGGTTGGAGGAAAAGATGATGTGTGTGCCCTCAGCGGTGAAGGCAGGTTCCAGATCGCGCCAACGGCCCTCGGTGACGCGCGTACGGGCGTAGGAACCGATGCGCTGACGCCAGATGCTCGAGAAGATCCGCGGCGTCTGAATATGCAGGACCATGCCCGGCTTCGGCTCGGAAGGCTTCTCCGCGAGGTTCGGATTGGCCGCCAGCAGTTCGTCCACGGTCACGCCAAAGAGTGTGGCGATGTGCTGGACGGTGTCGCCGTGCTGCACGATGTAAGTTTCCTCGTGCGGCTCGACGGTGATCCAGGGGTAGGCCATCACATCATCGGTCGGTGACAGCGCCGGACGGCCGATGATGCCGTTTCGGTTCTCGTTGGCGGTCACGCGCGTGACGGCCCGCACGGTGGGGGAACGTTCCACGACGTCGAGATAGGCCAGCGTGTTGCGCTGCACCGGCCGCAGCTGCGTGCCGTTGATGGTGCGGCGTGGTTCGAACTGGATGAGCGGCACGTCGATGGAGATGCGTTCGAGCTGGACGTGGTATTGATGCTGATCCTGCGGGTCGAAGGCGATGTCGAGCGTGGCGTCACTGAAGTGGCGGGCCGAGAGCGTGGCCTGATACTGGCGGTTGCCGCTGAAGTCGAGCGTACGTTTGATGGGCGTCACGCCCAGCAGCCGGCTTTCGCCGCGAACGCCGTTACGCACCGGTGTGAGCACCACCTGCGCACCGGATGGTTCACTGGTGATCGTCACCTGTTTGGTCTGACAGCCCGCCAACACGGCAAGGGCGATCCACAGCACTGGCATCCACGGATGTCGCGGCATTGACACTACTCCTGCCTGGTGTGAAGGCCCGAGGGCCGGACCATAACAGTCTATCGGTTGAGGCGGACGAGAGGGAGGAGATTTGGACAGGTGCTATGTCACCCCATCACCACATCCCCCTCACTCGTCGCGTTCAGCTCTGACCTGCAGGAACATGACGACCGCCAGTCCGATCAGCGCCAGGCTCAGAGGCCAGCAGATGAGCATGGCTTTGGCGACGGTGGGGGCGTCGGGTTTGTCGCTGCGCCAGATGTTCTGGCCCATCAGGACGAGCGTGCCCCAGATGGCGGGAAAGAGCAGCAGCAGGCCAACGGTGAAAACGATCGGCGTCGCCACCTCCTTGAGCTGCTGGTTGCTCTTGCGACGGCGGGCGTTGGTCCGAGCCGCGGGGCCCAGCCGGGCAGATGCGGCAGCACTCGGCACCGGGGCGGCTGGGCTGGCGGGACGTGACGGCCGTTGCGAACGCGCGGCGGCGGGTTCGGCGATCGGCATGGGCGTCGCCTGAGCCTCGACCTCGGTGTCGAAGGCGTCATCATCGTGAGGATGGGGCGTCCGGCCGTCAGCCATCTGGCGCAGAACATCGGAAAGGCCGCTGCTCATGCTGTGCTCCTGTACGATGACAGGCCCACGGACGATTGATCCGTGGGCCTGTTCGAGGTCCTATTCATCGTTCCCTGCGAATCAGTCGCGCGGGATTTCACGAATGAAGATGTTACGAAACTCCATCCGTCCACCGTGCGTCTGCAGCTCGATCTGCCCGGTGGGGTAGATCGGCTTGTCGCGCTCCCAGTAGTTTTCCATGACGACGTTGTCGACGACGAGCTTGCCGTTGAGCTTTACCGTGACCCGTTCGCCCACCATCTTGATGTAGAAGGTGTTCCATTCACCGACGGGGTTGTCGGCGACGACGAGCGGCTTGGAGGGATGCTTTTGGTTGTTGTAAAGGCCGCCGGAACCAACCTTTGCTTCGGGGATGCCGTTGACCGGATCCCAGATCTGGACCTGAGGCGAGCCGCGCAGGTAGATGCCGCTGTCCGCACCGGGGGTCATCTTCCAGTCGACGTACATTTCGAAGTCGCCGTAGTCCTTAATGGTGCACAGGTGCGGGCCGCGGCCATCGTTGACGATGATGCCGTCTTCCACCCACCAGTGCTTGCGCATTTCCTCATCGGCTTTTTTCTGCGCTTCGGCGAGCTGCTCGGGGGTCATCTTCGCACGGCTGCGAGGATCGCCCACCAGGCCCTTCCAGCCGGTCAGGTCCTTACCGTTGAACAGTGCGACGAAGCCTTCGGGAGGCTCATTGAGGCCACGTTCGGTCGTGTTGGCCGACGTCACGGCGCAGCCGACAGAGACCAGCAGCGCCAGCGTGGCGATCATGATGCAGTGGAACGGACGAATCCAGCGGGACATAGTGCTTCCTTTCCTTTTCACAAACATTTGGTGAAGCATTCAACAGGATACCGAATCATCGTTCATTTCGCAGCCGCCGGATCGGCCGGGAGGTTCAACATCGCCTGGAACAGTTCCTCACGGACAAAGGCGGTAAGGAACACGTTGGGCCGCAACGTGTAGCTGCCGGGGTTGCGCCAGTCGTTGCCCAGCTTCTTCTGCCACTGGGCCAGATCATCATGACGGCTCAGCTCGACGAGGATGAGGCTTGCCCGCGGGTGCAGCTTCTGCTGTGTGCCGTAGCCCACGTGCTTGAATCGACGCAGGTACCAGGGTAGGGGCCAGGCGTTGTCGCAGTAAATCTGAATGATGAAGGGCTGATTGTCGGGGGCGGCGGCCGCCAGACGCTCGACGAACGGCACCAGATGCCGCACCGTGTCGGTCGTGGTGTGGGCATAGACGTAGGGGTTGGCTCGGCTGGCGAAATAGCGTTCGCTGTTGGCCAGGACCGCCTGGTTGCGCAGGTGAATCAGGCCGAACGCCAGCGCGACCGCCAGAGCGATGCGGGGCAGGAGGGCCGCCCGTGCCATCAGGGCCGCCACACCGATGCCCGCCAGCAGGATCATGCCCTGGAAAAAGGGCAGCACGTTCCACGGCGTCTTGTAGGGGATGGCGGCGAAGACGGCGGTGGTGAAAAGGGTGTACACGAGGATGAAGCGGGCGAAGCGGCGGTGCATCGGGCTGAGCCAGCAGCCGGTCGCAGCCACGACCGCGCCGATGATCGCCAGACCGAGAATGAGCCCTTCACTCCAGATCGGGGCACGCAGAACCTCTTCTTTGCGATGGAAGTAGGCCAGCAGCTTGAGGTAGGTGTACCAGGGCGCTTCGTGGCCCGCGCCCTGAGCACGCTGAGCGTAATTGAAGTAGGAGAGGAACGAATCGACGATGCCGCGCGGATGACGGAAAAATGCGGAGAAAAGTAGCACGACGGGCACGAGTGCGGCCACGGCGGCGGCGACGAGGTGCCGCCAGTCGATTGATGGGAGCGGCCGTGATGTTAAGGCGTTGGCGGGGGTATTGTCGTGCGATGGGTTGATGATGGTACTGCTTGCGTGAACAGCAGTGCCGACAGTCGCTGGAACCGCGGCTTTCATCGCCGCTCGACGTTCGATGTACCACACGACGACCGCGCCCAGCGTCATCGCCGTCCAAAGAATCACACACGTTTCCTTTGTGGCGAAGGACAACCCCGCGCAAAGGCCAGCCACGATCGCCCAGCCGATGTGCGGCCGCATTGCGTAACGCCAGCCCGCGGCGAGCAACCCGAAGTTGAACACCAGCAACAACGGCTCGTGAATGTAGTAGCGGTTGTAGAAGACAAATGCGGGGGACACCGCCAGAAGCGCCGCCGCCATATTGAGCGCCGGCCGTCCCAGGCCGTCGCACACCAGCCACAGCATCGCGATGAGCAGCAGCCCGCACGCCACCGACACCGCACGATAGGTTGCTTCATCGGTGCTGTTGAAGTCGGCCGCGCCGCTCATCCACACGAAGGGCAGCGTGACGTAGTAAAGACTTGGCCCATGGTGATCGAGCGGGCTGTAGATGTAGCGGCCCGTCTCATAAAGTTCCTGAAAGATGATGGTGTTATTGCCCTCATCAGCATGCATGGGCCGCGCGCCCAGATTGCCCACGCGCAACGACAACGCCAGCCCCATCACCGCGACGAATCCGAGGATGAAGAGGGATTGTCGTTTCATGGGGCAGGCGGGATGTCGTGGCAATCCGAGCGATGCTGGTTCCAGGGTGTGGCACGAAACCGTCAGCGGCGTTATTGCGGAACACCGTAGACGGCGACTTCGATGTAGTAGTTCTGGTCGTTGGACGTATTGCCGTTGGAGTAGATGCGCACGTAGCGGGCGACCTCACCCTTAAGCTGGACGAGGTGGCCGTGGTTCTTTTCAAAGAACTCCTTGTCGGTGCCCGCACCCAGACCGCTGGAGTTGTCCTGGTCGTTGTTGAAGACGGTGCGCACGTTCTGCGTGAAATCGGCATCGTCGGCGATCTGCACGACCACGTCGCGATAGACGACGATGTGGTGGTGATCGCGCCAGGTGGCGATGCCGTACAGCCGGCAGGGAGCCTCCAGGTCGATCTGCACCCACTGCTTACCGGGGGCAAGTTCGACGACGTTGTTGTCGAACGCTTCGGCGTCGCCATCGGTGATGTAGCTCAAATCGCCCATGAAGGGCATCGGGTCACTGCTGGTCACCGGTTTGTCCAGCGCGAGGTTCACCGCACCGGCGGGCGCCTGCAGCGGTGGTGGGGGCGGGGCATCAAAGTCGGCGTCCGAGGCAATCTGTTCCGGCTTCGTGCCGACCGTCTGAGCTATGGGCAGTTCGATTTCGATTGTCGTCAGCTCATCGCTGGCAGCGGCGCCGGAGTCAGTGGTGCCTTCGCCCTTGTCTTCTGCGGGCTGCGTATCGGTGGCACCCGGGGCGGTGGTGCCGTTGTTTGTGGTGTTGTTGTTATTCGTGCCTGAATCACCGCACGCGGCCACGAAAAGCAGCGAGGCGGTCAGCAGCAAAGTCATAAGCGTTCGCGTTGTTTGTGACATGGTTGTTGTCTCCCGGGGTGAGGGCGCTGAAATTCGACGCTCCCGCAATGGCGAGGAATGATGCCGCCGTGACGATGTGCGGCATACGGTAAAAAGGGCGGCGAATCGCGTTAACGATTCGCTCGCCGAAACGTTCAGACTCACTTGGCGGGCACACCCCAGACTTCCACTTCAATGTAGTGGTTCTGGTCGTCAGCCGTGTTGCCCTGGCTCCACAGCCGCACGTAACGCGCCTTTTCACCCTTCACGTAGATCAGGTGGCCTTCGTTGCTCTCGAAGTATTCGCGATCCGCGCCCACGCCCAGGCCCAGCGAGTTGTCCTGGTCGTTATTGAAGACGGTGCGCACGTTCTGCAGGAAATCCTGATCATCGGCGAGCTGCACCACCACATCGCGATAGATGCGCGGGTCAGCGTGGAAATGCCAGATGACGATGCCGTAGATGTTGGCCGGTTCCTTTAGGTCGATCACGACCCACTGCTTGCCGCTGCCCAGTTCGACATAGCTGCCATCGGTGGCTTCCTTGTCCCCGTCGGTGATCTGATCCAGCGTCCCGATGATGGGGTTGTCATCGCTGGAGGTCACGGGTTTGTTCAGGGCCAGATTCTTCGCACCCTGGGGCGCACGCAGCGGCTCACGCGGCGGCAGGTTGCCCAGCGCGGTTGTGTTGGCCGGTGGTTCCTTGGGTGTGCCGAGGAACAGTGGCTGCGGCAGTTCCAGTTCGATTTCGACCAGCTCCACATCGTTGCCTGTCGTGGTCGGGGCAGGTTCGGCTGGGGTCGAAGCGGCTGGCTCGCTGGGGGTCGAATCCTTCGGTGTTGCCTCGCCCTGGCTGTTGTCCTCCGTCGTGGTGCTCGGCGTGGACGTCGATCCACCCTGTGATCCGTTGTTGGTGTCGCCGCAGCCCGACAGCCCCATCGCCAGCATCAGACAGGCGATGCTCATCCATGCCACCATCAGAGTGCGGCCCTTAAGCAGTGGTCGCTTCATGTTGCACAGCTCCTTTTGTTGCGCGGCTGCGACGTTGCGCCAGCCACAGAAGATACCGATGAACCATCAATGCCAGGACAAGTCCCAGCCCTGCGTAACGATGCGTTTGAATCAGCAGTTCCTGCTCGTGCGTGCCGAAAAGTGGTGTCATGGGCAGCAACGCGCTGAGGATGACAAGCAAACCCGCCACCGCCGCAAGAGTAAACGCCAGCCGCGTGCCGAGGGTAAACGCCCGGCCGCGATCATCCGGCTCGGCGGCGATGCGGCAGCCACCTGCCCAGATCGCCACCAGCGAGGTGAGCGACACGATGAGCAACCCCGCAGCCGACGAATGCGCCAGAAGTGCCCAGCCGCGCATTGTCTGCCCGCGCAGGATCGGCCCCCAGGCGCTCGCCGCGGCCAAAAGCGTGCTCAGCAGCACCAGCAGGTAGATCAGTCGGCTGACCACGCCCACCGGCGGGGCCGGCCGCTCACGACCGCCGCGCAACGCCAGATGCACGCCCATCAGTACGAGCGTGGCGACGATCGAGAAAAAGACGACAGTTGCGTACATGCCTGCTCTATCACACGGTCAGGGTGGGGGCAACACCCATCGCGGCCCCACCTCGTTGCACTCTTTCTTACGCTCGCAGTTCCGCGACCGGCTTGCGGCGTTTCAGGTGGATCGCCGAGAACGCCTGCATGATCAGCCACAGCAGCACCAGGCCGATCAGTCCCGCAGCCGCGAAACCGACGATCTTGAATGCGTTTCGCATCCCGAACCCGCGTGCCCATGCCTCCCACAGCACCGGGTCGATGTTCTGCAGCTCGTGCATCCGCCGGATCACCTCGCCGTTGGGCGAGATGGGTTGAGCGGCCACAAGGCCGGCGATGAAGGGCGAATCCGGGGCATGGCAGTCCATGCACCCACGTGCCCCCAGTGCCTGATTCGCAGGTCGCACATCGTGCGCCAGCGGCCAGGAGTACGGCTCAGCCGCGGTGTGCTCGATTGCGGTTACCGTTTCGCCATCAAGTTTGTGTAAGCGCCCACCGGTCACGTATACCGCAATCTGCCCCTCTTCCAGACCCTTCTGGAGCGCCGTAAGTGCTGCAGCGATCTGCTCCTTCGTCACCGGTGCCCAGCCACGCGGGAAGCTTTCCGGCCTGGCCTTCTCACCCTCAGCAGATTCGGCAGGCTGCTGCCGTAGAACTCGCGTCACCGCCTTTTGCACCTGCTCGATGGGCAGTGGCTTGACCTGATCGCCCGTCATCACACCCCAGTAGGTGGGCCACATCATGCGATGCGGCTCGATTTTGCCCGCCGCATTACGCACGAAGACCGGCTGGGTGATGTGTGGCGGGTCGGCCGGGTGACGGTGCTCATCGCTCTGGCCCAGCGCGTGGGCGAGGGAGGTCTGCACCGTCTGGCTGCTGGGCTGCGGCCAGGGGCCTGAGTGACAGGCTGTGCACGTCAGCGACTCGAAGTGCAGCGGGGGAATGCCCTTATGTTCAGGAATGGGGGCGCCAAGTCGACCACCGAAAAGCTGTGGGTTGTCGCTGCCCTGAACACCCGTATGGCAGCCGGCGCAGCTTAACGCAGCAACTGCGCTGCCGTGGGGGGAGATCGCCGCTTCACCCTCGAAGCCGCGAACCATGTTGTGGTCGATGCCGTGCCGGTGGCAGTCAGCACAGTTCATGCCCTGCATCACGTGCACATCGGGGTCGCGCTGCCAGCGTGGCAGACTCTGCTCGCCCGTTTCATGCGTGGAGTGGCAGTAGTAGCAGCGTTCGGCTGCGGGTTTGCGCACGATGTCGAAAAAGACGCGGTTGTCAGCGTTCTGCTTCGACGCATCGTATTGCAGTTGAGGCAGTTGCGCCCCGGGGGTGAACTCGGGGAACTCCGGGTCGAAATCGTTGGGGATGCGGCGGGTGTCACCCACGACACGGCCCAGCCCGACCGCGGCCGTCGGAGCCCATTTGAAGTTCTCGTTCTGGACCTGCCGTGCCCACTCGGTCACGTCGTACGCGCCTGGACCGGCGTGGCACATCATGCAGTCGTTTTCGAGGTAACCGGAGATGTGCCAGCGGCCTTCCGGGGTGGCGAGGGGGTCATCCTCTTCTTTGTCGGTATTGCTGGTGCCGGCGGTCGCCTTGCCATCCTTGCGTGGGCCGTAACCTGGGCCGCCGCCGGACATGTGTCGGGCGAACTGGCGGATGAAATGCCATTCGTCCATACCGACCTCGTCCGGATGGAACGTGCCGGGCCACTTGCGGTAGCTCAGGGGTAGCTGTGTGCGCGTGGCGGGATCGGTCAGAATCCACGGTTCACCCGGTCGGCCGGCCTCGGCGGTGCCAAAGTTCGCATTGAAGTGCCAGCCGTGGTTGATCGCATCGACGTTGTGGCAGCGCCCGCATGTCCGGGTGGGGGAGTAAGGCCTGGCTTCCCGGTCGCGCAGGTTGATCACCTGCCCGTCCTCATCCATCAGGTTGATCCAGTGGGGATAGGTCGAGCGGCTGTGGCTGAAAATCCCCTGCGCCTGTACCGAGGCGGTCCAGAACACCACCATGCACGCCATGGCGAGACGAAACACCCGCATGGCGGAAGCGGCAACGTAATACGTTGGATGATCCACAGTCATCATGAGGTCGGTCCCGCCTCTGCTGCGGGCTCGCAGGATTGATCGTTCAGTTCACAGGCCAGGCGCTGCCACGAGCCGAAGGCGGCGAGGCTCAGTTCGCCATCCTGATCGGACAAGAGCATACCACAAACCTCTGGCCTTTCACGGCATAGGGCTTCGATCGACTCTGGCGGCATCACGAGGAACGCTGTCGACAGAGCATCGGCCCATGCGGCGCTGGGCGCCATCGACCAGGCTGCCAGATAGTGCGTCGCCGGTTCGCCCGTCGTCGGGTCCAGTATGTGCGGCTGATCAGGCGACCAGCTGGAGGTACTCACCGCCCGGTCAAACGTGCGGAAATGCGCCAGCACCTGCTTCTCATTGCGAGGCTCGATCACCCGCATTCGCCACCCCTCTGCGGGTGGTTCGCCCACCGGCAGCATTGTGCTCAGCCCGGCGGAGAGCATCGCCCGAGCGATCCCCCAGTCGCGAAGTAACTGGGCCGCCTCATCCAGTGCGTAACCCTTGCCGATTCCACCCAGATCGATCTCGACGTTGTCGGCCAGTACCGCCACCGCGTTGAGTTCGGGGTTGACGGCGATCAGGTCCATGCCCACCGTCACCGGCCCCAGACGCGGCTGATAGAGTTCAGCGCCCAGTGGCGTCGCGTCCCAGGGCTGTCGGCCTGACAAAAGCGCCCCGACGGTCAGGTCGAACGCTCCGCCCGTCAGCCGGCCAACCTCCAGGCCGGTCTGGATGCAAGCCAGTGTCGCCGGACCGACGCGCACCGATTCGCCCGCCTTGAGGCGGTTGATCTGTGAAACGTCGCTGGAAGGGACGAAATAGCTGAGCTGCTCCTCCAGATCATCGATGAGGTCGAACGCTGCCCGGGCCGCCTGCCGGGCGTAGCCGTGCTCTTCATCGAAGATATAGATCGTGAAGGTGGTCGCCATCGCCCGATGGTCGAATCGGTGGACCACCTCCCCGGTCAGATTGGCAAACGCAGCGTCAGACATCAGTTACGTGGTTGAAGGCGTGCCGGCCGACGGGGCGGGTTCGCGACCGGGCCATACAAGCGGCAACCGCGCGGTCGGCCGCGCGGTTGTCCGGTTACTCGTGACAAAGTACTGCCTGGTTGTCGCTGTCCGAACAGCGATTCACCCCGGCGTTCAGACCTTGAACTCGTTGGGGCTGAACTCGACCTTCTTGCCGGTGCGCAGAGCCTCGTTGACCTTGAGCACGGTGACGGCTGTCTCGAAGCCGACCTCCGCGGGGCAGGTCAACTTCTCACCATCGCGGATGGCGGCGAAGAAGTTCTCCAGGTGAACCTGGTGCACGGGCTTGTCCAGCGATTCCTCGAGCTGGCGGGCCACCTCGTCCATCTTGCCCTGCGCCTTGCGCGACTTGAGCGGGTCGAAGTTCATCGCCTCGGCACCGCCCACCTCGATCTTCTCAGCTTCGGACTCCCAGTCCTGCTTGGGGGCGCGGGCCTCGCGGAACATGGCGTTGCGGGTGGTGATCTCGGAGATCACGAACGAACCCTGGGTGCCCATGAACGACTCCCAGAAGCCGCCGTGGCTGGAGGAGAGGATCACCTGATAGAAGCCGCGCACCACGCCTTCGGGTGTGTCCCACTCGTAGAGGCACATCACGTTGTCTTCACACTCGGGGGTGAAGCTGGCGTTTTCCTCCCTGCCCTGGATGATGGCGCGGGCGTTGGAGCCGATGGCGTAGACGCTCTTGGGTACCGCGTTGAGGAACCAGTTGAAGATGTCGACCTGATGGGAGCCCAGGTCCGCCATCGGGCCTCCGGCGAACTTACGGAACCAGCGCCAGTTGCGCAACTGGCCCATCGTCTCGTAGCCGTATTTGTTCAGCGTCGCCTCATCCAGTTCGTATCGCTTGGGCCAGCCGATGTCGATGGGTTTGGCCTGGTTCCACTGGCCGTTGACGTGCGTGATCGCGCCGAACACCTTGGCCTCGTTGGTCAGCCGGTAGGCGTGCTGATAGAAGGGGTTGCTGCGGCGCTGATGGCCGATCTGCAGCAACTTGCCCGTCTTGCGGGCCGTCAGCACCATGCTGCGCGCCTTTTCGATGTCGTTGGACATCTCCTTTTCGCAGTAGACGTGCAGCCCGGCTTCGAGGCAGGCGTTGGTCATTTCCGCATGGACAAAGTCAGGTGTGGCGATGACCACCGCGTCCAGGTTCTCATTCTGGAGCATCTCCTGATAGTCCATGTAATCGGCGACTCCCTGGTTGGCCTTGCGGCACAGACCCGACGCCCGGACGCGGTTGAATTCGAAGATGTCGCAGATCGCCTTTATCCGCACGCCGGGGATGCGCAACATCCAGTTCAGCAGGATGGTGCCCTGGACGCCGCAGCCGATCAGCGCGACGTTGACCTGTTCCTTGCTCTGGGCAGCCTTGACCCAGGTCGGCTGCACCAGTGCCAGCCCGGCACCGGCGCCGGCGACGGATTTAACGAACGAACGGCGGCTTACCGATGGCAGGCCGAACTTCGACGGTTGCGACTCTTTCATGCGTATTCCCTTCAACGACACCAAATAAGCCCCGGACGGGCCTGGGTTGAATCAGCCCAATGTAGTGCCTCCGCCCCGTCAGCGTCAACGCGGCAACTCCGCCGGGCGGTACGTCTTACTCCTCAGTCCTAGCGCCAAATCCACCCCCATACCGCGAGACGGGGGATGCAATAAGTAATACGCAAAAGCAGTTGGCAAGGGTCAATGACACAGGGAGGACCATCGCCCATTGCCATCATTTACAATTGCTTTTTGATTGTTGCTTATTGATTATTCTCCTCACCGGAGAAACCACCACTGCCGCCTTCCGCCCTCCGCTTGATACCTCTACGCATCCTCTCTATACTCTCACGCCTTGGAACGCCCCGGCGTTTCCATGGGGGTGTAGCTCAGTTGGGAGAGCGTCTCGATGGCATCGAGAAGGTCGCAGGTTCGAATCCTGTCACCTCCATTCCCCACGGGTGAAAACCCGAAACTCCCCGAACCGAAGCCCATCGTCGCATGACGGTGGGCTTTTTGCATGGGGGAGGCTGGCGTCGGGCGGGCTGCGGCTGATGGGCCGGCGCTTGGGCGGGGCCTTTGAACGGCCGATGCAAGGTTTGTGATCCTGCCCGCCCTCCAGCAAGCCGGCCATCGGTTCTTACTGCGGATGAGTGCTTCGCCGATCCTTATTGACGCCTCGACAGCCACGCGGCTGGTCCGCCGGCTGGACCCGTCACTGCGCGTTACGAGTGTGCGGCGGATGCACGGCGGGGCGACCCACGCGGTGTACGAATGGACGACCGACGGCCGCCCGGGCACGCTGGTCGCCAAGCTCGCCCCGCAGGTGGATGATCCCCACCTGCAGCAGCAGTTCGAGGCTCTGGGCTGGTATCGCCGGCACACGCGCGTTGCGACGCCGGAACCGCTTTTGTGTTGTTCGGAGGATGAGGCCTTTGGCGGGACGTGCCTGCTGATGGCCCGGCTGCCGGGGCGCAACCTCAGCGAGGCAAAGCTGACCCCACGCGGCAGGCGATATCTCCAGCAGCAACTGGCGGTACAGGTTGCGGAGCTGCATCGCCATGTCCGTGAGACTTACGGCAACGCGCTGGGCGGCGAGGCTTACCACCGTTGGCTCGACCGCTTCGCCCCGGTGATGCAGCGCCATTTCGAACAGGTGCGTGACCGGCTGACCGCCCGCACCCGCTGGGTGACAGCGGAGGTGCTGGCGAACCTGGACCGCTGGCTGCCAGAGTCCGGCCGGCCTACGCTCGTCCACGGCGACCTGTGGGCGAGCAACATCATCGTCGACGACCTGGACCCCGATCGCCCTACGCTCAGCGGCATCATCGATGGCGGTGTGAACTTCTCCGATGTGGAGTATGAGCTGGCGTACCTGCGTGTCTTCAACACGGTGGATGATGTCTTCTTCGACCACTACACGCAGGTTCACCCGTTACGCAGCGGGTTCGACGTGCGCGCCCGCGTCTACTGGCTGAACACAGCCATGGCGCATGTCACCACCTTCGGGCCGGGTTACCTGAGTGTCTGCGACCGCATCGCGGATCAGCTCGCCAAGCTCTTGTAATTGCGGCTTCCCGTCCCAAACAACGCGGCTACATCCAAAAACCCGGTGTGTTAACCTGTTAGACGCATCGTTTTATTTTGGAGGACCGCCATGGTGTTGACGCGATCGGCCTGGCTGGGGCGATTTCCACTTGGGGCAGCTTACCTGCTGCTTGTGGCACTGCTGATCTCTGCGTGTGCGGCTCAACAGGCTGCTCCGGGTCACGCGATCGAGGGCAACGTCGACCTGCCGCGATTCCCCTCCGTCAGCCCCGATGGTTCGCAGATCGTTTTTTCGTGGCGCGGCGACCTCTGGAAGGTCAGCAGCGATGGCGGGCTGGCGATTCGACTCACCCGCCATGCGGGCGATGACCTGCGATCGGCCTGGAGCCGCGACGGCAGGAAAATCGCCTTCACGTCCACGCGCTCGGGTTACCTCAATGTCCACCTTATGCAGGCGGATGGCACGGATGTGCGCCAGCTTTCGCACGTCGATCAATCGTGCATCCTGTCGGGTTTCGGCATCGATGAGGCGGGCCATGAGGTGGTGCTCTTTGCCGCGGCGGTTGAGGGTGATCCTGATCGGTTGATGCGGCCTTACATGATTGGACTGGAAGGTGGCGACCTGATCCGCCTGCATGATGCGTTCGGCAGCGAACCGGCGGTCAGCCCCAACGGTCGATTCGTTGCCTTTACACGCGGTACCTCATCGTGGCACCGCCGGCACAGTCGCAACCCCAACACACGCGATGTGTGGATCTACGACCGCCAGACGAAAACCTTCACGCAGATCACCGACTGGCCCGGCAACGATGGTCAGGCGCGATGGCGCAACAATGATGAACTGCTGTATCTGTCTGACCGCGAGCTGAACTGCGTGAACATTTACCGCGTGAACCTGCGCGGCTTCGACCCGGCATCGTTCGACCGCGCCGCCCTGAAACACGAGCGGCTGACCAGCTTCACCGAAGCCGATGTGCAGAACTTCGATGTGAGCGTCGATGGCAACACGGCTGTGTTCGTCGTGTGGGATACGCTCTATCGGCTGGACCTGCAATCGCCCACCAGCGAGCCGATCGCGCTGAACATTCGCGGCAGTACCGATGACGATGACAACTTCCAGTTGCTGTCGGTCAACCGCGAGGTGACGGAGGCGGCGCTGTCGCCTGATGGCAAGGTGATGGCGGTGATCGCACGGGGCGAGCTTTTCATCCGTAATGTGGACGACGGCAGCCCGACGGTGCGCGTGACGCACACCCACGCGCGGGAGAAGCAGCCGGCATGGTCGCCCGACGGCACGCGGCTCTACTTCGTGAGCACGAAGGATGGTATCGACTCCATCTGTGTCGCGACCGTCACACTGACACGCAGCGACATCCGCAAGCAGTTTGAGGAGGCGTTGAAGGCTGCGGAAAAGGCGAAGACGGAATCCAGTGAGAAAAAACCTTCGCAGGATGAATCCGCGAAGGAAGAACCCACGCAGGAAGGCGAGGAAACTAAGGAAAAAAGCGAATCCGACGATGACGCAGCCACCGTGCAGGGGGCGGAGAAGTCGGATGTGAAAGAAGAGGCGGAGAAGGAAGAACCGAAGAAGGAACCGAAAGACAAGGAGCAACCGCTCGATCCCAAACGGTGGCACGATGCGATCCGATTCGAAATCAAAACGCTGATTGAGTCGCCTCACAACGATTCATCGCCATCTCCTTCGCCGGATGGCAAATGGCTGGCGTTCATGCGAGCGCCGGGCAACCTGATGCTGCTGGACCTTGAAACGGGGACTGAGCGTGTGCTGCACAAAGGCTGGAACGCGCAGCTTCACTGGTCATGGAGTGCTGACAGCCGGTACATCGCCTATTGCGATGCCGATCGCAGCTTCAACTATGACATCTGGGTGGTGCCGGTGGACGGCAGCGCCAAACCGGTAAACGTATCACGTCACCCGCAGAGCGATCACAACCCGCAGTGGTCAGCCGATGGCAAGATCCTGAACTTCATCTCCCGTCGTGTGGACGGCCAGTACGATCTGTACAGCGTCTATCTCGACAAGGAACTGGAAGCGCTGGCGGGTCAGGAGCTGAACAAGTACTACGAGGATGCAGTGGCTGCGGCGAAGAAACGCAAACCACTGGAAGTGAAAAAGCCCGGCGCGAAGTCGGAAGATGCCGGACGGTCGCAATCGACCAAACCGCTGGACCTGGATGATGCGTACCTGCGGCTGCGGCGCATCACACGCACAACCAACTCCGAAACGAACAATTTGATCACGCCCGGCGGCGATCGGTTGGTCTATAACACGCTCAACGGCGTCTGGTCGTGCAAGTGGGATGGCAGCGACAACAAACGCATCGGTGGTAACGCGCAGGTGCAGCACCTGACGCTCACTGGCGACAAGGTGGTCGTGGTGGAAGGTGGCCGGGCCGCGATCATCACCATTGCAACCGGGACGACGCAGTACATCGACATCAGCGACCGCATCCGCATCGACCTGCAGGAGCAGGCCAGCCAGAAGTTCCTAGAAGCAGCACGCATGCTGGGCGAGCGGTTCTACCACCCGACGATGAAAGGGCTGGACTGGCTGGCGCTGACCGAGCGCTATCACGAACTGGCGCGCCGCACGCGCACTGCCAGCGAGTTCAATGATGTGGCCAACCGTTTCCTGGGTGAACTGAACGCATCGCATCTTTCCGTGAACTCGCCCTCCGAGCGCATGCCCAACGCTCAGCCCTATGGCCGACTGGGCACGATCCATCGTCGTGTGGACGATGGCTTCGAGGTCGTTGCGGTGGTGCCCGAAACCCCGGCTGCGAAGGGCAAGATGGCGTTACAACCCGGCGATGTGATCACCGCCATCGAGCTGCAGCCGATCGGCCCGACCGACACGATTGAATCGATGCTTAAAGGCCGGGTGGGCGAGGAAACACTTATCACGATTCGTCGCAAAATCGGCGATGAACCGCGAGAGCTGCATGTGTTCATGCGACCAATCAGCTTCAGCGATTTCGCGAACCTGCGCTATCGCGAGTGGCGACTGACCACTGCGGAAAAGGTGGCCCAGTGGTCTAACGGGCGCATCGGCTACATCCATATCCGCTCGATGAACGAGGCGTCTCTGGAGGAGTTCGAACGCGACCTCTACGCCGCGGCCGGCGACAAGGAAGGACTCATCATCGACGTACGAAACAACGGCGGCGGGTGGATCGCGGATCGTCTGCTCGCGTCGATCATGGTGCAGCCACACGCCTACACCGTGCCGCGGGGCGCCGAACCGGTCGATACGAGCAACGCCTATCCGCTGGATCGGCTGTTCATCCAGCGCTACACTCTGCCGATCAACACGCTGTGCAATGAGGCGAGCTTCTCAAACGCGGAAATCTTCGCACACGCTTTCAAGACGCTCGGCCGGGGCACCCTGGTGGGCCAGCAGACGGCTGGTGGCGTCATCAGTACCGGCAGCTACACCCTGATCGATGGCACAACCGTACGTGTGCCTTTCCGGGGCTGGTACCTGCCTGACGGCACCGACATGGAAAACAACGGTGCAGTGCCCGACATCCTCATCCCGCAGACGCCGGAGATGGAAGCCGCAGGCGACGATGCTCAACTACGCGCCGCGGTGGAGGATCTGCTCAGGCGGTTACCGGAAACGGAGAAAACCGCGCGGGAGTGAGCGGTTTTGAATCGCGCATGAACGCGAATAAACGCTGATGGAGAGGGAGCAATCCCGCACACATCGGCGTGTTCGCTTCAGCGGTCCACATGTGTTGTTCTGTGGCGCTCGTCTTTACGTATGGCCTACAGTCAGGGGAACGGGCTGCGGGCGGACGTTGTAGGTGGGTTCGATGGCGATCTGGAGGGGGCGACGTTTGCCGGCAGGAGGCAGGCCGTCCTGGTCGATGATGCGCTGGATCGCCATGATGCCCTCGATGAGCGTTTCCGGTCGGGGCGGGCAGCCGGGCACGTAGACATCCACGGGGATGAACTGGTCGATGCCCTGCACGACGGCGTAGTTGTCGAAGACGCCACCGGTCGAGGCGCAGGCGCCCATCGAGATCACCCACTTGGGTTCGGTCATCTGCAGGTAGATGCGCTGCAGGACGGGCAGCATTTTGATGGAGACGCGGCCGGCCACGATCATCAGGTCGCTCTGGCGGGGGCTGAAGCGCATGACCTCGGCCCCGAACCGCGCCAGGTCGTACCGGCTGGAGGCGGTCGCCATCAGTTCGATGCCGCAGCAGGCGGTGGCGAAGGGCATGGGCCACAACGACGACCGCCGCGACCAGTTCACCACCTTGCGCAACTGTGTGGTCAGAAATCCATCCGCGGGCAATACAGCTTCCAGACCCATGCGTTCGTCCTGTTCAAAACCGGTCCCCCGGGGATTGAGCACGTCATTCTAGACGATTCGTGGGGGCGGGGCGAGGACCCCGGTCTACCCAGTCGTACCCAGCCACTGCGTGGCGGGGCTTAGTTGGCGACGATGTTGACCATGCGGCCGGGGACGATGATGACCTTGCGAACAGTCTTGCCCGCCAGGTGGGGGGCAACGCCCGGGTCGGCGATGGCGGCTTCCCGGATCGCCTCCTCATCCGCGTCGGCGGGTACTGTGATCCTGCCGCGCAGCTTGCCCATGACCTGCACCGGGTATTCGATCGTCTCGGCCACCAGATACGCCGGATCCGCCTTGGGCCAGGGTGCATGGCTCAGCGACGCTTCGTGTCCCAGCCGGTGCCACAACTCCTCGGCGATGTGCGGCGCCATCGGTGCCAGCATCAGCACGAACGGCTCGGCCACCTCCCGTGGCAGCGTTGACAGCGGCACCAGCTCGTTGTTGAGCTGGATCAGCGCCGCGATCGCCACGTTGAACGCCATCGTGTCCATCGCCTCGGTCACGCGGCTGATCGTCTTGTGCAGCAGGCGACGCAGCTCGAGGCTCGCCTCCTCATCGCTCACGAGCAGCTCGCCTGTCCTGTCGTCGACGAAGTTGCGCCAGACGCGCTGCAGGAAGCGGTGCACACCGATAATGTCGCGCGTGTTCCACACCTTGCTCTGGTCAAGCGGCCCCATGTACATCTCGTAGAGACGCATGGTGTCACAGCCATACTGATCGCAGACTTCATCGGGCGTGACGGCGTTTTTGAGGGACTTGCCCATCTTGCCGAACTCGCGCGTGACCTCTTCGCCCTTGTAGTAGAACTTGCCGTCGCGTTCCTCGACCTCGGACGCTTCGACGTAGATGCCGCGCGAATCGCGATAGGCATACGCCTGGATGTAGCCCTGGTTGAAGAGCCGGCCGAACGGTTCGGGCGTGCTCACATGGCCCAGGTCGTACAGCACCTTGTGCCAGAAGCGGGCATAGAGCAGGTGCAGCACTGCGTGTTCGGCGCCGCCTACATAGAGGTCTACGCCTCCGGTGTGCGGCTGGCCGTCGCCGCGACGGCTGACCATCCAATACCTCTCAGCCTCCTGACCTACGAATCGCTCATCGTTCTTCGGATCGAGGAACCGCAGGTAATACCAGCAGGAGCCGGCCCACTGCGGCATCGTGTTCAGCTCGCGCGTGTAACGCACACCATCGATTTCGACGTACTTCCACGAATCCGGCGCACGGCTCAGCGGCGTCTGCACCGGGGCATCCGGATCCTCACTGGAATGCGGCTTGAAATCCTCCATCGGCGGCAGTGTCACCGGCAGCTCCGACTCGTCCACCGGCACGATTCGGCCGTCCGGCCCGTGCAGAATCGGGAACGGCTCGCCCCAGTAACGCTGACGGCTGAACAGCCAGTCACGCAGCTTGTACTGCACCTGACGCCGGCCCAGATCGTTTTCCTCCAGCCACTGGATCACCTTCTCGATGGCGCGCGGTGTGGGCAGGTCGTTGATATCCAGCCCATTGTTGGCACTGTTGATGTTCGGTCCGACGCCGGTGAACGCGCAGGGGAACGAGGCAGGGGCTTCCAGATACCGCTGACGGATCGCCTCGATCGTTTCCATCTCGCATGGCATCGAGCCGCCCGGCTCATCCGCCATTCGCGCTGCCTGTTCACGCAGCCATTTGTCGTCAGGCATGACGACCGCGCGGACGGGCAGGCCGAACTGCTGCGCGAACTCGAAATCACGCTGGTCGTGGGCTGGCACCGCCATGATCGCCCCTGTGCCGTAGCCCATCAGCACGTAGTCGGCGATCCAGATCGGAATCGCGTCGCCGTTCACCGGGTTGATCGCGTACGCGCCGGTGAAGACGCCCGTCTTGGTCTTCGTTTCGGCGATGCGGTCGACATCGCTGCGGCTCTCGGCGGCACGCTGATAGGCTCGCACCGCTTCACGCTGCTCATTGGTGGTGATCGCATCCACCAGCGGATGCTCCGGCGCCAGCACCATGTAGGTCGCACCGAAGAGCGTGTCCGGGCGGGTGGTGAAAATCTGAATGCGCTCGTCCGAACCCTGGAGCGCGAAGTTGACCAGCGCGCCTTCGGATCGGCCGATCCAGTTGCGCTGCATCAGCTTGATTGGTTCGGGCCAGTCGACCAGGTCCAGGTCCGCCGCCAGCCGTTCGGCGTATGCGGTGATGCGCAGCATCCATTGCCGCAGCGGGCGCTTGAACACCGGGTGGTTGCCGCGCTCCGAGCGACCTTCGTTGGTCACCTCCTCGTTGGCGAGCACCGTTCCAAGCGCTGGGCACCAGTTGACGCTGATCTCGTCCATGTAGGCCAGTCGCTGGCCGTCGATAACTTCGCGCTGCTGCTCCTCGCTCAGTTCATGCCACTTGAGTACGCCGATCGGGGTGCCCTCGATCGCGTCCAGCCCTGTCGCCGGGTTCTCCACCAGTTCCCCGGTCGGCGTGACGTAAAGCTGCTCGTTTTCGAGCATGTTCACCAGGTCGGCGATGGGGCGGGCGCGGTTCGCAGCCCGGTCGTACCAACTGTTGTAAAGCTGCAGGAAGATCCATTGCGTCCACTTGTAGTAGCTCGGCTCAGTGGTGGCGATGCAGCGGTCCCAGTCATAGCTCAGCCCCAGCCGCTTGAGCTGGCGCGTCATGTTGGCGATGTTGCGTTCGGTGGTGACCGCCGGATGGACGCCGTGCTCGACCGCGAACTGCTCCGCCGGCAGGCCGAACGCGTCGTAACCCATCGGGTGCAGGACGTTGTAGCCGAGCATTCGCCGGTAGCGGGCAACGATGTCCGTGGCGATGTAGCCCAGCGGGTGCCCCACGTGCAGGCCTACCCCCGAGGGGTAAGGGAACATGTCCAGCACGTAGAACTTGGGTTTGCTCGCGTCGAAACCCTCATCCCCGGGATTCGGCGCACGAAACGTCCCATTTTCCGCCCAGTAGCGCTGCCATCGCGCTTCGATGGATGCAAAGTCATATTTCATGCCAACAGGATAGGCAGTTGCGACCAACCGGCAAGGAACCGGGCATACGTGACCAGAAATGGGGCGGGTGATGGTCAGGAATCAAGCATCGACGAAAGCTGCCTGCGGCTTCGCGACGCAGCCACAGCTTACCGGAAGCAGACGCCTCGTCATCCACTCCCAACTGATTACTCTCCTCCCGACTCCCGATCAAAACGGGATCATCACCCCCCCGTAGAACTGCGCCCCGTCGAAACCGTCGTTCCCATCTGTCGTGCCGGCGTTGGAGATATGCAGCCAGCGGACGCCCGCCATCAGTCGGGCCGACTCCCAGATCCGCAGCGTGCCACCGATGCCGAACTGCGGCCGGAAGTTGTGGTGGCTGTCGCTGGGGTAGTTGGTGGTCGCGAGCTGGAATCCGACCCCGCCGTCAATGTAGAGCGAGAAGTTTTCGCGGTTGAGGTAGTGCCAGCGCAACAGCAGGTCGATGCCGCCGACGCCGCCGTGATCGTCCCGCTCGGGGGTCACCCAGCCGCCGACGCCTTCGAGGTTGACGGACAGGTCATCGACGAAGTGGTAACCAAAGCCGATGTGTCCGGTGTAGATCTCGCCTTTGTCCGAGTCGAACACACCTGCCGAGCCGTAGGTCTGGAATGTCCAGGTTCCCTGTGCGAAGGGCCGGGCGGCCGGTGATGGTGCCTGGGCATCCTGCCACACGTTCACCGACGCGGTGGCGGTAAGTTGTGTAACCAGGGGTGGTTCCGATGACGCATGCGCCGGTGTCGCGCCAATCAACAACCCCGCCACCGTCGCTGCCAACAGCTTCATGCCGATATCCGTTCTCTGATCAGGGATTACATTGGGCAGCCCATCTGCCCAAGGTTGCCCATCTTACAGTGCGGTATCCGGCACGCCAAGCAATGGTGGCAACATGGTCGAATCTTCAGCCGGAACTCAGAAGTCGCGGCCGAAGATGCCCCAGATCGTCCAGTCGGTGTTGATGCTGCCATTGGGGTAAACACCCAGAGAGGTCGGGTTCATGATGGCAAATTCGACGAAGCTGGAATGGCCGTCAACAAACCCGCAGAAGAGGCCGACGAAGTTGGGGTCCCGCTCATAACCTTCGGGGGTGTTGGGTACCTCGCCACGGCAGTGCATGGCCACGAGGTTGGAGGGGTGAGCCACTTCCGAGGCCCGGTAACGGCGCGGCGTGTTGGTGACGTTACCAGATTGCATGTTCACGTCGTGGTACATCTTGTAGGTCCACTGGTAGCTGTAGTGAACCACTTCGAGGATGGCGGTTCCCACCAGTGGCTGTACGGACTCATGGTGATGTGACTTGCTCAGAGAGCCGTAAAGTCCCTGCCACCAGGCGCCCCAGTAGCCCGGTTCATGTTCATCATTGGGGCAGTGCACGACGGTCTCTTTGCCGACCAGCGGCGATCCCAGGTAGGGTCTCAGGCACACTTCGAAAAAGTCCATGACGGGGAAATAGGGATAGTCGCGGCCCTGTACGAATGGCAGATGATCCTGGTTGTCATGTGCGTACGCAGCCACGGCGAGCATCTGCTGGCGCTGATTACTCAGGCACTGTACGTTGCGAGCCGACATCCGTGCCCGCGACAACGCAGGCAACAACAGCGCGATGAGCAGCGCAATGATTGAGATGACCACCAGCAGTTCAATTAATGTGAATGCGCCAGTCTGCTGTTTACGGCTCAATGTCCTCGCACGCACGTGGTTGGTATGCATCCGTTGTCACTCCTTTTGAATCAACATGATGCAATGCAGCGGTCTTGATGACTGTGGCAACAAGTCCCGGGAAGCCCTCACGTGCTCTGGAATCCACTGAATGCGTTTGTCCATCTCTCAACAGACAAACGCTGCGGCCCTCCTCGCCAAACCGGCCGCCTGGTACGTCGTTAAAAAAGCACTGGAAGCTGCGGGTAATCCAGCTAACAGGTTTATTTGTCAAGGTTCAGGCCGATATTCAGAAGTCGCGTCCGAAGACTCCCCAGAGGGTCCAGTCGGTGTTCTTGCTGCCGTTGGGATAGACGCCGATCTGTGTCGGATTCATGATGGCGAACTCGACGTATGCCGCGTGTCCATCGATGAAGCCACAGAAGATGCCATTGAAGTTCGGATCGTTCTCATACTGGTGCGGATCGCTGGGTACTTCGCCACGGCAGTGCATCGCCACCAGATTTGAGGGAAATCGTACTTCCGAGACCTTGTAGCGACGCAGCGCCGCGACGATGTAGCCGGTTTCCGGATTGACATCGTGGTACATCTTGTAGGTCCACTGGTAGCTGTAGTGAACCACCTCGGGGATCGCCGTGCCCACCAGCGACTGCACGGATGTGTGATGCTGGCTTTGAGTCATGGGGCCGTACATGCCATTCCACCATGCGCCCCAGTAGCCCGGTTCGTGCTCATCGTTGGGGCAGTGTACGACGGTTTCCTTGCCGATGAGCGGCGACGCCATGTATGACCGCAGGCCCAGTTCAAAGAAGTCCATGACCGGGAAGTGTGGATAGTCCCGGCCGGTGAAGGGTAAATGCTCGTCGTTATCGTTGGAGTAAGTGTTGACCGCGATCATCATCTGACGCTGATTGTTGAGGCACTGCAGGTTGCGGGACGACTGACGACTGCGCGACAGTGCGGGAAGCAGCAGCGCGATGAGCAGCGCGATGATCGAGATGACCACGAGAAGTTCGATAAGCGTGAACGCTGTGAAACGAACGAGGGTTCGGTTCAAGTCATGATGACGCCGCATTGAATGATCCTTTGGGAAAGATTGCCTGGTCGTTGACGGCCATGATCGGATGCCATTGGCCGTTCGGAAGTGGCGAGCGAATATCCCGATGCCTCCAGTCCACGTTTCCTGCTGCCGTCATGGACGCTGGTGATGGGCATGTTCACGCCGCCCCTGTGATATAGACCGGAAGCCCTCAAATGCGTTTGTCCGCATTTCAACGGACAAACGCCGCGACCTTACCTGCCAAACCGGCCGCACAAACTTCAGTCTCTCCGTCGGCGCATCAACAGCATGCCCCCCAGTCCCATCAGCGCCAGCGATGCGGGTTCGGGGACCGCCATGCCATCCACGCGGATGTTGTCCAAATAAAAACCTACGTCATTGAGCAGAGTTGGCCCAAGAATCTCGATGGTGGCTGTGCCGCCGACGGCGACGAACTGGAAGGAAAATGTTTGATAACTGGCCGGATTATCCGAGCCCTCTCCCAGAGATGCCGCGGTGTGTACGTTTTCGACACCTCCCGCCTTGATCGTGATCTCCACATCATCGTCACTGCCCGGTCGCCGCGCCAGGTCGTAATAAACGGTGTACGTCTCACCGGAGACAACTGCAAATGTTTGCGAGATATGAAACCGGGCTTGTTGAGCGTGTTGATCAAGTCCGGTGACGTTCAGGAAAAAATCGCCGTGACTGGGTGAACCCAGATTGTAAAAATTGGATGCCTTAATAAGCCACTTGCCGTTATCGGTCTGGAATGTCCAGTTATTGATCTGGTTGGTTGTACCCTGCACATGAAAGATGTTGGTCCAGGTAGGTGATGTTGCGTTGTTGGATTCGAAACTACCGTTCTTAAGGACATCCACAGCCTGAGCCTGACCCGCGACGGCAAGGCTGAACATGGTCACTGCGACAGCGCTGATTGCATTGCGTTTCATGCGATCCTCCATAAAAAACTTAGAAATGAGTGTGGGTAACCAGACGTTTTCACGAACATCCGTGAAAGGCTGTTTCATGCATTTGTCAACAAAATCGTTTCAACGCATTTCACATCGCTCATCGAACCTCCCAGGTCAGGACGACATCATGAAGGCGGAACTCCCGCACGGTACAACTGAAGCACTTCGTTATCGCTCAAGGCGCGGTAGAAGATGCAAAGTTCATCCATATTGCCGTTGAGGACGCGGTTCGGTCCGCCCCACCCCAGCGCCTGGGCTGTCCAGTTGCCGATCTGTACCAGTCCGAATTGGGTGGGGAAGTGTGGCTCAAGGTTATGCTCCAGCACCTTTTCGCCGTCGCGGTAAACGCGGTACTGACCGTTGTCGTTGTCATACACGACGGCCAGGTGAAGCCAGCGGCCCAGATGTTGGGCGTTGACCAGTTCCGTGTCGCTGTGAATCTTGTAGGCTGAGCGTTGCGGTCCTGTTACGCTCATGTCGATGAATCCGTGCGATTCGACACCGAAGTGAACGAAGCCCGGAATGTCACCCAGCCAGCCTTCGGACATGACGATACCGCTGTGTGGGTAGCTGATCTGATTGATCTTTACCCACGCTGCGATGGTGAGCTGATTCGACTTGCCCGGAACGTTGGCCAGGAGCATGGCGTCGGGATCGATGAACGCCATCGTCTGGGTGTTCTCGAATCGGCCGGGCAGCCACTGCGTCTTGATCACGGCGGCGTTGGCTGACGGGCCGGCGCTGCCCAGGTTCATCAGCATATCGCCGTACATGTAGGCGGGGTGCATCGCGTAATAGACCACCAGCGAGGGATCCCGCCGCAGTTCATACTGATGCTTGAGCCAGCGGTGATAAGCCGAACCCCGACTGGCTTCGATGTTGGCCTGGAACTCCTCGTTGCGCACGAAGGCGAGTTCGTGATGCTCGATCGCGGTGATGTGCTCACCGGTCTCGTCGATCTGTCGTGCCTGACCTCGGGTGATGCGCTGCGGGGCGACGTGGATGTTCGTGTGGGGGGTGATCTCCACGATGCCGTCAAAGACGTGGACCTCCGAGACGCCCTGGTTGTCAACCGCCACGCCGAATTCCGTGCCGATGTCGACGATGGTCGCGCTGGGGGTCTGGACCACCAGTTCATGCCCCGTAGTGGAGCAGCGTCCGACGAGTCGGCCCGACGTGAGGGAAAGTTTCTGGCCCGAATCCAGCCGGAAGCGGGACGGCGCCTGCACGATGACCTTTCCACCGTTGGCCATCTCAAGCCGGACGCAGCCGTTCAGAAGATGGTAATCGGCGGCGATGAGGTTACCTGCGCTCGTGGGGGTAGCTGAATCGTTCGCCCATTGCACGTCAAATGAGCCGCTGATTTTCGCCAGAGTTGGGGGCAGGGGCGTGACCGGAGCGCGGGCAACCGGTTCAGGCTGCGGTTCGGGCCTCGGACTGGGAGGGTCGGTCGGTTTCAGGGCGGGCAACACGAGGAGCAGCAACATCGCCGCGATCGCTGCCGCCGTGCTGTAAATTGTCCACCGGGGGATCACGTAGTGACGTACCGGCGTCAGCTCCTGTGACGGCTGCGTCAGAAAGGAAAGGTTCTGACGCCGTTCGAACGCCTGGGCCTGTTGTTGTGCCCGTTGTTCTGCCAGCGCTTCTTCCCGTCGACGGTTCGCCTGTTCCTCCAGTTCCAGTACCTCGCGGAGGATCGTCATGCTTTCGAAGTGATCCGCCATGCGCGGGGCCGCGTGCGCCTCCAGTTCCGGGCCAAGCCTACTGGAGATGATGCGCGCCTGCATGCACGTGGCGACGAAGAGGTCGCGAACCTGGGCATCCGCGACGAGCATGTCGCTGAGCCGCTCGGCGCCCTGCGCATCCAGCCGATCATCCAGGTAGGCGATGATGAGCGCCCCTGGGTCGTTGTTGGCCGGCTGTGGCAAACTGGATTGTGCGCGCGGATCGTTCATGAGGTTTGCGCCTCAACCATCGCATGGGAAAGTGTCCGGTGACGTTTCATGCAGTCGCGCAGACTGCGATGGATACGGCTAAGCGATTTGTAAATCGTGTCCAGTTTGCGGTTAAGCGTTGCTGCGACCTTTTCGCCGCACATGCCATCGACATAACGCAGCTTGACCACCTGCCGGGCGTAGGGGGTGAGCTTGGCCATGCACGTCCGCAGCGATTCGACCATGTCGGATGCGGAAAGGCCGTCCAGCTCCTGCCAGTGGGCCTCCAGCAGGTTCATGGCCTCGTCCGACAGGATCGTGGGCATCCGTTTACGCGCCCGCAGGGCTTCCAGTGCCTTAAGCCGCGCCGCCCGGCGAAGCCAGCCCCCCAGATGCTGCTCGTCCCCGATTTCGTGCCGTCGCTCGATCGCCAGAAGCGAGACATCCTGGAACACATCGTCGGCAATGTGAGCGTCGCGCACGATCGACCAGATGTACGCGAACAACTTTTCGCGGTCGCGCAGCAGGACGCGCACAATTTCGATCTGCTCCATACTCATGCGACGGTTCCTTGCCTGAAAGGTAATGACACCAGATGCGAGGTACTGGACATTGCCTGATGAGATTTTTTTGTTTTTCGTCTGTGAGCGCTTTTCGTTGCGCTCACGAGGTTCGCTGAATCGCAGGATTGAGTCGAAGACACGCCGTGAACGGGTGTTGCCGGTATTCGCGTTGACGGTGTCAGAGGCGCGCGGATGTGTTCCCCCGCCCCGGCCCTTTCCCTGCCGGAAAGGGTGTCGATCACCAAGTGACTAAATGATAACAGGTTATCTTTTTATCCGACATCTTTTCCCGATGTATTTCCCTTTGTGGCCCATGATGGACAGGCGGCCCGTTTCGGACAAAATAGGCTGGACATGGATTCGACCCTGTCATCATTCCGACGCTCTGCCCGTCCGGAGCGCACCATCGACGTCGGCCGGCTGTTCGAGAAGCTGCCGCCCCACGCGATCGAGGCGGAGTGCGCCCTGCTGGGGGCGATGATTCTGGACGCGCAGGTCATCGGTGAGGTCCTGCAGATCATCAAGGGGCCGGACGACTTTTACGTCCAGAAGCACGGGGCGATCTACCAGGCGCTGGTGGCGCTGTACGATCAGAGCCAGGTCATCGACATCGTGCAGTTGACCCAGCGCCTGCGCGATCTGGGGCAGCTTGAGGAGGTGGGGGGCGTCGAGTACCTGCTGGAGCTGGGCGAATCGGTGCCCACGACGGTCAGTGCGGCCCATTACGCCCGCATCGTGCGGGAAAAAGCGCTGTTGCGCGGGCTGATCGAGTCGGCCAGCCGGATACTCTACGACGCCTACCACAGCAGCGACCCGGTTGCCCACCAGCTCGATCAGGCCGAGCAGGCGATCTTCCGTCTGGCGCAAACGGGCAGCAGCGAAGAGGCGACCGATTTGGCATCTTTGCTGCACGAGCTGTATGAGCGGCTGGAAAACGAGGACGGCCGTAACATCACCGGGCTGGAAACCGGCTTCTACGAGCTGGACAAGATGACCAGCGGGCTGCAGCCGGGCGAAATGATCATCGTGGCGGCCCGGCCGAGTATGGGCAAGACCGCTTTCGCCATGAACGTCGCCGAGCACGTCGCCGTCGTGACGCGCCAGCCCACCGCGGTCTTTTCCCTGGAAATGAGCAAGCAGGCGCTGGCGCAGCGCCTGCTGTGTTCACGCAGCGGGGTCGATTCGCAGAAGGTCCGCCGCAACATGCTCAACGCGGACGATTTCGGCCGGCTTCAGCTCACGGTGGGGGAGCTTTCCGAAGCGCCGCTGTACATCGACGACACGCCCGGCCTCACGCTGATGGGCCTGCGTGCCCGTGCCCGACGGCTGGCGGCCCGGTACGCCATCAAACTCATCGTCATCGACTACCTGCAGCTTATGAGCAACCCGGGCTCCGAATCGCGCCAGCAGGAAGTCAGTGAGCTGTCACGCGGCATCAAGGCGCTGGCACGCGAGCTGAACATCCCGGTGATCTGTCTCAGTCAGCTTAACCGTGGCCCGGAAAGCCGTGAGGGACACCGCCCGCGCATGAGTGACCTGCGCGAATCGGGTTCGATCGAGCAGGATGCGGACCTGGTCATGATGCTCCACCGCGAGGAGTACTATCACAACGACCCGGAATGGGCGCAGGAGAACCCGGACAAGCTGGGTGTGGCGGAACTGATCATCGCCAAGCAGCGTAACGGGCCGACGGGCACGGTTTATCTGCAGTTCAACAACGCGACCACGCGGTTCAACAATCTCGCGACAAGCATGTCGGGCGGGTATTGATCACGTGCCTCCTTCAGTGTGGGCGCCTCAGCTCCCCACGCGTTTCGCCAGAACGTTCCCATAAAAAAACGGACCCGAGCACGCGCTCGGGTCCGCTTCGTTGTCATGAACTGTATGCCCTGGCGGGCGGCGGCGGTCAGAACTTCCAGCCGTCACGGTAGGGCTTGGTGATGAACTCGTTGGCGGCATCGTAGTTGGTGACGCGCATGTTCTCACCGTCCCACTCGAGCTTGGTGCCCACGCGGATCGCCACGTTGCCCAGCAGGATCGTCTCGCTCATCGGGCCTGCGTAGGCGAAATCGGACAGCGTCTTGCCCTGACCCTTGCAGGCGTTGACCCATTCCTTGATGTGGTTGGCGACGAAGTTGCCACCCTGATGCCGTTCGAGCAGGCGCGGCGGGCGGCCGATCTCCCGCATCTTCGACTCAGGGTAGATGCGTGGGCTGTCGCCGTAGTCGCCCGAGACGATGATCGACGCCTTGGTGCCGATGAACAGGTTGCCCGTTTCGGCGAGGCGACGGTTCGGCTCCAGATCGGCCGGACGCGGCGGCTTGAGGCCACCGTCGTACCAGTAAGCCGTGAACGCCTTGCGGTTGCCCTTGGCCGGGAACGTCCACTTCACCACCGTCGACGACGGGAAGCTGTCATCGTTGTGCGGCGTGGCGGCGACGGGCTCGACCGTGGCGGCGTGGCCCGGGTCCAGCGCCCAGAACATGCCGTCCATCGTGTGGCAGGCCATGTCACCCAGCGCGCCGGCACCGAAATCCCACCAGCCGCGCCAGTTGAAGCCGTGATACGTGCGATTCTTGTACGGCCGCATCGGCGAGGGGCCGATCCACACATCCCAGTCCAGCTCGGACGGCACCGGGTCTTCTCCCTCGGGCCGCTTGATGCCCTGAGGCCAGACCGGGCGGTTGGTCCAGCTATGCACCTCGAGCACATCGCCCAGCGCGCCGCTGTGGATCCACTCGTACACCAGTCGCCAGCCCTCACCGGCGTGACCCTGGTTACCCATCTGCGTCACGATCTTCGGATTGGCTGCCGCCAGCTTCGTCAGTTGCCGCGCCTCCCACACCGTCTGGGTCAGCGGCTTCTGGGTGTAGACGTGCTTGCCCGCCTGGAACGCCAGCACCGTGGCCGGGTAGTGGTGGTGGTCCGGCGTGCCGATCATCACGGCGTCAAAGTTTTTGGCTTCCTTGTCGAACATCTCGCGGTAGTCCTGGTAACCGCGAGCGTTGGGCCATTGCTTGAGAATCTCGCCCCAGGTGCGGCGGTCGACGTCCGCGAAGCAGGGGCAGTCCTCCCCCAGGCTGTGGATGGCGTTGCGGTGCTGCCCGCCGATGCCGCCCACGCCGATGAAGGCGACGCGCAGCTTCTGGTTTTGAGCGTAAACGCGACGGGGAATGGCCAGCGACGCCGTGGAGGCCACAGCGCCAGCGGCCGCCATCTGCTTCATGAAATTGCGACGCGTGGTAGAGGTGGTCATTCAGTCACTCCTTACAGGGGAAGGCAAACGGGTTGTCATGAAAGTCGCGACGCGGGATTTCAAAAACCGCAATACGACAGACCCCCATGATGAACGAACCAGATCATGAACAGGGAAACGACCGGTGACGCTGTGCGTCAGGGCTGCCTGGCCCCAGTGCGACAGGGCACACATCCCGGGTGCCACGCACTGTGTCAAGGATACCCCAAAACGCCGCATTTCGCACTCCTGGGAATCGTTTGTCTCTCGTCCCATCAGTGGTCGCATCATTCGCGTCGCCGCCGTCTCAGCCACACCACACACCCACCCAGCAGCAGCGCCAGGCTGCCCGGCTCGGGGATCAGGCGGATGACCATGCCGTCGATGCCGCCGCCCTGGCGCGGATCGCGTCCGACCGCCAGCAGGTATAGCTCACCGTGCTCGTCCTCGCCGATGCTGATGATGCGTTCGGGCAGGGGCATGAGCCCGCCGCCGGGCAGCGAGTTGAGGTTGTCAACGAACTTGTCGCCTAGCGGGTCAATCAGGAACTCGAAGATTTCGCCGGTTTCCGGGTCGCCGTAGAACAGCCGGGCCGTCGGCCGTTGCTCGCCAAGGTCGGCGAAGACGTATTTTCCCCGCAGTTCAGGGAAGAGATTGCCGCGGTAAATGAACCCGCCGATGATGCACAGGCCATCCTCGTGGTCGTACTCGAAGATCGGGTCGATCAGGTTGAACTCCTCCTTGAGGGTGATGCCGCCGTTGAGTTCGGGCATGTCCGGTTCGACGCGGCAGCAGGCCTCACCCTGCCCTGAGCGGAACTGGCCTTCCTTGATGTTCCACCCGTAGTTTCCACCCGCCACGACGAGGTTTACCTCCTCGATACGGCCCTGGCCCACGTCCGCCACCCACAGGTCGCCCGTTTCACGGTCGAAGTTCATGCGGAACGGGCTGCGGAAGCCGTAGGCGAAAATTTCGCCCATCGCGTTGGGATCGTTGACGAAGGGGTTGTCATCGGGGATGCCGTACTGACCGTTGCTGGAGGTGCGGGCGATGCCCGGGCCGCTGGTGCGCAGCGGGTCGATTCGCATCACATTGCCGTAAACGGAGTTGAGTTTCTGTGACTCCAGTTGGTTGCCGAACCCGCCGTCGCCGCTGGAGATATAGAGCATCTTGTCGGGACCGAACGCCAGGTCGACCACGTTGTGCGGTTCGCCCGGCTGGCCCACGCGCATGAGCGTGCGAACCGAGTCGCCCGCGTTCGCGCCCCAGACGTTGGCGGTATGGTCCGCCAGCGTCCATTCCTTGATGACATCCTGATGGCTGTTGGCGTTGGTGCCGAAGTCGAAGTTGCCGCCGTTGGCGGTACGCGGCTCGGTGGTGATGGTGTAGAACTTGCCGTAACCGGGCGTGCCCACGTTGGCGAAGTCGGGGTGGAAGACGATGCTGCTCATGCCCCATTCGCCGTTGCTCGGAACGGTGGTATTGGTCTGGGTTTTGGTGAGGAAGGGCTGATCGAGCAGCGTGCCATCGCGGTCGATGATGCGCACGACACCGCCGAGCGTTGAAATGAACAGTCGCCCCGTGCCGTCGGGCGCCAGATCGCTGGGGGAGACCTGAAAGCCGGTGTTGCCCGGCGCCTGACCTGCCAGGCCGTCGGCCACAATCTGCAATCGCACCTGGATGGTGCCTTGCGGAATGGGTGGCAGCCCATCGCGGGCGTCCGGCACCCGCTGGCCGTAACTCGTGCCGCACATGCTTCCCCAGCTCGCGATCGCCACAGCGACCCACCCCAGCGCTCGTGTTCCCTCGCGCATGGCATAGCCTCCTCAGAAGGTCGGAAAGGTTGCAGGCGATACCCAACGGGGCGCCCCCGGACAAAGCCCCGTCGAGTATGGAAACGCACAACATTGCCGCAGCGGTACATAGCCGCACGGCGATATTGGGGAACGATGGCGCGTGTGATCCCCCGATATGGCTTCACCGATGGACGTGTGCCGTTACAGAAAATGGATGTGAGAACGAAGAAAATGTCGTAAAAACAACAGCGGCACGGAACACAGTTCCGCGCCGCCGCTTGCGTCTTCGCGTTTCAAATGGTCGCGTTACAACGGTTCGCCGCATCAGGCACGCGACTGATACTCGCCCGTTTCGGTGTTGATGCGCACGATCTCGCCCACTTCGATGAAGGGCGGGACGCGGGTCTTCAGGCCTGTCTCCAGCGTCGCTTCCTTGAGCTGGTTCGTCGCGGTGGCGCCCTTGATGCCCGGCGGCGTGTCGGTCACCTGCAGGTCGACCGTCTTGGGCAGTTCCAGCGAAACCGGCTTGCCCTCGGCGAACAGCACCGTCGCCTGCGTGTTGGGCTTCAGGTACAGGATCGCGTCGCCGACCATGTCTGCATCGATCGAAACCTGGTCGTACGTCTCGATGTCCATGAAGATGTGGCCCGAACCGTCGGAGTAGAGGTACTCCATGGTCCGGCGGTCCAGGTCGATGCGATCGACATCCTCGCCGCTGCGCAGGCGCTTTTCGATGGTGGCGCCGTCACTGATACGTTTGAGCTTCACCTGCACGAACGCCCGCAGGTTGCCCGGCGTGACGTGGGTGTACTGGGTGATGACGTAAACCTGGCCATCCATCTTGATGGCCATACCGGGACGCAGGTCGGTCGATTTCAAGGTGCTCGCTCCTACAAAATCATCCGCGATCGTGGGGCGGAAATTGTAGCGGGCCGGCACCGAAAGGGAAACCCCAGCCCAGACGGCTGACTCACCAGGATTGGAGCACCCCGGTGGAGCGGGCGACGGGCCCGGCGGGGCAGCGGGAGACGACCGCAACCCCGCCTCGCCATCAATTTGCCCCCGGAACGCGGTGAAAATTCGACTGTACACCTGCCTCCGCTCGAAGGTTAGTCACACACGGGGTGACCGGCCGCAGCGGACGAACTGGCGATGCTGCACGATGAACAATTCATGTCTTCACCGCGCTGGATGGCGATGGGTTGATCAGTTCTTCGCGCAAAGGCGGGTTACTCCGCCTGCAATGCCGCGCGGAGTGAGCCGCGGACGGCGAGCGTGCTTGCAGCGTATACCCAGATGATGCCGCTCGCCAGGACGATGAGCAGAGCGGTGCCGGTGGCGAGCAGGGCGGTGCGGATGGTCTGAACCGCCGGGGCGACCGCCACACCTGCGGCGACGAGACCCACAGCCAGTCCCAGTGCCAGCAGCAGCACATGCTCGCTGAACACCATGCGGCGCAGCGTGGCGCGGCGGAAGCCGATGGCACGCAGCATCGCCAGTTCCTGTCGTCGTTCCAGCACGTTGCGCATCACGACGATACCCAGCCCGACGCTGCCCAGGATCAGCCCCAGTGCGCCCAGCGCCTGAAAGATGGCCAGATAGGTGTTATTCACCGCGTTGAAGGCGGCCAGGCGGTCGCGCGTCGTGCTTACCTGCAACCCCACATCCTCCAGGGCACGTGTGAGTGAGGCGGCGACGTCCGCAGCACGATCCAGCGGGGCGTCGATCAGCAACATGCGATAGCCCGTGACCGAGGGGAAGCGCTCCAGCAGCCGATCCTCCGCCACGATGAGATTGCCCTGAAGGATCGAATCAGCCAGCACACCCACGATCCGTACCTCGAACGTGCGGCCACGCTCGTCGATGTAGCTGATCGTCGCGCCGGGCTTTGTCTGCAGTGCCCACTGCACGGTCGATTGATCCGCCAGTGCGGGCAGGATGTTTTCGCCCATGTCGCTGTCGAGGATCGACCAGTCGGCCGGCAGGTTGGGCAGTGTGCGTGTGATGGTGAACGCGCCACGCTGAGTCAGCAGTTGTGGCTGCACGCCGATGAGTCGCGGCTGCTGGGCGCGGTTGAGATTGAGGCAACTGGCATCATCACCCTCGCGCACACGCAACGGCACGTAGTCGACGCCAGCCAGATCGTCCGCTTCCAGACCCAGTTCCTCGCGGCTGCGCGGGTCGGCCAGATCCTGCAGCAGGGGCAACTGCGTTTCACCCAGCAGCGTGAACCCGCCGGTGCCCGAGGAGCGGATGGTCGGGTCCTCGACCGGGCTGCGGTAGAACGCGCCGACGGCGATGAGCAGGAACACACCGCACGCCAGCAGGGTGATAGTGGCGAGACTGCGGCCGCTGCGACGGGCGGCACTGCGCATGCCGATGGAGGTGATGGTCATGCCCGCCGGGTTGGAGCGTTCAGCGCCACGGCCAAGCAGATTGCGACACAGGGCAAGACCGGCGATGAGCAACAGCGATCCGCTGCCGAAGAACGCGCCGGCCGTCGCCTCAGCACTGTCGGTGGGGGCGAACAGGGCGATGGCGACGGCGGCAACGACGCAAACCGCCGCGGTGATGATGGCTGCACGGCAGCGCCGGGCGGTCAGCGCCGTCGCGCCGCTGCCTGCGCCGATCGCCAGCAGTTGCCGGATCGGCTGCCGGCCCTGCCGCCGCAGCGTCCACGCGATGGCGAGCAGCGCGACGAGGATGGACACCATGATGCCGATGGCGATCGTCCTGCCGTTGGCGTGAAAGGCGATGTCACCGGTGCCCACCGCGCCGCGCCACACGCTTGCCAGGGCAGTTAGCACCGCCCGAGTGTAGAGCAGGCCAGCGCCCGCGCCGACCGCCGCGCCGATGACAGCCAGCGCCAATCCCTCCGCCAGCAGCAGTCGGCGAACCTGTTGCGGTTTGAAGCCCAGCGCGAGCATGAGGCCGATCGACTCAGTGCGCTGCTCGACCCCGAACGCGAAGAGCAGTGTTGTGAGCAATAGTGCTGCGACGATGAGGAAGAAGCTCAGCGAGAGAAAGAGCGTGCCGAAGTCCAGCGCCTGCGAGCTTGCCGCCAGGGCTGGTTCACGCACATCAGCGAAGCTCAGGCCGACCTGGCGCGGCTCCAGATTCGCAAGCAGGGCTGTTTCGATTGTTGTCGCGTCCGCGCTGGTCATGTAGCGCACAGCGGTGAGGTTGCCGAAGCGGTTGGCCCACATGCGCTGCCCGGCCGCGAGCGTGACAAATGCCTTGGGCGTGCCGCGATAATCGTCCCAGTAGGCTTCATCCTTGTCGCGGATGCGATCGAGGTCGATCGGCGTGCCTGGTTTCCAGTCGCGGCAGTGATCCGCATCGGCGATGCCGGGATAGGCGGGCATCAGATCGCGATCGGCGGCAAGGCCTTCGATCGGTACGATGGCCCGCACGCGGAACGTGTTGGTCACCTCAATGAGTTTGCGCTGGGGGCCGATGATGAAGTAGCTCAGATCGATTGTGTCGCCCGGGGCTGCGCCAAGATCATCGGCCAGCCATTCATTGATGACGATCTCATCGTCGGCCATGTCGGGCGGCACGAGAGCACGATAAGCCTCGGGCATCGGACTATCGGCATCGAGCGGGCCGATCGCGGCGACCATGGAGTAGGGCGTGGCGACCTCGCCGCGCTTGAGACGGTTGACGAAGTAGGTGAGGACGCCGACCGCAGCTTCGTGCGGCACATGGCAGGCGGCCTCCTGCACGGGGGCATCGAGAAACACGCGACGGCTGCGCAGTTCCATTTCCGCGCCCTCGCGAACGGCAAGCAGTTCCAGTTCCGCATCACCGCCGCGCCAGTGCGACTGAAGTGCATCATCGGCGGCTGTCACAGTGGGGGATGTTTCGCCCGCCGGACCGATCAACATCACGTTCGCCCGGCCCGGCACGCCGATCTGAGACTGCATCCACCGCCGCGGCACGAACGCGTTGAAGGGCGGCACCTGATTGGCGTACAGACTGAATCGACCGAACGCCTCATCGCCCACCACGGCGGCAATGCGCATCGGCAGCGCCACGGCCACATCCTCATCCGACGCCAGCGGCATGTCGCGCGGCAGGGTGCCAGGTTGCTCCACGCGAATCACGATGCGATCACCCGCCTGCACGTTCAGTTGTTGTGCCAGGCGTTCATTGATGAACGCATCGCCATCGGCAAGCTGCGGCAGATCGGCTGCCCCGGGAGCCAATTCCCAGTACGCCTCGTCCACACCCAGGAGATTGACGCCGTTGGCACGTGCCCGGCCGTCGCCGGTGGTGGCAATGCCCAGACGATGCACGACCGCCGCGGCCGGAGCGCCGAGCGTCTTACCGACGGGTTCCGCCAGCGCATCGGTAAAGAAGCGGTCGTGCGAGGTGAGCGCCAGATGGACCTTGCCGATGCGCGCCAGGGCCATGCGATGCAGGCTGTGTGAGACGGAATCGCCGACCACCAGCGCGCCGATGAGCACCGCCGCTGCCGCCGCCGCGCCCAGCGCGACGCTCAGTTGCGACGGCCAGTAGTAGCGCAGGCTCTGCAGGATAAGTCGCTGCACGTTCACGCATCGACTCCCGAAACTTCCGCCGGCACGAGTACGCCGTCACGCAGGTGACACAGCCGCTGCATGTGCCGGGCCAGCGAAAGGGTGTGCGTGACGACAATGAGGGTCACGCCTTCCTCGCGGTTGAGTTCGACGAGCAGTTGCGCCAGTTCATCCGCCCGCTGCCGATCCAGCGCGCCGGTCGGCTCATCCGCCAGCAGCAGTACGGGTTGGTTGATGAGCGCACGCACCAGTGCCACACGCTGCCGCTCGCCGCCGGAGAGCTGGCCCGGACGATGGTGCATGCGCGATTCCAGCCCGACGCGCACGAGCAGATCGCGGGCGCGAGGTTCAGCCGCCCGACGCATTGCGGCGTCCATCACAAGCGTGGGCAGCAACACGTTCTCCAGTGCGGTGCATTGTGGCAGCAGATGGTGGGCCTGGAAGACAAAGCCGATGCGCCGGTTTCGCAGGGTGGCCAGTTCGTCATCGGACTGGCTGGCCAGGTCGACCCCGTCGAGCAGCACCCGGCCGCTGGTGGGGCGGTCCAGTCCGCCAATGATGTTCAGCAATGTGCTCTTGCCCGAGCCGGAGGGGCCCATGATCGCGAGTGTCTCACCACGTGCGACCGAAAGATTCACCCCACGCAGCACAGGTGACGCATCGGCGGCTGTGCCCGCCACCGCATCGTAACGCATCGTGACATCGATGAGCTGCAATAACGGCTGGTTGGTGGATGCTTCAGTATCAGCGGGGGACGATGCACTCACACGATGGCTCCCGAATGCGGACTGGACGACGATCGCCCGTGCGATGCTTAGTTTAGCGCATCGGATGCGCAGGGGAAGGGGATGCGCTTGTGGCGATGTCACGTGCGTCAGGGATGCCGCACCCACCGCCGGGCTTTCATCTCGAAGCGAGGCAGGTCGGTGCCAGGACGCACTGGCACGCGAAGCTGCAGGGCCCGCCGAAGCGCCTGCTCCAGTCTTGCGCACAGTCCCGTCGCATCGGTGCAGTGACCGGCCGCCTCCACCACGATCGACAGCTCTGTCATGCCGCGCTTCGATGTCACCTCCACGCGATATTCGGCCACCTCGCCATCGCTGCGGATGATCTGGTCGATCGCGCTGGGGTAAACGTTCACGCCGCGCACCACCACCATGTCATCCGCCCGGCCGAGGATGCCGCCCTCCAGTGCCATCTCCGCCGTGCCGAGTTCCTCTGCCGTGCGGCTGCTGATGCGTACAAGGTCGCCCGTGCGATAGCGCAGCAACGGCGAACCGATCCGCTTGAGCGTTGTCAGCACCAGTTCGCCTACGATTGGTTCGCGCGCCTCGGCCGCCCGTTTCCAGTCCAGCGGCTGCAGGGTCGTCGGGTCGATCAGTTCGGGCAGGAACGCCTCCTCCACGATGTGCAGGATGCCGCGATGATGCGGGTTCTCGTAGCTGACCGGACCGACCTCGGTCATGCCGTGATGATCGACGACGCGTGCTCCGGGCCAAACGGTTTCGATGCGATCGCGAATGGCGGGGATGGAACCGCCCGGTTCGCCCGCGACAATGATCCGACGAACCCGCGAGCGGGAAAGATCGATTCCTTCCTGTGCTGCCACTTCCGAAAGACGAATCGCGTAAGTCGGCGTGCAGCACAGCACCGTCGCTTCATTGTCGAGGATGGCAGCCAGACGCGCGGCACTGCTCATGCCACCACCGGGAATCGCCAGTGCACCAAGCTGCGTCGCCGCTTCAAAAGCGGTCCAGAACCCCAGGAACGGCCCGAACGAAAACGCGAAGAAAATGCGATCCGTCCGTGTCACCCCGGCCACGTCGAACACGCGTCGCCACACCTGCAGCAGCGCCTGCCAGCTTTCAGTGGTATCGAGCCAGCGCATGGGCGTGCCGGTGGTGGCGCTGGTCTGGTTGTAGCGGGAGTAACGTTCCAGCGGAAACGTGAGGTTTGTCCCGTAGGGCGGGTGGATACGCTGATCTTCAACCAGTTCCGCCTTGGTGGTGAAGCCCAGACGCGTTGTGAAATCATCAAGATTGTCGATGGAGCCATCCAGCTCCGCTGCCCGCAGTCGCGGCGCGTAGAACGGGTTGGTCGTCAGCGATGACAACAGCGTGCGCAGTGCGGCAAGCTGCTGCGCCTCGATGACGTCGCGACTTGTGGGCAGCGCAACGGTCATGGTGTGCGATCGGCCGGGACGTCGTGAGCGACATGCGTCGCGGGTGCGACCGCGGGCGCTGGAGCCTTGGCATGTGCCGGGCCTGGCGGTGGCTTATAGAGGGTGACCAGGCACCCGCCGATTGCCGCCAGTGCGATGCCCGCCAGGAACTGCCAGCGGATCGCGCTGAAGCCCCCGGCTGGCGGATGCATCATCAACGCGACGATCGCGTTCACGATCGGTGCCCCGGCAAAGATGATCGACATGACCGCAGCCGGGCTGCCCTTGGCGCCGAATGCCAGCAGCACGCCGAACGCACCCACCGCGCCGACGATGCCAGCGATGAGCGACCAGGCCACACCCTTGCCGGTAAACGACCAGTCGGCCCCGCGAATCATCAGAAGCGCCAACGGCGCGAGCACCGCTACCAGAAAGTACGCCACACCGACGAAGAGGAATGCCTTGTACCGTGTGTTCGGGTCAGGCGGCGCGCCTGGAGGCGTCATCGCCTGCTGCCCCGTGTGCAGGAACACACCGTAGACACCCCAGCTCGCCACGGTCATGAGCGCAAACATCAGCCATGTCATTGAAGCCTGGTGACTTTCCGGCGGCACGTTATGCCCCTTTCAATCGGGCAGCCAGGTCGGCGGGAATCTCCACCGCGCGAACCTGCTGCGTGCGGTTATCCTTGTTCACACAGACGACGGTGAACGATCCGGTCGCCACCGCCTCCGCGCGTTCCGTATCATCCGAGCGGTGAAACACAAAGTCGTACACCACCGATTTGGTGTTCACCTCACGCACGGTGACGGTGATGTCCACCTCATCCTCAAAGCGCAGCGGTCTGCGATAATCACATTCCGCATGGACGCGCACGAAGCCCATCACGCCGTCCTCATGCACGGTGTGAACGCTGTGGCCGAGTGAACGCAGGAACGCGTGTTCGGCCGATTCCATAAAGCGGAAAAAGTTGGAAAAGTGCATCAGGCCCGCGGCGTCGGTGTCGGCGAACTCAACCCGGCGTGTATAGGTGAAAGACTGCGGCATGTTCTTCGATCAGAGCTTCACTAGCGGGCATCGTCTTCCCGGCGACGCCTGTCGTGCCGTTCACGTGCCGCCGTCCCGTTGAATCGGGTCAGCCATCCTGGCCGGCCGCCTCGGCAATCAGTTGCTGCTGCCTCAGCGTGATGCGGCAGACCTCCAGAAAGTTCTCAGCCATGCGTTCGGCACTGAACTCGCTGAGCACCGCCTCGCGTCCGCGCCGACCCAGTGTGCGGGCACGCTGCGGATCCTTCAGCAGCGACTCGATGCCCTCGGCCAGCGCCTGCGGGTCGTCGGCATCGACGAGGATACCCCCGCCCGTCGCCTCCAACAACTCCGGGAACGCGCCACTTCGCGGCTGCACCACCGGCACCCCGGCCGCCATCGCTTCCAGCAGGTACAGCCCGAACGCCTCGCCATAACTGGCCGGCACGCTCAGCACCGAAATCGACCGCAGAAAGGCCAGTTTCTCTTCCCGCGTGATGTTGGGCAGAAACTCCACCGCATCACTCAGCTCAAACTCGGTGAGCTTCTGCTGAATGCGTCGCAGGTAGGCTTCATCGGCGGGCGTCATCGCGCCAGCCACCTTCAGCCGCACATCGTTCAATTCTCCAGACCGCCGCAACAGGATGAAGGCGTCAACCAGCGCGTGCAGCCCCTTGGCATAGTTCATGCGCGCCAGGTAGCCGATCGTGGGTACGGCGGGCGGTTCAGCGGCAGGGGTAAAGCCTTCGGTGTTGATGCCGTTGTACACGACCTGCACCCGGCCGTCGGGCAGCGCCAGCCGCTTCTGCATCAGGTTGCGGAAGTACTGGCTGATGGCGATGAACATGTCGACATCGGCGGCACGTTCGGCCAGCACCGCCCAGGCGCGGGCGCTGTGCGGGTGTGGCAGTGAATCAAGGAAGGAATCTTCCCCCTGCAGCGTGCAGATGACCGGCACGCCCAGCCGCTGCCTGATCCGCCGTGCCAGCCCCACCAGCAGCGCGTTGGACAGGCACACGACATCGGGCCGATCGTGTGCCTCCAGATGATCGATGAGCTTGTCGATCTCCTTGCGTTGTCGGCCCTCTTCGCCGAAGAGCATGGAGATGGTCAGGTCATACAGCTCGGCCGGCCGGGTCATGCCCGCGCGTTTGGCCGCCAGTCGCAGCATCCAGTTGCTGTCGAAGATGCGATCGATCCAGCGCGGCATGTAACGAAAGAAGGCGGACTTTTGCTGCAGGTAGACGTTGATGCCGCCGAACCGCACCGGCTCTGTCGGGCCGCCGGCCGGATCGTCCAGCACCAGTGGCAGGTACATGGGGACCATCGTCGCGTCGTGGCCCATCGCACGCAGAGCGCGAACAAGCGCTTCATCGCGCAGGCAACTGCCGCAATGAAAGCTGCCGGTGCCGGGCGTCAGCGAGACGATCTTCATACGCAAACCTGAGGGCGGCCATGGGAAAGCGGCGCAGGCACCTGCGCGAACTTCGCTACTGCCGCATACATGGCATCATAGTCCTTGAAAAGGTGGCCGATGAGACAGTCGGTCATGTCACCGCGGAACTCCGGGTGCGCTTTGAGGAAATGCCCGAAGCTGAACGCCTCGTCGTAGAAAGCGTAAACCAGTTTGCGCATGGCTTCGATGCCGCTGCAAAGCTGCTCGGCATAATCGCTGAAGCGGGCGGCAGAAACATCGTTGTCGTTAAGCGCCTCGTGCACCACATCGGCTGCCATCTCCCCGCTTTTGAGCGCAATGAAAACGCCCGAGGAAAAGACCGGATCGAGAAAGGCAAAGGCGTCGCCGATCAGCACCAGCCCGTCCATGGCGCAGTGCCGCGAACGATAGGAATACTCGCCCGTTGTGTAATACTTGCCGAACTGCTCGCCGACACTCACGTGGTCGGCGATCCAGGAGTTCACCTGAATCTGGCGATGGTAGATTTCCTTCGGGTCCTTGCTGTCGGCAAAGAGGTAACTTTTCTCCGCGACGATGCCCACGCTGGTGATGTTGTTCTCCAGCGGGATATACCAGAACCAGCCCTTGAAGGGCACGTAGGCGACGGTCGTCGCGCCGCCGTCACGTCCGGGGTCGCGCTTGGCGTTGCGCCAGTAGGTCCAGATTGCCATTTTGTCCAGATATGGGTCGCGCACGCGCCAGCGGAACTGGTTGATGGCGACGGCATCGCGGCCGCTGGCGTCGATCGTCATCGGGGCACGCACTTCCCGGTAACCGCCTTCCGGCAGCCGCACCTCCACACCCACCACCGTGTCGTTCTCCACGATCAGCTTCGACACTGCCACGCCCTGCACCACCGCTGCGCCGTGGTCGCGGGCGTTTTCCAGCAGCATCTGGTCGAACTTGCTGCGCGTGACCTGCCAGGTCTGCGCCGCCGGGTGGTTCATGTGGGTGTCAAAGTAGAAGGGCACCGACTGCTGACCGTCCACGTTGACGAACTGCACAGAGAATTTTTTGACGAAGCCGCATTCGTTGAGCTTGTCGACCATGCCCAGCCGCTTGAGCGGGAAATAACAGTAGGGCAGCAGCGACTCGCCGATGTGGTAACGGGGGAAGACGTCCTTTTCCAGAACGAGGACGCGTCGACCGTGTTGAGCGAGGATCGTCGCTGCGGTGGAGCCGGCCGGCCCGCCACCGATCACAATCACGTCATACTCACGTTCCAGAAGTGCTGTACTCAAGTGGACTCTCCAGTAACGGGCGCAAGAATCTCGATCACCTGCGCCAGGCAGCGTTGGGGATCATGAAACAACTCGTTGTATCGACCGTACACCGTTTCACAACCATCGTCGATCGGCAGAAGCGAACGCAGCGTCGCGTCTGGTTGCACGGCGAAAAAGCGTGTGGGCCTGCTGAAGTGCTCGATGCGCTGTGATGCCAGAATCGCGCCAAGCGGTTTGCGGCACGCCAGGATCAATTCACGCGAGGCCGCATCGAACGATCCTAGGTGGATACGGATCACGCCGAATGCCACCGGGAGGCTCGTCCTGTCGCTCATGAGCAGCACCTGCCGCATCAGCGAGTCGTCTTCGACCTGCTTGCTCAGCACCTTCAGCGTGAGTTTGCAGCGGTGAAACGCCTCCAGCGTCGGCGTCATGTCCCGATCATGCACGAGCAGGTCACGATAGGGCAATGGCACGAGCGGGCCGGGCAGTTCCCGCAACGGCGGCAGCGTGACACCCATCGCATCACACAATGCCAGATGTGATGCCTCACCGGGTGCATGCTGTGTACTTCGGTTCACCTTCGCTGCCTCCGGTCCACGGCGGGGCTGCCGATGGGAGATCACGCGTAACGATTCGTCTGCCGATGCTCCGGCAGGAAAAACGACCACAACAGCCGATCCACCTGCAGCAGGCCGTCGCGCGTGAAGGTCAAACCTTCATCGGTCAGCTCGATCAGTCCCTGCTGCTGCAATGCGGCAAGTTCATCCTCGTACATGACGAAGGGGTCCATGCCGAACTTGCGCGTGAAATAACCACGATTGAGTTTGCCCAGCTTCATCTGCAGGATGAACTCGCGCACCAGCCGTTCTTTGGGCGTCATGGTCAATGCGCGGTAGATGGGCAGTTCGCCCGCCTCGACCTGCTCGATGTACGGTTCGATGTTGTGCTGATTCTGCATGTGCGTGCCGTTGATCTGGCCGAAGCTCGACACGCCGACGCCGATCATGTCTGCGCCGTGCCACAGCGAATCGCGATAGATAAAGCGTGTGCGCTGCGGATCCTTCACTGCTGTGTAGGCGCTGCCCACGGTGTACCCGGCCGCCTCCAGTTGCTCAAACGCCCGCTTCACCCAGCCTCGCTTTGTCTTCCAGTCCGCCACCGGCGCGGTCACCCGACCCTCGGCTTTCATCTGCTTGTAGATCGTCGTGTTGTACGGCACCTCCATCTGGTAGATGGTAATGCACTCGGGCGCAAGCTCGATGGCTTTGGCGACGCACGCTTCCCACTTCTCCGGCGTTTCATCCATCATGCCCGCGATCAGGTCAATGTTGATCTGATCGAAGCCGATCTTTCGCGCCCACTCGTAGGCACGGTGGATTTCCTTTCCGCCGTGGGCGCGGTTGTTCACCTTCAGGATATGCTCATCAAAGTGCTCGACGCCCAGGCTCAGCCGCGTTACGCCAAAGTCGTGAATCGCCTGTAGTTTGTGTTCCTGCAGCGTGCCCGGCTCACACTCGAAGGTGATCTCACGGGCGGCATCCCATGACAGCTTCTTTTTCAGTTCGGTCGTCAGGTAGGTGAGCTGCTCAGCGGAAAGGTAGGAGGGCGTCCCGCCGCCGAAATAAATGAACTGCGGTTTGCGACCGCCGATGAAGGGCTGATCAGCGTACATGCCCATCTCTGCGATCACCGCATCGAGGTAACGGCGAATCTCAGCCGCATTGCGATCGGTATAGACACGGAAGTAGCAGAAGTGGCATCGCTTGCGGCAGAAGGGAATATGGATGTAGATGCCCAGCGGCGTGTCGGGCTGTGGCGGCCGCTGCAGCGCCTCCAGCGCCTCGGGCCGACGGTCGGGCGACCAGAACGAGAAGGGCGGGTAGTTCGAGACGAAGTAGTTGCCCACCGTCGTCTGTTCGTCCTGCTGCAGCACTGGTAGTGTCGAGTCGCTCAAGCCCTTGCTCCCTGTCGCCTGTGTGCGCCCGATGTCAGTCAGGACGCAGTCGAACCCGTGGTGATCATCGCCCGGTCACCCGCGAAACGCATAAACGTTGCCATCCTCACTGCCGATGATGATGCAGCCGTCAGCCACCGCAGGTGAGGCGGTGATTGCCTTGCCCACATCGTACATCCATCGCTCCTGGCCGGTGGCGCGATCGAGCAGATACAGCCGGCCGTCCTCCGCGCCTACCACCACCTTATCGCCACAGACCACCGGCGAGGAATCGACCTTGCCGCGGGTGCGGAACTCCCAGCGGTGCTCGCCCGTGGCCCGGTCGGCACAGATTACCCGTTTGCCACGTGTGCCGAAGATGACCACATCCTCCAGCACGGCCGCGGAGGAAAAGATCGGGAACTGTCGGTCACGCGTGGTCCAGACATTTGTCTGTGTGTTGAGGTCGATGCACTCGAACGCGTTGCCATAGTGGCCGATGAACGCATGATCGCCATCGAGCGCAACGGTCGCGGCGATCTGTGCGCCAAGGTCCATTTCGCCCAGCTTTTCGCCCGTATCGGCGGAGACGATGTGCAGCCGCATATCGCAGCCGCCGAAGACCACGCGACCACGTTCGATTGCCGGAGCGCCATTGATGTAGTCGCCTGTCTCGTACTGCCATACCTCCTCGCCCGTGGCGGCGTCGACGCAGTAGAGCACAAAGTCATAGCTGCCGAAGATGATGCGCAGCGGTCCGTTGCCCGCATCGCCGCCGGCACGATGGGCGTTGGCGCTGCCGATGATCTTGTCGCCTGTTTCAAACGTCCAGCGTTTGGCCCCCGTCGCGGCATCGAGGGCGTACAGGATGCCATCCGACGAGCCGATGTAGAGCGTGTCGCCCACCAGCAGCGGGGCGGCTTCGACCGGGCCTTCCGTTTTGAACTTCCATCGCTCCGTGCCGCTGGCAAGGTCCACCGCATAGACGTGGTAGTCATCCGACCCGAAGTAAACCACACCATCGCCGACCACCGCGCTGGATTTGACCGGTCCGCCGGTGGAGAAGGTCCACGCCAGTTGCAGCTCATCGGGCAGTTCACCCGAGGCGATGCCCTGAAACGCGCTGTTGCCGCGGAAGATGGGCCAGGGAGCCCGCGCGGTTGTCTGCGCTGCCGCATCACCCGCGACGCGGTTGTTCGGCAGGGTGTCGCCTTCCCCCGCCCCCCGACTGAACAGCACCGCCCCCGCCGCCGCGACGATCGCGGCGATCACGGCGATGCTCAGCACGATCACGATGGAGACTTGCCGATTCACGTGGGACTATAGGCCTCCTCGTAGAGTCGGACGAAATCTTCCGCGCCGATGTTGCGCGGGTTGAACTGAGCCGTCCACTGCCCGGCCGCCTCCTGCGCCAGGGCAGGGATGGCGTCGCGGTCGACGCCGTAGGCTGCAAGGCTCGCCGGAACCTGTGCTGCCGCAAGCATTTGCTGCACAGCTGCGATCAGCCGGTCGACCGCTGCCGGTACATCCTGCCCATCCGCCAGCCCTGCTGCGGATGCCAGCTCGGCATACCGCCGTGCCGTGGCCGCGTCGCACGCGTTGTAGGCGATCACGTGGGGCAGCATGACGCCCACGGCCTGGCCATGCACGACGTTGAAGCGGGCGGTCAGCGGGTTGGCCGCTGAGTGGGCCGCGCCGAGCATGGAATTTTCGATCGCCGTACCCGCGAAGGCAGCCCCCAGCAGCATTGCTCCTCGGGCGTCCAGGTCGTCGCCCCGGTCCAGCACCCGGATGAACGCCCCGGCGATCAGCCGAAACGCCTCCCTTGCATACATACGCGACAGAACGGTCTGTTTTCTGCAGACGGCCGACTCGATGGCGTGCGAGAGGGCGTCCACTCCGGTGCAGGCCGCGACGTGCCGGGGCTGGGTGACGGTCAGTTGCGGGTCGAGGATCGCCACTTTGGCCGCCGCCTTCGGGTCGCCGCACGCCATCTTCTGGTGCGTATGTTCATCAGCGATGAGGGCGAAGGACTGGCATTCGCTGCCCGTGCCGGCCGTGGTGGGGATGGCGATCAGAGGCAGCATCGGTTTGGTCGCCTTGCCCACCCCCCAGTAGTCGCGCATTTCGCCGCCGTTGGTCAACAGAAAATTGCACCCCTTGGCGGTGTCGAGGCTGCTTCCGCCGCCCAGCCCGATGATGAGGTCGATCGGTGCGCTGCGGGCGACCTCCAGACAGTTGGCGACATCGCGTGTGGTGGGATTTTCGTGCACATCGCTGAACAGGATGACCCGCAGCCCCTCGTGCTCCAGGGCATGGCGTACCCGGTCCGCGTGCCCGGCCGCCACGATGCCCGGATCGGTCACCAGCAGAACCGTCGTTGCGCCAAGCTCGCGTGCGAACTCGCCCACCCGATCCACACTGCCCACCCCAAACACCACCCGCGTTCGCGGCTGATGATCGAAGGCATTGAGAATGTCGCCGTTATTCGTCATAAAAACATTTCTAACAGAAGGACGCAGAGGGATCGGAGAAGAAGAATATTAAACGTTCGTTTCGATTCACCCGGTTAACTTGTTCATCTCTTACAACGATCTTCCCTTTTCTTTTTCTCAATTCTCTGCTTCTCACTGCGTCCTTCTGTTCAACTTCACACCCTGGCCATCTGGATCGCTCGTCGCCGGTAGAGGAACTCGAAGAGGTTGCCTTCGTGGGGCTGGTCCCATTGCACGACGGAGGTGGGGATTGGCCCCAGGTTCAGTCGATCGATGTGCGGACAGGCGAGTAGTTGCCGCTGCCACGCCGGATCGCGCGTGATGGCGGTGACCACCAGTGACGGGCCGATCGTGCAGAGCATATCCCGCTGGGGGACTTCCACCACCGATGCGAAGGGGAACAGATACTCCGTGTTGGCCAGCGGATGTTCGAACGACTGGCAGCGCACGAGCGTCGGCAGGAGATACGTCGCGCCATCCACGACGACACGTCGCGGTCCTGAACGATACTTTGCGGTTACATCTGTTGCGCCTCCGCCCGTGGTGTCGCGCAGCGCCTGGTCGATCGACGCATCGATCGCCTCGGCGAAGGCGGGTTTCGCAAAGGCGGAGAGTTTCGCTTCCGGGTCGTCGGCTGGTTTCGGCTGCACCGCTGCCAGTCGCTGTGCCAGTGCCTCGGCGATCGCATCAGCGTGGCGCGGCACGACAATCGTCGATGCGTTGATGCAACTGCGCCCGCCGTTGTCCAGCACGCTGCGCACCAGCACATCCAGATGTGCTTCCCAGTTGTCGATTTCATCCTCGCCGATGAGCACCTTGCTGTAGCCCGGGCCGTGCACCTCGACGCGCGGGTCACCGCGATAGCGATCGACTGTTTTGCGATCGCCAAAGAGCAGTGCCCGCCCAGCCAGATCGAGAATCGCCTGCGAGCCTTCGTGATTCGTGGGGTAGAACGACAGTGCCTCGGGCGGGCAGCCGGCGGCGATGAACGCCTGCGCGATGCGCCAGGGAGTCCAGGGTTCCTCGCTGCCGGGCTTGAGCACCAGCGGTATTTTCATCGCGATGGCCGGCACCCACAGCGAATGCACCCCCGGCGAATTGCTCGGCAGGATGGCCGCCAGCTGCTTCGCCGCGGGAAAGAAACTCACCGGCACACCCGCCTGTTCGCCAAAGCCCTCGTCAATGGCGGAGGTGTCCAGGCCGCGCGTCAGCCCGGCGAAGATCGACTTCATATTCGCCAGCACAAAGTGAATCTTTTCCATGTTCCGGCGAACCATCACATGGGGCAGCCCGCTCGTGGCCGAAAGCGACCGCACGTAATCCTCCGCTGACTGCATCACGCCATCGCTGCCCAGCGGCAGATCACCTCTGAGGAAAAGATCCGCCGCCTTCTGCGAGATCGCGATGAGTTCGTCGCATCGCATCGCCTGCAGCGCATCAAACGCCTCATCTGCCCGCCGGGCATCCCGCCGAATGATTCCCGCATTGGCCTGACTGACCACCGCGAGTGTTTCGTTCGTGCGGATATCACGAACCTCGACGGTGTCGAGGCTTTGGTAGGGTTTACCGAGGCGGAGGAGCGGAATGTGGGGGATTGTGGTCATGGGTTGCGGGGGGTTGGTAATAGTCAGGCAATAAGCAATACACAATAAGCAATTGGCAATGGTTAATTGTCCGACGCTGTGCCTTGACGACTTCGCGAAGTCTTGACTGATGCGCCAACGATGCGGCAAAGCTGCTCGTTCTCGTCGATGAGCGGCGTCAGTTTTGCTGATGCGATCATCCCGGCACGCAGAATAATCTTGAGCCAGATCATCGTTTCTTTCAGTTCCTTGAGAACGACCTTCAGCTTGTGCTGAAAATCAGCGCGACTTTCCGCGCCGCGTGCTTCACCATAGTTGGGTGCAGGCGACGTTCCGCTTCGCAGAATCTGACTCGCCACGTGCCGACCCGCAGCAGTGCGCGGCAGCGCCTCTGCCACCTTGATCACCCGCAATGCAAAATCAATCAGCCATCCTCCAGTCGATCCCGGTCCGACATTGTCTTTGTCCCCACGGATACGACCCCTTCTCCATTTTCAATTGCCAATTGCTTATTGCGGATTACTTATTGCATTGGAGACTTAATAAACACCTTCAACGATTTTCTTCTCACTCGCTCCAAACGGCCGTACTTCCGCGACGCCATCCCACGGGAATCCATACTCCGGCGCGGGGGGTCGGCGGAGAGCTTCGTCGCGTTCAAGGAAACGCGGCATGAAGAACTCCTTCGTCATCGTCGTCAGCTCCACCCGGCCCCAGGTGTCGTAGTCCACCGTGCGGGTGGTGTCGTTCGGGTCGACGATACGCAGCACGGCACGCGGCTGTGGAGCGTAGTAGGTGATGCTGTAGCCTTCCTCCGCGAAGGTGGGTTTGCTGCACGCCAGGCCCATCAGCGTGTTGCCGTACGTGGGCACGAAGACGGTGCGGTTCTCCAGCACTTCCTCACACAGGAAGCGTGTCATCTGAGGCGTCATGGTGGTACCGCCGCAGAAAACGCCTTTGATGCCTGCATCAGGAACAGACAGATGCTCGCCGATCGTTTCGAGCAATCGCGGCGTGGTGAACATGCAGCCGATGCGCCGATGCTTCAGGATCGTTACTGCCTGTTCGATGACATGCTCCTGATACTTGCGTGCCATGTCGAAGTGTCCCTCCGCGATGAGCTTTTTCACCCAGCGCGGGTCCAGGTCAACGAAGTAGCAGGAGCCGCCGCGATGATTGGCCAGGTGTTCGATTGCCAGGCGCAATCGACGCGGGCCGGTGGGGCCGACCATCAGCCAGTCCGCCCCATGGGGGAAGACATCGTCGCCGTAGCGATCGGAAAACTCCTCGTAATCGACCTTGTAGTCGTTCCAGCCGATGCGCTGCTTGGGCATGCCGGTGGTACCACCGGTCTCGAATATGTTGAACGGCTTGCCCTTGAACGCGGCAGGTACCCACTGATGCGGGTCAATGTCGCGCAGCCATTCATCCTGAAAGTGCGGGAACTTCACCATGTCGGCGAAGCCCTGGATTTCCTTGCGCGGATCCCAGCCGGCCTGCTTTGCCCAGTTGAGCCAGAAGGGCGAGCCGGTTTCAGGTGAAAAGTGCCACTGAATCATCTCGCGCGTGTAGGCGTCGAGCTGCTGAGCGGCTGCTGCGGCGTCGACGCGGGTGGATGAAGACGGCGTGGGAGTTGTGGTGCTCATGCCGATGAACCTCTTGATACGGAAACAGCCGGAACGCTCGTACGCGCCCCGTCCTCAAAAAAGCGATCAACAACTGAATCCGGCAGTGGCTTCGTCATAAGCGACACCACCACCAGCGCCGCGCTGGACAGCACGACGACGATCACCACGGGCATGAAGCCCAGGACCAGATACTCACCATCCCCCGACGAGCCGAAAAGGCGCATCTGCGGAAACAGGACCGCGTCTGCGAACAGAACGAACCAGCACACCGCGGTAACGAGGATGCTCGCCACCGCGCCGGCCCGTGTGATGCGTTTCCAGTACAGGCTGGCGAACACCAGCGGAAACAGGCCGCTGAACCCCGTGAAACACCAGACACCGAGGCTGAAGATGTGCGGTGGGGGAAACAGCGACAGCACATAAGTGAGCGCCCCAACTGCCACGGTGAACGCCCGGCCGATCCACAGTTTCTGACCATCGGTGAAACGGTCGCGGCCGGTGGCGTGGATCACCACATCGTTGGTGAACATTGTGCCCAGGCACACGAACTGCGAATCGAGCGTGCTCATGATGGCGGCGAGGATGCCTGCGGTGAGCAGCCCGGTGAGTACCGGCGAATCGACGAACTGATCGACCATGCGCCCCAGTACCGCGTTGGAGTTGGGCACGCTCAGTTCGCCCGCCCCGACCAGACCCGCCGCCCACATGCCAATCAACACCGTCGGTATCCAGACGATCAGGATGCACACGGGATGCGCGATGACGGAGAGGCGAAACGACCTGGCTGACCGCGCGGTGAGCCAGTGCTGGAATACGTGCGGGAACATGGCGACCGACAGCGGAATGAAAGCGTAGCTGAAGAACTCGCCCTGTCCGAACATGCCTTCACGCTGCAGGTGATCCGGCGCGTATTGGGCAACCTTCGCGGTCGCGGCTGCGGCACCACCCAGTGCGCGGGCGATCATGAAAAAGGCGAGCACGCCCGTCACCATGAAAAGCAACGTCTGGAACGCGTTGGCCCATGTTGTGCCGCGAATTCCGCCGAAGAAGACATAGCACAGCACGACACAACTGATGACCAGGCTTGTGAGCCAGGGCGGCACCGCGCCGGCGGTTTCGGGGAATAGCTCGGGGAACATGCCCGTTGTGACGCCGCGTATCGTCGCTGCCGCGCCGATCAGGCCGGTGAGCAGATACGGAATGACCAGCGCCACGAGTATGGGAAAAAGCAGATACCCCAAAGCATCGGACTGAAAGCGATCGCGGAAGTACTGCACCTGCGTGAGGTACCCATAGCGCTTGCCGATCGCCCAGAGTCGAATGCCCACGAGGTAGAAGCAGGCCGAGTGAACCAGCCCGCTCCAGGAGGCCATCAGCCCATACACGCCGATGCCCTTGTCGAAGGTTTTGGCGGTGGAACCGACCAGTGCGAAGGAGGTCATCGTCGTGCCGAAGATGGTCATCAGCAGCAGGAAGGGACCAATCGATCGGCTGGCGATGAAATAATCGGCACTGGTGCCGCGGAAAAAGCGCGTGCTGGCCAGCCCCAGACCGACCAGAAGGGCCAGGTAGCACACGACCACGATCAGCGGTGTGCACGAAACCTCGACAGCGGGGGAGGCGGCCTGGGCGAGCAGCGCGGCGATCACGGGTGTGGCCCCTCCGCGGTGTTCACCTGTTGCGAACCGGATCGTGCGGACGTTGACGGCGGGGCGGTCACCTCCGGCGTTTCATCGGCCCACGTTTCCAGGTGCACCGGCCAGGCGACGCGGATGGCAAACACCCAGAACGCCGCCACCACCAGTGAATAGGCCGCGTGATACGCCAGCCCGATGGGCAGGAAGCCCAGTACGATGCGTGTGTCAGCGTACCACCAGAAATCGTGGTGCAACACCACCAGCGCGAAGGCAATCAGCCAGACCCATCGGGCAGCCGGGCGACGTTGTCCTGCGTGCGGCGGTGACGCCATCGACTCTCATCCCTTACAACACATGACGGGGTACGCTTACACCCAACGCGCTGCGATCACTCCTCGGCGATGGCGTACAGGTGCGTGTGTGTCGCAATGTACAGCACGCCGTTCGCCACCACGGGCGTCGAGTAGATCGGGCCGGGGAATTCGATCTCGTTGATGATCTTCTTCTCCCTGCTCGCGGCGAAGATGGTCAGCAGCCCGTCCTCGTTGCCCAGATACACCTTGCCGTCGACCACAAGTGTCGAGCCCCAGATGTGGCCGTAGGTATCGTGCTTCCAGTAAAGCTCGCCCGTTTCGGCGTCGAGGCAATAGACGAATCCGCTGTAGTCGGCGATGAAGACCAGGCCATCCACGATTGATGCGGTCGAGATTGATCGATTGATCTGATCGAACATCCAGACGCGGCCGGACTGGCTGATATCGCCTGTCTTGGTCGGGTCGATGCAGTGGAACGCGCCGACACCCTCACCGTGTTCGGGGTCCTGGCCGATGCCGACGTAGATCTTGCCGTTGTATACGACGGGTGTGGCGATCACCTCGCTGGGCCCCGGGCCGCTGGCGTAGCGACGCGGTTGGCCCTTCTCATCCACCTTGTAATGCGGCAGATTGCAGTCGTAGCGGAAATACTCCTTGAAAACCGGCACTTCCTCGCCGTCAATCTCCTTCATGACCGGCTCGGTCGCGAAGCCGTAGACGTAGCCATCGCCGGCGCCGAAGATGACCATCTCGCGGCCGTTGACCGTCGCGAAAGCGGGGGATGACCAGTTGGCGTGATACAGCCGTTCGCTGATGCCGCTGGCTTCCTCGGCGAGCAGTTCGCCCGTTGCCGCATCGAGTTTGATCAGCGTGGGCGCCTGCTTGTTGATGATGTCCACGTGCGACCAGTCCACGCCGTTGGACGTGGTGACGTACACCGCGCCATCCTTCACCAGCACCGATGAGCTGGTGATGTTGTGTGGGAAGACGCCCAACTCACGGCTCATATCGAACACCCAGATGATGTCCGCATCGGTTTCGCTCAGTTCGATGGGGGGCTTGCCCAGTTCGGCGAAATAGGTTGCTTCATCCTTGAAGGGGCCATCGTTGCCGTTGCGCAGGCCGTCGATGTCCAGGCATACGACGTGGCAGAGGTTGTTGACGAAATAGACACGGTTGCCCGCGACGGCGGGGCTGGAGCAGATGCCCAGGAATTCCCAGTCACCCACCTTCGCCGAACCGAGCTTGCGCACGTTGAACTGCCAGACCAGTTCGCCCGTCTTTTCATCCAGCGCGTAGACGGCCGAGCGGTCGCCCTTGTACTTGGGGTCACGTGGCGATTCGTTGTTCGTGCCCACGAACACCTTGCCGCCAGCCACCGTCGGGTTGCCATAAGCCTGCGAGCCGAGCTTGGCGATCCACTTGATGTTGCGCGTGGTGGTCGGGTCGATTTCCTCGGTCAGGCCCTTGAACTGGCCCGGATCGAAATCGTGCGGGATGTTCTTCGCGGGCGAGACCATGTTCCGCGTCTCGTTGCGGCCCCACATGGGCCAGTCCTCCGCCAGCACCAGCCCGCCCGATACCATCACACCGAGCACGCCTGCCACGCTCAGCAACCTGCTCGTCCGGTTCTTCACTTCGTTACGCATGTCATTCATCCCACGTCAGAGGCAATCCAACCCGTGGCCCATTTGTCCATCACAGCAAGCGCCGCCATCGTTATTTGTTCGGCGTCACCTTCACGTTGTCGATGTACACCGGGAACAGCGACTGCGGCGTCATGCCGTACAACCCCGGCGCGCCGTTCTGGTGCGCGTGACGGTGCTCCATTTCCAGTGTCCATTCGCTCGGTTCATCAGTGCCGCGTTCCCACACCTTGGCACGCACCACGCCCGAGCCATCCTCCGCGACGTCCACGCGCGTCTTGAGCGTGTACCACACATTCGGTTGCACGCGGAAGGGCACCGAGTACTTCACGCGATCGTGATTGGAGAACACTTCCAGAATGTTATTGTTGCCACGCAGCGTGATGATGTAGCGCTGATTGATCACGCCCACATCGCAGCGCATGCGCCGGTTGCCACCGGTCATGACGTCCGCCTGGATGGTGTAGTTGCGTTCATCAGGATGACCAATGAACACCATCGATCGCTGGAACAGCACGTTGTCCAGCGTCTTGGCCAGCACCTTCTGACCGTCCAGCTCACGCACCTGCCACTTGCCGCGTGCGCCGATCCAGGGCAGCGGTGGATGCGCGAAGGGGCCGTCGCTACCCGATTCGGTCAGCTCAAACCCGTCGAAGTTCTCGGAAAAGGGCGGGGCAGGCACGATACGGCCACGCATCGTGCCGCTAAGGTTGCCCAGCGTCACCTGGAACGAGCCAGCGGAGATTGCTGCTTTGTCCGAAGCTCGCAGCACGCCGTTCTCGTCCACCTGAGCATCCATCTCCGCCTTCACCATCGCGGTGGGCGGCACGAACTTCGACCACGTGGGCTTGCCCGACACCTCCACAGGCAGGCCCGCCGCGTCGACAGCCGTTACCTTGAGCTTCACTTCGTCACCCGGTCGCAGCAGCACCTCCGCCGGCTCGACCATCAACTTCACCGGTTCGCCCGCTTTGGTCGCCGTGATCGAAGCGGCCGCAGCCGCGGTCCTCGTTGCGTTGTGCGGTGTGCCGAAGCAGTGCAGCGCCTCAAGCGTGTGAACAAACACCTGCCCGTTCCACACAGCGGGCGACCCGATGCACTGCGCCCCCACATCCACATGCGCCAGCACCTCGGCATCGGTGTTGGTCGGCTTGAGGATGTAGAACCCGTGGTGCCACATCGGAATGTAGAGCTTGCCATCCGCGTAGAGCGGCGAGGCGTGCAACTGATCGGTACCCAGCCGCTTGGCCCACAGCGTCTTGCCCGTCTCCAGATCCACGCAGTAGAGCGAGCCCTGATTGGTCATCTGATAGATGCGGTTGTCCACCACTACCGGCGAGGAGGTGAACATGTCCAGATCGTTGTTGCGCCACAGTTCGTGGCTGGCGTCAAGCAGGAGCGGCCCCTTGAAATCGGGCTTCTGCCGTGCTGCCGCCCAGGATTCAAACGCCTTTTTCACATCGATCGCGATCATGCGGCCGGCGCGTGTGTCGTCCAGATTCTCCACGCCGTGCACCGCCACCAGCCGATCACCCACGACCACTGGTGTCGAGTTCACACCACCCACGGCTGCCTGGAAGCGCCACAGCGGCTCGCCCGTCCGCGCGTTCACCGCCACAATGTTGCCGCAGCCCGTCGCCGAGTAGAACACCCGCATGCCCATGCGGTCCTCGAACACCATTGACGCGAACGAGCTGTCCTTCATGAAGGGCGGGCCCGCACCCGGGTCAGACGACCACACCAGATCGCCGGTGCGCTTGTTGAAGGCGTAGTAGCGGTTGCGGGCTGGACCTTCCACGCCCCAGTTACTGCTGATGATGTTGATGATGACCAGGTCGCCATCGATGCCCGGCGCGCCGACGCGGCCGTTGGGGAAGGTCAGTCGCCCGAACTCCTCGAGCAGCGACCGCTCCCACACCAGCTTGCCATCGCGCGTGTGGCACATGAGCCGACCGGGCGAGGTCAACAGATACACATGGCCCGTTTCCGCATCGACCGTCGGCGCGCCGATCGAATAGCGGTCGTACACATGGTCGCTCAGAAAGTCGTTGAAGGCGTGTTCCCAGAGAATCTTGCCCGTGGCCGGGTCGACACACACCAGCACCTCGCGGATGTCCATGCCCGAACCGCGATAACCCCACACGAAGAGGCGATCGCCATCGGCGTAACGGGCGATTACCGGCGTGCCGCGGCCCTTGAGATCGGGGATCGTCCAGCGATGGTTCTCACCACCCACTTCCCACGTCGAGGGAAGGTTGGTTTCGTTGGACACGCCGTTCTGATTCGGGCCACGCCAGTGCAGCCAGCCCGTTGCCACATCCGCCCATGCCGCGCCGCCGGCGATCAACAACACCGCCAGCGTCGTCACCCATTTGCACTTGCCGTTGTTCATGTCCATCACCTGATCAGTTGTCGATTCGCTTGTCGCGCATCACGGGACGTTGTCCGTGGCGATTGTAACAACACCGTCACTGTGGCTGGTCCGCCTGCTCCAGCGCGCTAAGAATCCGGCTGGGACCTGACGGAAGATTGTTACCTATGTCAGCCGTGTAACGATCATCACTGTTGTCGAGCTGCACCACCCGACCGTCGGCGTGCAGCACGTTCGTGCGCGCCCGGTTGTGATTCGTCCGCGTGACCACGTTGAACGCGGGCACCGGCGGCGTGGGCACGAAGTTCTGATCCATCAGCAGTGCCGAAATCCGCACGCCGTTGCGGTTCAGCCCCAGGTTCGACAGTCGAATGTGGTCGTCCCACGTTTCGCGCGGCTGCGACAACGTTTCCATCGTGTTGGAGCCGTGACGGTAGAAGTAGCCGCTGACCGCCTGTGTCCTGCCGAAGCGATCCAGCTCGCGTTCGGCATCGAAGGGCTGATCGGTGTCGGGGCAGAAGACGATCTCCGGCCGGCGATCCAGATAATGACCCAGCAGCAGCCCGATGCCCACCGGTTTGCCCTTGTCCAGCAGGGAGAACTGGCTGGTTACCAGGCCATCCACGACATAAAAATCGGCCACACTCACCGGGCTGGCGGGCGGGCCGAATGGAATCTGGTCCAGATGATCGACAGCGTAGCTGTGAATGCCGCTGCCGAGGTTTTTCAGATTGTTAGCGCACTGCACCAGCAGGGCGTTCTTGCGCGAACGCGAAAGCGCTGGCAGCAGCAGTGCGATCAGGAACACGATCAGCGTCAGAACGACAAGCACCTCCACCAGGGTGAACCCTGTCATGCCGCGAGACGACATCCAGCGACGCGACGCTGCGCGACGCAATGTTATCTGGGCATGTCGTTCACCCGTCAGGGGCATGCCTGTCTCCTGTTTCGGTGGGCAGCCGTCACGGCTGTCGTCGGCTACGGGGCCGCATGGACGCTCGCTTCACCTTTGGCGAAACAACGACGAGGCGCCCATCCCACCAACTACGCGACCGATGCTTCAGCGGCGGCGACGCATCAGCAGGCCCGCGCCCGCCACCGTCAGCAGCGCCGCGGTCGCCGGCTCGGGAATCGCTTCCAGACGTACGTTGTCCAGCGTCCACACGCCGCTGGTACCATCCAGCGGCACGAACTCGATGCCGATGCGAGCGCCAATCGCAGCCGAGGCCTCATCCAGCAAACCGGTCTGAGTCGTGAAGTCGGTCAGCAGGGTCGATTCGACCTGCGACACGTAGACGACCTGTTCCGCCAGCACCTGCCACTGGCCTTCTCCATCCTCATAGAGCAGGCGAATACCCATCGAAGGATCGCTTGTCGAGCCACCGGTGGGGGGCAGGTAAAAGCTCTTGCCCACCGCGACGGTCAGGAGGTAGCTCAGTCCGGCCTCGTAGGTTGTATCCAGCACCTGACGGAAACCCACGCCCGGATCGAGCGTGCTGCTGGCGAACATGTAGGCCACCTGGTTCCCGTGAGCGTTGGTGATATACGCCGGGCTGGGAATGAATTGTCCATCCTGCTCATAAACGGGTGAGTTGAAGAACACGCCAGTGTCCAGCGTGGCATCGTCAGGCAGAATAAAGCCCGGTGGAATCAGGCTTTCCGGGAAAGCGTTCAGCTCACCGCCCACCGGTCCAAACTCAAGCCAGTAGTCAGCGTTGACAGGGTCGGCATCGACCTCCGGCCACACCCCACCAAGCAGATACGTCTGCACATCCTCGAACGAATGATTCTGCACCGGGATGCTGATCGCCCGTGCCGTAACGCCGTGACCGACCACTCCCACCATCATCGCCGTAGCTACAAGAATGCGCTTCACAAATCCTCCCTCGTAAAGAAACAGGTAACTAGGTCCGTGTGTGTCCGCCTCAAAACCGCTTGCGGCTTCGCGCAGCCTCCGGATTACGCCCGGTCGCACACACCAGAAACATTGCCCCCCGAGTATCGGTCTCACCCCACGGTTGTCAATCGCGACACAGTTGCAACAACTCCGCACCGACTGGTTCTTATTCCAGCCGCGCCAATTCCTGCTCGCTGCGCAGATCCAGGCACACCAACAGCCCCTGCGGGCTGCGGCAGTAGAGCAGACCGTTGCTCAGCACCGGAACCACCCAGCAGCGCTCGGCCCGGAGTACCGGTGACGGGCCTTGCAGCCGCTCGAACCGCTCGGGCGTTGCCTTCGCGGTCACCAGCTCGCCCGACTCGGTCAACAGAATCAGCACATCGCCCGCCAGCGCCACCGTTCCATTGCCCGCATCGGGATACGACCACACGACCTGGCCCGTTTCAGCGTTCAGGCACTGCAGCGCCCCGCCACGCGACCGCGAGTCGATGCCGTAGATATACCCATCGCGGTAGATCGAGCTGGCCATCTGGTTCCGCAGGTTTCGGTTGCCCCACAGCTCGACGAGGGCGTTCCCCGTGAAGCGGTACATTGCGCAACCCGTGTTGTAACCTGACGAAATGAAAATCCGGTCGTCGATGACGATCGGTGTCGCGGAGTTCACCCCGTAGGAGGTCTTCCACCGCGTCTTGGCCAGTTCGCGCCCGTTGCTGGCGTCCAGCACGACCAGGCCGTGCTCAGGGAAGACCGCCAGGCATTGTTTGCCCTGATGCTCGAAGGCGATCGGGGAGGAATACGCTGAGCCGTAATCCTGCGATGCCCAGATCGGCTCGCCCGTCAGCTTGTTCAGTGCGACGGTCGGCCCCACATCCACAATCACCGCATCCCCCAGCACCAGCGGCGACCCCGCAAATGCCCATTCAGGCAGCTTCGCTCCGTGTGTCTGGCGCAAATCCTTTGACCACCGCACCTTGCCGTCGGCCGTGTTCAGGCAGTAGACCGTCGCTTCGCGGTTCATGATGTACAGGCGGTCGCCATCCACGCTCGGCGTGCAGGCCGGCCCGCCCAGGTGCATCTTGTCGTACTTGGCGATCGGGTAGCTCATCCGCCACAGTTCTCGCCCGGTCAGCGGGTCCAGGCAGTAGACGACATCGCTGCGGTTCCGATCGTCATAGCCCATGGTATACAGCCGGCCCTCATGCACTGTGACCGTGCTGTACCCCGTTCCTACCTGCTTGTTCCACAATGACTTGGGCCCATCCTGCCCCCAGCGGGGGTTCCAGCGCGTTTCGGTCGATCGGCCATCCCGGTTCGGCCCGCGCCACTGCGGCCAGTCCTCCGCCATCGCCACCGATACCATCGCGACCCCCAGCACCACCACCAGCGGCCCCCAGATGCGTCGACAAGGTCCAGACATGGGCGTCCATCCTTTACTATTAGGTAGCAGTCCGTTACGAGACCATCACGACCAAAGCCGCATTGTAAGGTCCGAACGCTGTTACCCGATACCTCATTGCACCCGCACGGCCCGAGCTATCGTCAAATCCTGTGGAAGCCGTCTGAATCAGGCAGCCTGTTGTTTTTCGCAGTCGGTGAACTTCACGCCCGCGATGATGTCCTGAACCAATGCGTGGCCGTGCAGTCCGCGCCGCTTCTGCGCGGCCTGGCACAGCTTGAACACCATCGCCAGACACCCGCGGCGGGAGTCTCTCCTCCACGGCGTGGTCGCTTCAGCGATCCATGCTCGGTTGCGTGGACAGTGTTCTTCGCCGTTAACTCTGGTAATCTTGGTAGCAGTTCCAACTGGCGGTCTGTGGTCGTTGAGTTGAAATGGGCTTGACTTGAGTAACACGGCTGGAATACCCTAACAGTATTCGAATATTAGGGCGCCACTGATGAGTGACCTTATCACAGCGAACATTAGCAGTCGACCAAAGCGACGCAAGAGCAAACCGTCGCCGACATCGCGACTGACTCGCACCAAGCTTATCCCGTTCGGGTGGTATGGCGGCAAGTTCTCACATCTGAAGTGGTTGTTGCCCCTACTACCTAAATGTCACCACTATTGCGAACCGTTTGCGGGATCAGCCGCGGTACTGATCAATCGTCCACCGTCACCTGTTGAGACGTACAATGACTTGGACGGTGAAGTCTGTAACTTCTTTCGAGTACTTCGCGACAAAAAGGATCAACTTGTCGAAGCGATTGCATTGACGCCCTTTTCGCGAGAAGAGTTCGAAGTTGCGTGTGTGCTTGATCCGGGTGTTTCGGATGTGGAGCGAGCCCGCCGCTTTTACGTGCGCGCTCGTCAGGTACGAACTGGTCTAGCTCAAACCGCATCGCTCGGTCGTTGGGCGAATTGTAAGAATACTAGCCGTGCGGGCATGAGTGGGGTGATCAGCCGATGGCTCGGTGGCGTCGAGCAGTTGCCCTTCATCGCAGAGAGACTACTGCGTGTACAGATCGAGAACAGACCGGCGGAGGAAGTGATCCGCCTTTACGATTCGCCCAATACGTTGTTTTACTGCGATCCACCGTATGTTCACGCGACGCGCGGAGATGCCAAAGCATACGGCCATGAGATGACCGACGAGCAGCATATCTCGCTTGCCCGGGTTCTAAATAAGTGTGAAGGGATGGTCGCTGTGTCAAATTATGACTGCGACTTGATGAACCAACTATACCCCGCACCCAGGTGGCGTAAATGGTCTAGCGGTCCACGTACTAACCACGCCACGAAGGGGGTCCGTACCGAGGTCCTCTGGACAAACTATGATCCTCCCGAGATCAAGAAAGCATCCCAGGAATTGTGGCTTATCAATGAGTGAAGCCTAATTTTTTTAGTTGATCCTTAAAATGTCTTTTCGTCTCGTCTTTCGCCCTCATTGTGACCAAATGTCGGTGAATGTGCTGGATGAGCTTTCGACGGTCAGACTCGCTGAGCAATGGCACCTCACATTGGACGAGTGTATCGATGGATACGAACGCCAAGTCGAATCCCTGCAGGGCGTATCTTGAGGCGACATCTTTAAGGTGGACATTCTTTGCGGGGCTTGCCTGTCGTCCGGATACAAAAAGTAGTCGGTGGCATGACGCCCGTTGAGCTTTCTTAACGGCATGTTCAATGTCCGCTGCGCCGAACAATTTGTCTTTGACCTCAACGGGAAGTGTTACAGTATCACGGAGATATACGTCAATATCGCCCACTTCATTCGAGCTTGTTCCTGCTTGGTTGACGGGATGAACTTTGACAGCGTAGTCTCTGGTGGTATATCGCGTCGACAAAATGGCTCCGATAACGCTGACAGGAACTTCGCCTCCGTGGGATAACCTCAGGTAAGCATTCAGAAATGCTTCGACGGAATGGGCAGAAAATGTGATTGGCTGAAGCGGCAGATCAGCAGATACACCTCCGCCTCGCGTCATGACAAGTCCGATCGCAAACAACAGGGCTTCGCGGTGAATCACTCTATTAGCGGCATTGAGTGATTCTAGTAGGTCGTAAAGTGTGTACAGCAAATCACGATCGCGACCGGCACGAACGGCATTTGTCTTCTCGATGGATGGAAAACGTGCCGGTTTATTCAGGTATGGTTCGTTTGACCCGCCAAGCCTGCTTTCAAGGTGTTTACGTTCGAATGGTACCCATACCTTATGGCAAAGAGATCTCGCATCATATGCACCGTGTAATCTGGCGTTCGCTTGTAATGCCCGCATATGAATAGCTGGTTCAACCACTTTTGCCAGCAAAGATGTTATCAGCATGTATCGGAATGTAAGGTGGTCACCTAATATGATTGCTCTGATCGCATCCCGATGTTGCTTGCTTAAGTTTTGCGGGTTGAAAGAAGAGGCAGTTTGAACCAATTTATATAGCAGATGATAAGCTTTCTGGTGGTCAACTGTTACGCGAATAGCGATCTTCTTAGCCATTTAGTAGATATCCTCATTCCAGGTTAGGCGTATAATGAATCCCTACGAATCTTGTCGGTCGGCGATTAGCGTTTGAATACATCAAAATTGTCGCCAAATGTTGTCATCACGATTGGCGGCTCGGATGTAAATGCACCGCATACGTGAAGCTTCGTTCACGGTCATGTCCGATTGTGCGGTCTGTAACGTCTCGGGTGACCGGGGGGATGTTTTGGTGTTTAGCGATTGACCATCTCTGACAGCCCTGTCGCCGGTAGCGGTCGTAAGTGCCGCGTCTTGAGGATTTTTCACGAAACCATCTTCTGGCGGTGCAACATCGCAAGGGTGCCGTCGATGAACGCATCCGACTGCTGGATCGCCCGGGGTCGGGAGAGGCAGTCAACCGGGATCGCGTGAGCGCTGCCGGTCATTCAGAGGCACCCGATTCGGGAGTGGGAGGTAACATCGCGATGAGTCGGATCAACTTCAACGTCAACTCTTTGATCGCGCAGCGCACGCTGGCGAACAACAACAAACAACTCACCAAAACGCTGGAGCGACTGGCGACCGGTTCCCGTATTAACCGGGGTGGTGACGATCCTGCTGGACTCATCGCCAGTGAGAAGCTTCGTGCGGAGAAGTCGGCCATCTCTTCGGCGCTTGCCAATGCGCAGCGTGCTGAGCAGGTCGTCAACATTGCTGAAGGCGGCCTGGCGGAAGTGAGCAGCCTGCTGCTGGAACTGCAGAGTCTGGTGGGCCAGACTGCGTCCGATGCTGCCTTCTCCGATGAGGAAAAGGAAGCCACGCAGGTTCAGATCGACAACATTCTGTCGGCCATCGACCGTATCGCCAGTGTCACCAGCTTCCAGGGCACGAAGCTACTGAACGGCAACTTCGATTTCCAGATCGCCAACGTGAACACCAACGTCACCGACATTCAGGTACTCGAGGCGAAGGTGCCCACGGATGACAAGATCACCGTCAATGCGATCGTAACGCAGTCGGCTCAGCACGCGGGTCTGCACCTGTCGCTGGGTGGCACGCTCGATCTGGCGGCCAACAGCTCGACGTTTTCCTTCGAGGTTGCCGGCGTCAAGGGTACACAGCTTTTCAGCTTTGGCTCCGGCACGACGGTGGACGACATCGCCCAGTCCATCAACAACTTCAAGGATGTCACCGGCGTGTCCGCAGCGGTGAACGGCGGCGGCATCACGCTCAAGAGCACCGAATACGGCTCGTCGCAGTTTGTCTCCGTCAAGGTTCGCGATACCGGCGGTATCGTCAGCGGCGACGGCATCCACTACCTCAGCGCGACGGATGAGAACGAGATCAACACCGACGTGGCGGCGAGCTTCGCAGCGGCTGCCCAGGCAGCGATCCGCGATGAGGGCCAGGATGTGGGCGCAGTGATCAACGGTGTGAAGGCACGTGGCAACGGCCGAAGCGTCAGCATCAACACTGACACGCTGGCGGTCAGCTTCACGCTGTCCGGGTCGCTCTTCAACACGCCGGGCAACGTGGCGGCCTTCGAAATCACCGGTGGTGGCGCCAAGTTCAGTATCGGCACCGAAGTCAACCTCGCCAATGAGGTCGCTCTGGGGCTGCCCAACGTCTCGGCGCGTCACCTGGGCAATAACACCGTCGGCTTCCTGGACAGCCTGCGTTCCGGTGCGGAGAACAACGTCATCGACGGTTCGATCACCCAGGCCCAGAAGGTGGTCAAGACCGCGATCGACCAGGTCACCGCGCTGCGAGGTCGACTGGGTTCGTTCCAGAGCCGCGTCATCGGGTCAGCGATCAATTCGCTGAACGTGGCCCTGGAGAACGTGGGTGCGGCCGAGTCGGCGGTGCGTGACACCGATTTCGCAGCCGAGACGGCGTCTCTGACGCGGAACCAGATTCTGGTCGCGGCGGCGACCAACGCCCTGGCCATCGCCAACAGCCAGCCGCAGAACGTGCTGGCGCTGCTCGGCTGATCGGGGCTGAATCGGGCCAGACAACCACTCCGAACAGGTCTCTGAACGCATCGGCGCTCCCGCCCGGGTCGCCGATGCGTTGTTTTTTTCAGGGATTGCCGGTCCGTTGACGGCCCTATGGAAGGGCATGCGGTGGGGTAGCGAATTTGGCTTAACGCTGGCTTGCACCCGGTTTTAACGGTAAACTGGGTAACGACATGATCGTCGACGTGCATACGCATCGTTGGGAGAACCCGCAGCAGTTGGGCCCCGCCTGGGCGCAGCGGCTGCTGCGGCACTCGGCCTCTGCTCCGTGGGAGCGGCCGGACGCCAGTGGTCCTGCCCACGAGGAGGCGACCGCCCCGGTCCACTATGCGATCATCCACGGATTCGTCAGCCGGCTGCTCGGTGCGGCGATCGATGCCGAGGCCGTCGCCAGCTACGTGGCACGTCGACCGGACAAGTTTCTGGGGTTCGCCGGCATCGACCCGATGGCCGACGGTTATATGCGAGAGCTGGACCGCGCCCTGCAGTTGGGCCTGGTCGGCATCACGATCAGCCCGGCCGCGCAGGATTTCCACCCGACTCACAGTCGGGCGATGGCGCTCTACGAACGTTGCGAAGCACAGAAAATTCCCATCTTCGTCCACCCCGAGACGCATCTGGGACCGACGACGCGGATGGAGTTCGCCCAGCCGTACCTTTTCGATGAGGTGGCCAGGACATTTCCTCGACTCAAGCTCGTGCTGGGGCAGGTGGGGCACCCGTGGGTCGATCAGACGCTGGCGCTGATCGGCAAGCATCCCAATGTCTATGCGGACCTTTCGGATCTGGTGTCCCGGCCGTGGCAGCTCTACAACGTGCTGCACATGGCTTACCAGCAGGATGTATGCTCGCAGTTGCTGCTGGGCAGTGATTACCCCTTCATGACGCCGCAGCAGGCGATCGTGACGATCTACTCGGTGAACACGCTGACGCAGGGGACGAACCTGCCCAGTGTGCCGCGTGAGCAGTTGCGGTCGATCGTGGAGCGTGATGCGCTGGCGGCGCTGGGCATCCAGCCACCGAAGTCGACGACATCGACGGAGGGGACGGCAGAGGCTTCCGTTACATCGGCGGAACAGGAGCCGGTCGTCTCACCTGTGGTTGAAGGATCCCGTCCGTGATGCGACGAATCAGCCGGTGGCTGGCGGGATGGGGTGTCGCGGCAGTTCTGCTGGCGGGAGGGAGTGGATGTACGCTGCCAAGCCTCAACGCGCCGGGTGGTCGGCTTCGCGTCATCAGCCCGGCGGGACAGGGTGTCGACGCCCAGTTCAACTTCGCCACGGGCTATTACAGTTACGACGACGCCAACACGCTGACGGCGGTGTTGTTCGACGGCCCCGAGGAGCAGCCGCGCGCGGCTCTGACGGTACGGATGTTCTGGCAGCCGCGTGCCGCCCGCACACCGATCGACCCCAGCGCCACCAACGCGACGCTGCACCTGGTGATCTTCTCCGAGTCCGATCCTTCCGCCGTAGCGATCTTCAGCGGTGCGGGGTTCCTCTACCCCTACGATGAGCCCGGTACAGCCCAGTTACAGGGCGGCGTCTGGGAGGCCAACCTGCGACTGGCGGATGCCAGCGAATCGTACAACGACCCATTTGGCCAGGCGTTGATCGAAGGCCGTTTCACCGCCCAGTTCGACCGCGCCGCCACTGAGCGCCATTTGCACCATCTGCGTGTTCTGGTTCACGAACGTCTGGGACGCCCGCGGTTTGTGATGCATGTGAACCGCGAATGAACGCGAATAGACGCAAATAGTAAAAGCACGAGGGCACAGAGACACAAAAAAACTGCCGAAGCGACATAACTTGTCGCGTTATACCTTTTTTTATTCGCGTCCCTTGGCGTTCATTCGCGGTTCAAAACGTTGCGTGCACGTCAATCGTCGTTGTCGCGGGTGTCGATTTCGGGGGCGGCGTGCATGTGTTCCTCGACGCCGGGCTGGGACAGGACGCGGTAGATGCACCAGCTCATCAGGCTGGTGACGAAGCCGACAGACAATGTCATGACGATCCAGCCGCTGGGAGTCATGAGTTCACCTCCACACGTTCGAGCTTGCGCCAGCGTTTGACCGACTGGGCGATGAGCAGCAGGAACAGCACCGTGACCACGATGATGAAGCCGACGGCCATGCGCACGACTTCGTTGTCGCGGATGGCGACGAATCGGTTGCCGTCATCCTGGGTGATCTGCTGATAGAGCCAGAAAGCGAAGATCCCGATCAGATAGATGGGCGAGACGTACTTGATCACGTAGCCGACGACGCGGGGGACGCGCATCGCCGCCCCGCGGTCCAGTTCCGCCATGCCTCGCTCAATGCCCATTCCCCAGCCGAATAGCAGTGTCTGGAACGACGCCAGCAGGAAGATGCAGAAGGTGCCGACCCAGAAGTCCATGGTGTCCAGCACGAGAGCGTCCTTGGAGTAGGTCAGCACAAACCCTGCCCCGACCAGTGTGACGAAGCCCAGAACCGCGACCGAAGCACGTCGGTTCAGGCCAAGCCCTTCTTCCAGTAGTGCGATGGCTGGCTGCAGCATCGAGAGCGAGCTGGTGATCGCCGCCAGGAACAGCAGGAAGAAGAAGAGGAAGCCGACGATGTGGCCCAGCGGCATCGACTCGAACACCATGGGCAGTGTCATGAAGCCGAGGTTGAAGCTGGAGCCGGATGCGTCGGTGACCTGCTGTGCACCGAGGAAGAGAAACGCCGCCGGGATCACGATCATGCCGCCCAGTGCCACTTCGCAGAACTCGTTACCCGCACAGGCGGTCAGTGAGCTGAGGGCGACATCGTCATCGCGTCGCAGGTAGCTGGAGTAGGTGATGATGATGCCAAAGCCGACCGAGAGCGTGAAGAAGACCTGTGAGGTGGCATCCAGCCACATGTTGGGGTTGGCCAGCGACTCCAGCAATCCGCCCTTGCTGGTGCGCAGGTTCCACATGAATCCCAGGCCGTCTGTGACGTTGTCCAGCGTCAGCACGCGCACGAGCACGAGTAAAGCGCAGATGATGAGGGCGGGCATCGCCCAGAGGCAGAAACGCTCGATGCCGCGCCGCAGGCCGCTGTAGATCAGGAAGAAGTTCAGCACGAAGCACAGCGAGACGAACAGCATCAGATGTGAGCCTGAGGAGGAGAAGGCTACGCCATCCTCGTTCGCGCCGATGAAGTTGACGAAGAAGTTGACGTAAACGCTCTTGTCGAGTCCGCCTGTGGCGATACGGGCACTTTCCCCCAGTTGCGCCATGGTGCCGTTGAGATAGTAGTAGGCGTAGGCCAGGCACCAGGCCTCGATGACGACGTAATACATATAGATGCCGACAGGGATGATCATCCCCAGCACGCCGATGTAGGGGGCTGCACGGTTCTTCCAGATGGAGCGGTAGATGCCGGGCGAGGAGTTGTGGCCGTGTGCCCCGCCGTAGCGTCCCATGGCCCATTCGGCCCAGGCCAGCGGCATGCCCAGCAGGAACAGCGCGATGAAGTAGGGGATCATGAAGGCGCCGCCTTCATATTTGGCGGCCAGACCGGGAAAACGCAGGAAGTTGCCCAGCCCCACGGCACTGCCTGTCACCGCAAGGATGACACCCAGTCGTGTACCCCAATGCTCCTTTCCACCAGGTCCTTTGGCCATCGACTCAAGCTCCCAGGGGACGACGCGGAAACCGAAAGGATTAGGCCGTCACGATAACTTGGCTTCGCGGATTCATCAAAAGGGGGGCTGCCGAATGGCCCATGAGGACGTCCGTTTTATTCATTGATCTCCCATTGATTGGCTTGGCCACCGGCTCAGCCGATAATGCCCCCATGATTCACCATCAACATGATGACGTTCCGATGCCGCAACTGGTGGTGCGGGGAGTGTTCGCCGGCGCGCTGATGGGAATGGCGAACCTGGTGCCGGGCATCAGCGGCGGGACGATGCTTCTGGCGGCGGGGGTCTACTCGCGCTTCATCAACGCCATCGCCGAACTGACCACGTTCACCTTCAAAAGGCAGTCGCTCATCATCCTGGGAACGATCGTCGTGGCAGCAGCGGTGGCGATCGTCGGGCTGTCCGGCGCGATCAAGAACCTGGTCGTCGATCACCGCTGGATCATGTACAGCCTGTTCATCGGTCTGACGCTCGGCGGCGTGCCGGTGGTCTGGAAGATGATCCGTGGGGTGACGCCCGGCGTCTGGGCGGGGGCAGTCGCTGGGTTCATCGGCATGGCAGTGCTGGCGATCGTCCAGGCCAAGGGCTGGGGGGTGAGCGGTGGCGATGGAGCCTCGCCGTTTCTGCTCTTCGTTGCCGGTGTGGCGGGTGCCAGTGCGATGATCCTACCAGGGGTGAGCGGGGCGTACCTGCTGCTGGTGTTGGGGGTCTATCTGCCCATCCTGGCGGGGCTGGACGCGTTCAAGGATGCGGCACTGGCGTTTGATCTGGATAAGGCGTGGCAGCCGTTCGTCCGCATCGTCCTGCCCACGGGGATGGGCGTGGTGGTGGGGGTGGTTGTGGTGAGCCACGCCCTGAAATGGGTGCTCCAGCGATTCGAGAATGCCACACTGGGCGTGCTGCTGGGGTTGCTCGTCGGGGCGGTGGTGGGGCTGTGGCCGTTTCAGGAGGTCAGGCGACCCGAGCCGGGCGAGATGATCAAGGGGCAGGTGATGACGCCTGAGCTGATCGAAAAACTCGATAAGAAGGACTACCCCATGCAGGTTTTCACGCCCACCGTCGGTCAGGCAATCGGGGCCGTCGCACTGGTCGGCACGGGTTTCGCCGTCACGCTGCTGGTGGCCCGGCTGGGCGGTGAGGATGACGCAGCCGCGGCGCAGGAGGCTTCCAGAGCAGCGGCGGGCGGCGAGTAATGGCATCGATCCTGCACGTCGATGATGTGACGCACGAGATGAAGGAGTCGGTATGAACGTTCTGGTGACGGGTGGGGCGGGGTACATCGGCTCTCATGCGGTCAAGCGGCTGCGTGAGGGCGGGCACAACGTCGTCGTGGTGGACAACCTCTTTCGCGGCCACCGGCAGGCAGTGCCTCAGGATGTGCCCTTCGAAAAGGTCGATCTGCGCGAAACGCAGGCGCTGGCGGACGTGATGAGCCGCCACGACATCCAGTGCGTGATGCACTTCGCCGCGCTGGCATACGTGGGCGAATCGGTCACCGAACCGCTGCGTTACTACGACAACAACACGACCGGCTCGATCAGCCTGCTGCAGGCGATGGACCTGGCGGGTGTCAAACGCATCGTCTTCAGCTCCACCTGCGCGACTTATGGCCAGCCCGAGACGATGCCGCTCACCGAGGACATGCCGCAGTCGCCCATCAATCCCTATGGCTGGTCCAAACTTTTCGTTGAACGCATCCTGCGCGATTACGGAGCCGCCAACCGCGACTTTGCCTTCGCTGCGCTGCGTTACTTCAACGTGGCGGGTTGCGCTTCGGACGGCTCACTGGGTGAGGATCACGAACCGGAGACGCACATCATCCCGGTCATGCTCAACGCTGCTTTGGGCAAGATCGAGAAGGTGACGATCTTCGGAGACGATTACGACACACCCGATGGCACGTGCATCCGTGACTACATCCACGTGGAAGATCTGGTTGATGCGCACGTGGTGGTGATGGATGCGCTTCAGCCCGGGGATGCGCGGTTTTACAACCTGGGCATTGGTCGCGGCCGAAGCGTGAAGGAACTGATCGACGCTGCGAAGAAGGTGACCGGCGTTGATTTCAAAGTGGAGATCGGTCCGCGCCGCCCGGGTGACCCGCCGCGCCTCTACGCCGACGCTTCCAAAATCGCCCGCGAACTGGGCTGGCAGGCGAAAGTGCGTGAGATCGAACCAATGATCGAATCCGCCTGGCGCTGGTTCAGAGCCAACCCCAACGGCTACTCCAAAAGTTGAGTAGCACAGCGACTTCTGCACTTTGCATTTTGCACTTTGAACTTTGCACTCAATCCAGCGCTCGCCCGTACTGCACCGGCCAGGGAACATCCACCTTCAGCTCGCGTGCCGCGTGCAGCGGCCAATAGGGGTCGCGCAGGAACGGACGGGCCAGCAGGATCGCATCCGCCTGGCCCAGCGCCAGAATCTGTTCCGCCTGTTCCGCCCGCCTGATAAGTCCCACCGCGCCGGTGGCAATGCCTACCTCCCGGCGTATCCGCTCCGCGAAGGGCACCTGATAGCCCGGGGCGATCGGAATCTTTGCGTGCGGCACGTTGCCGCCGCTGGAGCAGTCGATCAGGTCGACGCCGCGCTCCTTGAGCAGCCGCGCCAGCTCTACTGATTGCTCCAGGTCCCATCCGCCTTCGGTCCAGTCGGTCGCGGAGATGCGCACAAACAGTGGCAGCCGTTCGGGCCACGCCGCCCGCACCGTTTCAGTGACGCGCAACACCAGCCTGACGCGATTTTCGAACGACCCGCCGTATTCATCCTGACGCTGGTTCGACAGCGGTGAGAGGAACTCATGCAGCAGGTAGCCGTGCGCTGCGTGAATCTCAACGACCTGGAACCCTGCATCGAGCGACCAGCGTGCCGCAGCTTCAAACTGCTGCACGACCGCGTCGATATCCGCGTGGGTCATTTCGCGCGGCGGGGGAAAGTCGTTGAAGGGGATCGCGCTGGGGCCCAGCGTCGTCCAGCCGCCCTGTTCCGGTGTAAGTGGCCCGCCGCCACGCCACGGCGCATCGGTTGATGCCTTGCGCCCGGCGTGCGCCAACTGAATCGCAGGCGTTGCACCCTGATCGGCGATGAACCGCGTGATGCGCTTGAACGCCTGTGCATGTTCAGCCGACCACAGCCCACTGTCCCATGGTGAGATGCGTCCCTCCGGCGCGACGGCCGTCGCTTCCACCATCACCAGCCCCGCGCCGCCCACTGCCCGACTGCCCAGGTGCACCAGATGCCAGTCGGTTGGTAAACCGTTCTCGCTGGAATACTGGCACATCGGCGAGACAAACACACGGTTGCGAATCGTCAGATCACGAAGCTTGAACGGGCTGAACAGATGGCTCATCGGGTCACCTCCGTAAGCGTCGAGGGCAAAATACAGACCGCCCTGCGTCAGCTTGCCACCGTGGAGGAGGTCCTGCCGGATGCATCTTCTCTGGCGACCACGACCATGTTGTCGCGGTGGATGACCTCCGCATAGGCGGTGCGGCCACCCAGCAGCTTCTCAAACTGGTTGGACCGCTTGCCCATGATCAATCGCAATTCCTCACTGGCGTAGTTGGTCAGCCCGCGGGCGATCTCCCTGCCATGGGGATCGCGAACGACGACAATCTCCCCGCGGCTGAAGTTGCCCGTCGTCTCGGTGATACCCGTGGCGAGCAGACTCTTGTTGCGTTTGACCAGCGCCTGCACCGCGCCTTCGTCGATGGATATGATGCCCGCCGGGCGCGCGGTCAGGGCAATCCATCGCTGCCGACTGCCCATCTTGCGATGCGCCGGGACGAATACCGTGCCGATGCCCGACTCACCAGCGAAAAGGCGCAACAGCACATCGGGTGTGCGACCGTTGGCGATCACCGCCGCCTCGCCCGCCTCCGTGACCAGCCGTGTCGCCTCAAGCTTGGTCGTCATGCCGCCACTGCCCATCGCCGTCTTTTCCTGGCGTATGTAGGGGGCGGCGTCGAAGCTGTTGTGCATCAGGTCGATGACCTGACCATTTTCGTCCAGCAGTCCATCCACCACCGACAGCACCACCAGCACCTGACCGCCCAGCGCATTGCACATCAACGCCGCCAGCGTGTCGTTGTCGCCGAAGCGCAGCTCATCCACCGCGACGGTGTCGTTTTCGTTGATGACGGGAATGCACGACATTTCGTGCAGCCGCGTCACACAGTTGCGGATGTTCAGATAGCGGGTGCGGTCGTCGAAGTCGGTCCGCGTGAGCAGCAACTGACCCACGTGCAGCCCATACGGGGCGAACGCCTCGTGCATGTGCGTCATGAGTTGTCGCTGCCCGACCGCCGCCACCGCCTGCAGCGTGGCTACGTCGGTGGGGCGCTTTGTGAGTTTCATCACCGCACAGCCGGCACCGACCGCGCCGCTGGAGACGATGGTCACCTCGATGCGGCGTTCGCGCAGCGCGACGATCTGTCGGGCGATGTCTCTGATGTAAGCCAGATCCAGCGTGCCGTCGGGTTGACTAAGCACCGCGGTGCCCAGCTTGATCACCACCCGCCGGGCGGAGGGGAACAACTTCTGACGCAGTTCAGTTGAAGGCATATCTTGCCGCGGTGGTTGACGTCACGACCCGCTTCCAGCCGCGGAATCTCCCAGCAGGCCCAGCAGCAGCTCCAGGTGTCGCCGCGTGGCACCCTGGCGAGAAAGGATAACGTGTTGCCCGTTGCGGGCCAGTCGGGCGGCTTCCTCCCGATCAGCCAGCAGCCGTGCCGCCGCTTCACCGGGGCGATCCGTCACGATGATGCCGCCCGCCTCCCGCATTGCAGTCACCGTCTCCGCAAAATCGCCGTGGTACGGCCCGATGATCGTAGGCTTGCCCAGTGCGATCGGCTCCATCACATCCGAACCATACAACCCCAGAAAGCTGCGCCCGACGATCACCACATCCGCCAGGGCGTAGGCGCGGGCCAGTTCGCCCATCGTGTCCAGCAGGAACAGCCGCTGCTCATCCACCGGCCGGGTCGTGCCATCAGGGTGGTTCGTGCGGCGAACAACCCCATCATGCGCCTCCGCCGTGCGGGCAACCTGGTCGAACCATTCGGGCTTGCGCGGCACGAGGATGAGCTGTGCCTCAGCAGGGCAGGTCGTGATCAATAGTTCATCCTCCCCCGGGGCGATCGAGCCGGCGACGATGATCGGCCGGCTGCGGTCGATGCCCAGCGCCTGCGCCAGGGCAGCCGCGCCGGGAAAATCACGCACCTGCTGTTCATCCAGCACCCGGGCGGTGTCCCACTTCATCGTGTCGCAGATGCGGACCCGGTCGGCCGGCACACCCATGGCGATGAAGCGATCGGCATAGTCGCGGGTCTGCACGCACGCGGCTGACAGCTTCGCGAACGTCGACCGCAGCAGGGGGCGGACCAGCCGGTAGCGTTTGAAGCCACGTTCGCTCAGTCGGCCGTTGACCACCGCCAAAGGAATGCCGCGGGCGTGGCAGGTTGCCACAAAATTAGGCCAGACCTCCAGTTCCGTCAGTGCGACCGCCGTGGGCCGCACCGCGTCGAGAAACCGCTTCACCGCCCAGGAAAAGTCCAGCGGGTAGCGGACGACGGTGTGTCGTTGGCCGTAGAGTGACTGCGCCTGAGCGAAGCCGGTGTCGGTGGTGGTGCTGATGACGATGCGCAGGTCGGGGCGGGCGGTGGCAAGCTGCTCGACAAGCTGCCGCACCGCCTTGACCTCCCCGACGCTGACGGCATGGATGAGCAGTGTTGGCCGACCATCCGCCGGCAGGGCCGCACACCGCCCGAACCGCCCCGCCCAGTCGGTCCGCCACTTGCCCGTGGCCAGCAGCCGCCATCCCCAGATGGGCGCGGTCAGGAGGGCGAAGATCAGATAGAGCAGGTCGCGCAGCAAAGCCATGGGCGGGATTGTATCGGGTAGAAAATCCGAAATCCGAAAGAAATCCGAAGGACCAAATCCCAATGTCCAAACGGAAGGGACCATCCTCTTGTTTGGAATTTTGGACCTTTGGATTTGGACCTTGTTTCGGATTTCCGTGCAAGCGGCTTCGGATTTTGGATTTCTTCCCCCCGCGTGACCCATCCCCCCCGAACTCTTACAATCACCCACCTATGTCCGACCAGCGAACCTTTTACGTCACGACACCGATTTACTACGTCAACGACCGGCCGCACCTGGGGCACGTCTACACGACGATGGTGGCCGATGTGGTGGCCCGTTATCACCGGCTGAAGGGGGACGACACCTTTTTCCTGACGGGTGTGGATGAGCACGCCGCGAAGGTGGCGGACCGGGCGGCTGAGCATGGCATGACGCCGCAGGCCTGGGCCGATCAGAACGCCGCCGCCTTCCGTGAGACGTTCCAGAAACTGGAGATGACCAATGACGACTTCGTCCGCACCAGCTCCCAGCACCACAAGGAGCGGGTGACACGCTACGTCGCGGCGCTGCTGAAGTCGGGCGACGTCTATGAAGGCCAGTACGAAGGCTGGTATGACGCTGGGCAGGAAGAGTACGTCCCCGAGAACAAGGCCCGCGAGTACGACTTCAAGTCACCGGTCAACGGCAAGCCACTGGTCCGCAAGACGGAGAAGAACTACTTCTTCAAGCTGGAAAAGTATCGGGACGAGCTGCTGACCTTTTTCGAGGCGCGCGACCGGGCGGGCAAGCCCTTCGTCCAGCCCGAGGCCCGCAGGAACGAGATCGTCAACCGCATCCGCGAAGCCAAGGATGTGCCCATCTCCCGCACCGGATCGGGTGGCTGGGGCATCCCAGTCCCTAACGATCCCGAACAGACGATCTATGTCTGGATCGATGCGCTGTTCAACTACCTGAGCTACGTCGACACCGATGAACGCCGGCACTACTGGAAGGCCGGGGCGGTGCACTTCATCGCCAAGGATATCCTGTGGTTCCATGCCGCCATCTGGCCCGCGCTGCTCATGGCCCTTTCGCGCTGCGAGGGATACGACTGGGTGTTCGGTGACGGTGTGCGCAACAACCTGCAGGTCTACAGCCACAGCTACTGGGTGAGCGAATCAGGTCAGAAGATGAGCAAATCGCTGGGCAACTTCCTCGACCCGGCTGCGATCGACAACTATGTTCGCGAGTTCGGCCTGGATGCCCTGCGCTACTTCCTCGCCACACGTGGCCCCCTCGGCACCACCGACAGTGCCTTCTCCCCCGACCTTTTCGTCGAGGTCTACAACAGCGACCTGGCCAATACCTTCGGCAACTCCGCCTCGCGCGTGACGAACATGATCGGTAAGTATTGCGAGGGAAAGGTGCCGTCGAAGTTGGTTGCATCCGTCCTCGTTGAGGGCATGTCGCCGCTTTCGCAGACCTGCACAACCGCTGTCGAACGTTTCATTGCGACGGGTGATGTGTTGTATCTGGAACGTCAGGCTGACAGTGGCATGGCGATCGTGCGCGAGGTGGACCAGTACATCGAGAAAACCGCGCCGTTCAAGCTGGCCAAGGATCCGGCCAATCTGCCGCAGGTGGAGGCGATCCTGTCCGATTGTCTCGAAGCGTTGCGCATCGCATCCGTCATGCTCTGGCCGTTCCTTCCGGACAAGTGCCAGGTGTTCTGGCAGCGCATCGGCTTCGGTCATTACGCCGAACAGCTCGCCAATCGCGGCCGCGGTAATCTCGAAGCTTGGACCAGGTGGGGTCAGCTCCAGCCCGGCACGCCGATCGAGAAGGGCGAGCCGTTGTTCCCGCGGTACCAGGGATGACCCGCCGAGGTCGGGAAAACCGAACTCCGAAAGAAATTTGAAGGACCAAATCCCAATCTCCAAAAGGGCTCAAGCCCTTTGTGGTTGGGATTTTGGACCTTTGGATTTGGACCTTGTTTCGGATTTCGGGCTTCGGATTTCCGCCCAGGTCGGCCTAAAACAAATCCCCCGAATAATCGTGCGTGATCTCCTCGCCCGGTTCGATCGTGCGCAGCGCCACCAGCGTCGCGTCGTCGTAGTAGGCCGCGTTGGGTTCGTCGGCGTGGTTCACGAACCGGTAGATGTTGGTCACCTTGATCCCCAGGTGCGGCGTGATCCACAGCACGTGCGGACCGTTCTTGCGCGTGATGTAACCTTCGATCTTCCCGATGACAGTTCCCTTGCGGATGCGTTTGGTTGCAAACAGACCACGACCGTGAATCGGACTCTTTTTCACACAAACCATGAGTGATCGTTTCATTTTACCCGTTGCCAACCGGGCGATTCAGTTCGTACTGCGAACAACTCCAGCACAGCACGGCGTCCGGGCAGGACGCACGCGCGAAATTGTAACGGTCGTCGTGTGCGCGACAATCGTTGTGGCTCACATCGAATGAAAAGATTGAGTCGCACAAACGCCAGCGACGGTGAGAAAAAGTCGAAGCTCGCCGGATGCTCCTGACAGAACATGCGGCGAGCTTCATTCAGCGTGCAATTGAGGATGCATCGCTGTTGTTCAATCGAATGGTGATCAGCGAATGTCGGGGTTACCCCGGCCGTTCCAGTAGCCGTTGTCCTTGACGCCGTCCTGATTGAAGTCGTCGATCTCCTTCATGGTCATGCCCGCGGCGTGACCATCGGTGAAGACGAAGGCGGCATATCCACCGTTGCGTTCAGCGGGGAAGGAGCGATAGGCGTAGGTGTCGGCATCGCCGTTGGGTTCATCGCCGCCGCCGGCGTAGTACGAGCCGGTGCCGTTGCCATTACCCCTGGAGCCGAGGGTGACCGAGCCGAGCGGCGGGTCGAGTGCGTACACCGCTTCACCACCGACACCGGGCAGGTTGGACAGACTGCCCTTGCGGGAGCCGGCCGTGTCGCCGATCGCCACGGTGTTGCTGGGCGACTGCACATCTGTTTCATGCTTGGCGCGGAAGACCGGATTCGGCCGGCTGTTGCCCAGATACTGGAAGTTGTAGCCGTACCCGCCGAAGTGGATCGGTCGATCCGAGTAAAAGGTGTGCGCGAAGATCTTGGTGAAGCGGTCCAGCTCATCGTCCGTCAGGTTCGGGCTGAGGAAGACGGCTGTGTTGTTGATGTAGGGGAACAGGTGGTCGGGCCAGCGCGTCCGCGGGTCGGCGTATGCCGGGTGCGACGGGTCGCTCGATGAGGAGTGTACCGGGTACAGGCCATTGTGATCCGCCAGCCAGGCGTTCAGGGCGATACCCTGCTGCCGAAGGTTGCTCAGGCTCTGCGTACCCTTGGCGGCAACGCGCGCCCGGCTCAGCGCCGGCAGCAGCAGTGCGATCAGCAGCGCGATGATCGAGATCACCACCAGCAGCTCGATGAGTGTGAAGCCATGACGGCAAACGGTGGTGGCCCGGTTCATGCGAGCGCAGCAGAGCTGGGCATGCGGCCCCCCAGAGGAGGTGCGACATTCGGTCGCGGCGTTCATTGGAGTTTCCTTTCAACTGATCAAACTGAAACTCAGTTTCAACTAGAGGGCATGGTAATGAATCGCAAACGACTTTCAAGGGGCTGGCCTCAGTCGGGGGGAAAAATTTTGAGCGGGACAGAGTGGAGGGATGGTCGATTGGAACCGCGAATAAAAGCGAATGGACACCAACGATGACAGAAAGAAAAGGATGAAAGGAGGCGAGGCATCACGGTCACAACCCACCGCGTCTTCTTTCCTTAACTTTTTTT
>CALKHT010000010.1 GCA_937988825.1 uncultured Phycisphaeraceae bacterium
TCTTTCGTATTCGCGCGGCCCTGCAGCAGTGCATCCGCGCCAAGGAACAGGGGCAGGGCGCATGACCAGGCAACCCGACTGGCAGACGCGACTGCAACCGCTGCTCATCGCCCTGACCGATGGCAGCATCACCGCTGAACAGCGTACAGAGCTGGCGGCGTTGCTCGATGCGCATGAGGAGGCCCGGCAGGAGTATCTGGAGTTCATGCGCTTGCACGCGCTGTTGCTGTGGCGGGCGGGGGCGTCGCAGCCAATCGAGCCGCCGCAGGAATGCGAGTCGCTACTGCTGAGCGTGCTGGAGGAGGAGCAGCGTCTGCGTGATCAGCGTCGGGCGCGGCTGAAGCAGGAGGCCGCAGCACGATGCGACGTCGACCCGGACCGCCATGAACGGCTGCTGATGCTGCTGGGCGAGCAGGAAGAACTGACGCCCGTACGACACATCGTGATCGCGCGATCGGCGGTGTATGCCCTTGCCGCCGCGGTGATCGTGCTGGTGGTCGCGTTGCTCTGGCGTGATTCGACGCCTTCCGTCCCCTCATCACCGACAGCGCCCATGCCCGCGTTCCGTCAGGCGGCCATACTTTTGGATCAGATGGATGCGGAATGGGCGCCGGCCGCGCATCCGTTGACGGTGGGCGCTCCGGTTTACAACGAATCGCTCATGCTTCGCCGGGGTTACGCCCGTCTGCGGTTCATGAACGGGGCGGAGGTGATCGTCGAGGGGCCGGCGTCATTTGAGCCGGTGGACGGCGACGCGTTGCGGCTGACGACGGGCCGACTGGTCGGCCGGTGCGACCTGCCCGAAAGCCAGGGCTTCACCGTCCACACGCCACATGGCCGGGTGATCGACCTGGGCACCGAGTTCGCTGTCGCCGCCCGCGAAAGCGACACCGATGTCCATGTGTTCGATGGCCTGGTGGAGGTTGTGGGCCGTGATGGGGAAACCGATATTCGCCGCCGCCTGACCCGGGGGCAGGCGGTGCGTACCACCGGGGCCGCGATCATCGACATTCCGGCTGAGGACCGTGCCTTCAGGCGTCAAATGCCCCATCCTTATGAATTGGCGGTTCGACGCAGCGCCCCGCTGACCTACTGGAAACTCGACGACGAACCGCGCCACGGCACGGTCTACGACTTTGGCCGTCTCGGCGCGCACGGCACGATCCATGGCCCGGTCTCACTGGGCCAGCCCGGTGCGATCGTCAACTCCACTGCCGCCCAGTTCGACGGTGACGAAGGCTACATCGATGTGGGCGCGCACCCGGCGCTGAACCTCACCCGTAACTTCAGCGTCGAAATGTGGGTTTATCTGCCCGAACAGCGCAACGCATTGGGACGCTTCCTCTCCAATCGTTCCGCCAACGGCGGCTTCGGCGTCGGCGTCGACCTGCGATCGGAGTTCCGAAGCGGACCGCTCTGGTTCTCCTTCTTTGCTACACGCTCGGGCGACTACGCCAGCGAATACACACTGCCTGTTGGACAGTGGGTGCACCTGGTCTGGACCGTCGATGCGGATTACCAGCTCTCCCTTTACGTCAACGGCGAAAAACAGCGTCTGTACTCGGTCCATGCGGCTGGTCAGGTGGCGGGCAGGCCCAGCAACCAGCCCCTGTATCTGGGACGCAATCCATTCGACAAAGAAGGAAAACAGTCATGGTGGGGATCGCTGCAGCACGTGGCGATCTACGACTACGCTTTGCCCCCGCATGTCGTCTCTGAACATTTTCGCGCGAGCCTTGCCGGTCCATCAGATTCGGTGTCGCGTTGACACCAGCCCGTCAATTGGCTCGCAACTTTTTCAGGAGGATTTAATATGATCCGTACCTTCACAACCACCCTCGTCGCCGCCACTGCCGTCTGTGCCAGCACTATCGCGGCACACGGCGCGGTCCTTGTCGGCAACGACATCTCGCATTTCGATCGCAGTCAGAATGGCGACTCGGTCAACGTGTTCTACACCAACCATGTCGCCATGCCCGGCGATGGAACCGTCGATGCCGTACACGTGGCTTATCAGGGCGGTTCAGGATCGATGCAGTCGTTTCAGCTCATCCAGTTGCGTTCCACTGGTGTGGAAGGTGAGTACACCATCGTCAACATGAGCGATGTGCTCGACCTGACCGGCTACACGGTCGACGAGGTCGCGGTGCTGTCGCTTGGCACGCCCTGGGAGGTACTGGCGGGCGACATCTTCGGCTTCTACGGAGCGGGGATTCCATTCGAAACGCTGGACAACGTCGATTGGGACAGCAACGAACAGCCGACCTACTACCAGGCTGGCTTCACCTGGACCTACAACGCCGGTGACACGTTCTCGCTGTCCGATCTGCCCCAGCTTCCCTCGCCCACCTTTGATCGCGACTACGGCTACGCAGTCTCCTTCATCCCCGAACCGGCGAGCCTCGCACTGCTCGGCCTGGGCGGACTGGTGATGCTGCGCCGCCGTTCGGGGGATCGGTGATTCGCAAATTCAATTTCGGGAGGAATTCCGATGATTCGCACGCTTAGAACCACCATTGCCGCCGCGGTCGTCTGTGCCACCGCTGTCGCCGCTCATGGCGGCAGCGTCATCGGCAACGATCTGTCACACTTCGATCGCAGCCAGAATGGTGATGGCGTCAACGTGTTTCATACCAACCACGTCGCCATGCCCAAGGACGGCTTCGTCAATGCCGTGCACGTGGCTTACCAGGGCGGCTCGGGTTCGATGCAGTCGTTTCAGCTCATCCAGTTGCGTCCCACTGGTGTGCCGGGCGAGTACACGGTCGTCAACGTGAGCAATGCACTGGACCTGACCGGCTATACCGTCGACGAGATCGCAGTGCTGTCACTTGGCACGCAGTGGCAGGTGCAGGCGGGCGACATCTTCGGTTTCTACGGGGCGGGCATCCCCTACGAAACGCTGGACAATGTCGATTGGAACAGCAACGAACAGCCGACCTACTACCAGGCTGGCTTCACCTGGACCTACAACGCCGGTGACACGTTCTCGCTGTCCGATCTGCCCCAGCTTCCCTCGCCCGACTTTGACCGCGATTACGGCTACGGCGTCGCTTTCGTCGTTCCCGAACCGGCTCACGGCGCGATTCTCGGAGTAGGCGCGCTGGTGCTGCTGCGATTGCGCCGTCGCTGATATTCAGGCAGGCCCCTCAAGGCCATGGCCCGGCTGCTTAACGGCGGTCGGGTCATTTCCCCCCCAAGGCAGGTTGTTTCGCCGAAAGGATTGCACATGTT
>CALKHT010000011.1 GCA_937988825.1 uncultured Phycisphaeraceae bacterium
GGGGGTGAGATGCAAGGGGGAGGCTTCGACGTTAACCTTTCGCGCATGAAGATCAGCGTGGCATGGCTTAACGAGTATCTGGATCGCGCGGTCAGCGCGGATGAGATCGAGCATCGGTTGACGGAGCAGGTCTTTCCGATTGACGCCCGGGAGGTGTTACCGGGCGGGGATGTGATGCTGGACGTGGAGGTGACGAGCAATCGTCCGGATTGCCTCAGCCACGTGGGGCTGGCACGGGAGGTGGCGGCTGGGGTTGGCGCTACGCTGAAGCCACCGACGCTGGACCTGCCCGCCGAATCGGGTGAACCGGTCGCATCGCTGACGAGCGTGACCAACGAAGCGCAGGACCTGTGCCCACTTTACACCGCCCGGGTGATCCGTGGGGTGAAGATCGGACCCAGCCCGGCCTGGCTGGTCCAGCGGCTGGAGGCGATTGGGCTGCGCAGCGTCAACAATGTTGTCGATGTCACCAACTTCGTGCTGCACGAACTGGGTCAGCCGCTGCACGCCTTCGACATGGCGAAGCTGGCAGAACGGCGGATCGTGGTCCGGCGGGCACGCGAAGGTGAAACGATCGTCGCGATCGATGGGACGAAGCACACGCTGCGTTCCGACATGCTGGTTATCGCTGATGCCCAGAAGCCCGTGGCGGTGGCTGGGGTGATGGGGGGCCTGGACAGCGAAGTCAGCGACAGTACGACGGACATTCTGCTGGAATCTGCGATGTTCGATCCGCTGTCGATTCGTCGCACGAGCCGGACGCTGAAGCTGGCGAGCGATTCGAGCTATCGCTTCGAGCGCGGGGTTGATCCGGCGGGCGTAGATGCGGCGAGCCGACGGGCGGCGGCGCTGATTGTCGAACTGGCGGGCGGGACACTGGCACCGGGTGTGGTGTGTGTGGGGATCGATGTTCCCCAGCCGCACACCGTGATGATGCGACCGGCCCGCTGCAATGCGCTGTTGGGCGTGGAGATTCCGACGGAAACGATGCTTGGCTTCCTGTCGAGGCTGGGCCTGTCGCCGCGGCTGGAGGGCGATGCCATCGTCTGTACCGTACCGACCTATCGTCTGGACCTGCAGCGCGAGGTGGACCTGATCGAAGAGGTGGGGCGGCTGCACGGCCTTGGGGATGTGCCGGTGCGCACGAAGATCGAGATCGTCGCCCGCCCGGTGCAGTCGATTGTCGCGGCCCGGCGAAAGCTCAATGAGGTGCTGGTGGCGCACGGCTACCACGAGACGATCACGTTCAGCTTCGTGAACCCGAAGCTGGGCGGGCCGTTCGTTGAGCCGGGCTGCGAGGCGGTGAATGTGGATGATGAGCGGCGCAAGAGTGAGCCGATGCTTCGGCCGTCGCTGGTGCCATCGCTGCTGCTGACGCGCAAGCGGAACCAGGATGCGGGTAATACGGATGTGCTGCTCGCCGAGACCGCCAGCGTGTGGAACCGGCGTGACGGTGGCATCATCGAGGAGCAACGGCTGGCGCTATTGGCGGATGCGGAGGATGCATCCGAAGCGCTGCGCCGGGTGCGCGGGACGATTGAGGAGGTCGTGCAGCAGTTGATGGGTGCTGACGTGATGCTGGAAGTGCAACCAGCAGAGCGCGGACCGTTCGCCACAGCGGGGCGTGTGGTGGTCGACGGCGAGCCGGTGGGCTGGCTGGGGCTGATCTCACCAAAGGTGCAGGCGCTGTTTGATCTGCAGACGCAGGTGGTGGCAGCAGAACTGGATCTGCCGAAGTTGCTGGCGCAATATCCACCACAGCGCCGCGTGTCTGCTCTGCCTCGCTTCCCGGGCATTGAGCGTGACCTTTCGGTGATTGTCGATGAACGTGTGTCGTGGCAGGCGATCGAATCGCACGTGCTGGCGGTGAAGCCGCCGCTGCTGGAACAGGTGAACTTCCTGACGACCTATCGCGGCAAGCCGATCGCCAAGGGACAAAAGAGCGTCAGCTTCCGCATGCTCTTCCGCGACCCGGACAAGACGCTGCGGCACGATGAGGTCGACCCGCAGGTGGCAAGCGTGGTGGAACGGCTGCGGAATGAGGTGGGGGCAACATTGCGAACCTGAGGAAGAAGGCACCAGTTCCGAAGGGATTGATATGAAGCGACGCGACTTGTCGCGTTCTCCGCAGTCCCTTCGTTCCTCAATCCCTTTCACTCACGCCGCGACCAGCAGCACAACCACATGACACGCGATCGCGCGGTTTTCCCCCAGCGCATCGACCTGTTCGTGCGTTTTGCCTTTGATGTTGACCTGAGCGAGGTCGCAGCCGAGCAGGGCGGCGAGGTTATTGCGGATGGCGGCCTTGTGCGGGCTGAGCTTGGGCCGCTGCAGGATCACCGTCACATCGATGTTGCCCACGGCGTAGCCTTCCGCCCGCATTCGTCGGGCTGCTTCCTCGACGAAGATGCGCGAATCGGCACCCTTCCACGCAGCATCGTTGTCGGGGAAAAGCTGACCGATGTCCTCCTGCCCCAGCGCGCCGAGAATCGCATCGGTGACCGCGTGATAGACCACATCGCCGTCTGAATGGGCGGCGCAGCCGCGGTCATGCTCGAGCCGTTCCCCGCCAACGATCAGCGGCAGTCCCGGCTCCAGCCGATGCAGATCAAAACCGTGTCCGATGCGAAACTGAGTCATGTGTTAGAACCGCGAATGAGCCGGAATAAACGCGAATGGATGGTCTAAGCAATCAGGGGCTGATGTAGTTGCTCTGTTCATCCGTGAACCTGAGGCGGATGGAACTTAGCTGCAGTTGATCGAGCAGGTCGAGTACTGACCGGGTGTGTGTCCGTTGTCGGCCAGCCCCGAAATCGACGTAGCCAATCTGCTGGGATGGGTAGAGTCGCACACGCGTCCAGCCCCGGCTGATGGCGAACATGTTGGGATCGACCCTAAATGCTTCATCTTCCTCCTCGGTCAGCGACTGCGGATCGATCAGCTCCCGCATGATGTCCGCGTTGGATACGCGAGGCGGAACAGGGACGAAAGCGCCGTCCGGACTGGTCCAGTAATCAATGCCTCGCTCGATCAACAGTTGATCCTTTCGGTCGTGCTGGTTGAGCAGGTATGCAGCTGCTTTGGTGGCAAGGGAAACCATGGTTTACGCCGAAGGAACCGCGATCTAATGGGACGTATAAACGAGAGAGTTACTGTGTGACACTCACTGATTATTGATTACTGATTATTACTTCAGTCCATATTCCTTCAGCTTTCGGTACAGCGTTCGTTCGCCGATGCCGAGCATTTTTGCCGCCTGTTCGCGGTTGCCGGCGGCCAGGCGCAGGGCGTTGCGGATGGCGTGTTTCTCGATCTGGTCGAGGCTCAGTCCGGTGAGTGAGCCGAGGTTGGTCGATTCACTGTCGCCCAGCGCGCCCTGGCGCACCTCGATGGGTACGTGGCGCAGTTCCAGGCGATCACCCTCAGCTTCGAGGACCATGTTCTGCACGACGTTGATGAGCTGACGCACGTTGCCCGGCCAACTGTACTGCATCAGCGCGGACATCGCGTCCTCATCGATGGTCATCGGCCCCTTGTTCATCCGGGCCGCGAAACGGTCGGCGTAGTGCTTGACCAATACGGCAATGTCCTCGCGCCGGTCTGCCAGGGGGGGCAGGTGAATGTGTGCACCGCAGATACGGTAGTACAGATCCTGCCGGAATAGCCCCTCTGCGATAAGTTTTTCCAGATCGCGGTTGGTGGCGGAGACCAGCCGCACGTTCACGTGGCGCGGCTCATTGGAGCCGACGCGCACGATCTCGCCGCTTTCCAGTACGCGCAGGAGCTTGGCCTGCATTGTCAGAGGCATGTCGCCGATCTCATCGAGGAATAGCGTACCGCCGTCGGCGTATTCGAACACACCCTCGCGGTCGCGCTCCGCCCCGGTGAAGGCGCCGCGCACGTGGCCGAACAGCTCGCTTTCCAGAATCGATTCGCTCAGTCCCGCGCAGTTGATCGGTTTGAAGTGTTTCTTGGCGCGCTTGGAGTTGCGGTGGATCGCCTGGGCGATGAGTTCCTTGCCCGTGCCGGACTCGCCGGTGATGAGCACGGGGATATCGGTCGGCGCGACCTGTCGCACCAAGGTGAGGGCACGCTGAATAGCGGGGCTGGTGCCGAGGATGCCTTCCAGCCCATAGCGGTCGTCCACCTGACGCTGCAGGGCGACGTTCTGATGCCGCAGCGCCACCGCGTTGACCGCCTTATTACACAGGTGGCGAAAGTGCTCCAGATCAAGCGGTTTTTCGATGAAATCGTAGGCGCCGGCACGCAGCGCTTCCTTGGCGGTGGGGATGTCGCCGTGGGCGGTGACCATGATCGCCTCGGCGTCGGTCTGGTGACGGCGGGCCGCTTCAAGCACCTTCATCCCGTCGTGCTCGCCCTCCATCACCAGGTCGGTCACGATCAGGTCGAACTGGCCATGCTTCAGTTCGTCGATGGCGGATTCCAGATCGTGCACGATGGTACACACGTGGCCCAGACGGCGCAGCGCCTCAGCCATCACCTCGGCATGTTCCGGCTCATCGTCGACAATCAGCACCTGAGCGCTGATGGGCGTGGTTGTGTCGGTCGTCGTCATAGGCATGTCGCGCGGCCAACCGCCGCACCCTCGACGGAAGTATAATCAGCCACCATGAGCCCTGCACCCCCTCAGCCCGGCGGCGCGGCGGCGGCCAGACGCGTGGCACGCATCGGCTGCGTCAGCTTCATCAACTCAAAACCCCTCATCGATTCGCTGCAAGACCTGCCCGATCCGCAGGTGCGATTCGATGTGCCCAGCGGCCTGCTGGAAGACCTGGTCCGCGGCGAGGTGGACATCGCCCTGTGCCCGGTCGCCGACTATTTCCGCAGCCCGCAGCCGCTGAGGATCGTGCCGGTGGGCGGCATTGCCTGCGAAGGGCCAACGCTGACTGTGCGGCTGTTCAGTCGTGTACCCTTCGAACAGATCACCGAGGTTTACGCCGACACCGACAGCCACACCAGCGTGAACCTGATGCGGGTGCTGCTGGATGCACTGTTCGGGCTGCGCCCGCAGGTCATCGACTACAACGCGCGGGAGCAGGTGGCCAATCATCGCGTGGTGACTGATCCGGCGACGGTGCTGCTGATCGGCGACAAGGTGGTGACGGCTGCACCGCCCGCCGAGGATTACCCGCACCAGATGGACCTGGGCGAGGCGTGGAACCGCCTGACGGGTCTGCCGTTCGTTTTTGCGGTGTGGATGGCTCGTCAGGAAACCGAGCTGGGCGATCTGCCACAAACACTGGAGCAGGTGCGGCTGGCGAACATGCAGCGGATCGACGCGATCGTTGAGCGTTACGCCGCGGTCCACGGCTGGGAGGCAGACCTGGCGACCCGATACTTCCGGGAGTACCTACGGTTTGCGATCGGGCCACGCGAACTGGAGGCGATCGCGCGTTTCGGTGCGATGGGGCAGACGCTGGGGTTGTGGGACGCTGCCCGGCCGCTGGTGCTGTGGACGCCGCAGGGTGGGTGACGTGTGAGCCTGGTGGGGGCGAGTCGGATACTGCTTTGGCGCGTCGACCTCGACAGATTTATCGCTGTGCCGCCTTGGGTGAACTTGCCCGGCAGCTGCTGCGTTTCGCTCCGCCGGAGAAACGCATCGAGCAGGTATTCCGCGCGGAGAAGCTGCACGACGAGATCGAGCCGGACGCGACCTACCCCTACGAATACATCGCGTACCGGATCACCGGCTATCGCGGTGAGCACGGTGATGAAACGCTGCTGGTGGGGGCGGCAGTGCAGCCGGACCTGCGGCTGCTGATCGATACGCTCAGTCGATCGGTCGCGATTCCTGTCGAGGAAGGCGATCAGTACGAAACGGTGCCGCAGCTTGCTGCCCGGTTGAACGTGAGCACGAAGACGATTTCGCGCTGGCGTGAGGCGGGGCTGCGCTGGCGCTGGGTTCAGCCGGCAGGCGACACGCCGCGGCAACTGGTGTTTCCTCGCGACGCGGTGGAACGTTTCCTGGCGAAGCATGGCGAGCGCGTCGAGCGGGCCGCACGCTTTTCGCAGATGACGCCCGCGCAGCGCCGTGAGCTGATTGAACATGCACGTGCGATGGTGCGGGAACGCGATGAACTCACGCTCAACCAGGTGGCCACACGGCTGGCGCGACAGACGGGCCGGGCAGTGGAAACAATCCGTCTGTTGCTGGAACAGCACGACCGCCGCCGCCCCGATCAGGCCATCTTCGTCAATCACACCGGCCCGCTGACCACGCGACAGCAGCGCATTGCCGCTCGCGCCTATCGAATGGGGATTCCGGTGAGCAAAATCGCCCAGCGGTTTCGCCGATCGTCTTCGACGATCTATCGTGCGATTCATCAGCGGCGCGCTGCCGAGTTACGCCGCAGGACGATCAACTACATCTTCGTGCCCTTCTTCGAGCGGCCGAACGCGGAGGAGTTGATTCACGCCATCCGCGACCAACACCTCCGCGACAGCCGGTTCCCGATGCCGCCCGTCAACGATCTGCCCGATTCGGTGCGGGAACGGTATGTCCAACAGCCGATGACCGATGCGGAACGGCAACACCTGTTCCTGCGGTACAACTATCTCAAGTACAAGGCTGCGACGAAGCGGGATCAGCTCGACCGGTATGAGCCGCGGGCGAATGATCTCAAAGCCATCGAGGATTGGCTTCGTGATGCAGAGGAGATTCGTCAGCGACTGCACGCGGCGCATCGCACCGTAGTGCTGTCCGTGGCCCGACGACATCTGGTGGGGCAGCCCGACCAGTCGATGACCCATCTGCTGGAACTGCTGGAGCGCGGCGAATCGATCCTTGCCGAGGCGATCGAAACATACAGCGTCACGCGCAGAGACTTCATCGGGTATCTGACGAATCGGCTGATGCAGGGTTTCGTCGCGTACACGGCCGGCCGGGGGCGCGGGCAAGCCGCTGTTTCCGGCGCGACACGTGATTAGCCGATCGGCGTTCCAGGGGTTTTCGAGACCATCACGAAGCAATAACCGGCCACCACCGCCAGCGACCCCAGCGTGATCCCCACCTTCGCCTGCGTGCGCTGCAGAGCGATGGTGCCTTCTTCATCTTCGTGACCGCGGTAGATCCACAGCACCAGCGCTCCCGTGCCGATCGCACCCGGGTCCAGCACGAGAAACGTCAGCGCCACCCAGCGATCCGGGTAGGGCAACACCCACAACAGCAACGAAAGCACCAGTGCCGCCAGCCCCAGCCACACCGATCCCAGCGCCAGCGGCGGCGCCCAGCCGAAGTAACGTTCACCCGTCGTCGGTAACCGCCACATCCAATAGAACACCGCGATCACCAGCAATACGGAGGCGACAACCTGAAGCGTAAGCATGATGCGTCGATTCGTTTTTCGTGATGCGGCGAAAGGTGCGGTCACGACCCGCGATAGGTCGCTTCCGTCGTGCACGTTTCATGCACGCGCACACAGGACAGCAGTGGCAGGGCTGGCTTCAACCGATCGTAAATCCAGCGTGCCAGCATCTCAGCGGTCGGGTTCTCCAGCCCTTCGATGTCGTTGAGCAGGTAGTGATCGAGCTGAGTACGGATCGGTTCGATCGCCTTTTTGATGTCGCCGTAGTCGATGAGGTAGCCCTTTGCCGGGTCCACTTCCCCGGCAACGACGACGTCCACATGGAACGAGTGGCCGTGCAGCCGGCGGCACTTATGGCCCTCGGGAAACGTGGGCAGCCAGTGGGCCGCCTCGAAGGTGAACGATTTGGTGAGTTCGATTCGCATGTCATTTCAGCCACGAAGACACGAAGGGCACGAAGGATACAGGAAAGCGCGTTGTTCTGTCGTGCGGTGATGCTTTCGTGGTCCAGTTATGTCCTCTTATTTTGTAGTTCACACGCCGCGCGTGGCGGGGTCCCAGATGAGCTTGTGCAGTTGCGTCTGCAGGCGGACATTGGCTGGCAGGGCATCGGCGAGCATCCATTCCGCCAGATCGCGGATCGCCAGCCCTGCGGTTCCGCGAATCTCCAGACCCGGCGCCATCGACGCTGCCGCGCTCATCAGAATCGCTCCCACGCGATCGGCAAGCCTGTGCTCCGCAATCACCTGCCTGGCCCACTCATAATCACCCCGGCTGCACAGCACGAACTTCACCTCGTCCCGTGGCGTCAGCTTTTCGATGTTCGACCAAACATTGCGGTCGACTTCGCCCGAATCAGGCGTCTTGAGGTCCATGATGCGGATGACCCGTGGGTCGCATGGACCGATATCGCATGCGCCGCTCGTCTCCACCAGCACCGTGTAGCCCAGGTCGCACAACTGCGTCATCAAGGGATGCACGTTTGGCTGCAACAGCGGCTCGCCGCCGGTCACCTCGACCAGTTTGCAGTCGTATCGCTGTACCTCGCCGATGATGTCCTCCAGCGTCCGACGCCTGCCCTCATGAAACGCATATTCCGTGTCGCAATAGTTGCAGCGCAGGTGGCAGCCCATCAGCCGGACGAAGACGCACCGCAGCCCCGCCCAGGTGCTCTCGCCCTGAATCGAATGAAAAATCTCATTGACCACCAACGACGCTGACATCCATCAACTCTCTACTGTCAAATTTCCATTCTCTCCAGCAACTCCCGCATCGTTACCCCCAGCGTCGGATGTACTACCTCCGGCGCAAGATCGCACAGCGGCCGCAGTACGAACACTCGCTCGTGCAGTCTCGGGTGGGGGACCGACAGCTCCGGCGTGTCGATCACCTGATCATCATAGAGCAGCAGATCCAGGTCGAGCGTCCGAGGTCCCCATCGCTGCCGCAGTTCGACCGGTTCCCGGCCGGCCCGCGTCTCGATCGCCACCAGAGCCGACCGCAGCACCGCCGGCTCCTGCGACGTTGCCAGCTCCGCCACCGCGTTGAGAAACGGTCCCTGCTCCACCGGCCCGACAGGGTCCGTTTCATAGACCGGGCTGAACGCGACCAACCGCGTCCCCGGCAATGCCGCCAGTGCCGCCCGCGCCTGCTCCAGATGCGCCTGCCGGTCACCAACGTTGGACCCAAGACCGATGAAAACCCGTGCCATTGCCGGGATTGTAGCGATGGGCCGAACCGTCGGCTGCGACGTTCATTGAACCAGTCCGCATCCATCCCACACTCGCGAACGGCGGGTAACTTCTTAGACTATGCGAGCATCGAAGCCGGGACGGCTTGCACGTGTGACCGCCATGATGGAGACGATTTACAGCACCGCGACCGATCTTTTTACCCGCGGCGGGTGGGTGATGTGGCCGTTGTGCGTCATGAGCCTGGTCGCGGTGACGCTCATCCTGGAGCGGTGCTGGTTCTGGTTCGGGCTGAACGGGGCGGGGAACGTGGCGCGGCTGGCGGCGATGATGCAGCGGTTGCGCCAGGGCGACACGGCTGGGGCCGAGGCGCTGGCTCGAAACGATTCCAGCGTCTACGGCCGGATCGTGCTGCAACTGTTGCGCGAGCCGGCGACCGATGCGGCGGGTCTGGCGGCGGTCGAGTCACAGCGTCACCGGCTGGAACGGTTCATGCCCACGCTTTCGACCATCATCACCGCCGCCCCGATGCTGGGCATTCTCGGCACCGTCACCGGCATCATCCGCAGTTTGAACCTGCTGTCGCAACAGGTCTCCACGACCGACCCGCGTCTGGTGGCACACGGCATCGCTGAGGCGCTGATCACCACGGCTGCCGGGCTGGTGGTGGCGCTGGTCGTGCTCTTTCCCTATAACGCCTTTCGGGCGCAACTGGACCGTACGATGGGCCGGATCGAGGCTTTGATCGCGGCGGTGCAGGGAATGGAAAGAGGGATAGAGGGACTGAAGGACTGAGTGGCGAGTAAGTGTGGGTGGAGCATAGTGTTACGGTTAATTGGGCGGTGGCATATCTTTTCGCCCGGTTGCGAGGGATGCAGCAAAAATCGCGGTAGCGCGGTGTCAAATCCAATCATAAGTCGCAGGAATCACCCGATAAGAACATCAGCAGCCATGACGTAGAATCCGTCGCTGCAGAAATGTTCAACCCGCTGTGCTTCACGCCGCGCCCCGAATTGCTCCGTTGATGACGCACGACAGGCGGCGAGAACGCGGCTCGATCCAGGAAGCTCCACCATGCTCAGCCCGGACATGGCCCGCATCCGCAGTTTTGAAGTTGTCCCTTCTCTGCCCGAACCGCTACGACCGCTGCTCGACATTGCCTATAACCTCTGGTGGACCTGGCACCCCGAGGCGGTGGAGCTGTTCGTGCGACTGGATCGTCAGCTTTGGCATGAGACCAACCATAACCCTGTGAAGATGCTGGGGGTCTGCCCGCAGGAAGTGCTGGATGATGCAGCCCGGGATGATGGGTTTCTCACCTCCCTGTCGCGAGTGATGGCCAACCTGTCGCGGCACATGAACCGCACGCCGTGGCTGGTGAAAAAGAAGATGGACCCCGGTTCGCTGCACGGCGGGCCAAACATTGCCTACTTCAGTGCCGAGTTCGGGCTGACCGAGTGCCTGCAGATTTACTCGGGCGGTCTGGGTTGCCTGGCGGGCGATCATCTCAAGTCGGCAGGGGAACTGGGCCTGCCGCTTGTGGGCGTGGGCCTGCTCTATCGCCACGGCTACTTCCAGCAGTATCTCAACGCGGAAGGATGGCAGCAGGAGTTCTACATCGATCTGGATTTTGCCAACCTGCCCGTCAAACCAGTGCGCGATGAAAACGACCGGCAAATCACGGTGAGTGTCGATCTGCCCGGACGGCGGCTGCACATCGCGGTGTGGCAGGTGCAGGTCGGACGCATCATGCTCTACCTGCTGGACACCAACCTGCCCGAAAACGATCCGATGGATCGCATCATCACCGGCCAGCTCTATGGCGGTGACATGGAGATGCGAATCAAGCAGGAGATCGTGCTGGGCATCGGTGGTATGCGCGCGCTGGAGGCGATGGGCATTCGCCCCGAAGTGTTCCACATGAACGAGGGGCATTCAGCGTTTTTGGCGCTGGAGCACATTCGCCGGCTCATCGAGGATCACAATGTGTCGTTCGACGAGGCGCGACAGTTTGCTGCAGCGTCGCACGTTTTCACGACGCATACGCCCGTGCCGGCCGGCATCGATCGCTTCCCGCCGGAGATGATCCAGCGCTACTTCAAGCACTATCACCCGGAACTGCGGCTGGACATGGAAGGGTTGCTCGCCCTGGGACGCGAGAATGTCTTTGCCCGCAATGAATTTTTCTCGATGGCGGTGCTGGCGCTGCGCACCAGCGACTGGGTGAACGGGGTGAGCAAACTGCACGGCGCGGTCAGTCGGCGCATGTGGCGGCAGATCTGGCCCGGCCTGCCCGAGGACGAAGTGCCCATCACACACGTGACCAACGGTGTGCACGCACGCTCGTGGATGAGCGGTGACCTGATCGCTGTGCTCGACCGTTACATCGGCAGCCGCTGGCAGGAGGACCCGGGCGACCACCGCGTATGGCAGCAGGTGTACGAAGTGCCCGATGAGGAACTGTGGCGCGTGCACGAACGGCGGCGACAGGCGCTGATCGTCTGGACACGGCGACAGCTCAAGCGACAGTTGGAAGCGCGAGGCACCAGTCCCGCTCAGGTACGCGCGGCTCTGGAACAGCTCAACCCCGATGCGCTGACGATCGGCTTCGCCCGGCGTTTCGCGACGTACAAGCGCGGTACGCTCTTCCTGCGCGATCCGGAGCGCCTGCTCAAGCTGCTGGCCGATGCGGAGCGGCCGATCCAGATCATCGTGGCTGGTAAGGCGCACCCGGCGGACGGCGGGGGCAAGGAACTGATCCGCCAGATCGTCAACTTCGCCGAGCGCTCACCGCATGGCCACAAGATCGTTTTCATCGAAAACTACGACATCAACGTCGCTCGCTACCTGGTGCAGGGCTGTGACCTGTGGCTGAACAATCCGCGGCGTGGCATGGAGGCATCGGGCACCAGCGGCATGAAGGCGGCGATCAACGGCGTGCTCAACTGCTCCGTGATGGATGGCTGGTGGGATGAGGCGTACGAGCCGGAGATCGGCTGGCAGATCGGTCGCGGCGAGGAGTACGCCAACCCCGAAACGGCGGACGATATCGAAAGCCGGGCGCTGTACGACATGCTGGAAAACCAGATCATCCCGATGTTCTACGATCGCGATGAATTTGGCATTCCCCGCGAGTGGGTGAAGTGGATGAAGAAGTCGATTGCCACATTGGCGCCGTGTTTCAACACCAACCGCATGGTGCAGGACTACGCGCTGCAGTTGTATCTGCCGGCGATTGAACGTGCCCGGATGCTCGGAGCGAACAACCTGAAGCGCTCGATCGAACTGGCCCATCAAAAGGATCGGCTGCGTGCCAACTGGGGACGGCTGCGCATCGAGGACGTCAAAGCACCGACGAACAAGCCGCTGGGCGTGAATGATCGGCTGGAGATTGCGGCGATAGTGAACCTTGCCGACCTGAAACCCGAGGAAGTGCGCGTGCAGGTGTGCGTCGGGCTGCTGGACAACGACGGTCGGCTGATCGAATCGACAGTGCATGATCTGAAGTACGATTCGGACCTGGGCGATGGGCGGCATCAGTTCATGGGTACCATCACCGCCACCACCAGTGGGCGGCACGGCTTTGCGCTGCGGATCATTCCGGGTGGTGAACTGTTCGACGGCGTTTACGAACCGGGCCTGATCTACTGGGAAAGCGATCCTGCGCCGGATGCGAGCAGACGGCCCGTGCCCGAGCGCGTCGCATAAGATGCCACAGCGATGAACGGTGTCGCCATCGCAAAACGCCAGATTCACGGCTTTGTCCTTTTTCGCTGAAATTCACAATTGATGATCGTGACCACCTTGACGATATGTCGGCGCGGCGCGTTGCATCGGTGTTTCACCTACGCCAGTTCAGGGGTTTGACCGCTGCCGTGTTCATGCGTGCGGCCCTATCCTCAGCCGATCATTTGCCAGTGCGAACGGAGGAATGCTCATGCATGAGGATGTTTTCCGGAGGCGTGCATCGCAGACGACCGCGCCGGAACCGATCCGACACAGAGCACGACAACTCTGGCAATGGGAAGGCTGTCCCACCGGCGATGTGTCGCGGTACATCGAGATGGCGACGGCACTCGTTCAGGCTGAAACGCGACAGGGTTACGGACGACGACATATCAGCACACCTCCAAGCGCGGAGGAAAGCCTGCGACACGCGGCCGCGATGATCCGGCAAGAGTTCCCTAACTGAGGGAGGGCCGCAATGCCGTGGGTGAGTTGCACGAGTAACCATCACGACGTGAACGCTCGCGCACAAGCACGACATCGCGATCATTGCGCGAACGATCAACGGGCGCTCGCGGCATGATGCGCTGCCTCGGTTCCAGTCGATCCGTCTGCGTGCGATGGGAGCGGCCGGTGGCGGCAAGCAGTTCATCGCGGTCATTGCGCGAACGATCAACGGGCGCTCGCGGCATGATGCGCTGCCTCGGTTCCAGTCGATCCGTCTGCGTGCGATGGGAGCGGCCGGTGGCGGCAAGCAGTTCATCGCGGTCCCATGGTCTTGTGGCCGAACGCCCGGAAGGATCGGGCTGACACAGGTAGATCTCCTGTGCCGGCCGGCCGATCACCTGCATCCCTGCCGAGCGCAGCATCGCCTCGATACCCGCGTGATTGGGCGCCCACCAGTTGGTGGCGTCGCCCGCCAGCCGGTGTTCGATGAACGCCATCTTGGGCCAGCCCGGTTCAAGCATCGCCTCGCGATCGTTGACGTCCTGAACTGCGGTGTCCTCGTATACGCTCGTGCCAGGCATGGTCATCGACTGAAACACCATGAGCCGGCGCACCTTCTCCGCCACAATGTCAAGCCCCAGCAGCGGATAGCGCAGGTGATAGAACACGCCCATGAAAAGCACCAGATCGAACTCGTCGCGCAGGTGCGCCAGTTCATACACCTGCATGTTGTAAAAGGTGATGCGGTCGTGCAGGTCGTATTGTTTGGCCGCCCAGCGTGCCTGAGCGAGGCAGCGTTCGTTGCAGTCGATCGCCAGCACGGTCGCGCCGCGTCGGGCCATCTCCAGTGAATAGAACCCGGCGTTGCAGCCGATGTCCAGCACGTTCCAGCCGGTGAGGTTGCGTGGCAGGTGATCGGCGATGTGAACCCACCGACATGCGGGAAAGTCGCCCATTACATGGTCCGGCGCGGTCTGCGTGCCATCGGGCAGGTGCAGGTTGTGGAACCAGGGGGCCAGTTGCCCCACAGCCTCCTGCACATCATTCGATTCAATTACACCGTTGTCGACGGGATCGGTGAATTGCCCGCCGAGTTGATGTGAGGCAAGGCGATAGGCGTTCACTTCCTGCACATACGCTTCCAACTGGGCAGCGCGATGAGCCGCGGTGTGATGCGTGAGCACACGTTGCCGGGCACGAAGGCCGATGGCGATACGCTGGCTCTCAGGCATTTCACGCAGGTAGCGAAGGGTGTCCTCGGGGTCCTGCGCGACCAGAATCTCACGTCCGATCTCGAAGAAGTGGTTCAGTCCCTCCCACATGTCGCTGATGATCGGCGTGCCACACGCCGCCGCCTCGAACAGACGCACACCGGGCGAATAACCGGCTCGCATCATCTCGTCACGGGTGATGTTAAGCGTGAAACGCTGGCGATTATAGAACCAGGCGTGTTGAGCGGGTGGAAGGTAGTCGATGCGGCGGGTGTTGGCTGGCCAGTCAAACGTTTGGGGATATTGTGGGCCGGCAACGATGAATCGCCCCTCGGTCCAGCGCCGCGCCGGTTCAAGCATCAGCCTTTCCACCCGAGGCTGACGATCCTCGCTGTACGTGCCCATGTACCCCAGGTCCCACGTCGCCGCGACCGCCTCGGGGTAGTACTGTTCCGGATCGAAGCAGCAGTAGAGCGGCCGTGCCATTGGCGAACCGTACTCCCGTTCGACGCGCTGCAGTATGGGACCGCCACTGACGGAAAGATAGAGCTGATAGTCGCGGATCAGTTCCGGCGTAAGATACGCGTGCTCACCCAGGCGCAGCTTTGCCAACGTCACCGGCGTGTCGATGTCGTAGAACGCGGCGATGCCCTCGGTCGTCTGGCACACCCATCGGCCGATCTCCACCCCATCGGGCACGAATGAGCCAACGATCACCAGATCAGCCGTGCGCACCGCCGTGCTGAAGCGCTGCTTCAGTTCATCCACATCGTGATACATTTCGGTGCGGCCGAAGGAGGGCGTGGGCAGGTCGCGACCAGAAGCCCCCCCTGGTGTATCGCGTTCGAGAAAGAGTACGGGATGTCCCCGCCGCGTCAGCGCCCGAATCAGACTGCGATAAACCGTTGCGTGTGCGTTCGCCCAGCTCGAAGTGATCGACAGGCCCAGGATCACAATGTTGAGGGGTTCGGTCATGGTACTCATCCCCTGCGTCAGTTCGGCGGGCCGGGGCGCTGCATCGTGATGGACGCATCCTCAGGCGGGTGAATGGCATGGCTGTACCATGCCTGACGTTCGGCACCCAGCAGTTGTTCGAGCTGGCGCACTCGCTGGGCGTAGGTGTGATGTCGCAGGACACGTCGCAGCGCCGCAGCACCAATCACGCCGGCCCGGCGGGGCGTCAGCGTTTCCAGATGCTGCGCTACTTCCTCGGCATTGTGCGCCACGAGTAATTCGGCGCCCGGCTCGAAGAACATCTCGATGCCGTCCCAGGCGTCGGAAATGATGCACGCACCGGCGCCTGCTGCTTCGAACACCCGTGACGTCGGCGAATAACCGTGGGTAGCCATGCCCTGGCGGCTGACATTGAGCACAGCACGTGCCGAACTGTTGAACGCATTGTGATCACGGGTGTAAACGTGCCCCACCCATCGCACGTTCGGGGGCATTGGTTTGTCCTCCCAGCCGCACCCGCCCAGCACGAACTTGCGATGAGGGCAGAGTTTGGCGGCCCGAAAGAAAAACTCGTCCACGCGCGCCTCGCGATCCGGCAGACGATTGCCCAGAAAACCCAGATCACCCGCGAATTTGCTATCGGGGGCGGCTGGATGGTGTGTGTGGGGGTCCAGTGCGTTGTAAATCGGAACACATTGCCGCGCGCCGAACGCGATATACCGCTTCACAATCGAATCGCCTCCGCAATACGTGAGAATGAGGTCGTATCGCGGAATACGGCGGCGCATCGGATCGGCCGCGTTGCTGGTGATTCGATCAAGTGTCGCCGGGGCATTGACATCCCAGAAGATCACGAGCGTGCCCGGACGTTTCAGGCTCAGTACCGCTTCTTCCAGAAAGTCGTCGAATACCCCGACGTTGCTCGCCTTGATCACCACATCGGCGGTCCGGGCGTCGTCCACGGCGCGGCGCACACCTTCTTCCGTGACCGGATAGACCACCACGCGTGCCCATTCCGGGTCGTCGAGGTCGCGATGGCGCTGTCGGTCGGAGGCGTCCGGTTCGTAGAACGTGACGCGGTGCCCCCGTTCGTGCAGCGCGCGCACGATCCCCCGGTAATAGGTCGCCACGCCGTTCCAGTATGCTGACACCAGGCTCGAAGCAAAAAAGGCGATTTTCACACCGTCACCCATCGGCGTTGAGTTCCGCGACGTCGCAGGGTCTGGCCCTTCAACTTGAAGCAGATGCTCAGGAGCTGGTCCACGCGATGCCCGCAGGTGTGCCGCCGCAACAGGGTTTTGCGTCCGTGCGACGCCACCGCCGCCGCATAGTCCGGATCGTTGAGCAACGCCCGAAGGTGTGACTTCATCTCGTCCTTGTCGTGTGCGACGAGGAAGTCCTTGCCCGGCGAAAACAGTCGCTCACAGTCATCCCACGGTGCTGATACAAGCGGGATGCCACACGCCAGCGCTTCAAACGGCCGAAGTGTTGGCACGCCCGGCAGCACTCGCGCGTAAAACCGGCTGGGCACGTGCAGCGTCACCCGAAAACGCGCGAACACCTCGGGCAACTGGTAGTTGGGAATCCAGCCGCCGTACTCGATGCCCGCTTCCCGCAGCGCTTCGATCGCATGTTCGGGATAGCGAGCCCCGTATACCTTTGCCTTCAGTCCCAGTTCTTTGACCGGCTGAATCAGAAACTCATTCAACTCCTCGGCGCGTTGGCCATCACCCCAGTTGCCCACCCAGACCACATCACCCTGCGGCTCCACACCGGCGACCGGCTTGAACACACGCGTGTCAGCCGCTTCGTGCCAGGTCCAGGACTCGCGCACCTGACCGCTGCGTACGTAGCGTTGTCGCAGGCACTCCCCCAGCGCCAGCACGCCGTCGTACGCACTCAGATCGTATTGCGCGATGGCCCGCGGGTCACTCAGGCTGCGGTGATGCGTGTCGTGGAACAGGAGGTGAAAACGGCCGCCACCAGCGCGAATCTTGCCGATGCGGCTGATCAGCCGAGGATCGTTCCACTCGTGCACGATTACCAGATCGGCATCGTACAGTGCATCATACAGGTCGATGGTTCGTGGGTCGTAACGGATGCTGTCGAGCTTGGGATAAGTCTTGCGGAAGGACTGAATGACGCGCATGCCGTGGTCGGCCAGAAGATGGTTCAGGCTCCAACTGTTTGCTGGTTCGTAAACCTGCACCTCGTGACCACGCGATCTCAACTCCATGACGATGCCGCGCAGAAAATGAGCATTGTCGTGGTTCCAGTCCGAGATCAGCGAGTGATAGAACATGACGACCTGCATGATGACTCCTTGGCGCGCGATCGCGCTGGGTTAAAGGGACTCGATGGACCAAACATTCAGCGTCGTGACATGGCCGAGTGCCGACTGACTGGTGGTTCGCAGCCGTGACCGGACACGAAGCTGATGCGATGCCGGTAGATCAACCCGTGATAAACGTCCAGATACTGTCGTGCCATCTGCTGGGCGGTGTATCGCATCGCGTGCGCACGGGCTTCCTCACCCAGTGCGGCGCGGCGGGTGTCGTCGGCGATGAGTTCACTCATCGCACGCTCCAGTCCCGCTGCATCGCCCGGGTGTACGAAGATTGCCTTGTCCTGCCACAGCTCCCGCAGCGAGGGAATGTCGCCCAGCACCAGTGCGCAACCCGCCATCGCCGCTTCCAGCACTGACAGACCGAACGGTTCATACCGTGCCGGATGTATGTAGATCGATGCCCGACTCATCCACTGCGCCATATCCGCGGTCGACAATCTGCCCAGCACGCGCATGCCGTGCGTGTCGTGCGGGTCATCCATGCCGTTGTTCATGAGGACCGTCCGCGTATCGCCCACGAGATAGACCGGCCACGCCAGTCGCGGGGCAAGCTGGCGCATTGCGCCAAGGTTCCTGGCAGCATCATCCATGCGGCCGACGATCAGAATGAACGGCTCCTTGGCTGCTGGTGCGAATGCCTGCGGGTCGCGGCCGTGGGGAATTACCATCGATTGAGGCATCCAGCCGTAACACTCCCGCAGTGCATCAAGCATCGCCTGAGTAGGCGACACCACCAGATCCGCGCTGCGCAGGCCCCATTGCACTTCCCGGTGATATCGATCCCATTCAGGCGGTGGCGCCTGCCTCTTCAGGGCACGCCACCACGAATGCACGCACGAATGCGCCGTGATGAGCGTCGGTGCAGCCCATGGCAGCGACGCATGGATGTAGCTGTTCAGGTGAATCAGGTCTGGCCGAATCAGCCGATGCAGATCGAGCAGCCATCGCCCCGCACTTCGAAGGTCCTCCCACGGATCCTCCATCCATTCAAGCTTGAAATGGCTCTCGAAATAGTCGATGCCCAGCAGTGAAACCTCCGCCCGCTGATCGTCACTGAGTGGCGCGCCCATTGTCGCCAGCGTCACTTCCACTCCGTGCCGAACGAGTGCATCGCTGAGTGTGAGGGCATAGTTCCAGACACCACTCACCGTGTCCACCGTCATCAGGATTCGCATGGGCGCCCCCTTACATTCAACGACGTGATGCAGTTGCGATCGACATCGCTCGTCCCATGTTGCACTCCAACGCGCGTTCACCGGATGACGCCGCGGACGGACAAGTTACGGATTGCAACGCATGACGATTGCAAACGTCATGCCTTGAGCCATCCGCACTGGTCGCCGTCGTCGTCGCGACAACCTCAGCTGCCATACTCCCGCGCCGATGATTCAACCTGTGCCGTTGCACACAATCGCTGAACATCGCCTACCCCTGATCGCCATCGATGTGACCGATCGCACCGCACTTGTCATGCCCGTGAATGATGTGCAGCCGGGCCGACCACCGATGTAGCCGCGATACAATCCTTGCAACTCCTTCCAGGACGTGACGCGATGTTCGCCCCGGTGGTTGTTGCAAAGCATCATCACGGTCAGGACATGGTCACGATTTATTTGAGCTTGCGAAAGATGATTTTTATAGGGGGTTGACATGGATTTGCTTACAGGGAACCCCCGATACTTTCCACACCTGCGTCATCGGAGACGTAAGTGGCAAGGTGCGCTTTCCCTCGGGGGACGAATGCCGAATGTGCAATTCTTTCCCAATCGTTTGCCTGCACGCCTATAATCGGCCTGAGGAACCCCGTGGTCTCCCGGCATCTGGCATGGGAGGCCACCGCTCAATGATTGGACAGGCTATGCGTCGGATCACCCCTTTGTTTTTCGGACTCGTCGCTCTGCTTCTGGTCGCTGCTCCAGGCCATGCCCTGGACGATGCCCATTGGCAAAAGGCCAAGCAGACGATCGATCGCGGTATCGCCTACCTGCGTTCCACCCAGAACGAGGACGGAAGCTGGTCCCCGGCCGCCGGCCCGGCCATTACCGCCATGGCCATGCAGGCCATGCTCGATCACGGCGTGAGCCCGGATGACCCGGCTGTCCGCAAGGCACTGGACTACATCCTCAGTCGGCAGAAGGAGGACGGCGGCATCCACGATGGGCTGTTGCAGAACTACAACACCTCGATCTGCCTGTCAGCCCTGTCGCGGCTGTCGGATAACCCGCGCGTCGCCCCCGTGATCCGCCGTGCCCAGGACTATCTGCGCAACCTACAGTGGGCCAATCAGCGTGATGAGAAGGGCCAGCCGATCGACGAGAACCATCCCTTTTACGGCGGCGCGGGCTATGGCAACCACGGCCGACCGGACCTGTCCAACACCCAGATCATGCTCCAGGCGCTTCACGACTCGGGCATCGACTGCAACGACCCGGCTTTCCAGCGTGCCATGGTCTTTATCACCCGCTGCCAGGGGGTGCCTCAGAACGACAAGTTCGCCGATCAGATCGTGCAGGATGGCGGCTTCATCTACGCCACCAGCATCAACAAGGATCACGTGGGTGTGCCGCAGTCGATGGCCAGCCCCGAGCTGGTTGATGAGGCGCTGGCCGGTCGTCCGGTGTCCGGCCTGCGCACCTACGGCTCGATGACCTACGCTGGCTTCAAGAGCTATCTCTACGCGGAACTGGACCGCGATGACCCGCGAGTCGTGGCTGCATTCAACTGGATTCGTGACAACTACAGCCTCGACCACAACCCCGGGATGCGCGACAACCCCAACACTCCGATGCCTGAGCAGAAACAGGGGCTGTACTACTACTACCTGACCTTCGCCCGTGCCCTGAAAGCCTGGGGCGAGCCACGCATTACCCTTACCAGCGGTGAGGAACGTGACTGGGGTAATGACCTTGTTGACACCCTGACCGCAGCCCAGCGTCCCGACGGCTCATGGCTCAACGAAGCCGACCGCTGGAGCGAAGGCGACCCCAACCTCGTCACAGCCTACGCGCTGCTCGCCCTGACTGAAACGTTGCGCTGAGCCAATCAGAGAGGCCGTTTACGCTTGCGCGAGTTCGTGCCGTTTCTCGGCGATCAGCTTCAGCAAAGCCTTCTGCGGGTCGGCGAACTTCGCCAATCCCTCCTTCATCAACGCAGCTTCCATCGCCACGACATCCACCACGCGGTCGATTTCATCGAGCACCTCGCGCGGTGGCATAAGGTCCACCGTGCGCGTGTACGTCCTGCCCAGACGCTGGACTGCCTCGTTGGTCTCCGGTGGGTTCGTCTGGATCCCTGAACCGGCCAGTGCCGCGACATACTTGTCCGGTGGATCGGTGGGCTTCTTTACACCTGTCGAGGCGAAGACGATCTCCTGCTTCAACGGCAGGTTCTTGTCGCACCAGAATGCTTCGTTGAGTTGCCAGATGCGTTTGACGTTGACGATGCCCACCATACCCTGGGCTGCGTCGCTCAGTTGTGGCAGGTGCTTTTCCGTCCAGACATCGACGCGCGAGACGAAGATCGAATAGACGCTTTTGAATTTGGCCAGCCCGTCCGTCCGCCGCTGCGCCCCGCGCCAGATGTTTTCCCGCGCGATGCGGTACTGCCGGTCGCTGAAGATGAGCGTCACGTTGAGCGGCACACCCGAGGCTGCCAGCTCCTCCAGCGCATCCAGCCCCGCGGGCGTCGCCGGCACCTTGATCATGCGGTTGGTGTGGCCATGTGACCACTTCCTGCCCAGCTCGATGTACCGGGCCACGCGCTGGTCGTGTGACAACGGATTGTCCTCATCCTCCAGCAGGGGATCGAGTTCGAAGGAGACGTACCCGTCATCGCCGCGGGTTGCCTCCCATACCGGGGCGAACACCTCCTGTGCGTTGCGAACCAGCTCATCCGTCATCGCCCAGGCGACCGCCTCATCATCCAGCCCCTGATCCATGTAGTGCGCCAGCCGGTCATCGAACCGGCCGGACTTGATGAGGTTGGCCACGATGATCGGGTTGCTCGTCGCCCCGGTCGCCTCCAGCTCCCGGTTGGCCTTCACCAGTTCCGGGTCGACCGAATCCAGCCAAAGTTTCGTACCCGTCGCGATCAGCGATTGCAGCGGTGAAGTCATCGCCAGTTCCTTTGGTTGTTGATGCGTCCCCAGTGCGTCACCAGATTGTAGGGTGAACGCATTCAAAACCGTAGACGAAGTCGTGGAACGCAATCGTGTGAGGGGAAGTAGAAGTAAGAGATGGGGGCGGCGCGGAGCAGTTACTTCATGATCAGGGCGATGCCCAGCAGGATCGCGGTCAGCCAGCCCAGGATGGCGACCCAGACGATCGGCTGCTCCAGGAAGCTGGGTTCCGGCTCCAGTTCGACCGGCCGGACGACTGTTTCGGAGTTGCTTTCCAGTGCGCTGAGAGCTGCCAGGTCGAACTTCTTGCGAGCGTGAATCGGTGGCTGACCCGCTAACACCGCCTCCAGGTCCTCCAGCAGGTCTGCGGCGCTGTTGTAGCGCTTGCGTGGGTCCTTGGCCATACAGACTTCGATGATCTCGCCGATGCCCGCGCTGAGGTTGCGGTTGATGTGGTCCGGCGGGACCAGTTCAGCCTTGAGGTGCTTGTGCATGACGGCCGAGGGGTTGGGGCCGTCAAAGGGCACCTGGCCCGTAACCATGTGGTATAGCGTGGCGCCGAAACCGTAGATGTCAGCCCGGTAGTCGACGTCCAGGCTTCCGCGAATCTGTTCGGGCGAGATGTAGTAGGGGGTGCCGTAGGCCTTGCCCTGTTCCGCCTCCGCCATTTCGCGGTCGCTGACAGCCCGTGCCAGACCCATATCCGCCAGTTTCGCCTGGCCGTCGTGGGTCAGCATGATGTTCTTGGGCTTGACGTCGCGGTGGATCAGCCCCGCCTGGTGGGCGTGATGCAGGGCGGCGGCGATCTGAATGCCGATTTTCAGCGCCTCTTTTTCCTCGTAGGGGCCCTTGTTGACGATGTCGTCGTAGACGGAGCGACCCTCCACATACTCCATGACGAAGTAGTGGGTGTCGCCGGACTTGCCCACGTCGATCGCCTGAACGATGTTCGGGTGGTTGAGCTTGGCCGCCGCCCGTCCCTCGGCGTAAAAGCGTTCGACGAACTGGGGGTTCGTCATGTACTTGCGGGGCAGCACCTTGACCGCCACCACGCGGTCGAGGCTGAGCTGCTTCATCTTGTAGACGGTCGCCATCGCCCCGGAGCCAAGCTTGCCGAGCATTTTGAACCCGGCGATGTCGTGGGACTGAGGGGCGGTTTCGACCTGCGGCCGGAGCCGTTCGATCTGCCGCTGGGTGACGATGCCGTTGGCGATCAGCAGGTCGGCGAGGCTGCGCTGCTTGACGTCGGTGTCGTGGTTGGCCTCGGAGGCCTCGAGCTGGCGCTGCAGTGCCAGACAATCCTCCACTTCATCCTGAGTAGCCAGCCCCTGCTCGACAACGAGCCGGCCAAGCAGGGAATCAACGTTGTTTTGCGCGGTCTCCGCCATAATCACAGGCCGTCCGACGCCTCAGAAATGGTGCGGCTCGGGCGATCATCAAATAAATATGTCTGATCCTCTCTCTGGGCCCAAGGCCAATTGAGATTATGGCCCCTCCTAAACGTTGTCAACATACCAAGTTCTCGGAACAACCTACCCCTCCCCCCAGGCCCTGCCACACAGTGACGGGGGGCTTCCTACCCCATACCCCCATTTCGCACCGCCGGTTCGTCTCGCTCACCCCCCGGCCACCCGCCCGTCGCGCTTTTCGTTAAGATACGGGCCTATGTTGCCGTTGACCTCTACCGACGCTCCGATCAGCAGTCGCCTGGCGGCCGAACTTGCCGAGGTCGAAGCGCGTTTTACTGCCGAACTGATCAGTGACCTGCCGTGCGTCAACAGCCTTGTGGCGCACGTGGAACGGTACCGTGGCAAGATGTTGCGGCCGACGCTGCTGCTGGTTGGGGGGATGGCCACCGCGCCTCAGAGTGAGCTGACCGATGCTCATCGCGTGGTGGCGGCTGTCGTCGAAATGGTCCACATGGCGACCCTCGTACACGACGACATCCTCGACGAGGCCGATGTCCGCCGGCATGGGGCGACCGTCAATCGCCTGCGCGGCAACGAAACGGCAGTCATGCTCGGCGACTACCTCATCAGCCACGCCTACCACCTGTGTTCGAGCCTGGATCGGCCGGCCGTCAGCCGTGTCATCGCCGATGCGACCAACACCGTCTGCGAGGGCGAATTGCTGCAACTGGCCAACCGCAACAACTGGCGGCTGGACGAGGCGACCTACTTTGAAATCATCCGTCGCAAGACCGCCAGCCTGTGCGGCACCTGCTGCCGACTGGCGGCCATGCTCAGCGGCGCCAGCCCTGAAATCGTCGACGGCCTGTACGAATATGGCGAGAAGCTGGGCATCGCCTTCCAGATCATCGACGATTTGCTGGATCTGGTCGGCCAGGAGGATACGGTTGGCAAAACGCTCGGCCGCGACCTGGACAAGGGCAAGCTCACGCTGCCGCTGATCCACTTCCTCTCGACGGAAGGGGATGACCGGCGGGAAACGCTGCTGAAGCTGCTCGGTTCGACCGCATCGGAAACGGCCCAGAACAACGGCTACACCGCTAACAATGGCAAGGCCCGGCCACCGGTAGGGCAGGCGCAGGCCGCGGAGATCCGTCGCATGGTCATCGAGGCCGGCAGTGTCGAGTACGCCCGCAACTGGGCTGCCCGCCTGGTCGATCAGGCTCAGACCGCCATCGCACCGTTGCCCGAATCCGAAGCCAAGGCATTGCTTGCGGATATGGCACGGGCGGTACTCACCCGGGAGTATTGAGGTTGCCCGGCCCCGGACAGGACGTGTGGAAAATCGCGTCGTGCAGTGGGGCAAAGCACTGCAATCTCGGGCAATCCCCTATAAGAATCTCAGGTTTATCGGCAGGCGCGAGCAAAAACGCGTGTATCGCTGTCATCACGGACGATACAATGGTTGGACCGTTCGCGCTGCTTTGCGCCGTGGGACTTGATTCATGAGTGATTGGCGACCGCGTGTTCTGGTGCTGGGCGGCAAGGTGTGCCGGGATTTGCCCGTCACGCAACTGCTTTGTCAGTGTTTCGACGTTGATGTTTACGAGAACACGGATGAGGCGTTGCGGGCGTTGCGTGAGCGGGACTACCACGCCGTTTTCGCCGATGCGGGCGATTTTCTGCCCCTGGAACGCGGGCTGGTCGGCGAGAAATCGAGTCTGGTGCTCAACACGATCGGCGAGGGCGTCTGCGTTGCCGACGCCGATGGACGCATGACCTGGCTCAACAAACGGATGCGAAGCTTTTCGCCCGAGGTCATCGAAAACGTCCGCACCATCTGTCGCCAGGCCCGCAACATCTTTCTCGCCCAGCACTCTCCCTTCTCCGAAAATCATCAGCCCCGCAGCAAAAAGTTCACCTTCCAGGTTGGTGAGCAGTACTTCGAACTGATGACCTCGCCGCTCACCGACGATCAGAACCAGATCAGCCAGATTGTGGCGGTGGTGTGGGACGCGTCCAGCGGCCGGCGTCTGCAGCGCAAGATCGACGCCATTGACGCCGCCGGCCGGGAACTGGCGAAAATCGAAGGTGAAGCGATCAAGAAGCTGTCGCCCGGCGACCGGCTCAAGCTGCTGCAGGAAAAGATCATCAAGTATTCCAAGGACCTGATGCACTTTGACCATTTTGCGATTCGCCTGCTGGACAAGCGGACGAACAAACTGGAGGTGGTCATTGCGGAAGGCCTGCCGCCCGAGGCGCTGGAGATCGATCTCTACGCCGAGCCGGAGGGCAACGGCATCAGCGGGTACGTCGCATCGACCGGCCGCAGCTACATCTGCCACGACACGGAAAAGGACCCGCGTTACGTGCCGGGCCTGACCCACTGCAAAAGCTCGCTCACCGTTGCGCTGATGCTCTTCGACAAGGTGGTCGGCGTTTACAACATCGAGTCGGACAAGGTCGGTGCCTTCACCGAGGACGACCGCCAGTTCGCCGAGATTTTCGGCCGATATGTCGCTCTGTCGCTGCACATCCTCGAACTGCTGGTGGTCGAGCGCTACACCACCTCGGGGCTCATCACCGACAACGTCGTGCAGGACCTGGCTCAGCCGCTCAACGACATCATCACCCACGCCCAGACGCTGTGCGAGGAATACATCGGCGATGACAACATGCGTCACCGGCTCAACGCGATCATGGATTGCGTGCAGTCGGCCCGTACCACGCTGAGCGAGGTCGCCGCTGGTCCCAAGGCCGTGCTGCGTTCCAACCGGGATGAAAAGCCTCACGCCGACCCGCACCTGTCAGGCAAGCGTGTGCTCGTCGCCGACGACGAGGCGAACATCCGCAACACCATCGGCGAAATTCTTCGCCGTCACGGTTGCGCCGTCGAAATCTGCAAGGACGGCTACGAAGCGGTGAGCATGCTCGAGCAGCAGGAGTTCGACCTGGTCATTTCCGACATCAAGATGCCGTACCGTAACGGGTATGAAATCTTCGCCGCCGCTCGCCGGCAGAATGAGAACCTGCCCGTGCTGTTGATGACCGGCTTCGGGTACGACCCGCACCATTCGATCGTCCGCGCCAGCCAGGAAGGACTATCGAGCGTGCTCTTCAAGCCGTTCGAGGTGAAGCACCTGATGGCGGAGGTGCGAGCCGCGCTGGGGGTGCCAGCCCCGGTGGCCGAAGCGCCGGTCGATGAGAAATCATGAGTGCGGCTGAAGTTCACCCGTCGCTGGCCCGGCGGCGCGTCGCCGAGGCGCTGCGTTCGGCGACGGAACATTTTCCCGATCTGTCACGCATTGACCTGAACGTCGCGGGCCTCGATGGGCGCGATCGCGGACTGGCACTGGCGATCCACCGCACCGTCCTGCAACGCTGGCTGACGCTCGTCCATCTGCTCAATCGTCATCTGCGCAGACCGCTTGCCGAGACGGAACCGGCCCTTCAGGCGGTACTCCTGTCCGCTGCTGCCCAGATTGTGTTCATGGATCGTCTTCCTCCGCACGCCGTGGTGAACGATGCCGTTGAACTGGCGAGGCGGCTCGTGCGGCCGGGGGCGGCAGGGCTCACCAATGCGGTGCTGCGAAAGCTGGTGGGGGATGTCGCCGCGATCGAGCGTGAATCGCCCTGGACGCCCGGACGGGACCGTCTGCCTGTCGATGATGGCTGGATTCGATTGGCCGGCCCGCTATTGCCCCCCGTCGATGCGGTGCTCCAGCATCTGGAGGTCGCCACCAGCGTGCCGCGACAGTTGCTGCAACACTGGCGTGAAGCGTTCGGCCTGGAGCGGATGCAGAAACTGGCGCTGCACGCCACACGTCTGCCACCCACAATCGTGGCGGTTGAACCGGGCTTCACCTGCGACGAACAGTGCCACCCCCATGCGGGGGAGGGCTTTGTGGTGTGGGATGGCAGCCGTGAGGCGCTCATCGAAATGCTGGCGAAACACCCTGCCCGGCGCGTGCAGGACCCCGGCTCTGCCGCGCCCGTTGCCGCCACGGCTGGCCTTGATATCCGCTGCGTGGTCGATTACTGCGCCGGTCGCGGCACCAAGACGCGGCAGGTGGCGTTACTCCACCCCGAGGCACGCATCATCGCCACCGACATTGATCCGGCCCGGTTCGCCGACCTTTCGAAGGCTTTCGCGGGCTGGCCGAACGTGAGCGTCGTCGCTCCGGATGACCTGGCGGGTGCCTGCGGCAACGAGAAGGCCGACCTGCTCATGCTGGACGTGCCCTGTTCCAACACAGCCGTCTTCGCCCGCCGGCCTGAGGCCCGCTACCGCTGGAGTGACCGCAATACCGAGGAACTGGTCGCGCTGCAGCGTCGCATCGCGCTGAACGCGCTGCCGCTCGTGGGCAGGGGATACATCCTCTACAGCACGTGTAGTCTCGATCCTCGCGAGAATCACGAACAGGTCCGCTGGCTGGCGGAACACACCCGGGGCACCATTGTCGCCGAGCAGGTGACCTGGCCCGAGGGTGTGGGCAGCACCTATCAGGACGGTAGCTTCTATGCCCTCATCCGGATCGACGGCCGGTAAGAACATCCCACGGCCATACCGACAATTCCTCGGAAGAATGGGCGCGTGATACCATGGTCGCAAAGATGGCGGCTATCAATAGCTACGGGGGCTGGCAGTGGTCTTCAAGACGATCAGGCGAGCGATTGAGCGTTTAACAGCCGAAGATCAGCCGCGGCTGGAGGAACTTCATGCGCAGTACAACGATCCGGTGTCGAGGCTGACAAGCTGGGAGCCGATGGTGCACGGCGGGACGAATTTCCGCTCGCACAAGCTTGTGGAGGTTTCGCCGCATCGCATCGAGTTTCAAGCGACGATCGGCGCATGCCTTTTTGCGTGGATGTTTCTGCTGGTCGGGGTTGGGGTGGCGATCGCCGGTGTCAGGAAGCTAGGAGAGCCGCATGAGGTCGAAAGTTACATGCTTATGGTATTCGGGCTCATTTTTGCGGGTGTCGGCCTGTACCTGGACCGCAGGTTTCGCAGGCCAATCGTGGTCGACATGGATGCGATGATGTTCTGGCGCGGTCGAATGCCGCAGACGCGTGAGGAGATCGATCGCCGCGAGGACGCAGTGGCACTGGAGCAGGTCCATGCGATTCAGATCATTTCGGAATACGTCCGCAGAGAGAACAGCCGCGGAATGAACAGCTTCTATTACAGCCACGAGTTGAACTTCGTGCTGCACGACGGCAGACGCATCCACGTAGTGGACCACGGCAACCTGCGAAAGCTGCGCGAAGATGCGCACTGTCTGGCGGAACTGATTGGTGTTCCCGTATGGGATGCTGCGGTATATTAATGTTGTAAAAAGTCGCGATGTGCGACGACGTCATTCAGCGAAAGACATCGTTCGCTTCGTGATAGGGGTCGCTGTCCTGGGTGAGCAGGGCCGCCATGAGGGCATCGCGGCGGTAGGGCACCATTTCCTCGATCACGCCCATCATCCGTCGCCAGCAGTCACGCACGAATCGGGCGGGCGAGGCACCCATTGCGCCAATGCACGCATGGTCGTGGTAGAGAAGCCGGGCGAGCTTGGCTGCGTACATCATCCGCAGCCGCAGACGCCGCAGATTTCGCCGGGCGAAGTTGAAGTCGGCGAACTCCATCGTCAGCCGTTCGGTATGGAACGTGATGTGCCGGCGCTTCTCGCGGATGATCGCCTGACAGACCGCCCGCACCGCCTCATCAGCCGTAGTACGCTCGAACAGCTCCAGCATCGCCACGTCGATCAGGTCTGATAACAACATGGCGGACAGCGTGTATCGCACACCAAGGGTTCGGCCGGCCTTGAGGAAAAGATCCTGTGTCGGGTCGGCGGGAGACCGTTGCTGCCCGGCTCGCCTCAGTAGCTCATCCAGCAATTGCCCGTGGTAACGCTGCTCGCGGATCAGCAGCCGCAACGACTGGATGTAGGCCGGGTCGCCCGACCATCGCGCCATTGCCTGATTGATGAGCCAGGGGGCGGTCGCAGCCTGGGCGGCAGCCAATCGGCTCAGCCAGTACGTCACCGCGGGGTGTCGCGTCAGCGGGCATGCCAGGTCATCTGACCAGGGGATGGGCGGCCGCACGTGGCGGTTGTACAGATAATGGCAGAGCCAGTAGCGGCTGCGACTCCATTCGTGGTCCGTCATGGCCGGGCATCCCGTTATCGAACGTTATGCAACATCGTCCGTCCCCGGTCCTCGACGTTAGCTTCTACCCGCGGCCACTTCAAAGATGCTTTGGAAAACCGCAAAAACGCGCTTCAGTATTTGCGATTCCGGCGTGGTTCGGTGCATAACCATGCTGTTTCGTGGGTGGTGGATTCCCTGACAGCATGTTGTCAGCGAGTGGAACAAAAACAGCTTCCGTGGCGTGCACGAGGTGCTAGGATAGTCTGAAGCTGGCTTGATCGAAGAAGAATTGCCGGCCGAGCGAGGAGCTTGCCCATGCCAGTGCCCATGGAGTTGTCACGCATTCTGATCCGCGAAACCGACGACACCCACATCGTCGAACTGCGGGAGATTGACGGCGACCGCGTGTTTCCGATCGTGATTGGCCTGACCGAGGCGGCCGCGATCGAACGCCGCCTCATGGGTCAGAAGCCACCCCGGCCACAGACGCACGAACTGCTGGCCCAGGTGATCAAGGAGCTTGGCGCAACCGTCGAGCGGGTAGTGATTTCCGACCTTCGCAACCACACGTTCTACGCCCGCCTGATCCTTCGCCGCAACGGCCAGGAGCTGGACATCGACTCCCGCCCCAGCGACGCCATCGCCCTGGGCGTGGCGACCGATGTGCCCATCTTCGTCGCGGAACACGTTTTGGACGAGGTCTGCCGGCCGGAATGAAGGGGAAGGGGGGCCAGGGGAACGCGACAGGTCGCGTCGCATATCAATCCCTCGTCCTCCGTGCCTTCCCCTTAGCCCCTTTCCGTGGAAAACCCCACCTACCCGTTTGACACGCTCGCGACCTTCGTTACACTTACCCGTCTTGGCTTTTTGGAGCGCTGAATGACGGGCAAGATTCGAATTCGGATGGAGGCGTACGATCACCAGGCGCTGGATGCCTCGGCGCGGGAGATCGTGGATCACGCCAAGCGGACGAACGCGAAGGTGTCGGGTCCTGTGCCGCTGCCGACCCGGATTGAGCGGTACACGGTGCTGCGCAGCCCGCACGTGGACAAGAAGAGCCGGGAGCAGTTCGAGATTCGCACCCACAAGCGGATCATCGACATCAAGGATCCCAACGCTCGCACGGTCGAGGCGCTGAACCGACTGGTGGTGCCGGCCGGTGTGTTCGTCAAGATCAAGGCGTAAGTTGATTTGAGGTAAACGTTTCGAAGGCTCAGGCTGCGGGGGTTGAAGCGGAACTGAGCATCAGCAGGAAAAATCAAGCAGGGCGGTGATCCTCTGCGTCGCGTGGTTGGCGCATGATCCGCCGGGCCGGCCGGAAGCTGGTTCGCACCCTGGGAGGTTGATACGATGCCCATCGGGATAATCGGACGTAAAATCGGAATGACCCGCCTGTTCGATGAGGCGGGCAATAACGTGCCGGTGACGATCATTCAGGCCGGCCCGTGCTACGTCAGCCAGGTGAAGACGCCTGAGACGGACGGCTACAGCGCGGTGCAGCTTGCCTTTGAAGACGTCAAGGCGCGTAACTCGACGTTTCCGCTGATCGGCCACGATGCCAAGGCCGGCCTTGCCCCCAAGCGGGTGCATCGCGAGTTCCGGGTTGAGGGCGATGCGAACTACGAGCTGGGGCAGGAAGTCACCCTCGAGGTGTTTGACTCGGTCAAGTACGTTGACGTGATCGGCACCAGCAAGGGTAAGGGCACGGCCGGTACCATGAAGCGTCACAACTTCAAGGGCCAGCCTGCTTCGCACGGTACGGAACGTAAGCACCGTTCGCCCGGTTCGATCGGTGGCCGTGCGACCAACCGCGGTTTCAGCGGTCGCCCGAAGAAGGGTCTGAGGATGGCTGGTCATCTGGGCCACGAGCGGGTGACGATCCGCAGCATTGAGATCATCGGACGGGACAAAGAGCGGAATCTGCTGATGGTGAAGGGCCCTGTGCCGGGTCCGAACCAGGGGCTGGTTCTGATTCGGGAGGCCACGCGGCTGTATAAGACCAAGGCCAAGAAGGCGGCTGAGGCGTAACAAGTCGGGGAGATTCGACCCGGCGGCTGGCGGGCCAGACGGGCCCAGGCCGGTGGGGCGGATGCTCTGAAAGGATACTGTTACGCCACGACAACCCGGACCTTCGCCCAGTGCTTCGGTGCTGGCCAAGGGGATTGAACAGTTGTTGCCCGAGCGGATGGTATGCCGCCCGCTTCGGGGTACAGGTGAACGAACCATGATCGAAATTCCAGTCCATAACGCCCAGGGCCAGCAGGTCGGCAGCATCACGCTGGACGAAGCGCTGTTTGGCGGCGAGGTCCGGCCGGATCTGCTCAAGCAGGCCTATGTGCGCTACCACGCCAACGCCCGTCAGGGTTCGGCCAAGACGCGCAATCGTTCCGAGGTCGAAGGTTCGACGAAGAAGCTGTATCGCCAGAAGGGCACCGGTAACGCCCGCCGCGGCGATCGCAAGACCAACATCCTGCGTGGCGGTGGTCACGCCCATGCCAAGCGGCCGCGTTCGTTCCGCAAGGACATGCCGACCCGGATGCGTCGCCTGGCCAACCGCAACGCGATCCTGGCCAAGGCAGTGGATGGTGAGATTCGCCTGGTCGATTCGCTGAAATTCGAGAAACCCAGCACCAAACAGTTCGTCGGCCTGCTGGAATCGCTGAAGATTGATCGCTCCTGTCTGTTCGCTCTGGCTTCCACCAACTCCCCGGAAGCCAAATCCGCCAAGAACATCCCAACGGTCAGCCTGACCCAGATCGACCGGCTCAACGCCTTCGATCTGCTGAATCATCGCTACCTGCTGGCGGAGCGGTCCGCTTTTGAAGCGTACATCGAGCGTGCCAAGGCCCAGGCGCTGGCGAGCCGCAAAGCTCAGGAGGTCGCGAAATGAGCCTCGATCCGACGTACATCATTCGCAAGCCGCTGATTACGGAAAAGTCGACCTGGGAATCCAGCCGCGTGATCAAGAAGGGGGCGCGTGCCGGTCAGCCCGTCAATCGTTTCAGCTTCGAAGTGGCGCTGAATGCCCGTAAGCCTGAGATCAAGGCCGCGATCGAGAAGCTGTACAACGTGCGGGTCGAGCGCGTCAGCACCCAGATTCGCAAGGGTCGCACCTACCGCACGCGGTACGGCGTGACGAATACCGGCGACTGGAAGAAGGCCACCGTGCAGCTTCACCCGGACGACAGGATCGAACTGTTCTAAGGAGAGAGGCCGGTCGGCCTCGGGTCGACGGCCCCACTGAGACGCAATCATGGCAATTCGCATCTACAACAAGACCAGCCCCGGGCGGCGAAACGCTTCGGTCAACCTCCGGACGGAAGTGACCAAGCACACGCCTGAAAAGTCGCTGTTGCGGCCGAAGATTCGCTCCAGCGGCCGGAACCACCACGGTGTGATCACCGTGGAAAGCCGCGGCGGTGGCCACAAGCGCCGCTATCGCGTCGTCGACTTCGCCCGCACCAAGGTGGACATCCCGGCCAAGGTGGTGGGGATCGAGTACGACCCGAACCGCTCGGCGAACCTGGCGCTGCTGGAATACGCCGATGGCGAGCGTCGCTACATCATCGCTCCGGCGGGGCTGACCGATGGGGCGGAGGTCATCTCGACCAATGATGTGGCTGAGCCCAAGACAGGCAACGCTATGCCGCTGCGTTCGATTCCAGCGGGTCTGAACGTGCACTGCATCGAGCTGGTGCCCGGCAAGGGTGCTCAGCTTTGCCGGTCGGCCGGGACGTATGCCCGTCTGACCAACAAGGAAGGCCGGTGGGCAACATTGGTGTTCCCCTCGGGTGAAATCCGCCAGGTGTCTCTGGACTGCCGGGCGACGATCGGCCAGGTGGGCAACTCCGACCATTCCCAGGTGAAGCTGGGCAAGGCCGGTCGGGCGCGTCACATGGGTCGCCGGCCGCACACCCGCGGCGTGGCCATGCAGCACCACGACCACCCGCTGGGCGGTGGTGACGGCCGCAGCAAGGGCAACCGTGTTCCAGCGTCGCGGACGGGCGTGCTGTCCAAGGGTGGCAAGACCCGCAAGCCCAACAAGGCATCGAACAAGCGAATCCTGCGCCGTCGCGTGAGCAAGCGATACGGCCAGTTGAGTCTGTGATAGGCATAGGAAACGACGGAGCGCGTTGGAAACGTGACTTCAGCCTCGTGATAGAGCATCAGAGCGAACCATGGCACGATCACTGAAAAAAGGTCCGTACGTCGACGAGAAGCTCTACCGAAAGGTGGAGAAGCTCAACCAGATGAACCGGCGGGAACCGATCAAGACGTGGGCCCGCGCGTGCACGGTGGTGCCGGAGTTCGTGGGTCACACCTTCCTGGTGCATAACGGTCGCATGTTCCACAGCGTCTTCGTGACCGAGGACATGGTGGGGCACAAGCTGGGCGAGTTCAGCCCGACGCGTACCTTCCGTCAGCACACTGCAGGAACCAAGGCCCAGCGAGCGGCCGGCAAGGTCTGATCGCCTGACCGGAGAATTGAACCATGGCATTCCGTAACGTCCATCGCGGCGCCCGCATCAGCCCGACCAAGGTGCGCCCGGTGATCAATCAGATTCGCGGCAAGGGCATCGAGGAAGCCCTGGCCCTGATGCAGATGTCCAAGCGACGTGCCGCGGTGTTCATTCGTGCGGCGCTTCAGGCGGCCCGCGCCAACGCCATTGACGTCGGCGAGCTGTCGTCGCAGCAGGCCCGACGCCTGGTGGTGACCGAGGCACGCGTGGACAGTGGTCCGACGATGAAGCGTTTCCAGCCCAAGGATCGTGGCCGGGCTCACGCAATCCTCAAGCGAACGAGCCACATCACCGTGGCCCTGGACCTGAAGTAAGCAACTGTCGCCTCGGCGGCGCAGCGATCGAGAACAAATATGGGACAGAAAGTTCATCCATTCGGCTTCCGCGTCGGGATCACCGAGCCTCACCGCAGCCGCTGGTACGCGCCCAAGGCGCTGTATGGCGAACTGCTGGTCGAGGATCAGCGCATCCGCGAGTACATCGATCGGCGTCTGAACCGCCGGCCGCCGTTCGCTGCGGTCGCCGACATCCACATCGAGCGCACCCGCGAAGAGCTGAAGGTCATCATCCGCACGGCCCGGCCGGGCCTGGTGATCGGCCCCAAGGGTGCCAACATCGAGGAACTGACCGCTGACCTTCAGCGTCTGACCGGCCGCAATGTCTCGATCAGCTGCATCGAGATTCATAACCCGGACATCGAGGCGCAGCTTGTCGCCGAATCGATCGCCGAGCAGTTGCAGAAGCGTGCCAGCTTCCGCCGCGTGATGAAGATGAAGGCGGATGCAGCGATGGCCGCTGGCGCCAAGGGGGTGAAGATTCAGTTGTCCGGTCGTCTGGGCGGCCATGAAATGAGTCGTACCGAGGACATTCGCGAAGGGGCAATTCCCCTTCAGACGCTGCAGGCGAACGTGGATTACGGTTTTGCCGAAAGCATGACGACCTACGGCGTGATTGGTGTGAAGGTGTGGATTTACAAGGGCATGTACAGCGACGTGAAGGAAGGCGATGTGGAGAGCAACGCCGCCGGCGCCCGTCCGCGTGCCCGAGGCCGACGATAAACCAGCGAGAGCCGGGCACCCGGTGTCCGCAATCGACCAGTGAGGTAACGAACCATGGCGATGATGCCCAAACGCGTGAAGTTCCGCAAACAGCAGCGGGGCAAGGTCCGCGGCAATGCGACGCGCGGCAACTATGTGGCGTTCGGTGAATATGGCATCCAGTCGCTGGAAGGCGGCTGGCTGACGGCCCGGCAGATCGAGGCCGGCCGCGTCGCCTGCCGTCAGTACGTCAGCCGTGAAGGCAAGCTGTATGTGCGGCTGTTCCCGGACAAGCCGATCAGCAAGAAGCCCCTGGAAACCCGAATGGGCAAAGGCAAGGCTGAACCGGAGTACTGGGTGGCGCGAGTGAAGCCCGGCACGGTGCTGTATGAGCTGACGGGTGTGCCGCGTGACGTGGCGAAGGAGGCGTTCGTGCGTGTGGCGCACAAGATGCCGTTCCGCTGCCGCTTCGTGGAACGTCGCCACGCCTGATCGCGTCGCGTTGCAGGATGAGTCCTGGAGACGAAGATGAAAGCCGCTGAAGTTCACAAGATGAAGACCGAGGAGCTCGCGATCGAGCTCAAGAACCTGCGGGCGAAGCTGTTCGAGCTGCGGACGCAGGCGGTGACGGAAAAGCTGGAGAACCCGCGCCAGCTTGGCAACCTGCGTCGAGACATCGCGCGGGTGCTCACGGAAATGCGAGCCAGGTAATTTTCGGAAGCTGAAAGACGATGACAACCGCGAATGCATCCAGCACCCGCCGCGTGCTCACCGGAACGAAAATCGGTGTGGTGATCTCGGCCAAACGCGACAAGACCCGCACGGTTGAGGTCGAGTACCAGACGCGTCACCCCAAGTACGGCAAGTACCTGCGTCGTCGGACGCGCTACCACGTGCACGACCCGCAGAATACCAGCCAGATGGGTGATCGTGTGGAGATCGCGCCCTGCCGTCCGATCAGCAAGACCAAGAGCTGGCGACTGGTGCGCGTGGTGGAAGCTGGTGCGGTTCCGCAGCATTAAAGGATCAACCGGGCGCGTCCGCGACCGGGTCACCCGGTCGTTCCGCCTCCAGGTAAGGCATTGAGCAATGATTCAGCAGGAATCTCGAGTTGATGTGGCGGACAACACCGGCGCCAAAACGGCGATGGTGATCCGCGTGCTGGGCGGGTCTACCGCCAAGGGAAGAAAGTCCCGTCGCACGGCGACCGTCGGCGATCGCGTGGTGTGCACCGTCAAGAAGGCGCTGCCCGGTGGCGACATGAAGGCTGGCACCATCGTCAAGGCCGTCGTCGTCCGCAGCAAGTATCCGGTGCGGCGGCCGGACGGCAGCTACGTGCGGTTTGACCGCTCGGCTGTGGTGCTGATCGACGATGAGGGGAACCCCAAGGGCACCCGCATCTTCGGCGCCGTCGCCCGTGAACTGCGCGAGAAGAACTACATGAAGATCGTCTCGCTGGCATCGGAAGTGGTGTAAGTCACTGGTAGCGAGACCGGCCGTCGGGGGCAACCCGCCCCGCACGAGCCTGAAACACAAGTAAGAGCGAAGCATGGCACGACACGTACGAAAAGGCGACACAGTGATGGTGCTCACCGGCCGGGACCGGGGCCGCACCGGCAAGGTGCTGCGCGTGCTGGTGAAGGAGGACCGCGTCCTGGTTGAGGGCGTCAACGTCCACAAGAAGCACCTGCGGCGCACGCAGCAGAATCAGCAGGGCGGCATCATCGAAAAGGAGATGCCCATTCACATCTCCAACGTCGCCCCGGTGGTGGATGGCAAGCCGACACGGGTGCGCTTCGAGAAGCGCGCGGATGGCTCAAAGATTCGCGTCGCCAAGCGCACCGGCGCACAGATCGGCCCGGAACTGAAAAAAGCCCGCTAAGGCGGTGAAGCAGTTCGCCGGAAAACCAGGCGGACGCAGTAGGAAGCGAAACGATGAAGCCTCGGATGAAGGAAAAGTTCTACGGCCCGGTGCGCGAGGTGCTGAAGCAGCAGTTCGGGGTGACCAACCCCATGGCGCTGCCTCGCATGGAGAAGATCGTGCTGACCGTCGGCCTGGGCAAGCAGCTCGAGGGGACCAAGCTCAATCCCAAGGCCCGCGAGCAGGTCATCAAGACGCTGTCGGTGATCACCGGCCAGCGCCCCGTGATGAAGCGGGCCAAGAAGTCGGTATCGAACTTCAAGCTGCGTGCCGGCTACGAAATCGGCGCGATGGTCACCCTTCGCGGCGACCGCATGTGGGAGTTCCTGGATCGCCTGGTCTCGCTGGCGATCCCCCGCATCAAGGACTTCCGTGGCCTGCCGCTCAAGAGCTTCGACGGCCGTGGCAACTACTCCTTCGGCATCGTCGAGCAGGGCATCTTCCCCGAGGTGGACATGGCCAACGCCGAGTTCACGCACGGGATGAACGTGACGCTGGTGTTCCGCAACAGCACGGATGAGATGACGAAGGTGGCGCTGCGTGAGCTGGGCGTGCCGTTCGTCAAGCAGGAAGAGCAACGCAAGGCCGGCTGATCCACCTGATCGCGTCGCGGCGGGCCGATTGACTGAGCCGAACGAAAGACAACGGAGCAATCCATGGCATCGAAATCCACGATCACACGTATGCAGCGCATCCAGCAGCTGAACAAGAAATACGCGGAACTGCGCCGTCAGCTCAAGGAAGCGGGGGACTATGCCGCGCTGCAGCGCCTGCCGCGCAACGCCAGCCCCACGCGGTATCGCAACCTGTGTGCTCTGACCGGTCGCAGCCGCGGCGTGTACCGCAAGTTCAAGATCTCGCGCATCAAGCTGCGTGAGTTGGCGCTGCAGGGCAAGATTCCCGGCATGCGAAAGGCGTCCTGGTGATTCATTGCCCGTTGCGGGCGTCGGCCGGGCCGGGACCTGACGATGCGAACGAATGAAACCGCGATGGGCAATTCATAATCCGCAATCGAAAACGGAGCTATCGAATGTCTTTTAGCGACACGATCGCTGACATGCTGACCCGGATCCGCAACGCGACGCGGAACAAGGCGCCGCGGGTGGACTGCCGCAACAGCAAGATCTGCCGGGGCATCGCGGCGGTGCTCAAGGAAGAAGGCTACATCAATGACTTCACCGTCATTGACGACGGCCGGCAGGGCATCCTGCGCATCGACCTGCGGTACGGCCCGCACGGTGAGCAGTTGATCCACTCGATCCGTCGCGAGTCCAAGCCCGGTCGTCGCGTCTACCGTGGCGTGAACGATCTGCCGCGTCCGCTGGCGGGCCTGGGCATCAGCATTGTGAGCACGCCCAAGGGTGTTCTGAGCGATCGCAAGGCTCGCAAGGAGCATGTGGGCGGCGAGCTGCTGTGCACGATTGAGTAAGCAGGCGGGATGGTTTTCCGGGCGATCGAGCCGACCGCCCAACCGCAAAGTGAAATCCGCAACCTGAGATAGAACGATGTCACGAATTGGAAACAAACCGGTCGCTCTGCCCAGCGGCGTGAAGGTCGCCGTCAGTGGCGATCGCGTGGTGACGGTCGAGTCCGGCAACAAGAAGCTGACGATGACGCATCGCCCGGAGGTCAGTGTCCAGGTCGATGAGGCCAGCAAGCAGGTCGTCGTCACTCGCCGGGACGACAGCCGCACCGCCCGGGCGCTGCACGGGTTGACCCGCGCACTGATTGCCAACATGGTGACCGGTGTCACGACCGGGTTCTCCCGCGAGCTGGAAGTCAACGGCGTGGGTTGGACGGCCCGTGTGCAGGGCAAGAAGGTGGCGCTGAACGTCGGTTACGCCGACACCCGCGAAGTGGCCATCCCGGATGGCGTGACTGTTGAGGTGCAGGGCAACCGCATTAAGGTGAGCGGGCCGGACAAGCAGGCAGTGGGTCAGCTAGCCGCGAACATCCGCGCCCAGCGCAAGCCTGAACCCTACAACGGCAAAGGCATCAAGTACGTCGATGAGGTCATCATTCGCAAGCAGGGCAAGGCGTTCGCCGGCGGCGGTTGATGCCGATGCTGACCGTAAGGTTGACCGCCGGTCGCGACGCCGGGGCTTTGACGCACGATGCATCGCCTTTAATTCGGTATCTGGAAAGTCAGGAACGACATGGACCCTATCACGCACAAGAATATTCGCCGCAGGCGGCGTAAGATGGGCATTCGCAAGCGTGTTTTCGGCACGCCGGAACGTCCGCGCCTGTCGGTGTACCGCAGCCTGAAGTACATCTATGCCCAGATCATCGACGACCTGTCCGGTCGCACGCTGGTCTCGGCCAGCTCGCTGAAGCAGGAAAAGGGCGGCAACGTGGCGGCGGCGGCGCAGGTCGGCCGGGAACTGGCGGAAAAGGCCAAGGCGGCGGGCATCACCCAGGTGGCGTTCGACCGCAACGGGTTCCGCTATCACGGCCGTGTCAAGGCAGTCGCCGACGCGGCGCGGGAGGCAGGCCTGTCGTTCTGATCGCAGCCCCGTCCAGAGTCGCTGGGTCCGCCACGCCGGCCCGCGGACAGGCGAGGCGACTTGGACCCGACCGTGAATCCGGCTTCACGATAGACTTTGGACTTTCGACTCCTGACTTGGACGCATACTCATGGCAGAGTTTCTGGAAGAATCGCAATCGCTAGAGTCAACCACGGTCGGCATCTACCGCACCGCGACAGTGGTCAAGGGCGGCCGACGCTTCAGCTTCGGCGCGCTGGTCGTCGTGGGGGATCGCCGCGGCAAGGTAGGCATCGGCTACGGCAAGGCGCCCGGCGTTCCCGCCGCCATCGAAAAGGCGCAGAAGGACGCCCGCAAGAACATGATCACCGTGTCGTTGCAGGAGGGCACACTGCCCCATCCGGTTACCGGTGACTTCGGCGCCTCACGCGTGCGGTTGCTGCCCGCCGCCCCTGGTACCGGTGTTATCGCCGGCGGTACCGTCCGCGCTGTGCTTGAAATGGCGGGCGTCCGTGACTGCCTCACCAAGGCATTCGGGTCGACCAACCAGAAGAACCTGTGCAAGGCGGTGATGGTCGGTCTGCAGAGCCTGCGGATGAAGGATGAGATCGCCCGGCTGCGTGGCGTGGAACTGGATGCCAGCGAAGTCGACGTCAAGCTCGAACTGGGCCGCCGCTTCGCTCCGCAGTCGACCGGCACGAAGGTCAAGGCGTTCAACACCCGGGAGCCGGCTGGCAAGAGCAAGGGGGGGCGTGGCCGGGGCGGCCGTGGTGAGCGAGGTCGTCGCTCCGAAGAGGCGGCTGCTGACACTGCCACCGCCACCGTTGAGGCGCCCGCATCCGAGGCGCCACAGGCTTCAGAACAGCAGCAGAACCCTGAGCAGGCCTGAGCCGCCTGTTTTGATGGAACGAGTAAATCGCCATGATGATTCATGAAGTGACGGAAAAGGCGGGCAAGTACAAGAAGAAGCGCCGCGTGGGCCGAGGCATCGGCTCCGGCCGGGGCAAGACGTGCGGTCGCGGCCACAAGGGCGCCGGCGCCCGTTCCGGTGCGGCCGGTTCCATCCGTGCCAGCCGCGAAGGTGGTCAGTTGCCTCTGTTCCGCCGTATCCCCAAGCGTGGCTTCAGCAACGCCCGTTTCACCAGGGAGTTCGCCATCGTCAACGTCAAGCAGCTCAATGAGCGCTTTGAGGACGGTGCGACGATCGACACCCAGGCCCTCATCCAGGCGGGGCTGGTGCGTGATGCCAAGCTGCCCGTGAAGGTGCTGGGCCAGGGCGAGACCAGCAAGAAGCTGAACGTGACGGCTGCGGCCTTCTCCGCGTCCGCCGTTGAGAAGATCACCAAAGCGGGAGGCGTCGCCAACGTCCAGTGAGTGACGCGCCGTGACGCCGTCGTCACCGTGCGACCAGGAACGAACCGATGCTGCAAGCATTCCTCAACATCTGGAAGATTGCCGAGCTGCGTACCAAGCTGCTGTTCACGCTTGGGATGCTGGCGATCTATCGCATCGGCTTCTTCATTCCGCTGCCCGCCGTCAACCAGATTGAGCTGCAGCGATGGGCTGAGCAACAGGAAGGCGGGGCGACGGGCAACCTCCTGCAGTTCGTGGCGATCTTTACCGGCGGGTCGATGAGCCAGTCGACCCTCTTTGCCCTGGGCATCATGCCCTACATCTCCGCGTCGATCATCCTGCAGTTGCTGGCGACGGTGCTGCCGGCCCTGAAGCAGTTGCAGGATGAAGGTCCCGCCGGACGGCAGAAGATTCAGGAATACACCCGTTACCTCACGCTGGGCATCTGCTTCGTGCAGGGCCCGGTGTGGCTGGCGACCCTGATCCGTGCCAACGCTGTCTACCCCGAATACACCGGAACATTCACGTTCTGGCTGACCGGGGTGCTGGCGCTGACGGCGGGGGCGGTCTTCCTGATGTGGCTGGGCGAGCAGATCGACAAGTACGGCATCGGTAACGGTGCTTCGCTCATCATCACCGCAGGTATCGTCACCGGTATGCCTGCCGCGATTGACCACGTTGCCCAGAACTTCGCCATGCAGGGCGGAAAGTATGGCCCCAGCGCGGTGGTGCTGCTGGCGGCATCGTTCGTCGCAGTCGTGGCTGGGGCGGTCATCATCACCCAGGGCCAGCGCCGCATCCCGATCCAGCAGGCCAAGCACACCCGCGGTCGACGGGTCTACGGCGGACAGCGCATGTACCTGCCGCTGCGCGTGAACCACGGCGGTGTCATGCCCATCATCTTCGCCAGCTCGCTGATGATGTTCCCCTCGATCATCATCGGATGGATGGCGTCGGTCTATCCGAACAGCGCCTTCTGGAGCTGGATGAGTGCCAACCTCCGGATGAACTCGTACCTGTACGTGGTCATCTACATCGCGCTGATCTACTTCTTCGCTTACTTCTGGACCACCGTCCAGTTCCAGCCCAACGAGATGGCCAAGAACCTCCGCAACAACGGCAGCTTCATCCCCGGGATGCGGCCGGGCCCGCGTACGGCTGAGTACCTCGAAACAGTTATGGAGCGCATCACCTATGTCGGTGCCGGCTTCCTGGCGGTCATCGCGGTGATCCCCATGGTCGTTAACGGGGCTTTCGACATCGATTACAACGTGGCGGCGTTCCTTGGGGGCACGGGTCTGCTGATCTGCGTGAGCGTCATGCTGGACCTGGTTCAGCGCATCGAGGCCCAGCTCCTGATGCGCAACTACCCGGGCTTTCTGGGCTCGGGTGGCAGCAAGGGACCGCGTATCCGATAAAGGAATTTGTCCCGACCGTTGTTTGGCGATTGCTCGGGGTGATGCTAAAATTGAAAGATTCGCTCGGGAGCCTGACTGGGGCGCGAGCCGTAGAGATAAGTGGACAACCGGGTGCCGATTGTACTGAAGTCGAAAGAGGAAATTGAAAAGATGCGTGCCGCCGGGCGGATCGTCCACGCGGTACTGCAGCGTTGTAAGGAGATGTGTCAGCCGGGGGTGACGACCCGGGAGATCGACGAGGAAGCCGACCGGATGATTCGTGCCGCCGGGGCCAGGGGGTTGTTCAAGAATTACCCGACCTATCGGCCGAACGAAGGGTTCCCGTCGACCCTGTGCATCAGCGTCAACGAGGTGGTGGTGCATGGCATCGCCGACGACCGCAAAATCCAGGATGGCGACATCGTGGGGATCGATTGCGGGGTTCAGTTGGATGGCTGGTGCGGTGACTCGGCGACCACGGTGATGGTGGGCAACGTTCGCCCGGAAGTGCGTCGGCTGTGCGAAGTGACCCAGCGGATGCTCGAACTGGCGATCGAGAACATTCGCCCCGGTCGGACCTGGAGTCAGATCGCCCGCCTGATGCAGAACTACGCCGAACGGTCGGGGTTCAGCGTCGTGCGGGATTTTGTGGGCCACGGCATTGGACGGAAGATGCACGAAGAGCCCAAGGTGCCGAACTTTGTCAGCCGTGAGCTGCTTCGGCACGACATTGTATTGCGGGAAGGCGTGGTGCTGGCGGTAGAGCCGATGGCCACGCTGGGTCGCAAGGAAGTGGTGACGCTGGAGGATGGTTGGACGGTGGTGACCCTCGACCGTAAGCCAGCGGCTCATTACGAGCATACCATCGCTGTCACCGCCGACGGCGCGGACGTGCTCACGGATGGACGATAAACCGGTCCGCCTTAAGGATGCCCGGGATCCTGCGGATGGACCGAAATGGGATGGATAAAGTCGCGATCGCGTCGATCGCGCCTCGCACAGCGAGTAACGACGAGGTTATTTGTGGCCAAGGAAGACAAAATCCAGGTTGAAGGCGAAGTGATTGATGCTCTGCCCAATGCGATGTTTCGCGTGCGGCTGGAGAACAATCACGAGATCGTCGCGCACATCTCTGGCAAGATGCGCATGCACTACATCCGCATCCTCCCGGGTGACCGTGTGACCGTCGACATCAGCCCGTATGACCTGACCAAAGGCCGTATCACGTTCCGACATTGAACCGGGTAGAGCCATGCCCGCTGAGGATCGGCGGGTGAATGAGGTGCATCATGAAAGTCCGCTCCAGCGTCCGACGAATCTGTGAGAACTGCAAGATCATTCGCCGCAAGGGTGTGGTGCGCGTGATCTGCAGCAAGAACCCCAAGCACAAGCAGCGCCAGGGGTAAGCTGAGTGCAATGTGCGAAGTCCAAAATGCAAAGTTGAGCATTTGAACGTAGCACGAACGAGCCTTGAATTTTGAACTTAGAATTGAGAGACGCACATGCCTCGTATCGCCGGTGTTGACATTCCCGACAACAAGATCATCCGCATCGCGCTCCGTTACATTTACGGGATCGGTCCGGCCAACGCCGAACTGATTCTGCAGGAAGCGGGGATCGACGGCCACACACGTGCCAACAAGCTGACCGAGGATCAGCTCGCCCAGATCGCCAACATCATCGAGGCGAACTATGTGGTGGAAGGCGCGCTGCGTCGGCAGATCAGTCAGAACATCGCCCGCCTGCGCGACATCCGCTCGTACCGGGGTGATCGCCACCGTCGCGGGCTGCCGGTTCGCGGTCAGCGCACCAAGACCAATGCCCGCACCCGCAAGGGCCGCAAGAAGACGGTCGCCGGGAAGAAGGGCGTCAAGGCGTTGAAGTAATCGCCGTGCAGCGGCCCCTTGAGTTTCGGCGTGGTCGCTTCAGCGAACCACGTCCAATTACCAGGGCCGCCTCCGAGGCTGATGAGCAAGCACGCAATCCACGGAACCACCTGAGAAGATCATGGCCAAGAAGCAGAAGAAAATTCGCAAGAACGTCGGTCGCGGCATCGCGCATGTGAAGGCGACGTTCAACAACACGCTGATCACGATCACCGACATGAACGGCGAGACGCTGTGCTGGGGATCGGCCGGTGCGATCGGCTTCAAGGGCTCGCGTAAGAGCACGCCCTTCGCCGCCACCCGCGCCGCCGAAGAGGCCGCCGCCAAGGCCAAGAAGATGGGCGTGAACGAGCTGGAGGTGCACATCAAGGGCGCCGGCGCTGGCCGTGAGTCGGCCGTCACCGCGCTGCAGCACGCCGGCATGAAGATCACCGCCGTCGAGGATCACACGCCGATTCCGCACAACGGCTGCCGCCCGAAGAAGCGCCGCCGCGTGTAATGGGGGCATGCCGTCATTGACGGCGTCTGCCCGCACCGCGAGACGAATCTGCGGCCGCCCGGCTCCTATACGCCCGGCTGCCGCGATCGAGGGTTTCGGGGCGATCACCCCGGCCCATTCGACTTTCCCCGATGTTTCCAGGCATAGAAGCCCCGTGTGACAGCAGCGCACGTGGAGCGTGAAGCCTGAAATAAGAATCTGCTGTGGAGATGAACGATGAGAATCCGTTGGCGAGGATTGGAACTGCCCAGCCGCGTCGTTCCCGACCCCGATCTCAACTCCTCGACGTATGGCAAGTTCACCATCGAACCGTTCGAACGCGGTTTCGGTACGACCGTGGGCAACTCGCTGCGCCGCATCCTGCTGTCGAGCCTCGAGGGTGCTGCCGTCACCGCCGTGAAGATCAAGGGCGCCGACCACGAGTTCACCAGCCTGCCTGGCGTGATGGAAGATGTCACCGACATCATCCTGAACATCAAGAACATGGTCGTCTCGCTCGATTCGGACGAACCCAAGAAGATGCACCTGTCGGCCGAAGGTCCTGGTGAGGTCACCTGTGACCTGATCGAAGCTGACACCTCGATCACGATTCACAGCAAGGACCTGGTGCTGGCGACGCTGACCGAGCCGGTCGACTTCGACATCGAGTTCACGGTGGAGAAGGGCCGCGGCTACGTGCCGGCGAGCGAGCAGTACGGCCGGGCCGAGGATCAGGAAGTGGGCGTCATTCCGGTCGACGCGATCTTTTCGCCGGTCACGCGCGTGCGCTACAAGGTGGAAGACACCCGCGTCGGTCAGAAGACCAACTACGACAAGCTGACGCTGGAAATCTGGACGGATGGTACGGTGACGCCGGAAATGGCGATGGTCGAAGCCGCCAAGATTCTGCGCAAGCACCTGAATCCGTTCGTGCAGTACTTCGAGTTGGGCAGCGCCACCGCCAGCGAGTCCGCCGCGGCGGCCGCCCGCGTCGATGAGGAACTGATCCGCAAGCTGGCGATGCCGGTGGCGGAGATGGATCTGTCGGTCCGTGCGAGCAACTGCCTGGAGTCGGCGAAGCTCAACACGGTGGCCGACCTGGTGACCAAGACGGAGAACGAACTGCTGAAGGTGCGTTCGTTCGGCAAGACATCGCTTCGCGAAGTGAAGCGCAAGCTGGCAGATTTGGGCCTGAGCCTGGGCATGGAACTGCCCGAGGAAATTCAACAGCAGGTCGCCCAGCGTTCGTAAGGATACGCACGAAGCCGATGCGTGGGCTTGTTTTACCTGAGAATCATCATGAGACACCGAGTAGCTGGATACAAACTGGGCCGCGACACCGAACACCGCCGTGCGCTGTTCCGCAACCTGGCGATCGCGCTGTTCACGCACGGCCAGATCACGACCACGCTTCCCAAGGCCAAGGCGGTCAAGCCCTTTGTGGAGAAGCTGATCACGACCGCCAAGCGGGGTGATCTGACGGCCCGCCGTCAGGTGATCCGTGCCGTGGGCAATCCCATCCTCGTCGACTTCGACGTGCAGCACGATGAGCCGCCCGAAGGGTACAAGGTCAACAAGTACGGCGAGCTGATCAGCGGCCCGCGCCTGGTGAAGAAGCTCTTCGAAGAGATCGCCCCGCGCTACGCCGATCGTCCGGGCGGGTACACACGCATCATCAAGCTGGCGCGTCACCGCATCGGCGACGGCAGCGACCTGTGCGTGCTGCAACTGGTGAGCGACGAGGACACCGGTCCGCAGGTGTCGGGCCAGTACTCGCGCCGCCGCGAAAAGGCCAACCGCCGCATGGAGTTCGCCGCCAGGCTGCGCAAGGGCAAGGCCGAGCAGGCCCCGGCCGCCTCGACCGCCATGGCTGGGGCTGAACCGGCCGCCGCCGAACCCGCTGCGGACGAAGCCAAGCAGGACTGATCCCACCGACCAGACCCACCCCTCCAACGCCCGCAAGCCCTGCTTGTGGGCGTTGTTGCGCGCCCATCGAGTTCCTCCTGACCGTGGCTTCTCTTGAAGCGGCCACGTCCTCTACATTCGCAATATCCCTGCTACTTTTTTTCTTTCTGGTTTGTTAACGTTTCGGACACGGCGGAAGAGTCCTATTCGAAGGCGAAGGGCGTCGGGTTGTTCGGCTCCGTGTCGCCAATAGGACCGCCTGCATGGATCTTGCAGTGACAGCCACTCCAGAGAATCAACTGGCCGTCCTCTGGACGACGGTCCAGCCGGGGGTGGCGGCTTACATTGCCGCAGCGGTGCCCAACCATGCCGACGCGGAGGATATCCTCCAGAAAGTCGCCGTCGTCGTTTTCAGCAAGTATCACCAGTTCGACACCAACAAATCCTTTCTCGCATGGGTGACCGGCATCGCCCGTAACGAAATCCTGCGCTGGCGGCGCGACAAGGCACGCGACAGGCACGTCTTTGACGGCGAGGTGCTCGATCGGCTCGCCAGTGTGCAGCCCGAAGTCGATGCGCAGATGAAGGAGATGCGTCAGGCACTCGACCACTGCGTCGAGAAGGCGACCGGTCGGGCCCGGCAGCTCATTGAGCTTCGCTATCAGCACGACCTCAAGCCCGCGGAGATTGCCCGCCGCCTGGGCACCACATCCGCTTCGATTCGTGTCATGCTCAGCCGCGTGCGCACCGCACTGGTCGACTGCGTCGAGCGGCGCATGAACGGTGAGCGAACTCAACCTTCCGGAGGGATTTCATGAGTTCGCAGTTGCCTATTGAAACGCTGATCAGTGCCTATTTCGACGAGCAGCTTGATGCTGAGCAGTTCGAATTGCTGCGGCAATGGATTCTCGCGGATGAGGCCAATGCACGGCTTTTCCTGCGGCGTGCTGCGCTGCATCGTCTGGCACGCGAACACTTCGTCGCTGCGGAAATGGTGGCGATGATGGGCGAAGATGACGCCGACAGCCTCGACGAGCTGGAGTCGGGCTTCGCGGTGGCAATTGATGCAGATGCGGTTCTCGCTGCGGCTGAAGCGGATCGGCTCAGTAACGAGCGACGTGCCGCAGAAGCCTTGTCGCGGCTGGAGCAGCAGGGGGGCTCCGAACGCTCGTGGGATGTCATCGTTGGGCGATCAACCGTCGATCTCACACCTGTTCGACACATCGTCATTCCACGCTGGCTGGTCTACGGCAGCGGAGCGGCACTGGCGGCGTCGATCCTGCTGATGATCTACACGCTGTTTGGCGTGGAACGCGAGGTCGTGACGCCTGTCGACCCACAGACCAGAAGCAACATCGCCGTCGCACCTGAAGTGGCTACGATCGGCCGCATCACCGGTGCGGTGGCAGCGAAATGGGCCGATTCCGGCATGACACTGGGCACGGGGGATCGGCTGCCCGCCCGGCCGCTGCATCTGACCCATGGTGTTCTGGAACTGACATTCGATCAGGGCGCGAAGGTATTGGTCGAAGCGCCGGCGCGGTTCGAGCCGCGTTCCGCCGATCGTCTTGTGCTCGAAGCCGGCCGACTGACCGGCGACGTTCCGCCGCAGGCCAACGGTTTCACCGTGAACACGCCGTTCGCGACGGTGATCGACCTGGGTACCGCGTTTGGCATCCATGTCGATGACGTTTCCGCTGCGACGGATGTTCACGTGTTCGATGGCCAGGTGGCGATGGCAGCCCCGGTTGGTGATGGGCAAACTGTTACCCGCCGTCTGCTTGGCGCGGGCGAAGCTGGTCGTGCTGATGGGAAGGGCTTGCGACCGCTCGCCTTCGCGCCCATGGGGTTCCTGCGACACCTGCCCAGTACATATGAACTGCTGGTTCGGCGCAGCGAGCCGGTGTTCTACGGCCGGGCGGGCGAAGAAGGCGACAAGCGGGTTGTTCGCGCCAGTGGCCTGGTCGATGCGACGCTCACACTCGATGAGCCGTTGGCTGTGGTGGATGACCTGCGTCCCGATGGCACACGTGGCCCGGTGGTGCGGTTTGATACCGGGCATCCCGGCGTGACCGTCGGTCGATTGTCTGGCTGGCGCGATCAAACGTCCAACTTCACGCTCGAAGCCTGGATCAGACCACGTGCCAATGTGCGTGGCAACAATCGCATCCTGTCGACGCGGGATGGCGGCGGCGGTTTCGCCTGGGGCATCGCCGGTGAAGGCAACACCGTTGCCGCGCCACCGATGTCGATCCTCTTCAGCTTTTACACAGTCTGTGACTACATCTCGATCGTGCCACTTGAACCGGGGCGCTGGTCGCATGTCGTGATCACGGTGGACGGTCAGGGCTATCCGCGTTTTTACATCGACGGCAGGGAAGCGGGCACACTCGTGCGGCGCAAGGAAACGGAGTATGTCCCCATCGACGCCACGACACGCCTGTCATTGGGCAAGCCGAGCAGGCAGCCGGTGGTCATCGGAAACAATCCTCCGTTACCTGCAGGCGTGCCGTCCGGTCACCTGCGAGAGGACGCCGCGGCGTATCTGGGCGAACTGGATCACCTGGCTATTTACGACCACGTACTCGACCCGCAAACCATTCAGATGCACTACCTGGTTGGTTCGGGAGCATCGCTGCCTGATGCGAACCGACGTTGATACATGGCTTGCTCATGAAGGAAGAAACATAACACGGAACACGTTCAGCGGATCACAAAATCCAGCGTTAGAAGTTTTTCAACCCTTTCTTTGCCAAGGAGGATTCATCATGTTTCGATCCAAAATCGCGAATCTTTCAGCCCTCGTTGCGTCACTCGCCATCGCTGGTCAGTCGTATGGTGACCCGTTCATCCAGTACGGCTTCGATTACACTTCGGGAACCGTTCAGGACCACGGCTCAGTGATCAACGATGCCAACCCCGGCACGTTTAACTCGGGCAGCATCCGTCGCGGTAACGGTGGCACCTACACCAGCGACATCCCCACCAACACGCAGTTCACGACCGGCATTGGCTCGCTCGACACCAGCACTGGCGCGTTCCGTACGGGCACTGGGGCGACGTCGGGGGAAGGCGTGGTCAGTTACAGTGATATTGTTGGAGCCGGTGGGCTCACGATGGAGGCTTGGGCTAAAGGCGGGAACAACGGCCTGATCCTCAGCATCGCCGGTGCCTACAACATCGCCGGGGCAGCTAACGGGTACAGGGTTTTTAACGGATTCAGGGAACTAACGGACTTCGTCGCCGTTGAGATGGATCGAAGTGAGTGGACGCATCTTGCCCTGGTCATGGCTAACCCATTTTTTAACGATGCGGATGATCTGGTCGCTGACCTGATGTTTTACGTTAACGGCGTACATGTTGGCACATTTGAGGCATCAAATTTTCCCAAACTAAACGACCTGACGCGGGGATTGGCTGTTGGCGACCATCCGCTGAGTATCGTGACAACTGTTTCCTTCCATGGCCTGATCTATGAGCCGCGCATCAGCCTCGGCGCGCTGACCCCGGATCAGTTCACCATTGTGATTCCTGAGCCTGCCAGCCTGGCGCTGATCGGTCTGGGCGCCGGCCTGCTGCTGACGCGGCGACGCGTTTCGAACAATTGAACAGGAGGCAGGTAGGTTCCTCCAGAGGCTGTCGGTGGAAACACGGGCAGCCTCATTTCCGGCGACATAGAGCGGTTTTTTTGACGTGACTTCGCAGTCAGGAGTATGGACATGATGGAGCATAAACACATCGGTCGGGGTCACCTTTACCGTTACGTGGGTTTCACTCTCATTGAGCTTCTTGTGGTGATATCGATCATTGCGTTGCTCATCGCGCTGTTGTTGCCGGCTCTTTCGCGGGCGCGCGGCGCTGCCCGGACCGCGCAATGTCTGTCCAACGTGCGACAGCTCAGTATGGCCTGGAGTATGTTCGCCTACGACAACAAGGGTAAGCCCCTGGCAACCCATACCTCGTACACGCTCTATACCGGAACAGGCGACTGCTGGATCGCCTTCATGCGAAGTTATTACGGCGGGAGCAAGGACGTGCGGCTGTGCCCCACTGCCAGCGAACCTTACCCCGGTGCAGTTCCCGGTGCTTTCTTCGGCAACCAGGGAACCGCTGAACATGCCTACGGGCCCATCTACGATGGCAGCGGCACGACTTACGTCAATGACCGGGAGGACGATTACGGCAGTTACGGCATCAACAACTGGATGGAGGATCCACACCCCCAGCTTGGTGCAAGCTTCGGAATCGATCGGTTCATTCGCAATATCGATGACAATGTGCGCACGAGCACCACGCCGGTCTTCGGCGACTGCGTCTGGGTGGAAGCGGGCTGGCCTCTGGAGACACATGCACCGCCGAGCAGCTACTACGCGCCACTCACAGGTGTCGATTCACAACTCGCACGATTCGCCATGCACCGCCACGGAGAAGGCGTGAACCTCAGCTTCATCGATGGCTCCGTGCGCACCGTCCTGGCCGAGGAGCTGTGGGACCTCACTTGGCACCGGCAGTGGACTCCAATCGATTGACAGGAACCGCGAATGAACGCGAATGGACGCGAATAAGGGACGAAGGGGACGCAAGTCGCGTCGTTTCGTGAAATCCCTACATCCTGTGTCTATTCGCGTTTACCAGCGTTCATTCGCGGTTCAAAATTACCCAACCTGTTAGATAATGCGTCTCAGCCCTGTTTCATCGCTTCGGCGAGAATCTGGCTGGTGCTGGGGCGCATGATGCGCGGGTCGACCTGTTCGCCGCGTTGCAGCGTGGCCCGCACTTCCTTGCCGCTGATGAAGACCGGCTTCTCGTCGGGATGATTTTCCATCAGGTCGACGCGGTTGATCGACGCGTAGTACGCGGCGAAGCCGACCTTCACCGGCTTGATCAGCAGTTCGCCCGGCAGGTTGTCGAAGATTTCCTGGGCGTCGAAATCACCCCAGATGGCCGTGCCGTCGTGGTAGGGGGCATCGGCGTGTTTGCGGCCGATGATGAGATGGGTGAAGCCCATGTTCTGGCGGTAGATGGCGTGCATGACCGCCTCGGCCGGTCCGCCGTAGAACATCTTGATGTCCAGCCCGATGAGCAGGACACGGTCCTGAATCGTGCCGGGGATGTTCTTCCAGAGTTCCGGATCCATGTCGCCCTCGCCGAACTCGCCCGACTCGATCAGCCGCTTGTACGTTTCCATGCGCACCGCGGCGCTCACATCATCTCCCTTGGTCTCGCCCAGCAGTGGGTTGAGCACCGCCCCGGCGTTGTAACCCTGACGCAGCAGCGCCTCCAGCCCGTACAGCAGGGCATACTCGTGGGCACGGTGCAGCGGGTTGCGCGTCTGGAAGGCAACGACAGCGTTCCAGCCCTTGTCACGCAGCAGTGCGCGAATCTGCAGCGGCGTCTTGATGTACTGGCCGAACTGCGGATGCTCCGCCTGTGGGACGACGGTGATGGTGCCGCCAATCAGGTGGGTCTTGTCCGCGTTGTCGGGGTTCTTGAGGACGATGTCCGCCCCGGGGTGGTCGGTGCGCTCCGTGCCGTAGACGCTTTTGAGGTAGGCGGGCTTATCCCACGGAAATACGCTTTCGATGTCCAGCGTGGCGACGATCTGACCATTATGGGTCAGTGCAACCTTCTGGCCCGCACCGAGTTTGGCCGCCAGTTCACTCGTAACCGGCAGCGCCAGGGGGATGGTCCATGCAAGCTTTTTGCCGTTGTGTTCGACGACCCGCTCGGCCAGCACGCGGTTGTAGACGTCCTGATTCATCGGCCCGGTCAACGGGCTGAGCGTGCCGTCCGCCCACCGGTAGACGCTGGACAGGTCCGCGTTGCTGACGGGAACCTGCGGCAGCCCGGCCGCAGCGGCGAGCAGCGCCTGGGCGTCATCAGCGAAGCGGTTTACCAGCGTCCCGCCGTGCGGGCTGATCAGGTCTTGAGCGGGCATCGATCGCAACTCCTTCCAAAAGCGAATAACGGGGGTTTCCAAGCGGAAGTGCCGATGGTAGTGACCGGATTTGTCTGTCGCAACCGTTGGATTACGGGGAGGGGTGAAAGGGCACCCACCCACTGCATGGGTGGGTTTCGGGGGGATGAGGGGGCGGGGGGTTGCTATGATGCTGGGCTTATGAGCGAGGTTGAACAACAGTTGACGGAACTGGGCCGGGGAGTGGAGAACCTGTACACGCTGGAGGAGTTGCGGGCGAAGCTGGCCAAGGGGCGTCCGCTGCGGGTGAAGCTGGGGATGGACCCGACCGCGCCGGACATCCATCTGGGCCACGCGGTGGTGCTGCGGAAAATGCGGCAGTTCCAGGACCTGGGCCACAAGGCGGTACTCATCATCGGCGACTACACCGCCCGCATCGGCGACCCGACCGGTCGCGACACCACCCGTCCCATCCTTGACGAAAACACTATCGCGGAGAACGCCCAGACCTATCTCGATCAGGCGGGCAAAATCCTCGATCTGGCACCGGACAAGCTGGAGGTGCGCTGGAACAGCCAATGGCTGGCCAAGCTCTCCTTCGCGGACGTGCTCAAGCTCACCGGGCAGGTGACCGTGCAGCAGATGCTCCACCGCGAAAACTTCCGCCTGCGCATGGAGAAACAGACCGAAATCATGCTCAGCGAGTTCATGTACCCGCTGATGCAGGGTTATGACTCGGTAGTGGTCGAGGCGGATGTGGAACTGGGCGGCACCGATCAGACGTTCAACAATCTGATGGGCCGGGAACTGCAGCACAAGGCTGGGCAGGAAAAGCAGGTGGTCATGGTCATGCCGCTGCTCGTCGGCCTGGATGGCCACGAAAAGATGAGCAAGTCCAAGGGCAACTACATCGCCCTGACCGACGATGCGAACACGATGTTCGGCAAGATCATGAGCATCCCCGATTCGCTGATGCCGAATTATTACCAGTTGCTGACGAATCTGCCGGAGGATCGCATCGCGAGCCTGATCGACCCGAACCAGACGCATCCTCGCGATGCCAAGGATGTACTGGGACGGATCATCGTGGAGGAGTTTCACGGCCGGGATGCCGCCAATGCGGCGAGCATCGAGTTCCGTCGGCGGTTCAGCGAACACGAGCTGCCTTCGGATATCGAGACGCATGCAGTTGGCGAGGGCCGCATCAACATCGCGCAGCTCATCCGCAAGGTTGGCTTCGCCAGCAGTGGTTCGGAAGCCAAACGGTTGATTGCGCAGGGGGCTGTGACCTTCAACAATGAGCGAATCACCGATCCGACCACGGAGGTGGTGATCGACGGCGAGCCGGTGCTGAAGGTGGGCAAGCTGCGGATCTGTCGCGTGCGAATCTGACGCCCGGCCGCATCGCGGGGGAAGCGACCGGTGTATAGGGTTATGGGGTGCCGCAGCCGGGGGCGGGTTCGCGGTGGCCCTCGGTGTGACCTGACTACGGTGCGAGGGGCGTTCGGAGCGACGTGATGAACGACAGGCGGTGGTCGCTTGTTTCGTGCGTGCTGCTGGCGGCGGGTCTGCTGGTTGGGTGTTCCGACAGTGAGCCTTCACGGAAGTCGGCTGGAACGGTGGAGGTGATCGAGCCGTCGGTCGCGGTTGCGCCAGAGCCGCTGCCGTCCGTCATTGAACCGTCGCAGCGTGTTGCGGATGAGCGACGCGCTGCCCAGCCGGTGGCGGCCCCCGCGATTCCTCACGATCTGGGCTACCGCCATGCCGGAGTCACGAAAACCGCCTGGGGGCGTGGCGGCGAGCAATTCTGGCTATTCGAGCCGGCCGACCCGACACCCGAGACCGCGCCCGTGGTCGTGTTTCTGCACGGCTGGGGGGAAATGAACCCGCGTTCTTACGGCGCGTGGGTCGACCATCTCGTGCGGCAGGGCATTATCGTTGTCTTCCCGCGTTATCAGGCGAGTGTGGCGAGCAGCCCGACGACCTTTACGGGCAATGCGGTACGGGCGGTACAGCGGGCGTTCGACGTCCTGCAGACCGGCGAAAACCGTGTGCGGCCGGATATGGACCGCGTCGCCACGGTGGGGCACTCGATGGGGGGCTTGCTGGCGGCGAACCTGGCGGCTCTGGCGCAGGAGCACGACCTGCCCGCCTTCCGGGCGGTCATGGCGGTACAGCCGGGCGTCAGCAGCATCATGCCGCTGGTGAATCTGAGCACGATTCCGCGCGAGACGCTGTTGGTGTCGGTGGCGGGCGATCAGGACCGCATCACCGGGTCGAGCGATGCCATCCGTATCTATGAGCAGGCGACGAGTGTGCCACTGGCAAATCGGCTGGCGATCCTGCACCGCAGCGATGCCCGCGGCGAACCCCCCTTCATTGCCGACCACATGGTCCCGCTGGGTACGCTCGAAGCGTACAACGCGATGCACATCGACGTTGCGGATGACGGGGAAAAGTTCAAGATGACGCTCGCCGACCTGCGACAGGGGGTGTTCGAGGTGACGCCGTGGGATTACCACGCCTTCTGGCGGCCGTTCGATGAACTGCTGAGACTGGCGTTCAACGGCGAAGGCAAGGGCGCGAGGCCTCCGCTGTCGTCGGTCGTCGATTTGCGGCCGCGCTGGTCCGATGGCGTGGCTGTGCGGTCGATCGATCTGGTCACCCTCACCGCGGGGTTGCAGGCGAGAAGCAACGCGGAGGCTGAGTGACGGCTGTTATTTGTCGTCTACGGGGGACGTCTCGTCTGATCTGAGCCAAGGCAGCATTTCCAGGACGAACTGTTGCCGTTCGTCCTGATCCTCTCGTCTGATCTTGGTCATGAACAATGCCTTGTGCGTCGATTCGATCTCTGCGCGACTGTATCGCTCGTGTCGCAGTAGGGGCCACAGGGCATCGTAGACGAACACCTCGAATCGGTCGTGCTCGGGCCGATGGCGATCGAAATGCACCTCCAGGACGACTGTTCCGCCGCTGTTCTGTTTCTCGCTGCGTAACGCGAGCCGGTCGATGCCCAGATGGTGCAGCTCACCAGCGACGACCACATCCAACAACTGCTGACGCGTCAGGTGGTTAGGTGGGATGAGCACCCGCGACCAGGCTGCGTCAACTTCTTGCTGGAAGTCCGGCCTGAGCCGTGCCACCATTGGCTGCGTCATGATCGCACACCCACCTGACACGAAACCCGTCAGCAGCAGTAGCAGAAGATGCTTCATCGGAGAACTCCTTCTCCGATAGAGCACAGCTACCGCCGATAAGGTTCATCGGCTGGTGGATTTTTCTTGTGACTGTGGGCTTGCGGGCGATTTACCGCTTATCCATCGGCACGTAGTCGCGCTGCGTGGGGCCCTGGTAGATCTGTCGCGGACGAGCGATGCGGCCCTTGGGATTGTCGCGGACTTCCTTCCAGTGGGCGATCCAGCCGGGCATGCGGCCAATCGCGAACATCACCGTGAACATGTCCACGGGGATGCCCATCGCCCGCATAATGATGCCCGAGTAGAAGTCGACGTTCGGGTAGAGCTTACGTTCCTTGAAGTAGCTGTCGGACAGCGCCACTTCCTCCAGCTCGCGGGCCAAATCCAGCAGCGGGTCGCGCACATTGAGTTTGGGCAGGACGACGTCGGCCGCCTTCTTGAGAATCGTCGCACGTGGATCGAAGTTCTTGTAGACGCGGTGACCGAAGCCCATCAGCCGGGTACTGCGATCAGTCTTGACGCGTTCCACATAGTCCTTCACGTTGATCTTGTTCGTGTGGATGTAGTTGAGCATCTCCAGCACGGCGGTGTTGGCGCCCCCGTGCAGCGGGCCCCACAGGGCGCAGACGCCGGCTGCGCAGCTCGCGAAGAGGTTCGCGCCGCTGGAGGCGACCATGCGAACGGTGCTGGTGGAGCAGTTCTGCTCGTGATCGGCGTGGAGGATCAGGATCTGATTCAACGCCCGCACAACCTCGTCATCCGCCACGTAGGTGCGATTGGGGATCGAGAACATCATGTGCAGGAAGTTGCGGCAGTAATCGAACGCAGGGTTGGGATAGATCATCGGATGGCCGATGGAGGTCTTGTAGCTGGCGGCGGCGATGGTGCGCACCTTGCTGATTAGCCTTGCCGCGGCGCTCATGAACGTGGAATCATCCTCCAGTTTCATGACGTCGGGGTGATAGCAGCTTACGGCGTTGATCATGGCCGAAAGAATCGCCATCGGATGGCCGTTGGCCGGGAAGCCTTCAAAGTGGTTGTGCAGCCCCTCGTGCAGCATCTCGTGCTGGGTGAGCAGTTCGCTGAAGGCGGCAAGCTGATCGCGGGTGGGCAGTTCGCCCCAGATCAGCAGATAGGCTGTTTCGATGAAGGTGGACTGTTCAGCGAGTTGTTCAATCGGATAGCCGCGATACCGCAGGATACCCTTTTCGCCATCGATAAAGGTGATGGAAGACTGGCAGGAACCGGTATTGCCATAACCGTCGTCGAGGGTGATGGCTCCGGTCTGGTCGCGGAGCCTGGAGATGTCCAGCCCCACCTCGTTTTCCGTGCCCACCACCACGGGCAGTTCCACGGTTTTGTCGCCGATCTGCAGCTTCGCCGTCTGACTCATCACAGCTTCGTTCATGCGCTCACTCTTCTTTGCGAATCGGGTCGGAATACGGCCAAATCCTTTGAAGATTCGTAGTGTAGGGAACCGCACCTGTTTTCGCCAGCAGGCCCCCGGAATAGGACGGAGCTGCGAAAGAATGGGCAGGATAGCGGGTTGTGAAGGCGGCGGATGGTCCAAGTTTTCCAGACCCCGCATGATTTCGGGAGGGGCGACTTGCTTCCGGCTGGAAGTTTTCTACACTTTAGGGCTCGCAACACTTGCGGGTGTGGCGGAATTGGCAGACGCGCTAGGTTCAGGTCCTAGTGGGGCTAACAACCCCGTGTAGGTTCGACTCCTATCACCCGCACTTTTTCCCCTCGTTCTCCCGCCCAAGCCAGCGATACACGATGTATATCCCTCTCCCTCGGAAGAGGGCCGGGGGGAGCCGAACGACCCCATGACTCCACTCCCGTGGCTCGTTGTAATGACCACCCGAGCCTGATGTTTCTGAAGAGGCGGTCAAAACCGAAGAGGGGTGTTTGCATTGATGGGGTGGCGCGGGGTAAAATACTTGGCTCGGCAGCAAGTGCCTGTAAGGGCTCGTCCTGCCAACCGACCCCCAAGCAGACTGAGGTGACCCATGGCACATAAAAAAGGACAGGGCAGCACGAAGAACGGCCGCGACTCGAATCCGCAGTTCCGCGGCATCAAGCTGTATGGCGGCCAGCGGGCCAGGAAGGGCAGCATCATCGTCCGGCAATGCGGTACGCCCTTCAAGCCCGGCTATCAGGTCGGCATCGGTTCGGACAACACGCTGTACGCCCTGGCGGATGGCGTGGTGCAGTTCCAGGGTCGCAAGGTCCACGTGCGCTCCGAGGCGTAAATCGCAACCCGTATTCAGCCACGAAGACACGAAGGTCACGAAGAGCAGCTGAGTCGTTGCGCCGGACGCGTCCGCGGATGCTGGCACAGCGGCCTGAGCGGGCCGATTCTTCGTGGAATTCGTGTCTTGTGGTTTAAATAGACGACCATGTTCATCGATTCGGCGACGATTTTCGTGCGCAGCGGTAAGGGCGGGGACGGGCGCGTCAGTTTTCGTCGCGAGAAGTACATTCCCAAGGGCGGGCCGGATGGCGGGGACGGTGGCAAGGGCGGGGATGTGATCCTCGAAGCCCGCGCGGGGGTGGATACACTGCTGGATCTGGCCGGTCGGCACCATCATTTCGCGGAGGATGGTGAACCCGGCGGCGGCAAACAGATGCACGGGCGCGACGGCGCGGATGTGGTGGTTGTCGTGCCGCCCGGGACGTTGGTGTACGACGATGTGACCGGGGAGCTGATTGAAGATCTGAAGGAGCCGGGCCAGCGGATCGTGGTGGCCCGGGGTGGCAGGGGCGGTTTCGGGAACGAGCATTTCAAGAGCCCGACGAATCAGACACCGCGTCAGGCGACGCCGGGCGAACCGGGCGAGGAGCGTACGCTTCGGCTGGAACTGAAGCTGATCGCGGATGTGGGACTGGTGGGCAAGCCCAACGCGGGCAAGTCGACCCTGTTGTCGCGGGTGAGCAAGGCCCGGCCGAAGATCGCGGATTACCCCTTCACGACACTGGAGCCAAACCTGGGTATCGCGGTGATGCCGGGCGAGAAGGGAACGCCGCGCCGGCTGGTGATCGCGGACATTCCAGGGCTGATTGAGGGGGCCAGCCAGGGCACGGGGCTTGGGATGCGGTTCCTTCGGCACATCGAGCGAACGCGGGTGCTGGTGCATCTGCTGGAAGCGGACCCGATGGACGGTTCGACGCCGCTGGAAAACTACCAGGTGGTGCGGCATGAACTGGCCGAGTATTCGCAGGAATTGGCAGAGAAGCCCGAGCTGGTGGTCGTGAGTAAGATTGATCTCGTGGACGAGCAGACACTGCGGGAGCGGATCGCACCGCTGGAAGAAGCGCTGGGGCGTCCGGTGCTGAAGATCAGCGCGGCGACGAACCAGGGGCTGAGCGAAATGCTCGAAGCGTGCTGGCGCATCGCGAAGGCGTGATCGGTTCCGGGGAATTGAAAGAACGGTATGGCAGCGAATCTACTGGCAGTTAATGTGGGTAATACGCGGACGCAACTGGGAACGTTTGCGGAAGGCAAACTGGTTTTCAACCGGGCGATTGCGAACCAGGACATCGATCACGCCGACTTCGCCGATGTGCTGCGTGAGGCGATGACGCCGCTGGCGGAAGTCGCGGATGCGGCGGTGCTGATCGCGACGGTGAACGAATCAGTGTCGGACCGCGTGGCGGCACTGATTGAATCGACGCTGAATGTGAAGCCCAAATACGTCGAGCGCGACATGACGATACCGATCGGACGACAGCTCGATCGCGAATCGATCGTGGGTGATGACCGGCTGCTGAACGCTGCCGCAGCGTACAACACCGTGAAGCAGGCGTGCGTGATCGTGGATGCAGGCACGGCGGTCACTGTCGATTTCGTCGACGGCGCGGGCACGTTCCATGGTGGGGCGATCGGCCCGGGCGCGCAGATGATGCTGCGTGCCATGAAGGAAGGCACCGCGCAGCTTCCTGAGGTGGAATGGCGCCGGCCCATTGAGCCAATTGGCCACAACACTGCAGAGGCAATGCGTTCGGCGGTATTCCATGGCATTCGCGGCATGGTGCGCGAACTGGTCGAACGCTACGCCGAAGTCAACGGAATGTACCCCATCGTCATCTGCACGGGGGGGGATGCGGCGCTTCTGTTCGAGGACTACGACCTGATCGAGCGGATCGTGCCCGATCTGACGCTGCAGGGCATCGCCACGACGTTCCAGGCACATCTGGAAAGCCTCAGCGACTAATGCACGGGTCGCGGTGGGAAGAGAGGGGGGGACATCACGATGAATGGCATGGTTCCAAACGATGCCGACGCGACGCTGCGAATGATGCGGCTGCTATGGGGCGTGTCGCTGACTGGGCAGTTGCTCTATCTGGCGGCGATCTCAGTGATTTGGAACTTCTTCCACTGGGAACCCTTTGAAGAAGTGGCTCGCTGGCTGTTCTGGTTGAGCGCGGGCGGTCTGGTGGCGGGTGTGCCCATCGCTTTTTTCATACGCGGACAGATTTACAAGCGGCATTGGGTGGGGGATGCGATTACACCACGCGGGTATTTCTTCGGGATGGTCACAGTCTGGACGACGCTGGAAACCGTTTCGCTGTGTGCGTTGACAGCGGTGCTGTTGGGCAGGACGGCACTGCCTGCGATGCTCCCCAGCATCATCTGTGTCACACTCGAGGCAGCCTGCTTTCCGACGGGGGAGCCGATGTGGGGCGACGGCTTCGATGGTGTACGACGCATGGGCGCGGACGAGGATGACGAGAGGTGAGTGAGTCGGTGGGACAATCAGTGTCGCAGCGACCACGCATCGTCACGGCAACATCGGCGAACGCTGGCGCGGTGGCGCTGGTGCAATTGCACGGTGAGGGGGCGGTGCAGGTGTTGAAGCTGTTGACTCGCATCGACGACTGGCCGGCTGGGCGGTTGCGGTTGGTGGAGTTCGATGCGATCGATGGTGGCTTGGCGGTGGTGCTCCAGGGGCGGGGCGGTGGGCCATGGGTGCAGCTTTCGCCGCATGGTGGCGTGCGTGTGGTGCAACGCCTGCTCGATCGACTGGTGGAACTGGGGGCGACGCACGAGCCTGAACCCAATTCCCGGCAAGTTTATCCCGAAGCGGGTAGTGCGCTGGAAGCGGACATGTTGGCCGCGATGGCGATGGCGGCGAGTCCCGCAGCGATCGATCTCTTGGCACGCCAGCCCGACCTGTGGAGCCGTGCTGCAAAAGAAGGGGTGACGGCTGCTGTGCGTCAGGCGGTGCTGACACGCAGCGAGGCGCTGGATCGGCTCATCACGCCGGCGACGGTGGTGCTGGTGGGTCCGCCAAACGTGGGTAAAAGCACATTGACCAATCGAATGATGGGACGCGCGGCAAGCATCGTGGCCGACCTGCCCGGCACGACGCGCGACTGGGTGGCCGGGCTGGTCGAGTTGAGTTCCGCAGCGAAAAAAATGAACGACAACGCTGCTGCAACTAACTCCATCGCGGTGCGCTGGTTCGACACGCCGGGTTTGCGCACCAGCGACGATCCGATCGAGCAGCACGCCATCGCGCTGGCGCGGCAGGTGATTCACGCAGCCGATGTGCTGATCGCGATTCGCGACAGCGAGCACGACTGGCCGAGCATCGCACAGACAGGACGTGAGCCGGATATCTGGATCGTGAACAAGGTAGACGATGTGGGGACGCAGCCCGCCGATGCGGGACGATCGGGTGCATCGCCATTGGCGATCAGTGCCGTAACAGGGCGGGGGATTGACGATCTGCATAAACGCATCGTGACGGCGCTTGGGCTGGCAGATTGGCAGGATCGCGAACTTTGGGCTTTTTCACCGACGCTGCGCCAATTCTGTGAGCGCGGTGATGCGCGACTGTTGGCCGGCTACGTTGATTGAACGCGTGTCGCTACTTGCCGCGCAATAACAACACGATCGTTTTCCAGATGATCTTCATATCCAGCATCCACGAAGCGTTTTCGACATACTCAATGTCATATTTGATCCATTCCTGAAAATCGAAACCTGCGCGTCGCGTGCGGCAGACCTGCCAAAGGCCAGTGATGCCCGGGCGCACACTGAGTCGCGCTTCGCGCCATGCGGGGCAATACTGATTCTCCTTGCGTGGGCTGGGGCGCGGCCCGACAACAGACATGTGACCCAGCAGTACGTTCACGAACTGCGGCAATTCATCGATCTGAAACTTTCGCAACACCCTGCCCACTCGCGTGAGACGAGGATCGTTGTCGATGTAGAACTGCGGACCGTCCGCCTGATTTAGTTCAAGGAGTCGTGATTTGAGGTGCTCGGAATCCTTTCGCATCGAGCGAAACTTGAGACATGGGAACTCGCGACCGCCTTTCGTTTCGCGTCGGTGCAGGAAGAAAAAGGGCCGACCGTCCTCCAGGTAAATCGCCAGCATCACCAGCGGATAGATCGGCAGCGTGAGTATCAGCATGATCAGCGAAAAGACAATATCGAAGGCCCGCTTGGCGATGCGATCGAACTGCGATACCTTGCGCCATCGGATCGGTTGAAAAAATGAATCGTTGGGCAGGTCGATCCCGCGGAGCTGCAGATCATCGACCGGTGGCCGCATCTCGGGTCGGTCCCACAATACCGCGGGGCCAAGCACGCTCACGTTTTCCTCGATGGTGCGCCCGGCGCCAATCCACGCCGGGCCCACGAACTGAGCTGCGGGGTGAACATCGGCCTCCTCATCGACCCACACATTGTTGTGCAGATTGCGAACGCGGCTGATCGCTGTGTCGGGCCTGCGCCACACGCGCATGAGGTCACGCACGAAGTCCATCACATCATGATCGTCGCGACGGTCGTAGGCTGTACCCGTGATCGACATGGCACAGCGATCGGATTGTGGCACGATCTCCCGCAGACGTCGCCAACCCTGTCGTGCATCGGCCGCACGCTGCCATGTGATGGCGATCATGCGATCAGCCGTCAGCGCGAACCGCACCACGTGCGATTCTGATTGATAATACAGACGCTCAAAGCGCAGGAACTGACCCTCACGGTCGGTGATGGCGATCTCACGATAACCGTGATCGCGACTGTCGTGCAGGCGAATCCACAGAAGATCGGGCTTGATCCAACTAAGCGTTTCCACCAGTCGGCCGAGCCGAAAGATCGCCAGCGCGTGATTGTCGCTGAGCAGATAAAGCCCCATTTCAGTGCGATCGGGCAACGGTTCGCCCGGGCGGACAATATGAATGCCACGTGCTGCCCAGAACCGGTCATGCAGTTGCACGGGTGTCAGACCCCACACCGTCGGGTGTTCCGATGGGCGAGAAACGCTTTGCAGATCATGACGAATCAGTTGCGTCGTGGTCATGGCCGCGACCGACCGTTGCCATTGGATGATTCATGTTCGTAATAGCTGTTGCGGTAGGGCGTGCCGCGCTGGGGTGAGGCGGACAGCGATACCGCCTGAGCGATGGGGCCGTACGTTACGGTGCGTTGATCCACCGGCATGGTTACCTTACCAGTGGTGCGGCGGGAACTGCGTGGCACTCGTTCGCCCGAGATCGAGCGCGGGCGGTAGCTGTATGTGCTCACTTCGCGTCCCTCTGCCCGGTTGAACACCACCCCGGCAACGTGTGCACCGATTGACTCCAGATGCTGCTTCGCCTTGGCGGCCAGCGGACGCTGTTCGCCGCGGGAAACGGTGAGAATGACACCATCCGATTCGCTTGCGACGACCGATGCTTCCAGGCTGGCCGGGATCGGTCCGGTATCAACCAGGACGATGTCGTATTCCTTCAGCGCCTCGTGGAAAAGACGGCGGATCAGCTTCGGCGCCAGTCGGCCTGCATCATAGGGTTGTGCCTGACCAATAGGCAGGATGAAGAGGTTATGAAAACCCGTTTGCGCGACACATTCGCGTAGCGGCTCGCCTTCCAGCGCATCCAGCAGGCCAACGCGAGTGTCACTTTGCGCATCAAGTGCTTTGATCACATCGTGTTCGGAAAGCAAATCAAGCTCGACCAGACTTACCCCGAGCTTACGCCGCGTTCGGGCAGCATGCTCGATGGCGCGTTTGAGGTCCTCGTCGCTGATCTTGCCTTCCTGTTTCAGAATCTTGCCGATGCGGCGTCGCACAATGGCGTTGACCCGTGCCGAAAGCTGTCCGCCGAATAGGTCCGCGTCGATGAGGAGCGTGCGTGCGCCACACTCGGCGAAGGACAGTCCCAATGCAAGAGTCAGACTCGTCTTTCCGGTTCCCGCCGCAGGGCTGGTGACAGAAAACACGCGGCCTGGCTCCTCATCTTCATTGGTCACCTGCAACAGCGCCCGGATGTGATGCACGCAGTGCGACGCGATGGCTGCCTGCTCCGGATCAGCAAGGTCCTGAGGCAACGCGGGCAGCACACCCAGAAGTCCCGCGTTGCCGGTGGTCCATTTCACATCCTCGCTGTCGCGCAGGCGGCGGTCCATCGCCCCGATGAGCAGCATCAGGCCGAAACCCGCCGCACCACCGAAGGCCCCACCTATCACCGCCACCTGCTTGCGCTGGCTGGCGTTGTACGGTAAGGTGGGAATCGTGCCCCGACCCAGTACGCGAACGCGCTTTTCGTCGATCGAGCTGGATGTCATCTCGCTGTCGATGCGGGCGATGATGCGTACAAGCTGATCATCCGCGAGTGACCGGCGACGATCCAGTTGCTGCACGTTCAGCCGCAGCCTTGCCAGATCGTTGATGCGGGCATCCAGCTCGTTGTAACGAGCAGTGAGTTGCGTGATGCGAGATTCAAGCTCCTGCGCAGTCAACGACTGTACCGCGTTGGGAATGCGTTGCAGATCGAACTGGCGCGCATAGTTCTCAACATTCTGTCGTGCTACGTTGTAAGCGGCCCGCAGTTGCTTGGCTTGCCAATGGTTCGGGCCGGCCCGCTCCTCGACATAATGAAGCTCCGTCTCCGCGCGACGCAGATTATCCATTAACATCTGCATAGTGCGGTCACCGCTATCGGCGATGAGACCGATGATGGCGTCGATCGTGGCCGGATTTACTTCCTGTTGTTCATTCACGCTATGACGAGCCAGTTCCAGTTGCGCCCGTGCGGCATCCAGTTCCTGCGAAACAAGCTCAAGCTGTTCGAGAGTGACAGCCCGATCGTGATCGATACGCTCCAGTCCGGCTGGGGCGATGCGGAAAATCTGCTGCGTCAGATTGTCAATATCATGCATCGCTTCCGCCCGCATGCGTTCCAGTACACGCAGCAACTGCATTTTGCGTTCGCTGTCCTGCCGGGCGTGCCACTGCTCGTAGGCGGTGAGTAGCGCCTCCAGCCCCGCCTGGGCGGTGTGCGGGTTCTCGTGGGTGAACATTACCCGGAATATTTCCTGGTTGCGGTTACGCCGAGTGGTGTACTCGGTGGTGATCGCCTGTGCGAAGTCGACGGGGTTCATGTCCTCGCCGGTCGCCCGCCATTTTTCCGAACGCATCGCATCGGTGATGATCTCACCACCGGTGAGCATTTCAATCTGGGCGAGGATGTACGACTCCAGGTTGCGGATGAGTTGCTCTTCTGTGCCCGGCAGGGCGGTGGATGAGAACTGTTCCACCTGTACCGACCCCTCGCTCTGGTAAACCGGTTTAACAAACTTGTAAGCGCCAAATCCACCCACGATGATGCCGAGGATCACAAGAATGGCCGCGTAGTGATATCGGCCCGCGAGCATGATCTGCAGCTTGCGCAGGCGATCACCTGAGTCCTCCTGTGCGGATGGGAGAACGACTCCCATCGTTGCAGGCTGTTTCTGATTCATCGCTTTGTCTCCCAGGAGTGTGCGGCCTCAGGTTAGGTTGTAATATCCGGAAAATCCTGATGAACACTTCGTATTGCCCTTCACCTGACGACTGCCGCAATCATATGACCTGGTCCGTGACGGCACTACAAGTTGTCATCTCAGGAAATCCATGAAACTCTGCCATAAGACGCACCCGTTGGCGCGTCGCGGTTGGAAGTTCCATGGGGCGAAACTCGTGCCAGAGGGCACATCGTCGATGCAGATCGTGATTTACGCGGTGCCTGAGATGCTTTAGGTCCGTGAGTCTCCCACGAGTTGCTCGCAAATGACTTGCCCGGCTGCGACCACACCCCCCGGTCCGATGACAGAGCGAACCACGACAGCACCCCGTTCCACACGAGCGCCCCGCAGTGCCACCGAATCGTGCAACCGCGCGTGTGGGCTCAACACCGCGCTATTTTCCACGATACGAAAGGCTGGTTGCCAGTCCTCCGCAAATGGGTTGTTGTACGTGCTCTGCGAATCGAATGCTGCCATACTGCGATGACGCCAGCGCAGCGCGTTGATGTAGTCACTTAGGGTGCGGACGGGAATCGCGCTGACCTGCGGCGGACAAACCACGCGAACACGATGACGTTTTGCGATCATCGGCAGAGCCTGCTCCTTCATATCCACGTAGCCGATCTGTGGAATACAACAAAGAGCGCCACATCGCACGAGCATCAGGCCACAGGGAGTGCCATCACGATGGGAGATGATGCTCACATCGGGTGAGCGTTCTCCGGCTCTCCGGACACAGAGCTGGGCAGTCAGGTCTGTAAGGGGCGACAGCAGCAACTGTGCGGCGCTGGCGACCAAAAGATAGTCATCCTGCTCGTAATCACCCGCCAGGTCACGCAGCACACCGCCGATGCCACGATATTCCACTGGGTCGCGCTCGATCCGTAGAGAGATGCCATGCATTTTTTCGGGGCGTCGAGGCTTGAGGGAATGTCGTGCCAGCAGCACGCGTACACGTAGTCGTTGTCGAGCGAGCCACCTCGCCAGCTCCACCGCCTGGTTCTGCCAGTATTTCAGGAATGTGTGGTCCGCATCGATGGGGAAATCCAGCAGCGAACGTTGTGTAGTTGAGCTGAGCACCGACGGTCGCACCGATCCACTCAGCAGCACCAGTGCTTTCAAACGTGTGAGCGGCTCCACGGCTGAGATCGCAGGGGCCAGTGCCGCGGTGCCGCTGGTGACGGACCATGGGACGATTTCCTGTCGTATGGCGGACATCTCCCCTCATCTCCCCAGGCCATTGGCCCTCAATGGATGACGATACATCAGTAACACCTGATCGTTTTGGTGCGACGAACAGCCGTAGCGGTTACACCGCGGATGGAAATACAAAAGCAAAGGCGATACCGAAGAGACGATCAGCGAGCCGCAGCGAAGCGTGCGATGCTCGCTCCGAACAGCAGCCGCATCGCAAAGGGAATCCCAACGATGACATAGCGCACGAAGAGACGACGTGGTTCCTGATACAGGCGGTGCAGCCATTCCAGGCCGAATTGCTGCATCCATTGTGGGGCGCGGCGGATTTCCCCGCTAAGAAAACTCAGACTGATCCCCACGCCGATCCACCATGTCTGCGGGAAATGGTTTCGCAGTTGTTGAATCAAACGTTCCTGTTTCGGTGACCCCAAAGCCACGTAGACAAGGTCCGGTTGTGTTCGTTCCAGAGCGTTATGCAAGGCAGCCATTTGTTCGGCGTTGTGTTCGAAGCCGAACGGCGGACAGTACCATCCTGCAATCTGCAGCGTCGGATAACGTCGGCGCAACTCCCGCGCTGCATTTTCAGCAGCACCGGGCGTTCCTCCCAGCAGGAAAAGACGAACACCTTCGCATGAAGCGGCACGTGCAAGCGTTTCGACCAGTGATGAACCCGTGACACGCTCCGGCAGGGGGGTGCCCTGAAGGCGGGCTGCCCACACCAGCGGCATGCCATCCGCCACGACCAGATCAGCTTCTTCAAGCATGGCCAGAAACGTGGCGTCATGACGGCAACGACGGACATGGTCAAGATTTGGCGTGATGATCCATCCGCCGCGTCTTGCCCGCAGAGCGGTCATCACATACTCAACAACCTCACTTTCGCGCATAGCGTTGAGGCGCACACCCAACAGTTTGACATGTCGCTTCGATGAACCTGTGTTACGGCTGAGATGAGGTTCCATCGTGGGTTGACCTTGCCGTGGCAGGATCGTAATAGAACACCCGAACGGAGCTGAAAGGCTGGATCACACGCACATCGAAGTAAGCCTTAAACGTGCAATTCTCATGCAGCCAGGGATACAACTCGCCCCGAGTGGCAGACACGGCGGGAAGCACCAGCCAGGTCGGCCGATCCAGCGACGCCAGCGCCTGCGGCGATCGCGGGAAATCGGGCAGCATTTCCGTCTCCAGGTAGTACTGTGCAATCAGCGTGCGCTCTGAAACAATCTGTTCACCGGGGCGTTGGTGTTTCCTGACATAGGTGAACGCATCAGCCCACCTTCGGCGCAATCCGTAACCACTGGTCAGTTGTGTCAGATCGCTCAATCCCAACGCAAAGCAGACCACGGCAATGCTCATACTTGCGAAAAGCACGTTGTATCGGGATGCGATGGTCTGGTACGCAGTGTCCAGCCCGATCGCAGTGAGTAAGAGCCAACTGAAGTGCGTGGGAAAGCCGTATCGTGTATGAGCGTAGGTACCGGTTCCCGCTAGGGCGATGATTGCGATAATCGGTATGACACCCCCCATCAGGAGGTAGAGCATGAGGCGTTTTCGAGTGAAGAACAGGCCAGCTACAGTCAAAAGCGCCGCGGCGACAATGACAACATGATTTTCCCATATTGTGCCCAGCACGATAATCATCGGGGAATGTCCGTCTAGGCTCGCCCATTTTTCCCAGTTGGCGGCCGCGACGATGGAATCGCGGAAGTGCAGCCCCAGACAGATCATCAGCGCTGCCAGGCCGATGCTCCATCCGAAGATACCCAGCCTGACCGGCTCCCGGCGCAGCCAGCCAAGTAGGTAATCCCCGGCGAAAATCAGTCCGATCAAGAGTGCCGATGGCTGCGACATGTACGCCAGCACCACCGTGGCCATCGCCAGAAGGTAGATCCGTCGCGATGACTGATCGGTCGCGATGAAATATGTGACGAATGCCAGATTGTAAAAGAGGAACTGCAACGTGTAGAACCGACTCGACTGCGACCAGAACAGATGCCACGGCGACACGGCCAGCAACAGGGCAAGAATCAATGCGGCACGCGGCCCAATCAGGCGTACACTGGTCAGCGCGAGCAGCGGAATCGAGAGGATGCCCACGACGCAGGGTCCGATGCGGGCACGCCACTCGTTGATGCCATGTGCACGCCATTCGTGTGGACGATCGTTTGACGCGGCGTCAATATCAGCTCCGCTGAGACGCAGGCCCACCTCAACTGGGACGTAGCCAAGCCATTTGGACCACTGCCGGGTAAAGCGGGGTGGGGAGGGGATGTCCGTTGATCCGGTAGTGCTGGGGGGGGCGGCGTCAGTGACAGCATGGATTGAGAAAAGCTCATCCTCCCAGAAGCTCCACGTGCCCAGGTTGTACAGGCGCAGGGTTCCACTCAGGAACGTTATTAGAAGTAATGTCGGCCAGAAATATCGCGGAATGCCTGTTTGAACCTGTTGAGCAATCATGCGTTCGATGCGCGACGATTGCCGAGGGTTCTGTACCGGATCAGCGGACGGTATGTGCACGCGCAACGACTTCACGATAGATGTCCAGCATGCGCCGTACCTTGACGTCCCAGTCGAATTCCCGCAGTACACGACGGCGACCGGCTTCGCCCATGGTGCGGCACAGCTCAGGATCAGCATTGAGGCGAAGCATCGCCGCACCAAGCTGCCGCACCATGTCGTTGTGTGACGTAGGCTCAATGAGAATGCCACAGGTATCGTCCAGGTAGTCGGCAGGACCGCCCCAGTTGGTCGCGATCACCGGCCGCGCCATTGCCATCGCTTCCAGCACCACTGCGCCGCCACACTCCAGCAGGCTCGGCAAAACGAGCACATCGCTTTGCTGCAATCGGCGTGCGCATTCAGTCTGTGGCAGGAAGCCACTGAACTGCACATGCTGTTCCTGCGTCAGGCGAAGGGCATGAGCATAGGCTCGGAGGCGCGGACCTTCCGGGCCATCACCGACGATCTCCAGCCGTGCATCGCACTGCGAGGTCACGTGATGGAACGCTTCGAGCAGGATGTCGACCGCTTTCCAGTCGACGAGGCGTCCGATGTAGATAAACCTTGTCATATGACTGCGGCGTGGTCGATCTTGCGGTGTATCATCGGTTGGTCGCCACGTGTCCAGATCGACGCCGTTTTCGACCAGTTCAATCACTGGTCCACGAATGCCGCTGGGCAGAGCAGCTCGCGTTCGGGCATTGGCGACCAGAATGGCACCGGCCCGGCGTTTCCCCGGAATCAACGTGTTAAGAAGGTTGGCAAAGAAACGCCCCGCCCGGATCGACCATGTGACCATGCGACTTTGCATGTCTGCAAACGCCGGAGGGTAGTCCATGCCACCGTTCATGGGACCGATGATGACCGGTACCCTGAGATTGAAGAGCATGGATGGCTCGCGTGGCGAAACAGGCATGGGCTGATGCACCACATCAATGCCGTGCATCGCAATTACCTGTCGCACTATACGTCGTTGCAAAAGTTGTGTGAGCAGACGAGAAAGCATTCCAAAGGTGAAATACCCCAGTCTGCGAGGCAGGAAACGTCCGCAGTTCCACAATAGCCGGTGCAAATGATTGTCACATACGAAATGGATGCGTTCCTGATCGTTCGGAAAATGTTCAAGCAGTTCATCCCGCGTTCGTTCATGGACGACCAGCCAGGCCTCCTCCCTGAACTTGCGCAGCACCCGGAAGTAATGAAGTGGAAGGGCGGCCTCCCCACCAAAGCGCAGCGAGGCATGGTCCGCGACAATCAGGCATCGCAGCCCGGAAGTGCCGCCGTCAGTCGATCGGTGCGCGGCTTGATTGAGTGGCGTTTCCGATACATGATCTTGTACACAGCGGATGTTCATGCCTCCCTTCCACAACGGCAACACGTCTGTGCGAATAGGTTGGTTTCCGCTTCGACTGGCGATGCAGAATTTGAATTGTCGCGTCTATCACGCAGGACTCTGGCTGGTACACCGCCTGCGATGATAAATGCATCGAGCGGACGATTCACAACCGCGCCAGCGGCCACCACGGTATCGCGTCCGATCCGAACACCGTCAAGCACGATCACGCCCGCCCCAAGCCAGACGTTCTGGTCGATCTGGATGCCGCCTTTCTCCACGCGAGGTTGGTCGATCGGGGCAATATCCAGACGATCGATCCCATGGTTGCCACCCGCAATCAGATAACAGTGTCCAGCGATCAGAACTCGTGGCCCGATGGAAAGCTCTGTCTCGGAAATCAGTGTGCAGTTCACTGAAACATTCGTTCTCGTGCTCAGGTGAATCACACCATCCTTGCAAATCAGAGCGGTGTTTCGGCCGATAATGACATCGTCGTCAAGAACAATGGCCCGGTTGTGTTCCCCCTTCGCGTCCAGTACAGCATGATCGTCGATGATGACGCGATCTCCCAGGAGAATGCGATGTGGGTGACGAATTGTGACATTACGGCCGATGATCACCCCGTGACCCATTCGACCGAAAAGGAAACGATAGAAGAGCCTGCGCAGAAGGTATCCCACCGCGCCGGGAATCGATCCCAGCAATCCGGTCAACAATTCGTATCGAATGAATGTGAGCCAGCCGGGCTTTCCAATGTTGATGGCGCAATACTTGCGGAATGCGGAACCTTCACCATCCTCCAGCACCTTGCGCAGTCCTGTGACCGCCTCCCGAACGGTTGGTTCCGGGTTGGAGGATGCGTCGGTTGATTGCTGGTGGTTTGTCATCGCACGATTCTCGACGATCAGACGATACGCTTGCTCAGTGGACGACGAACACATGGCGAGACAGGTCGCATCGGTTTGGTGATGCGACTGTAGAAATCGCAGAGTTTTCGGCGATATGCCACTGGACTGTAATGCTCGCGCACACGGCGTTGGGCTGCTGCCGCGAGTTGCCAACGATAATCCGGATCATGGATCAGACGCAGCATCCCCTGAGCCATGGCTTCTGGTGACGGCTCCACAAGGCAGGCGATCGTGTCGTCCAGGACCTGCGTGTGGGTGGCCAGACGCGTCGCCAGAAGCGGCCGACCACTGTCCAGATAGCTGTAAACCTTCATCGGGGTGTTGGTGCCTTCAATACGCGGCGATACCACAATCGTCGCCATGTCCAGGTAGCTACGAAGCTGGTCCACCGGCTGCGGACCGAGGAATTGTGTGTTGGGCGCGATTCCGAGCGCTTCCGCACGACGACGGTAAGCCGTGATGTGCTCGGTGGTTCCCCCAACGATGACAAGCCGGGATGTGGGAGCCTGCTGCAGCGTAAGAGCATAGGCCTCCAGAAGCAGGTCGATTCCCTGATAGGGTTCGAGGTTGCCGACGTACATGATGACAGGAGTATCGGAGGAGACGTTGATAGGGGACTCAGTATTTTCCTGCGTGGGCAGCAGGCTTATGTCCTCGAGTACGAGCACCGGTGTCTGCGGCGCATACGTTCTTGAGAGGTCAGCCAGTGCACGGCAACAGGTGATGACACCCGCGGCCCTTCGCACAGCCATGCCTTCCAGCCGCGCCAGAAGTCCATGCAGCCACGAGGGTAGCTGCGATCGTGTGTTCATCTGCTCGACAAGCGATGAATCCATGTCGTACACATAGGGAAGGCGGGATAAACCCCCGAGAAACATGGCGGTGATGGCGGATTCCTCGACCGCATGAATGAGATCGTACCGCCGACGCAGCAGCAGCGAAGCGGCGCACACAGCCATAACAGCGTCACATGTCACCTTCCGCCACGAAAAGCCCGGTGGAACATCACGAATGCGCGGTACACGAGGAATGCGAATCACACGACAGTTCGGCACGTGGACCGCCTCGCCTATGTGGTAAGTCAGGATGTCAATTTCGTATCCCGCCTCGCTCAACACCTGCACGAGCGATCGCACAGCTATCGGCGTCCCGCGGTGAATAAAGAATGGTTGCGGCGCAAGCAGTAAGACACGCAACGGTCGATGTGGTTCGCTGTCCGGGCGTGTCGGCCGGGTGTCAATCACCGCGTCGTATTCCGTTGATGAAGCAACCGCGGTGGTCGACGCATCGGTTGTCACGACATCGCTCATGTCCGACATCCATGCAAGTCCCGGGCCAATCGCACCGTCGTCAATCCCGCTGCGCTACAGCCCGCATGATGATCGGAGACCCCCAGCGACGAGTCAGCCCCAGCGCGCGGCAGTATGCTTCGGCGCAACACGACAGCCGCGGCATCCTCAATACCCGGTGCAATACCATCGGCAGGAAGAACTGAGCGTACGTGGCGTCGCTGCGGAACCCAGCCCGAATGAATGCTCGGCTGACGTCGTGTGGCGCGAATGTGTCATACCGTCGGGTGTTACCCTCTACACGTTGTTTCAGGCTGAACAGAGGTGTCAGGGCATTAAATCCACCGGGGATCGGGAAATCCACGATGACTGCATGGCGTGCCACCCGACACAGGCCCGCGATCAATCGTTCCCAGTCGCCGATGTGCGGAAGGATGCGGAAGCTGATCGCCACATCATAACTCGCGTCGTGAACGGGTGGGTCTAAGAGATCGCCCACGATGAGTTCGACACGGTCGCCGAGGATTTGTCGAGGCCGATGGCATGCTTCGGCGCTGCTCGACAGGATGGTGACACGATAGCCCTCCTGGACGAGCGGCTGAGCCAGTTGCGCATGGCCACCACCGACATCCAGCACAGTGCCGCCACGCCACGGTTCGAGCAGCCGGAGCGTGGCCTTTCGCTGTACTTCGAGCAGGTAAGCCCCCGTGCGACCCGCAAACCGCTGAGCGTAGGCGTCGGTCGCGGATTCGACGTCAGGCATCGGTCGTACCGCAGGATGCAGGATAGGCGCTATGGTTGTGTCCATCGTTATCAGGTGCCAGCCTTTTCGGTTCTGGCGACGGGTGTTTCATCGCGCGATTTGAGATAGCTATGAAAGTACCACGCAGCAGTGCGTCTGGCTCCCTCCGCGAACGAAACGGCTGGTGCATAACCCAGTTCTTGCTTTGCCTTGGCGCTGGTGAATGCGCGATTCTTCACGAAAAAGTCGATGCGGCGATGATGCAGAGGCGGATCGATCCCGAGAGGCCGGCACAGCGTTTCGCACACGGTCGCACCGATCCGAAGAGGCCAGAGCGGAAGATGGCCCCGGGGCGGTGGGACACCGACCGCCTGAGCGATCGTCGCCACCATGTCGTTCAATGTGATGTATTCATCACCACCCAGAATGTAAGTCTGGCCGACCGCGTTCGGGTGCTCGCCGCACAGAATGATGCCCTGAATCAGATCGTCGATGTAGGTAAAGTGATAGAACGTTCTGCCGTCGCCAAACATGCGGAAGCGTCGACTATGGATGGTACGAAAGAGTTTCAGAAAACGCAGGTCGCCCGGGCCGTAAATACCGGTGGGACGGAAGATAACGACTGGCGCACCACGAGCAATCGCTTCCTGAGCTCGCATTTCCCCTTCGAGCTTTGTTACCTGGTAGATGTCGCCAGGATTGTAGGGAGCTGTTTCATCGGATGGAATCATGCTGACGTTGCCATGCACGCCGACCGTGCTGCAGTGGATGATGCGGTGAACGTTGTTTTTATGGGCTGCTTTGAGGACGTTCTCCGTCCCTCGCACGTTGACCTCGTGGTAATAACTGTCCGGATGACCGGCTGTGCGGAACACCGCCGCGATGTGGTAGATGCGTTCAACGTCGCAAGCTGCACGCATGACATCGTCCGGGGAGCGAATGTCACCTTCCACCAGTTCGATGCCTTCGCGGTCGAGATCGCGGGCCTTTTCGATATCGCGCACAAGTGCCCGCACCCGGTGACCCCGGCGTTTCAATGTGCGCGCAAGGTGGCCACCGGTGAATCCGGTCGCGCCGGTAACAAGGATGAGACCGCTGGCATGGGGCATGGGCGAATGCTCCATCACCGTGTTGTTTCCACTTCCTTCACCAGTGAACCGTGCAAACATTGAAGTTCCCGGTCCAGCCGCTCCAGTTCAGCCCGGCCGTGTTCACCGGTCCAGTTCAAAATGTCGAGAATGTGTTGACCGCATTGCATTCCCTCGTCGTGGGTACCATTCCAATGGCCGCGCCGCAGAAGCAGGTCGTCGACGTGAACGACAGATTCCTCCTCGGCGATCCGGCGAATCGTTTCAGGTGAGACGGACAACTCGTCGGCGTCAAACAGCGTGATCCAATCGCGTCGCGACGCCGCATCTGGTTGAGTTGCGTTGCGGTAGGGGGGAAGGGGCATTCTTCGTGCTGCGAACCAGGTGCGAAGCGTTTGCTCAGCAACATGGCGGGCAGTGGTGAACTTTACGCCGCTCACACTGACAAACCCCTCAGGGCCGCCGAGCGCGGCGTGGTCGATGATCCGCGTTCGGGAGCTCGGTTCGACATCGCCGATCGCATCGGTTGGCAGCAGACCTGCGAAAACCTGAACGACGTCGGCTACGGTGACGTTGAGGTGAGGGGCGGCCGCGTTGATGTCATGGAGAAACGCTTCTATCTGGCTGATGGTCGGCCGCGGATGCACGGGTTCATCGGTGTATGCGGTGTGGAAGGTGCCCACAAGGATCCGGCCGCGCCACGGCACGAGAAAGTAGGTGCGTGCATGGGGTCGCTGAGGCGTAAGCGCCAGCGCGCATGATGAGATGCTCGGTCGATCCAGCAGCAGATTGAACGCCAGGGAAGGTTGAAACAGGTCGGGACGCGGGTGCCAGAAGGTGGCTGCCATCTGCCCGCACCATGGTCCGGCGCAGTTGATGATGAGCGGCGCTTCAAAAGTAAACGAGTGTTGTGTGATGGCGTCGCGTGCCTCGACTCCTACGATCCGGTTGCCAGAGAGGAGCGGTCGATCCACTGCGACATAGTTCAAGACGTTTGCGCCACATCGACAGGCCCAGCGCAGCATCTCCATGATGATACGCTCGGAACTGAGCATGATCGCGTCGTACCAAAGGGCGCTTCCGCACAGACCGCTGCGGTCAACCTCGGGGTAAAGATAGGTAGTTTCTTCGAAATCAAGCAATTGACCGGGGGGAAGATACAGCGACTCGACAACGCCATCATTTCGATGCGCACCGAGTATATCATTCACGATCAGTGCGGTGCGGAGGATGCCGGGACGACGCACGCCCTGACCGTAAAGTGGCATGAGGCATGGTAATGGTCTGACCAGATCCGAAAAGTGCTGCATAAACCACCGACGTTCCGCAACCGATACTCGGAAACGCCGCAGATCCATGGATTGCAGGTAGCGGAAGCCTCCGTGCAGGATTCGCAATGTGTTGAAGGATGTCGCCCCGCCGAAATCGCCTTTCTCCAGTAACAGGACGCGCATACCACGACGCGCCGCTTCCAGCGTCATCGCCACACCATGGATGCCGCCACCGACAACAATCGCATCGTAGCGCTGAGATGCGGCTGCCACGGGATCGCGTTGGATGACACAGGTGCCCATGTCAGATCGGTGTTGGTGCGTGTGTCATAGGAACGGGTGCATAATGATAACGTCGATGTTCAATGTTGGTACGGATGAACTGTGGCCACGACAGACGTCTGCCATAGATGCGTGGCTGTGCCATGCCTGGCGCGATTACCCGGCGAAGATGTTCGGCCGGCCGGTCAAGCGGGAGTGATGTATGCAGCACAAAGCCGTAACTTCCCGAGCGGGTGACATGGGATGGTATCGCCAACGGATCACTTCCGGGTAGGATAGGCATACGGTATCGTCGCCCGAGTCGCATCAGAAGGGGAAGGGGTGACAATTGTGGACGATTTCCGTTATCGCCCAACATGATTGTTCGTCCCCACAGCGATCGAATCAGATGACGGACAATCAGGCCGCGACGGCCCCACCATTTGCCTAATCCCCATGGCATTATCGTGATCGCCGAATCATCAAGCGTAGAGCGAAGCACATGCTCGATCGGCTCGCCATCAGGAAACCGACTGGACGTCGCCAGTGCGAGCACCTCCAGGCGTTCGGCTGTCACAATCTGCCTACCTGCGATAAGAACAAGTCTCAGCACGTTATTGCGGTAGGCAAGCGCTGACTCTGGTTCATCGGTTGGTTCAATGCGCCACGTGGCACCGTTGGTGGTAATGTTTGTATACAGCAGGTTGTGAAACGTGTGATGCCAGGCGCATTCCGCGAAAAGAAGACACCCCAGGGGTGACTGCCGCAGGCCCATCTGCGATGCTCCCCAGGCTACGTTTGCACATGCGCCCTCCAGAAACACGTCGAGACTGTGCTCCGGATGTAGGTGGACGTGAGCATCCACGAACAGAATGTCCGTTTCAGGATGCAACGCTTTGCTCCTTATCGGAGGCAGATGGCTGTTCCTGGCTGTCGTAGTAGCCGCGTTGATACCACCATGCGGTGACACGCCAGACAAGCAGTGCAAAAAGCAATTCCGTTGCAATGGTCAAAGTGTGGTCGACAATACTCGCGGGTGTTGAATGACGCACTCCCGCAAAGATGGGCAAGGGGGATGCGATGCGATCTGCCAGAAATGGCCAGAACATCCTCACACCGCGCCCAAACGTGAACGCATCCAGCATGATGTGAGAACCGTATGCAATGAACCCGAGCATCCAGAATGTCGTCCAATGCATGGCACGTGTGGCGATCGAAAGAACAGTTGCGAAGGCCATGGCCCAGATCGCTGCAGCGACAAAGCTGTGCGTCGGCCCACCATGGTCCACGAACGGCCCTGAGCCAAATATGGAACCTGTCAGAATGTCGAAATCTGCTGCTACCAGTGTCACGAGCGTCGCCCCCAGGATGATTATGCGACCGCGCGCAGGCGTCCCACGAAGTTTTCTGGCGGTTGCTGGCCAGAGCGCCATGGCAATCGAGGTGTGCGCAATCGGTGATGGCATGATGTCTTTCAGTATTACATGATTGAATCAGCGCGCGATCCGATACACCCTCGAAAGGTCATCGACCTGTTCGCCGTCTGGAGGAGGCGACTGCCTATACGCACCAGCCAACACCCAGCGAATCTTGTAGGGTTTGCGATCCTGTGCCTCGTGATAGATGCGGACAAGTAGTTCTGAAATCACCCCGATCATGACGAACATCACGGCCATGAGAAACGTCATCATGGCAAAGAGCACCAGCACGTTGTTGTTGAGGCTGACGGGTGAACCGTGTTCTGTCCAGATGTTGAATTTTTGCAGTACAGCAATTGAGAGGGACGCGAAGCTGAGCAACAATATCAGTATTGCAGCCTTACCGAAGAAATAGAGCGGCTTTGTGAGGTAGTCGCCCAGGAACTTGACGGTCATAAGGTCCAGCAGCACCTTAATGGTGCGCTTCAGCCCGTACTTGCTCGACCCCGCGACGCGTGGCCTGTGATTGACCACGCATTCGGTGATCCGCGCACCGCGCCATTTGCAGATCGCAGGCAGGAAGCGATGCATTTCTCCGTATAGACGAACATCATCGAGCACTTCGCGCCGGTATGCTTTCATCGAACAGCCAAAGTCGTGAATTTCGCGCGTCCAGGTCAGCCTGCGGATCAGTCGATTCGCCAAAATCGAGGGAAGACGCCTGCTCAGAAGCTTGTCCTGTCGGTTTCTTCGCCAGCCACTGACGATGTCATAGCCGGGCGGTTCATCAAGTTTGCTGACGAGCGTTGGAATGTCGTGTGGATCGTTCTGTCGATCGCCGTCCATGGGGACGATAACCCGGCCGCGGGCGTAGCTGAAACCGGCCGCCATTGCGGCCGTCTGCCCAAAGTTTTTCATGAATGAGATGATGGTTACCCGGCTGTCATCACCCACCGCATCCTGTAATATAGCGAGCGTGTCATCGCTGCTGCCATCATCAACAAAGATGATCTCGTATCGGCGATAAGCATCGTGCTCGACAACCGACACAAGCTCCTGATACAGCTCCACGACATTGTCCTGCTCATTGTAGAGCGGAACAACTATGGAAACGTCGGGCGTTGTCTGATCAGTCATGCTGAATTGCGAGGTGGGCTGATTCATGGTTGGCCAAATCACTTGTTGTTGCCGAACCCCTGAAGTATTGCGGAAGTGACGATGTCGCATGGCGCGATGGTGCAGCGGTTGTGTTGCTGCCTCCTTGCCGTGCAGGAGACATTGCCATTGGTAGCGACGGAGAAATGCTCGAAAGTCTGAATCGTTGTATCGCGGTAGCCTTCTCAACATGCTGCAGACGTATCCCCACCACATGGCCAACCCGCCGATGATGAGGGGCGGACGCGTCATCCGAAACAAAGCGCTGGCTGTCATGTATGCAAGTGACGTTCCCATATAGTACTGACCGTAGCCGTGCCTCATTCGCCCGGTCAGAATGCCACGATGGCTGGACCCCATCGGACGCAGGTGAATGAAGCGCAGGGCGGGGATATCCCAGCTGCATGCAATCCAGCCATGCATTCGACAGCGGTGACAGTCGATACCGTCCCACATCACCTCGCGGACGAAGCCACCGATCTCCTCGAAACATTCCCTGCGGTAGAACTTGGCCATCCCGACGGACATTTCATCGCCGCAGGCTTCGCTGATCAGTCGCCCATTTCTGCTGATGAAGTAGGGTTTGCCACTGCACGTGCCGATGCTCGGATTGGCACGCATGCGCCGCAGAAGAATCTCGAAGTATCTGGGCGGCAGTTCCAGATCAAGATCGAGCTTGCAAAGATAGGGGAATGCCCCAGGATCAATCGTCGCCAGCCCCACGTAGAACGCATCCACCACTCCCGGCCCAACGCGGCGCGGCCCGTTCGCGTGTCGATGAATCACCCGGATGAATGAATGGCGTTCGGCATACTCGTCAAGAATGACTGGCGTCTCATCAGTTGAGCCATCGTCCACGATCACCCATAGCGCTGGCCGCACGGTCTGAGCAAGCACACTCTCGAGCGTACGCCGCGCGTAAGCGGCTTCATCTCGGCAGGGGCTGATCAGGCAATACCGTTCCATGTGCGGGCGTGCTCGTGCTGCGGGCTCAACCCGGTTCGTGACGACTCCATCGGTGACGCATCAGGACGCACCGGCGCGCGACAACCATTCCGCGCGGCGATCATGATTTGCAACAACCGTGCCGCTTCACGCCTGATATCAAAATGTTCCTCGACATGCCGTCGACCGTTACGTCCGAACTGCTGACGCAGAGTTGGATCGTCCAGCAGACGCTCAATCGCTTCCGCAAGACTGACAGGGTTGCCCGGAGGCACCGTGAATCCACTGATGCCGTTCTCTACAAGCTCTCCGACTCCCGCGATCCGGGTGGCAACAACAGGTACCCCCGAAGCAAGCGCTTCCATCAGCACTACCGGCACACCCTCAGCAAAACTTGACATGACAAAGACATCGGTTTGCTTCAGGTGTTCACGTACCTGTGCCTGGGAACAGTAGCCGACAAAACGCACGTGGTGCTGGAGATTCAACTCACGGCTCATTTGTTCCAGGTTGCTGCGATCAGGACCGTCGCCCGCGATGGTCAGCATAATGTTGGGACGCGCCTGGCGGATCATCGCAAGTGCTTCCAGCAGGACAGGTAAACCTTTCACAGCAGCGAGACGACCGACGTAAAGGATTCTGTGCCCCTCTCCCTTGTGCGTGACGGGTATGTATTGTTGCGGATCAACCCCACAATGAACGATGTGCAGACGAGGCCAGATATCGCGTGAGGCGAAAACCATCGCCTGACTGCGGCAGAAGTAGCTGATGCAGTTTACGAAACTTGCTCGGCGAATCTTTTCATCAATTCGCCAATATTTGGGTTCGAAAAAGATAGCCGGGCCGTGCATGGTGAAGCTGTAGGGGAATCCCCCCATCTCGGCAGCAAGCATGGCAACGGAGCAACTCGAATTTGCGAAGTGGTTATGCAGATGCTCGATTTGTCGGGTGCGAATCTCACAGGCAAGGATCGCCGCTTCTGCAAAATAGAAAATCTGGTAGACCAAACCGTACAAGCCGGGTGGCCGTGTTTTTAATGCGACACCGAGCGCACGTAGATAGTGTCGCGGCCTGTCAAACACGCATTGCAGGTGTGATCGCAGTAATGTGGTGAGCATGGTAGGAAGGATGTAGAACGTACACTGGCGTTCAGCTTCCTGCTCAGCACCGATAATCTCCCGCTCGGCAGGCCGACGTATGGCGAACGTATGCACCTCGACGCCCAATTGACGCAATGCCGCCACCTCCCGCTGAATGAAAGTGTCGGTCGCGCGGGGATACTCGCCAGTCAGATAGGCGATGCGCATGCGTCCTGGACCTCCTTATCGACTGTATGTCCATCGGCCAGAGGCGTTACGACTGATTCTGGCGTTGTGAAGCAACGCGCTAGGGCGGTTTGTAGGTCGTACCGAGGTTGGATTGCCAGCAGCGACTTCATGCGTTGGTTGTCGTATCGCAACGGTTTGCACCGGGCGTGCAGACGGGCGGGAATGAGAATCCCCGGCAGGCGTGCCCGACCCCCAAAGAGCAGATTGTTGGTTAGAATGGCAAGCCGGGCGAGCAACCTCATGCAGCTCCAGTTGATTGGGATGATGGTGGGACGCTCGGGTGCGTGTGCCGCCAGGGCGCGCATGTATCGTCGCTGCGTAGGCTGATCATCATCCACGAGGTTGATTGTCTGGCCGATGCTCGCAGGCTTCTCTGCGGCAAGAACAACTGCCTCAGCACAATGCTCCACATAGATGAGCGGCAGGGGCGCATTAGCGCCGATCCGGATCCAGCGGTGACCCCACTGAACGCCTAGACGGGCCGTCCAGCTGTTACCCCGGCCGTAGATCACCCCGGGCCGCAGGATGGTGACGAGGCCACCGTGCTCCTCCGCGAACTCGCGTGCCAGTTGCTCCTGCAGCAGTTTCGTGATGGCGTACGCATCGCGATCGGCGTAGATGTCAATAAGCTGACTATCCTCAGTCAGTGTGCTTCCACAACGCAGCTTCTCATAGTCGTAAACACTGAAACTGCTGACCTGCACCAGACGGCGAATACTCTCATCTGCCATGGCATTGAGCAGGTTCTCCGTGGCATTTACCGTCCCGCGAAACTGTGTGTAAAAGTCGCCTGTCTTGGCTGCTGCAAGGTGAAGAACTGCGTCAACCCCTCGCACAGCCTCCCTCAGGCCGCGCGGACTACGCAAATCGGCTCGAACAAAGGTCAGTCCAGCGGTTGGTCGCCACGGCAGCGCATCCTCCGACGTGTCCGGCCTTACCATGGCGCGCACGTGGTGGCCCCGTCGCAGTGCTTCCACAACGACATGTCGCCCCAGAAATCCCGTTGCGCCTGTCACCAGAAGCTTCATAGGCGATTCGCCTCGTCAAGAAGAGAGTCAATCAACCGACTGGTGCGGTCCATGTCGTCAAAAGTAATCGGCGGTTCTTCGCCGCGATGCAGGCACTCGTACGTCATCCGAAGTAACCGGTGCATGCCCTCGTAAGGTGTTTCCTGCAGTATCTTTCGCCGAAGGTTCGCTACTCCCGCCGACAAGAGCACAGCCCCGCCGAGCATCTGATTCAGCAGCGGTGAGAAGGGCCCCGCTTCGCGCGTCCACGAAGTCTGCACACAGGGATGAAAGAGGTCCGCCTGTGCCCATCCCTCAGTGCCACGCAACGTGACGGTGAAACAGTCCGGCTGCGTGTGGCAACTGAACCGCAACCGTGCATGAATGTTGGAGCTGAAGACAAGTGCATCCAGATCGTCGTATTGAAAAGCCGGGTTGCCACTTTCGTTGCGCCACGCTGCCACCACACGATCGACGCGCGGCAGGAATCGCAATGCAAGGTAGGCCAGATGAGGCAGAAACTCGTGAATTACACCTGCAGGAAGCTGGTGGCTGGGATGTGACAGATGCGGGTCGTTGTAACGGTTGCCGCGATGCAACGCCAGAGCCATGCGGACCTCGACCTCGCGAATCTCGCCGAGTTGACCTTCGGCAACGAGTTGTTCCAGGGTCTGAACAGGTGTGTTAAACCGATAGTTGTGGTCTTCAATCAGTCTGCGATCGTAACGCTCAGCAGTTGTCCAGAGCTTCTGAAAATCTTCGTACGTTAGCGCCACGGGCTTCTCAACGAACACGTGAGCGCCAGCCTCAAGACAATCGCGGCAAATTGCTGCGTGGGTCTGCGGTGGGGTGAGAACATGCACAACATCCGGCCGTAATGTGTCAAGCATTTCATGATGATTGGTGAACGCCCGGGCATCAGGGAACCGTGAAGCGGCATAGCGGGCGGAGGCTCGGGACAGATCGCACACACCCACGATGTGCGAGACACGTTCGCGTGAGAGGAAATCGAGATGTTCCTGCGAGATCGCCCCGGTTCCGATCACCGCGGTGGTTAGTGTGGCACTCATTAGCAGCTCGCCTGTTCAGCGGGTTTGTACTCGATCAGTCGGGCCGGCTGACGGCTGACGCGATGGAACCAGTACCGCATCTGACCGACCGCCTGTGGAAATTTGGCAAGAACGTTAAATGTCGCGTATAACAACGCATCCCGAATGAGATAGCCACGGTGCCAGTGCCGAATCGCGATTCGTAATAGAAGGAATGGGTACATTGCCAGTGCGATCAGGCTCCAACCGTTGGTCCAGGAGACGAGCGTGAGTGACGTGACTGGCAGAATCAGCCCCCATAACCACACGCTGCGCGATTCGCGCAACTTGTGTCGTTCGGGCGATTGGCCGTGCATGGCTGCGCCCTGTGCGTATGCCCACCCGCCGCGCACACAGCGGTTCCACCACTGGCGAATATGTGTCATGGCCGCGTCGTGCAACGTCATGTCGTGATCGATCCGTCGGATCCGCCAACCCGCCGCCCTCAGCCGCACGCACAGTTCCGGCTCCTCCCCGGCGATGAGTGTCGGGTTGAACAGCCCGACCTCCAGCAATGCGGCCACACGCATCAGGGCATCGCCGTGGCAGTAGCGTGCCTCGCCGACCGGCGTGTCCCATTCCATGTCAGCCAAACGGTTGTAGATTGAGACGTCGAGATGTCGTTCGCGACGCCGGCCGGAAACGACAGCAAGATCATCATCCGCATCGAGTGCTGCGATACCCGCTTCGATCCAACCCGGCAACAGTTCGCAGTCGCCATCCAGAAACTGAACGTATTTCAGTTGTGGATGTCGTTCCAATAGGTGCCGGAAACCAGCATTGCGACCACGCGCCATCGTAAATGGCACGCTCATATCCAGCTCGACCACGTCGACTCTGAGTGATCGTGCGTATGCGACACTGTCATCTGTCGAGCCTGAATCGACGTACACGACCGGGGTATCCGGCGTAAGCAGCGATCGTAGCGATCGCAGACAACGTTGCAGTCGTGCACCCTCATTGCGCCCGATTGTTACCACCCCCAGCGTCGTCATCGTGTCACCTCATCCGTATCTGTCGGCCGCCGTGACCGAATCACTCGTCCAGGCACACCCACCACCACCGACCATGGGGGCACATCGCGAACAACCACCGCGTTCGCGCCGATGATGCTGTCGTGCCCGACGCGAACGTGGCCAAGAATGCAGGCTCCCGCACCAATGTCGACCCGATCCTCAATGATCGGTTTGCCCTGGTCCTCCTCCTTTCGTGCGATGCCCAGTGTTGTATTCTGGCGGATGATCACATCATTGCCGATGGAGCGCGCGCCGAGAATCATGCCGCCAAAATGTTCGATGCGCACCCGCCGACCCACCGCCACGGTGTAGGAAAGTTTGATGCCGCACAGCCATTCGGTGAAGGGATAGAGAAATCGATAGATCAGGGTGAAGGGCAGGCGCAGAAACCGGTTGCGAATCCCCATGCGCCAGTTACCGAATCGGTGCAGCGCGAGTACGATGAACCCCTGCTGCAGAATGTTGCTGCCATTGGTGCGGTAATCCTCGAGAATGAGTTCCCACAGGCTAATGCCCGGTGGGTTTTGATTGGTCTCGCCACGCGGTAGTGCCGGAATCGAGCGAGTCAAGGACGAGGCGTCGCCGTTGTGACAGACGCCTTGGTCAATTTGAACGTCCCCGAGTTGTCGTTGATCCCTGTCTATCATATCGTTCGCGGTATGCTTCCGAGAAAATTGAACGCGATGAAATCACGCAGCATGTAAGGCGGCTGGTCGTCCGGCTGACGCAGCAACCAGCGGCGTACACGCCAGCAGGCAAACCCCAGCGTCCAGGCGATGTCCGCAAGGAACTTGTACATCCGACCGTGCATTTTGAGGTAATAGTGACGACGCGATTCAAACCAGTAACGCGGTGTTCGGCGTCGCGGCCGTTTGGTGCCGGTCACTCCCGATGCCTGACCGACCAGATGCACGACCCGGCTTTGTGGCACATACCAGCAGGCCCAGCCCGCAAGCGTCGCCCGTCGACAGAAGTCCATCTCCTCGTAGTACATGAAATAGCGGTCGTCGAGCAGGCCGATGGCGTGAAATACCTCTGCCCGCACCAGCATCGCTGCACCACTCACCCAGTCGATGGGATGCGGTTCATCGCGAACGGGTGGTGCGATTGTCCAGCGGGCCAGCAGACGCTGGATGAAGCCGATCTTTGCCGCGCTGCTGAACTCCCCGAGAATGGTGTGAAACTGGAATGCGGTACGCCGGGGCGAACCGTCGGGGTTCTCGATCCGGCTTCCTGCGATGCCGACGTCCGGATGCACTTCCATGAAACTGAGTAGGGCACGCAACGCTCCGGGGCGAATGTATGTGTCCGGGTTGAGCAGCAGAACGTAACGCGGAGGTCTGTCGCCTGTCAGTGCGGGACCGATCGCGGCATTGTTGCCAAACGCGAAACCACCGTTTGCACTGAGCGCCCGAAGGGTCACCCAGGACCAGCCGTTCTCGCCTATCGCCTGGGCCAATCGAGCAACGGAATTGTCACCGGACGCGTTGTCGACAACCTCCACGCGTGCGCCGGGAATGGCGGCGATCTCTTCGGCCAGTGATTTAAGACAATCGATGACCAGGTCCCCTGTACGATAGTTGACGATCACTACCAGCAGGGGGATGGTCCGTCGACTGTCCGAAGTGCCGGGCAACGAAAGATCGGGTTGTCGTGTCTCTAACGCCACCATTCGTTGATCGTGCTCTGTGCAAGCATTCGGTTGACCAGTTCGATCTGCTCGCGCGGCAGCTTCTCCTGCCACGAATTCGAAATCGATAGTGAATCGGCGGACTCAGCCTGGACCTGCCGCTCGATTTCGCGCGTCCATGGCAGTTCGCAGAAGTGGTAGAGCTGTCGGGCGATCTCCACCGCATTGGCTGCCAGTCGTTCGTAGATCACCAACGTGTAGTTGGGGTTGCCGCGTCCAGCGTTGTGAATGACCTCGTTGGTGTAGGTCCAGTACCAAAGCTCGGCCTCTTCGGCACTCATGGCATCGATGTCGCCGAAACGTTCCGCCCAATCCGGAAAGACTTCGGCGATCGCGCGAAGCCGGATTTGATTTCGCCGACGTACTTCCTGCCGATCGTTGAGCAACAGCCAGCGATTACGCCAGGAGTTAAGGAACCCCCCTGGATGCCGGGCGATGTGGATCACACGCGCCTCGGGGCGATGTTTCAGTAGCCATACCATCCAGCCGGGTGTCGGTCCCAGCTTCAGAACGGGCAGGGCACGTGACAGCTTCTCATAATCTCCCAGCCAGCGAGGCATGAGCCATTCCTCGCCACGCAGCGAGGGAAGCATCAGGCTCAACAACGCCCGTGAACGAGGACCATCGACCATGCGATACAGTCCCAGCATTCGCGGAATCGGGCGAAGGAACTCCTTTGGCCCGCGTGCCAGATGATCCCGTGCCCCCATGCTGTATACAGTCCGCGTGACGGCATGGTCCCAGTTTTCGTCCATCGTCTGTGCATCGCGCACGAACCATGGTTTAGGCAGGCGCGACAGTGCTGATCCCATCAGTTCGTGCGGTTCATTGCGAGTGTGGGTCAGCGGACTGAGGTTGAGCAGACTCAGCAGGAAGTTCGTACCGCTGCGGCCTCGCCCGGCGATCACAACGTAACGCGACAGGCGCCGCGACGGGTCCAACGCCAACCGGCCGTGCAGTGTGGGTGCTGTGTGGGGCGATGGTGCAGCCCGGATCAGTGCCGACGTTTTCGACGTCGCATCGGTGGCCACAATGGATTGGGTAGCGTTGCTCATTGTACGATTGTTTCCGCAAGGTTTGAAGTCGAGCTCAAACAGCAGATCAAAAGTTTCTCTCTCACATCAGCTTTTTTTTGATCCGGCGTACCTTGTTCATGAAAGTGTTGGCTACTCGTTCTGCTGGCATGAGCAGTTTGCCCTTAACCTGTTCGTTCGGCCGGGCGCGGAAGAGTGTGGAGTGGTTCATCCCGTTGTATCCCGGTGGGGCTTCGCGCGTGTAGTAGTAGGCAGCGAAGCTCTTGCGCGATTCGCCCGGAGGGCACATTACCGCCGTGACGCCATGAAAGCTGATCTCACTTGTGGCAAAGATGACACACCGATTGAAGATCGGCTGAAAGCTGTGGACGCAGTGCTTCACATCCTTGTCCCACAACTCCAGGCGGCCACCCCATTCGTCACGCCAACCCTTGTTGAAGAAGGTGATGATGTTCAATCGGCGATGCCATTGCCGATCGTTCAGGAAGTTGAAGTCGACGTGTACATCCAGGTGTCCTGACCGGGTCGTTTCATGGATGCCGCCTCCGATGAGCTGGTCGTCCGCCAGCAGGTTGGGAATCTCCGCAGCATAGGACAACAACTCAAGAAACTGCGGGTCGGCAAGTATGTCGTTCAGACGTCGGATCGCCGGGGGAAAGTGGCTGACGTCGCGAACCTGTACCTTTCCTTTCTCGTTCACCGCGGTGAACGTCTTGCCCACGTGCTGAGCCTCGTGGAAGCTGGGGAAGCTGGCAGCTACCTCCTCGGCGAAGTTCTCGTCGAGGAAGTTGTCGATGCACACATTCGGGAACGGAGTCGCGGTTCGAAACTGATGGCGCAGTTCATCGCGATCCAGAGGGCGAATGCTCACGAGAAGTCTCCTTGTGTTAGCGGGCGAGCCCGCAGGGGGGCGGGATGCTTGTCGTATGCGTCAAGTTGACCTGCGCGACGGCGTCCGCTTCGACGCGTCGGAGCTGCAGGTGCGGTCAGCTCAGGTGGTCCCATCGGTGCCAGCAAAACTGCGCGACGCCAGGTGAGCATCGCCATCACCGCGCCGTTCATCATCATGAACACCGGATTGGGAAAGCCATTGAGCAGGTTATCTGCCATGTGCAGCACCATGCAGGTGGCGAACACAGCCACCGTGGCGATGTGTGGTTCCTTCCATCGTTGCGCCGGGACAATGCAGATCAGTGCGACAGCTGGCACGAGCAGCGTCAACGTCAATGCGCTGAGGCCAAAGAAACCAGTTTTGCCCAGAACGATGATCCACAGCCCGTCGGTCGTGGAGATGTCCTCACCTTCCTCGTTATAGACACGCGAGCGATTCCATCCACCCCAGCCGAATACCGGTCGCTCCAGGGCGCGTTCAGCCAGAAGGTTCTCGTTGTGAAAGCGAAAGGCAAGCGATTCAGCGCGATCACTGTCGATCACGCGCTCGACGAAGTTGACCAGATATTCGCCGGTCGATTGGCTGGTCACGCGCGTGCCCATGTATCCGATAATGAGGACCATCATGGCAACCAGCGGGAGGGTCGTGCGCAGGTGTCTGGTGGCGAACAGGATGACCAGTCCCGCGAGCAGCAGCAGGGCGGCGCCAGTCGCCTTAGTTAAGAGCGCGGTAAGCACGAGCGGGACGACGAATAGCCCGACTGGCAGTCCCTCCAGCCGTTTCAGCGCGCCGCTTACCCACATCCAGACGCCAGTGAGTGCCGTGACGGTCATCCACATTCCTACGGAGAGCCCACCAGGCATAAATCCCATTGGCCGGAACCCGCCGTATCGCTTCTGCATTCGAAACGTGGCTGGGAAGTAGCCGTATAGGTTCCCGTGCAGAGTGGGGCTCATGCGAATCTCCCACCAGCAGATGGGAATGTAGATCAGGCCACCCAGGAAGACACCGATTGCCAGTTCGCGAAGGCTTTCCACATCATTGAAGTAGACGCGACCGATGATGTAGGGCAGTCCCCAGATGACGAACTGACCGAACATCTCGCTCAGGCCGTCATACAGGCCAAGCTGATTGTTCGGCTCGGCATTGTGCAGACTGGACACCAGCGGAGCGATCAGAAAAAGAAAGATCGGAATGTCCAGCCAGTGAGGGCGGAAGCTGAAAAGCCGCTTGCGGTCCACCACCAGCACAGACGCCAGCACGACCAGGCTGGTCACAGTTCCCTTTTCGAGGTTGGGAAATCCCTTCAGCTTGAACAAGGCCGACTGGTCCTCGCCGTGGATCGCCACAGGAAGGAAAAGCCAGCCGATGATGAACGCCGCCATGACTGCCCGTCGCGGTTTCATCAGCACGAACATGTAGATCACCGTCGGGATCCACGCCAGCAATACCAGTTTCGCTAATGACATGGCCTGACGCCGTGGTATTCGTTATTTATCCCGTTGGGTTTACCGGTGAACGTGCCGATTCAATGCATCCACTCGGCGAGTGAGCGACCTAAAAAACGTTCCAGTTCCCGGGTGGGTCCCGCGAAGCGTTCCATCAGTTTTCTCCGTGTTTCGGGCAGCATGGGGGAGAAGCGTGACTTGTGCCGATCCGCCAGTGTGCGCCCGACGACCGAGTTACTCAAGGTTTGTGTCAAACGTCGATGCAGATTCGCGCGCCATGAGGCAGGCACCGCAGTGGCGATCTGCGCGACTCCGGGCCAATGCCGTACGCGGCGCAGTTGGTCGGAGATGCGCACTGTCGCGGTGGAGGTACCTGCACGATTGGCGCGCAGCGGCCCGCCACTGGTCAGATCGCGAACTGCCAGCCCCAGAAACATCTGCACTTGCTCCAGAACAGCGTCCGGTGTGCGCTGCATGTCATCCAGCGTCAGAAACAGGAATCGGCCTCGGTCGAAGTATTCCAGGAATCGCTGGATCTGTTGCAGATACAGGCTCGCATCGATGATTTCCGGATAGATTTCCAGGGCTTGCTCAAACGTCATTGTCACTTTCAGCCGCATCAAATGGCCGTAGTGCGAGTAAGCTCGATCCACCGGATGCCGCATGATGTAGATGAAACACGCGTGAGGAACCGCCTGAGCAATCCGCTGCGCTACATCACCAAAGTGCGGCCAGCGGGAATAACAGGTGGAGGCCTCGAAGCAGCGTTGATGCGGTTTCGCTTCTTCAAACAACTTGCGATACCAGTCAATGCCGCGGGCAAAGACCTGCTCGCGGCTGAAGAAGCCCGGTTCCTTGTTGGCGCAGCCGAAAATATCCGGATGCCGACACAGATATTCGTAAAGCGTGGTGGTCCCCGCCTTCATCGCGCCGATGATGAAGAAATCCGGCAGGCGACCCACATGCGTGCTGTCGGCCCGCTGTTCGGTCGTTCGGATCGTGGACACCGTGGCCATTCCTCGTCAGGTCCGTGGACACATTCGCAAGCACGTGGTGCACACCTGCAGGGTTCACCACCGTGCTGTGCCATATCAGGGGAACCCCATGCAACAGCCATGCCGATGTGAATGCGGTTAAACCTGCCGGTATAACGGCTCACGTTCAGAACGGACTTTGGTTGAATATGATGATTCCAGTGGCGATCACGATTGCGGAGATCAGATAAGCACTGAGGTCAAGCCAGGGCAGCCACGCATCATATCGGTGAATCGACCAGACGGTGACGGGATAATCCACGATGTGTGCGACGGCTGCGCCAACGAGCACACCTATCGGACCTGCTAACTTGAACCCTGCCAGCATCGCGCCGATCAGCAAAACGGATCGCACCGCCTGTACAACGGTTGCGCGGAACGAGTCGCCGCGTGCCAGCGTCACCCGCTCGGCTGTCATGGAGACAACCGTTCCGACCGCCCCGATCGCCAGCCACTGCAACATCGGTCCGGCGCCAGCGTAACGTTCAGGATACAGAAGCGTCACAATCGGCTGGCCGAACACCGCCAGCAGCCACAGCGGCGGCAGCGAGATTGCCAGCAGTACGGAACGCATCTGCATTGTTTTGACACGGAAGTGCCGTCGATCGCCCGTTTCCGACAGTCGGGCATACACTGGCAGAAGTACTTCGTGCGACAGCCGTCGCAAAATTTGCAAGAGTGACTCACACAGCAGGACAGCAATCGCGAACACGCCCACCTCGCTTGTGGTGAAAACTTTCCCCAACACCGCCTTGTCGCCGGACATGAGAAAAAATTGCAAAGCGGTGCAGACAAATATCCACTTCCCGAAGTGGAAAATTTGTTTTGCCGCGTCGGCATCCCACATGAAGCGGTTGCGGTATCCGGGGATCAACCGATAGCTGGCGACGCACTGAAAGGCGACCTGAAAGATTCCCCCCGCGACGAACGCCCAGACGCTGGGCCATAGCCATGCCCAGGCCACCATGATCACGATGCCCAGTGTCTGTCCGACGAGCTGGACGCCCACCTGTCGGCCGAACTGCACGTGCCGCGTGAGTGTGAGGGTGGCCGTGGAGGACAGGCCGTAGAAAATCATGATAAGTCCGATGACGGGCAGGACCTGCGTCAGGATCGGCTCTTCGTAGAAGCGTGCCACAGGCCAGGCCAGCAGACAGATCAGCAGCCATAGCCCGACACCACGGATGACCTGAATGGTCCAGGCAGTGTTGAGGAATCGTTCCTGATCGCCGGCCTGGCTGGAGACGATGCTGCCGCGGATACCCACATCGGAGAACATACGCATCCCCTGCAGCACCACGTTCACGATGAGCATGATTCCAAAATGGGCGGGCAGGAGAAGTTGCGCGAGGATAATGTTGCTGGCGAACCTCAGGGCCTGGGTGGCGAGCATCCCCATCACGACCCAGGCGGAGGCTCGTACCGCTCGCTGTCGCAGGGAGCCGCGTCCCAGTTGGGCGGCAGGGGCGATCCTCTCCGATACGCTTGATTGAGATGACGGCGGAGCCGAGGGGGGGACATCCAGTCGCTCGGCTGACACCGAAGGGAGCGAAAGTTCCTCGGGGGTCGCCTGCTCATCACCTTGCCTGTCATTCATGGCCACCGCACGCACTGCTCTTTAGTTCCGTGGTCTATAAAGGAAGTCAGCACAAGGGATACGCCGCGCCGCCGCCGTGGCGGGAACGGGCCGGAATGGTCGTTTCTGCAAGAGCCGAGCCAGACGATTACAATTCCTTGCATGCGACTGAAGCAGCTCGACCACGTGGCGTTGCACGTTCGCGATCTGGAGGAGAGTCGCCGGTTCTACGGCGAGGTGCTGAAGCTGCAGCCGCTGCCGCGCCCCGCGTTCGATTTTCCCGGCGCCTGGTTTCGGCTGGGGGCGTCGCAGGAGCTGCATCTGATCGTCGGACGCAACCGAGAGGTGATCTCCTCACCGCGCGGCAACCACTACGCACTGCAGGTGGATGATCTTGCGGTGTGGGAGCGGCACCTGCGAGACGTTGAGACACCGTTTCAGGGGCCGGTGACGCGTCCCGACGGTGCCCGACAGATTTTCCTGAGCGACCCGGATGGTCACGTGATCGAGTTGTGTCAGGCCTCCTGACGTGGACAGGATGACAGCCTTGGGGGCTGACGTTCTGATTGGTTGTCCCTGCTATACTTAACCCGCTATGTCCACTACAGTTGAGATCGAATCCGCTGTTTCACGCCGCATGGCGTTCCCCGCCTGGGGCGTCGGTGGGTTCGGGCTGGCGATCCTGCTGTTGATCGCGCTGCCGTGCATCGTCACGCTGCCCTGGTCGCTGCAGCGTTACGACGTACAGAACATGCAGGTGGACGAGCATGGCCGGCGGCTGGACCCGATGCGGCCACCCAGTGCTGCCGAGCCGCTGGGTTCGGACAAGCTCGGCCGATCGCTGCTGTGGCGGCTGCTGCTGGGTGGGGCGATCAGCCTTGGGATCGGCGCTTCCTCGGCCGCGATCGCTGTTATCATCGGCGTAACGTGGGGCGCGATCGCCGGTTACGTTGGAGGGCGCGTCGATGCCATCATGATGCGGACCGTCGACGTCCTCTACGGGCTGCCCTACATCCTGTTGGTCGTGTTGGTGAGCATCGCGCTGAACCCGATGTTCGATCGGCTGGCCCTGATGGTGTTTGAGCAGCGGGTGGCGACTCAGGTCGCCCCGATTGTCACGCTGCTGGTGGCGATTGGTGGGGTGAGTTGGCTGACCATGGCGCGGGTGATCCGCGGCCAGGTGCTGAGCCTGCGGAATCAGCCGTTCGTGGAGGCGGCCAGAGCGTGCGGGACGGGGCCGATTCGGATCCTCTGCTCTCACCTGCTGCCAAACCTGATCGGCCCGATTGTGGTCTATACTACTCTGACCGTTCCCCAGGCGATTCTGCAGGAATCCTTTCTCAGCTTTCTGGGCATCGGCGTGAAGGAGCCGCTGCCGAGCTGGGGTAATCTGGCGTCCGAGGGGCTGGAAAGCCTCCAGGCCTTTCTGGCGACCGGGCGGCGAGGGCCGGAAATGGGGCTCTCGGCAGGAGGACTGGGTAACGGCCAGACCAACTTTCAATCGGGATGGTGGTTACTATGGTGGCCCTGCCTGGCGCTGGGGCTCACCCTGATGTCATTGAACTTTCTGGGTGACGCGCTGCGGGCACGACTGGACCCGCGACGGATGAAAACCTGATCGGCCGGAACTGCGCAACGTGCTCGCCCGGTGTCACCCCGGCGAGACTCTGGACGAGAAGCTCATGGAAAATCGATTCGGGCTGAAGGATCTGTTCACCATCGTGCTCCTGATCGCCATTATCGTGAGCGTCTGGCTCGCGATGGTGCAGCGCGACCAGCAATATAAGGTGATTCAGAAGCTTGAAACGGAAGTAAAAAATCAGACAACGCTGATCAATCGCATCAGCGATCAGCTTCAGCGTGGTGTGCCGGTGGGGCCGAGTTCCACCGACACTGCGCAAACTCAATCGAACACATCGACCGCCTTGCCGCAGATTGTTGCCGCGCGACAGAAGCCCGACTTTGCCGAAGGCGATATCTTCGTCTGGCCCGTCCCCGCGCCATTGAAAAGGCTGACCCCCTACGTGGCAGGCGACGTCTATCAGCAATGGGTCGAGAACATGGTGATGGAGTCGCTGGCGACCTACGACTCCGAGACTCATGAGTGGATACCAGTGCTGGCTGAATCCTGGACCATTTCAGATGATGGCATGACCTTCACGTTCAGGATTCGACCCGAGGCACGATTCTCTGATGGCACACCATTGACAGCGCACGATGTGGTGTTCACCTACGAGTGGATCATGAATCCTAAGGTGAACGCCCCGAGGACGCGTGCCTACTGGGAGCGCATCCAGGAAGTACGTGCGGAAGGCGACTACACCGTCGTCTTCCAGATGCGCGAGCCCTATTTCATGGGCTTTGTGAATTGTGCGATTATGAACATCATGTCCAGGGCCTATTACGGGAAGTTTTCCCCGGAGGAATTCAACGAAATGCCGGGGCTGCTGTTTGGCAGTGGCCCGTGGAAATTGGCAGGGGATCCAGAGGACTGGAAGCCGGGCGTCGGTCGTACCGAGCTCGTCCGCAATACCAATTACTGGGGACCGCGCCCCGGACTGGACGGCATCATTTTCCGCGAAATTACTGATGATACGGCTTTGGCGACGGCGTTTCGCAACGGTGAAATCGACATGCTTATGGCGGCGCCACAACAGTACCTGAACATGAGGGATGACCCCAACATCCTCAATAAAGCTGATCTGCACGTATATGACGCGATCAACGGCGGCTACATGTACGTGGGCTGGAACCAGCTTCGCAACGGTGAACCGACGCTTTTCGCCGACAAGCGCGTTCGTCAGGCACTGTCGCATCTGGTGGATCTGAACTTTATCACCGATCGTATCCTGGTTGGGCTAGCGCGACCGGCTACAGGGCCGTTTCACCCGCTGGGCGATCAGGATGACCCAACGCTCGAGCCGCGCAAGTACGACCCCGACCTGGCGCGTCGGCTCCTGACGGAGGCCGGGTTTGCCGATCGCAATGGTGACGGCATGATTGAGTCGGCTGACGGCAGGCCCTTCCGATTCACCCTCACTTATTCCACCAATAACCCGGTGACTCAGGAAATCGTCTTCTACCTGCGCGAGGCGTTCGCACGAGCCGGTATCGTGCTGGAGCCTGATCCGCTCGACTGGACGATTCTGCAGCAGCGACTGGATGACCGGAACTTCGATGCGGTAATGCTTGGCTGGGGCGCGGGCTGGGTGGAAAGCGATGTCTTCCAGATGTTCCACTCCTCGCAGGTCGCAGACGGCGGCGACAATACCGTCCACTACATCAGCGAGAAGTTTGACCAGCTTGTCGAAAAGGCCCGCCGGACCACTGATAACAAGGAACGCTACGCATTGTGGAACGAGGTACATCGTACACTTCACGATGAGCAGCCTTACCTGTTTCTATTCACACGCAAATCGGTGGTCTTCGTCGACAAGCGTTTCAGGAACGTACGTGTGTTGCCCACGGGTATCATTGGCACCATTCCTGAGTGGTACGTGCCCCGCGATCTTCAGCGCCGCGGCCGCTGACATACGGATCGATCGTTCATGCTCAGCTATGTCCTGCGACGGCTGGTGTTGATGTTCCCGACGCTCATCGGCGTGACGATGGTCGTCTTTTTCGTCATGGCGCTGTCGCCCGGTGGGTTCGGCGCTGCCATGCTTAACGAAATGGGAGCCCAGATGCAGGGCGAGGATGCGAGGCGCATCAGACAGGAGTTCATGCGTCGCTATGGTCTGGATCAGCCCGCATGGGTTCAGTACGGCCGATGGGTCAACCAGATTTCCCCCATCGGCTTTCACATGTCGGCTGACATGACGCTCAGCGACGAGGAACGCGAGCGTGTGCAGGAGATTCTCACCTCGGGTGACATCACCTGGCGCGAGTCCAACCTGAAGAACGCGATCAATATCGTCCAAAGTATTGTGTTCTATGCCGGAAAGGACCCCGAGAATATCGCCGGACGACTGAGACAGGCGCTTGATGATCCCCTGTCCGGCCTGGAACTCTTTGCGTTGGTCGATGCGAAGGTCGATGAGGACTTACGTCAACGTCTGGAAGGGATTCAGTCCAAGTCCCTGCGTTCGGCGCGCGACTTTTTTGTGGAACGCTTTTCATATGAGGCGATGGGGCGTAACCGCGTGCTCTTTTCCAAACCCGCCATCAAATGGCCCGATCTGGGTAAATCGCTCAATGGCCGGCCTGTAGGGGAGATGATCCGCGAGACGTTACCCATCACGCTGCTGCTTAACCTGATCACGATTCCGCTGAGTTACTCGATCGCGATTCTCACCGGCATCTATTCGGCACGCCATCGCGGCAAGCTGCAGGACATCGCAACGGGCACCGTGCTGCTGGGTCTGTGGTCCATTCCCGTGATGTGGGCTGGCGTGATGTTCATCGGCTTCTTTGCCAATGTGGAGTATTTTTACTGGTTCCCGACGGGTGGACTAAACAGCCTCGAAGCCGGGCGCATGACTTTCCTGCCCACACTTACGGACAGTGGTTGGGAATCGGGCTGGCTCATTGACCGGTTGTGGCACCTGGTGTTGCCGGTGATCTGTCTGACTTATGGCCAGTTTGCGGTACTTTCCAAGCTGATGCGCAGCGCGGTGCTGGACAACCTGTCGCAGGATTATGTGCGCACGGCTCGCGCCAAGGGCGTGGCCGACCGTGACGTCCTTTGGCGTCACGTGTTTCGCAACAGTTTGTTGCCGCTGATCACCGTGGTGGCGTCGATTCTGCCCGCGATGCTGGTTGGTGCGGTCGTTGTCGAGAAAATCTTCAGCATCCAGGGGATGGGCTGGCTTGGGGTGGAAGCAGCCTTTCAGAAGGATCGTGAAGTGGTGATGGCGACGACGCTGTTCGCCTCGATTCTGTCGCTGGGCAGTCAGATTCTGCGCGACGTGTGCTATGCGATCGCCGATCCGCGGGTCAGTTATGAGTGAAGGCACTGCTACAGTTTCGCGCATCCCTCAGTCGTTTCGTCCGAAGCAGACGTACAGTCAGCGCTTCGTGCGCGACGTACTTGCTCGCCCGGGGGCACGCTTCGGACTGGCCTGGATCGTGGTGGTCGTCTTCTTCGCGGTGTTCGGCCCGTTCATCGCCAACAGTCATCCCATCATCATGTGGGATGCGGAAGGCAACTGGTCGATGCCGATGTTCCGTTGGCTTCACCCGGTGGATGTGCTGCTGGTGCTGGCGTTCTTTGCGACGCTGATTCTGACGATCGGCTGGCGGCGACGTTACAGCTTCGGTCAGAACATCGCGGCGGCAGGCTGGATCGTGGCGGCTGCGATCCCCCCGTTGTTTCATGCCATTGTCAGGGCCGAATGGAATCAGGATCAGTACAGCGCCGTCGGCCGCGGATTCATCCTCTGTGCCCTCATCCTCGTCACGCCGGTCTGGCTGACACTGATCGTCTGGCCCATGGTGCGCATGAGCTGGTCGAAGGCGTTCAAAACAGGCCTGGGCGTGGTGGCACTGGCTTTGTGGGTGACGTTCATCCTGATGCCGATCTCTCCGCCCGCTGTTTTCACCGAAAAGCCATACCGTCAGCAGATTCGCGAGGATGGTGTCACCGCGATCTTCACACTCATTCCATTCGGTCCCAAGGATCAGATGGCGGACCTGCCTCAGGCCAGGGCCCTGCCGCCCGGTTGGTATCCGAAAGATCCGGACTCGCCCAATTTGTCAAAAAAGGAGAAGGACAAGATAGCGCTGGCTCGCGAGCGCGGCGAGCCATTGCCCCCACGGTATCAATTGCTCGAAGGCGAATCCTATTACAACCGTCTGCACCTAATGGGCACCACCGTTGCGAATCAGGACATGGCCAGCCGCATGATTCACGCCTGTCGAATCGCGCTGGCGATCGGCTTCATCGCCACGGGCATCGCCGTGGCGATCGGCGTGGTGGTGGGCGGGCTGCTGGGTTACTTCTCCGGCTGGGTGGACCTGCTGGGGTCGCGCGTCGTTGAGGTGTTCGCGTCCATCCCCACGATTTTTTTATTGATTGCCATCGTGGCGTTCTACGGCCGCAACATTTATCTCATGATGGCGATCATCGGCATGACGTCGTGGGTGGGGTATGCGAATTTCGTGCGTGCGGAATTTCTGCGGCTTCGCAAACAGGATTTCGTGCAGGCGGCGATCGCGTGCGGGTTGCCGCTGCGTTCGATTCTCTTTCGTCACATGCTGCCCAACGGCGTTGCGCCGGTGCTGGTCAATGCCAGCTTCGGCGTGGCAGTGGCGATCCTCACCGAAGCCACGCTCAGCTTCCTCAACCTTGGCCTCGTGGATGAGCCGAGCTGGGGCCAACTGCTTAACCAGGCGCGAGAGGGTGGCGAGTTCTACTGGTGGATCGCCAGTTTCCCGGGTATGGCGATCTTTCTGACCGTCTTCGCCTACAACCTCATCGGCGAGGCGATGCGCGATTCGTTTGACCCGCACCTGAAGAAGGCGTCACAGATCTGATTCGCCGTTTCAGGATGCATCAGCCAAGACAGACGACATGAGCAACCAGGAACAACCGCTGCTGAAGATCGACAAGCTCGCCGTCAGCTTCCCGTCGGAACGCGGGCGTGTGCGGGCAGTCAACGGTGTGTCCTATTCCGTTTATCCGCGACAGACGCTGGCGGTGGTGGGGGAGTCGGGCTGCGGTAAGTCGGTGACGGCGATGTCCGCGTTGCGGCTGGTGCCCACGCCTCCGGGGCGATACGACGCAGGTCACATCTGGTGGATGGGTGACGAGGGTAAGCCACCGCAGGATCTGCTTCGCCTCAGCGAAAAGCAGATGCGATCGATCCGCGGCAATCAGATCGCCATGATTTTTCAGGAGCCGATGACCAGTCTGAACCCGGTCTATACCATCGGCGATCAGATTCTGGAGGCGATCCTGCTGCACCAGAAGGTGAACCGCAGGCAGGCGGTGGAGATTGCGATGCGGTCGCTGACGGATGTGGGCATCGCTGCGCCGGAGGCGAGGTTGAAGGAGTATCCGCACCAGTTGTCAGGCGGGATGCGTCAGCGCGTGATGATCGCGATGGCACTGGCGTGTCAACCAAAGCTGCTGCTGGCGGACGAGCCAACCACGGCGCTGGATGTGACGATCCAGGCGCAGATTCTCGAACTGCTGCGTGAACTGCAGCATCGGCACAACATGGGGATCGTGCTCATCACGCACGATCTGGGCGTGGTGGCGGAGAACGCCGACGTTGTCGCGGTGATGTACGCCGGTCGTGTGGTGGAGTATGGCTCAGTTTACGACGTGTTCAGCAACCCGCTGCATCCCTATACGCGCGGGCTGTTCGCTTCCATGCCCGTGCTGGGGGATCAGCGCAAGCGACTGACGACGATCCCCGGCAATGTGCCCAACCCGACAAACTTCCCACCGGGCTGTCCGTTCCACCCGCGCTGTGCGACCACGCGCGAACTGGCGGAGCGAGCTTCGCTGGGTCAATTTGTTAAGTTGACGATCCAGCAGGAGGGAGACACAACGGAGCACCGCGTGATGAAGGACTGCACGGAAAAGGATCCGCCGCTGCTTGAAGTGCGGCCGAATCACTGGGCAGCGTGCTGGTATTCGCCCGGGTATGCCGAAGGCAAGGCGACCACGCCCGATTTGAACTTCCGCCGCGAGAATGTGACGGAATCGGTCAGTTCCTGAGCGAACGCGCCGACCAGGCTCTCAATGCATCAGCAGGACGCGAAGTTGAACAACCTTTTCATCAACCATCTTTCGACCGACCCGTTCTTTTTCTTCGCGGTCGTGCTCACGGTTGTGATCAGCATTGTGCTGCACGAGCTGGCGCACGGCTGGGCGGCGATTCGCTGCGGCGATGACACGCCGATCCACCTCAACCGCATGACGGGTAACCCGCTGGTGCATATGGGACCGTTTTCCATCATGGCGCTGCTCATCGCGGGCATCGCCTGGGGCCAGATGCCGGTCGATCGCACACGCCTTCGCGGCCGATATGCCGAGGCGTTTGTGGCTGCGGCCGGTCCGGCAACGAATCTTCTCCTGGCGGGCGTCGCGCTGACGGCGCTTGCTATCTGGCTTCGCTTCGGCACGATCGACGGCAGCGATCAGATACAGGTCAATGCAGGCAAGTTCTTCTTCCTCTTCGGCGCCACGAACGTCATGCTGTGCCTGTTCAACCTGTTCCCCGTGCCGCCGCTGGACGGGTCGAGCATCCTGGCGAACTTCAACCGGTCGTACGCGAACCTCATCCGCGACCCGAGCAAGCAGCCGATGTTCTTCATCGCGTTTGTCGTTGTGTTCGCCGTCGCGGGCCCGCTATTCGCAAAGGTGCATTTCTGGGCGTTCAGATACGTGCTGATGCTGAGCGACAATATCGAGGGGCTCCTCACGCTCTTTAGTTGACCGCTGCCACGTTGTCGGTGGAAGCCGCTTCTACTGATATTCACGTGTCGCTTCTGGATCATCTGCGTCTGCCCGAGTTCGGAACCTGCGCCGCTGTAAATGAAAACCGGACCCAGGCGTTGGCCCAGGTCCGGTGATGGTTTTCATATTGTCGTGTTGGATCAGCCCTTGAGCGCTGCCTGGGCGGCGGCGAGTCGGGCGATCGGGACACGGAAGGGCGAGCAGCTCACGTAGTCGAGGCCGACCTTGTGGCAGAAGGCGATCGACGCCGGGTCGCCGCCGTGCTCGCCGCAGATGCCGACCTTCAGTGACTTGTTGACGCTTCGGCCGCGTTCCACGCCGATCTGCACGAGCTGGCCCACGCCGGCCGTGTCCAGGCTCTGGAACGGATCCTGCAGCAGGATTTCCTTGGCCAGGTAGTCCGGCAGGAAGGTGTTCACGTCGTCGCGGCTGTAGCCGAACGTGAGCTGCGTCAGGTCGTTCGTGCCGAAGCTGAAGAAGTCGGCGTGGTGAGCGATCTGGTCAGCCGTGAGTGCCGCACGCGGGATTTCGATCATCGTCCCGACGGTGATGTCGAGCGTGCCCTTGAAGTTGCTCTCGCTCTTGACGCGTTCGATCGTCTTGAGCGCCAGCTCGCGGAGCATCGCCAGTTCCTTGTCGACGCCGACGAGCGGGATCATGATCTCCGGCCGTGCATCGATGCGCTTAGCCTTGCACGCGATCGCCGCCTCGACGATGGCGGTCACCTGCATCTCCAGAATCTCGGGATAGGTCACCGACAGACGGCAGCCGCGATGACCCAGCATCGGGTTCAGTTCGTGCAACTGGGCGACGCGAGCCTTGATCTGTGCGGGCTTCACGCCCAGCTCGGCTGCCACCTGCTCCTGGCTCTTGGCGTCATGCGGCAGGAATTCGTGCAGCGGCGGGTCCAGCAGCCGGATCGTCACCGGCAGGCCCTTCATCGCCGTGAAGATGCCGATGAAGTCCTCACGTTGATAAGGCAGCAGTTTCGCCAGCGCCTTCTTGCGCGACTCGACATCCTCGGCGAGAATCATCTCGCGCATCGCGGTGATGCGGTCGCCATCGAAGAACATGTGCTCGGTGCGGCACAGGCCGATGCCCTCCGCGCCGAACGCGCGAGCACGCTGAGCATCCTCGGGCGTGTCAGCGTTGGTGCGGACACGCAGCCGGCGGAACTCATCCGCCCACTTCATAATCGTGCCGAATTCGCCTGACAGCCGCGGCTCCTGCGTCGCCACCGCGCCAGCCATCACTTCACCCGTCGAACCGTCGATCGACAGCGTGTCCTTGTGGGTGAAGGTCTTGCCTCTGATGGTGATCTTGCGGTTGCGCTCGTCGATCTGGATTTCACCCGCGCCCGCGACGCAGCACCGGCCCCAGCCACGCGCCACCACCGCCGCGTGCGACGTCATGCCGCCTGTCGAGGTGAGGATGCCCACCGCGACGTGCATACCGTCGATGTCCTCGGGGCTGGTCTCCTTGCGCACCAGCAGCACCTGCTCGCCAGCGTGGGTGCGTTCGACGGCCTCGGCTGCGGTGAACGCCAGCTTGCCCACTGCCGCACCCGGCGAGGCGGGCAGCCCCATCGTCAGCACCGTCGCCGCCTTCTTCGCCTTGGGGTCGAAGCTGGGCAGCAGCAACTGCGTCAGGTCGTTCGCCGGGACGCGCAGGATTGCCGTCTTCTTGTCGATGAGTTTTTCCTTCACCAGGTCGCAGGCGATCTTCACCGCAGCCGCGCCGGTGCGCTTGCCGGTGCGGGTCTGCAGCATGTAAAGCTTGCCGCGCTCGATGGTGAACTCGATGTCCTGCACCTCGCGATAGTGCTTCTCGAGGATCGTCTTGATCTTCAGAAGCTGGTCGTAAACCTTCTTGTTCCACTTGGGCATCTGCTCGACGGGCAGGGGCGTGCGGATACCGGCCACCACGTCCTCGCCCTGAGCGTTGATGAGGAACTCGCCGTAGAACTTGTTCTCACCGGTCGAGGGATTACGGGTGAAGGCGACGCCCGTGCCCGAATCCTCGCCCATGTTGCCGAACACCATCGACTGCACGTTCACCGCAGTGCCCAGCAGCCCGCGGATGTTTTCCACCTCGCGGTAGCGCACCGCACGCGGCTGCATCCAGCTCTTGAACACCGCCTCGATTGCCAGCTCAAGCTGCTTGAGCGGATCCTGCGGGAACTCAGAGCCGGTGTGCTTCTGGTACACCTCCTTGTAAGCCGCGCACAGCTCGATGAGGCCCTGCGTGGGTACCTCGGTATCCAGTTTGGCGGCGTACTTCTGCTTGATCCGGTCGAATGCCTCTTCAAAGTGGTGGTGGTCCACCCCCATCACCACGTCGCCGAACATGTTGATGAGTCGGCGATAGGCGTCATATGCGAAACGCTCGTTGCCCGTCGCGTTGGCGATACCCGTGACCGAGTTGTCGTTCAGCCCCAGGTTCAGGATGGTGTTCATCATGCCGGGCATCGACACGGCCGCACCGGAGCGCACCGACACCAGAAGCGGGTTAGCCGCGTCGCCGAACTTCTTGCCCAGTTCCTTTTCCAGCGTGGCGATCGCGCCGGCGACCTGATCCATCAGCCCCTCGGGCAGGCGGCGACCGGACTTGTAGTAAAGATCGCATACCTCGGTGGTGATGGTGAAGCCCGGGGGTACGGGCAGGCCGATCGTGGTCATTTCTGCCAGGTTTGCACCCTTACCGCCCAGCAACTCCTTCATCTTGCCGTCGCCGTCGGTGCGGGTCTTGCCGAAGTAGTAGCAGAATTTGGTTGTTTTCCTGCTGGAAGTCGCGGTTCGGGAGCTCGACTTACGTGTGCCTTTCTTGGCCATATCGCGGATCCTGCTCTGATTTGTGTGGATGGGGGGAATGCTCCTGCGGCGGATTTCACCGCACAGAACCGCGATTCTATTGTCTTGCGGCCACCCGTCAAAAAGCGCCGCATCGCCGCAAAGAGGGCCCTGCCGAGCGGATGTGGCGAGAACGGCCCGTTCGGACCGGGGTATAAAACAACAACGCCGGTCGGATGGACCGGCGTTGCGGGATATCGAATTGTGTCAGCCTGTTCAGGCGGCGCGGCGGCGTGCGGCACGCGTGATCTTGTACGTCCGGGCCGTCGCAGTCGTCCGGGACTTGCGCGGCTTGGCGGCTGGCTTGCGGCTGGCCGTCACGCGTGTCGGGGCAGCCTTGGCGCGGGTCGTCGTGCGACGCTTGGCCGTGCCGGTCGTACGGCTGCGGGCGGTCGTGGTCGTACGGCGCTTGGCGCTGCTCGTGCGACGTGCCTTTACCGTGGTCGTCCGCCGCCGGCTCGTACCGCTGCTGCGACGGGCCTTGGGCGTGCTGCGGGTGCGGGCGGAGGTGCTGCTACGACGCGAGGAGGAGGTGCGACGTGCACGGCTCGAACGGGACTGAGTGGCCATTGTTTTGGCTCCTTAACAAGACAGGGCTCGCTCCACAACATTCATCCACGCAACGATGCGCGGATCGCAAACCCGGTTGTTCTTTCGCAAACCCCAATCGGTACCGTTCGCTGGTCCACTTAACCATTTATGCCGAATTTTCCGAAAAAATGCCGTTATCGGCCGCTCGATCGCGCGATTTTTTCGCTTCCTGACGAAAAGCATCCCACACACGGAAAAAATGCGAATGGCGGAATTACACCGGGCTGGGGACGGTTTCGAGGACCTGCTGCATGATGCGCTGCGTGGTGGAGCCGTCCGCGTCGTGCATGTAGGTCTTGCTGATGACGCGGTGAGCGCAGACGGGGATCACGTTGGAGATGATGTCCTCGGGCACGACATAATCCCGCCGGTTAAGCAGGGCGGTAGCCCGGGCTGCGGCGGTCAGCGCCAGTGTGCCTCGGGGTGAGACGCCCACCTGCAACTGGTCGCTGTTGCGCGTGGCGTTGGCGAGCTGGATGATGTAGTCGATCAGGGCCGGGTCCACGTGTACCTTCTGAGCCTGCTGCTGGAGCGAGACCAGGTCCTGAGCGGTCATCACCGGCTGGAGGTTTGCCAGCTCTGTCCGCGACGGGTTCAGTTCCAGAATCCGCGCTTCATCCTCCGGACTGGGGTAGCCCAACTGGATGCGCATCATGAACCGGTCGAGCTGGTTCTCGGGCAGGAAGTAGGTACCCTCGAACTCGAAGGGGTTCTGTGTGGCGATAAGGAAGAAGGGGGCAACCAGCCGGCGGGTCTGCCCGTCGATCGACACCTGTCCCTCGTTCATCGCCTCCAACAGGGCCGACTGGGTGCGCGGGGTGGTCCGGTTGATCTCGTCCGCCAGCACAACGTTGGCGAAGATCGGCCCGGGCTTGAACACGAACTCGGACTGCTTCTGGTCCCAGATCGTTACCCCCAGCACATCCGAGGGCAGCATATCCGGCGTCAGTTGAATGCGGCTGAGCGAGCAGTCGAGACTGCGCGCCAGGGCGGTCGCCAGAACGGTCTTGCCCACCCCGGGCACGTCCTCGATCAGCACGTGGCCCCGCGCCAGGAGACAGACGAGGATCTTTTCGACCGCTGCCTGGTTGCCCAGGTACACGCGCTGGATGTTCGCTCGCAGGCGCTCAAGTCGGTGCATCGGCACGGAGTATAGCACAAGGGTGCCGCTCCCCGGTAAGCATACCGCGATGGGCGATTTCACCGGCGAGGACAGCCACGACTGCACGTACCCGTAAATCCCCGGAGGCTCCCGCGCGGAGGTCAGTTTTCCCCCTCTCTTTACGGATTAGCAAGCCCCTGACCGATACAATGCAATAGCTTCCGCCCGTCAGGCATCGTCCGCTAATCCTTATCGGGCGTCATGGAAGACGGTATGGGCCGGGATCGCCTTGGAACGCACGCGTGGATTTTGAACGTCTGAGACAACTTTTCAGCCGCATCAGCAGCTACCCGCTTCACGAGGTCGTGCTTGAGATCGCCATCCTGTGGGTGGTGGTATATCTGGTGTTCCGGTTCCTGCGCGGGACACGCGGCGCGCGTGTTATCAAGGGCGTGGCGCTGTTGCTGGTTGTCGCCACGCTGGTCATCAAGGTGCTTGCCGGGGAAAGCGCGTTTGAGCGACTCAATTTTCTCTACAGCAACTTTCTGACGTTTGCCTCGCTGGCGCTGGTCGTCGTCTTTCAGCCGGAGATCCGCCGGGCGCTGACCCGGCTGGGCGAGGCGCGGCTTTTCCGCGGAGAGCGGCTGCGAAAGGCACGTGTCATCGATGAGATCATCGACTCGGTCGCCTACCTCAGCAAGAATAAGATCGGTGCCATCATCGCCATCGAGCGACAGGTGGGATTGGACGGCATCATCGAGGCGGGTACCCGGCTGGACTCGCTCGTCAGCAAGGAGTTGCTCAACACCATCTTCTGGCCCGGCAGCGCCCTGCACGACATGGGGGTGGTCATTCAGGGCGACCGGATCATGGCGGCGGGGGTGCAGTTCCCCCTGGCGGACGACGAAGGGTTTAGCAGTGAACTGGGTTCGCGTCACCGGGCCGCGATCGGGCTGAGCCAGGAGTGCGACGCCATCATCATCGTTGTCAGCGAGGAGACGGGCACCATCAGCGTGGCGGAACGAGGCCAGCTCATCCGCAATCTGACCCCCGATCGCCTCCGCACTCACCTCACCCGCAGCCTGGGCCAGGTCGAGGTGACCGACACCCGTAACGAACCGCCGCCGGACAGCGGCTCCGAGAAGAAGTCGTGATCCTGGCCACCATGAACGACTGATGAATGAATGAACGGAACGTGGAACCTCAGCCCGGCAAGCCCGACCCATGTGGGAAAAGATTGAAACATACATTGTGGTCACGGTGATCGCCGTCCTGATCTGGCTTTACGCCGAGGGCGAGACGGTCAAAATCTACGAGGGCGTGCCCGCCCAAGTGCAGTTCGTTGCGCCGCCGGGGCAGGACCTGATCATTGAGCCTGCCGGCGTGATCTCTGTTCGTATGTCCGTCCGGGCGTCGGCCAGTCAATACACACAGCTCAAGCGGCTGCTGGACGATGAGGGGCCGATTCGGCTGCTGGTGGAGGATACCCAGGGCCTGGAGCGGGTGGAATCGATTCCCGATCGACTCGCCGCCGATGCGTTCGCCGATTTGAGCGTGACCATCATCAGTGCCGACCCGGCCACCGTGTCGCTGCGAACGCAGCAGCGGGTGGAAGTGACCCTGCCGGTGGAGGTTGTTCCGGGAGACCTGCGTCTGGCCGGTGCGCCTTCCTTTGAACCGACACATGTCACCGTTCGTGTTCCTGTGGATGCTGCGGACCGTGTTCGTAACCAGAAGGTTCAGGCAGCCCTGAGCAGCGTGAGTGGGGCGTCCAACTGGGAGCCGAACGTCACCCAGGAACTCTCGGTTCCTCTGACGCTGCCTGAACCGGTGCCCGGCACGGAGATCGTGCCCAGCCAGGCCCGTGTGCGGTTCACGATCGAACGCCGGACCACAACGGTCGAACTGCCACTGGTGCCGCTTTATGTTTCCGCGCCGCCTTCGGTATTCGAACGGTTCGACATTCGCATCGACCCGGAGAATCAGGTCGTGCGCAACGTCGTCCTCAGGGGCCCGGCCGACGCGATCGCCCGAATTGAGTCGGGAGACTACCCAGTAGCCGCGTACCTCATCTTCACCAGCAGCGACGAGCTGCGTGACACGGACCGCAAACTGCCCGAACTTCGGCTGCCGCCGGGTGTTACGCCCGATTCCGCCCTGCAGCGGATTGAATACCGTGCCGTTCGCCGTCTGACCTCACCTACCCCGACCACCTTCCCCGACCTGAACACCCTCGAAGACTGAACGACGACACACGGTTTGCAGGGGTGGTTGCCTTGCCTGCCGCGGCTCCTCGTTTCACAAACGATGGTACATTCTCACCGCGCGTCGCCTGGGGCAAGCCGACGGAAGGGTTGAGCGTCGATTTTCCGCGGTACGCGCATAGGGTTACGAGCAAGGAGCGATTCATGGCCAGTTCATCCACAGCCGGGACGCTGGAGGTTAGTGATCTGAAAGCATATTGCACCGGTCTGGCGCGTCGCGCCCAGGCGGCCGGTCGTCGGCTCAGCGCGGAGAAGGGGGCTGCCCGTACCGCAGCGCTGCATCGCGTGGCCGACCTACTGTTGCAGCGCAGCGCCGCCATTCAGGAGGCCAACGCCCGCGATCTGGCCGCCGCCCGGGAGGCGGGACTTTCCGACGCGATGATCGATCGTCTGCGGCTGGACCAGGCGGGCATCGAAAAGATCGCCCGGTCAGTCCGGCAGATTGCCGACCAGGTCGACCCGGTAGGGCAGGTGATCGAGGGATATGTTCGTCCCAACGGGCTGCGACTGGAAAAGGTGCGTGTGCCGATCGGCGTGGTGCTCATCATCTATGAGAGCCGGCCCAACGTGACCAGTGACGCGGCGGCGCTGTGTATCAAGAGCGGCAACGCGGTCATCCTGCGCGGGGGGAAGGAGGCGATGCATTCCAACGCTGCCATTGCTGCCTGTGTACGTGAAGGGCTGACGGAGTCAGGCCTCGACCCCGACTGCGTGCAGCTCGTCGAAACCACCGACCGTGCGGCGGTGGGCGAACTGCTGCGACTGGAGGGGCTGATCGATCTGGCGATCCCACGTGGTGGCGAGTCACTCATCCGGGCTGTCGTCGAGCAGGCGCACATCCCCGTCATCAAGCACTACACGGGCAACTGCCACGTCTATATCCACGACGATGCGGACGATGACATGGCGGTCGAAATCTGTGTGAACGCCAAGACACAGCGGCCGGGCGTCTGCAATGCGGCGGAAACGCTGCTGGTGCATCGCGAAGCGGCGGAACGAGGCCTATTGCGGCGCATCGGCGAGGCGTTGCTGAAACGTGGAGTTGAGCTGCGCGGTGACGAACGGACCTGCGCAGTACTGCCTCAGGCCAGGCCCGCCACCGAGGCGGACTGGGGCACGGAGTATCTGGACCTCATCCTCGCCGTGCGCGTGGTCGATTCCATCGATGAGGCGATCGACCACATCAATCGCTATGGTTCGCGGCACACGGATGCGATCGTGACACGCTCAATCGCCGCGGCTGACCGCTTCGTACGCGAGGTTGACACCGCCAACGCCTTCGTCAACTGCTCCACCCGATTCAGTGATGGCGGGGAGTATGGCCTGGGGGCAGAGATCGGCATCAGCACCGATAAGCTGCACGCACGCGGGCCGATGGGGGCAGCCGATCTGACCACGTACAAATGGATCGTCCGGGGCAATGGACAGGTGCGAACATGACGCTCGAGGCTCGATCCGGTACTCAGTCGCGAACGGCCGTTGATCCGGTGGGGCCGCTGGCAACAGATATTGAACTGGTCTGTTTCGATCTGGGGCGGGTGCTCATCCACATTTGCGATGACTGGGAGCACGCCTGTCGTGAGGCGGGCGTGGCTGTGCCGGCGACACTGCACGAACCGCAGCGGCGGCAGCGCGTGAGGGAACTGGCGATCGAACACGAAACCGGCCGCATCGACGCTGACACGTTTGACCGGCGAATCGCCGATCTTCTGGCGCTATCGCCTGAGGAGGCGGCGGCGGTCTGTCGCGCCTGGCTGCGCGAACCCTGCCCGCGCGTGGACGAACTATTGGATGAGGTGATTGCGTCGGGGGTGCGCACAGCGTGTCTCTCCAATACCAACGACCGCCATTGGGGCATGATGCTGCGCGATGAACGCACCCGGCTGCCGCTGCACCGACTGGACCACCACTTCACCAGCTTCACCCTCGGTGTGATGAAGCCCGACCCGGCCATCTACGAAAAGGTGGAGGCGGCGACCGGCGTGGAACCGCGGCGCATCGCCTTTTTCGATGACCTGCCCGCCAACGTGGAAACAGCCCGGCTGCGTGGCTGGCAGGCGCACCTCGTCGAACGCTCACCCGACCCCGTCAGCCAGATCCGGGCCGTGCTCACGGCACTGAACGTGCTGCGCTGAAACCGGCCCGGGTAGGTGCCGGCCGGGGGGTATATAACCGTCTTCACTAAACATCCTTGTCGTTACGGTCGATCTATCGGCTACAGCCGTGGGGACACATCATCACGGTACGAGGGCGATATGCATGAATTCTTCCCCGTTGCCGTTATGTGACCTTTTCGATATCACCCCCCATGAGGTCGCACTGAGGCAGGCCTTTCTGGAAATCGATGAAGCCGATGACGTCGGTCTGGACCTTATCCGCCCGGTCATACACGACAATATCGATTCCATTATCAACGAGTTCTACACCCACCTGCTCAAGTTCGATGAGCCGGCCCGTTTCCTGACCGACCGCCAGACGCTCGAACGCCTGCGCCAATCGCAGAAACAGTACCTGCTCACACTTGGCGCGAACACCGACAGCCTTGAATACTTTGAGAATCGTCTGCGCATCGGCACCACCCACGAACGTGTGGGGCTGAAACAGAAGTGGTATATCGGTGGCTATCGCAAGCTGTTTGAGATCATCGCGTACAAGCTCCTGGAGCGCTATCAGATGGCGCCCGAAAAGCTGCTGCGAACGATGGTCACAATGCACAAGTTCATGACGCTGGACATCGTGCTGGCGGTGGAAACTTACTACCAAGCGACGATGCAGCGCCTGGAAGCGATTCTGCGCCAGTTCAGCGAAGCGCAGCAGCAGCTTCAGCAGATTTCCCGGCTGGACGGCCTGACGCAGGTGAACAATCGGCGGTTCCTCATGGAATCGCTCGAAATGGAATCACACCGTGCCCAGCGGTTCAATCATCCCTTTACCGTGCTCCTGGTCGACGTGGACCACTTCAAGGAGATCAACGACACCATGGGGCACGCGTTCGGTGACTTCGTGTTGCAGAAGGTGGTGCGACTGATGCGCGATGTGATTCGCACATCGGACATCGTGGGGCGATATGGTGGAGAAGAGTTCGTGATCGGGCTGGTGGAAACGGACCTGGCGACCGCGCATCAGATCGCCGAACGCATTCGGCTGAAGATCGCGCTGACGCCGTTCGAGATGGATGACAAGTCCACCTCGGTGACGCTGAGCATCGGTGTAGCGTCGCTCACACCAGATATCGATCGTGTGGAACAGCTCATCGCCCGCGCGGATGAAGCGCTCTATCGCGCCAAGAACGCCGGCCGCAACCGCGTGGAAATCATCGATCTGGCCGCGTAATCGCATCGTAACCGCGCCCGTATCGGCGATCGTCCTGTCCTGGGTGGGCGCACCTCTTTTGTCCGCGTCGTTGCCGCCCTGCAGTGATCCGGACTGAGTGATTCCATGTAAATGCCGCCTGCACATCAGCGGTCATTCTCTTCGTCTTCCTGCAATCGCGCAGCGTTGAGCCGGTTGTACAGCGTGCGGCGGCTGATGCCCAGCTCGGCGGCGGCCGCAGAGCGGTTGCCCCCATGACGCTCCAGTGCTGCCAGAATTGCACGCGTCTCAATCTCTTCCAGCGTTGCACCGGGCGGCGGTTCAGTGATCTTTGATGTGTCCGTATGCTGCTGCTCCTGTTCCCGCTGTTCAGCCCAGATGCGACGGGCACGCTCGAGCGCTGCTTCGATCTCGCCCATGTGACAGGGCTTGGTCAGAAAATCGGTTACGCCCTGACGAATTGCCCGTTGTGCCGCGGGCAGGCTGCCGAATCCGGTCATGACGATCACCGGAGCATGTGGCTGCTTCTGTCGAAACGCTTCCAGAAAGTCCAGCCCGTCCATCGCTGGCAGGTTCAGGTCCAGCAGCACGATGTCGATGGGGGTATCGCGAAGCAGCCGCAGCGCTTCCTCCGCCGACCGGGCTGGCTGCACGTCAAAGCCCATGTCGGGCAGTGTCTCGCAAAGTAGATCACGCAGTCGCGGTTCATCCTCGACAATCAACACACGTGCACGCCGATGCGGTGTCATGCAGTCAACTCCTTCGCATCCTGGTCGCGTTGCGGCAGGGCTGGCGACTGTCGGGCTGATTCCGCTGCGGCGCTGTCGTGTTCGTCCAGCGTGGGCAGGTCGATGATGAATCGGCTGCCCTTACCCGGACCGTCGCTTTCCGCGTGGATGTGGCCACCATGCTGCTCGATGATCGCGTGACTCACCGCCAGCCCCAGTCCCATGCCCTGACGTTCGCCAGCGCGACGCTCGGTGAAGAATGGCTCGAAAATATGCGACAGCACCTGCTCGCTCATGCCACGGCCATTGTCCGTGACGGTGATGCGCACCCATCGGCCGTGCGTCGTTACCGCAATCGTCACGATGCCATCCGTCGTCGTCGCATCCAGCGAGTTGCGAACCACGTTGAGCAGAACCTGCATCAGTTCCGATTCGCTGCCGAGCACCGCGGGCAGTTCGCTCTGTGCGGTCCAGCTTAACTGTCGACTGCGATATTGTGGCAGATCGCCAAGCAGTTCCACCACGCGTGCCACGAGCAGTTCCACCCGCACCGCACGATGCGCATCCGGTTCGCCCGGTCGGGCCAGCGTCAGCAGCCGCGTTGTGATCTGCTTACAGCGAAACGCCTCCTCTGCGATGATCGTCAACGCCCGCCGCGTGCGATCCATCTCGGCATCTGCTGATTCGGTTGAACCATCGAGGCGGCGCAGTGTCGATTCCGCGTAGCCAGCGATGATGCCCAGCGGGTTGTTGATCTCGTGGGCGATACCCGCAGCCAGCAACCCTACACCCGCAAGCTGCTCGGAACGCAGCAACTGTCGCGTTCGCGTGCGCACCAGTTCATCGAGGTTTTGGTAAAGCTCGCGTAACTGTTCAGCCATCGCGTTGAACTGCAGCGCCAGTTGCCGAAATTCGTAATCGCCGGCCGGCTCCAGGCGCTGGGCGAAGTTGGCCCTCGCCATTGCCAGCACACCTTCCTGCATCGCCCTTAGTGGCCGCATGATCCCCTGATATTGACGTACGCCCGTGACGGTCACCACGACGACGGCCCCAATGAGCATGATCGCCAGCAGACGCCCGACATGTGCCAGGTCCTCCTGTGCCGCTTGCCGTCGCTCGACAAGCTGGGTGGACAGCACCGCTGCCGCCGAGGCAACCTGCGACAGCGCCGCGTTGAGGTGGCTGATGGTCGGTTCCGTGCCGGCGCGGCGGTCGTTCCAGTCCATCGCCCGGCGAATCTCCTGGCCGAGCATGACCGGATCGCCCACGACCTGGCCCGCCTCTCCGCGCTTCGGTGCCGGCCAGCGCGTCAGGGCACGCACCGCGTTGTCAGCCTGATGCAGCTGCTGACGAACCACGGTGTGATCGACATCGTGCATTGCCAGCAGTCGTGCCGTTGCCGCCGCATTGCCTACTTCGTAGTAGTGGCGAAGCTGCTGGAAGTCCTCGTGCGATTGTTCGAGCTGACGTTCCAGGCGCATGAGTCCCCACCACCCCACGCCGCCGAGAATGGCCATCACGGCCAACAACATCGCCAGACGCAGCGCGAGTTTGTGTGCCAGCCGCATGGCGTCGTTACTCCTGAAAGCGGGAAATAACCGCACGCCATTGTATCTGAGCTACGGATGCAACCTGTGAGCAAATTTTTCCCAAATCCTTCGGTTTGGCCACTTGTGTGGTACACAGACGGTGCCGTCGTTCCCTCAGGAACTCACACCCGCAAGATATGGAGGATCCTCATGCCAGCCAAGGTTCGTGGGTTCACATTAATCGAACTTCTGGTGGTGATTTCCATCATCGCGATTCTGGTCGCGCTGATGCTGCCAGCCCTGGGCATGGCCAAGCGTTCAGCCCGCACCGCACAATGCGCATCCAATCAGCGCCAGCTTGCCATCGGTTTTGCCGTTTTCGCTGACGCAAACCGTGGCACGTGCGTACCCGGCCGACCTGCCAAGATCGGGGCGACCAACGACCCGGCCAATTTCTACTCGGTGGGCAACGGCCTGCACTATCGGCCGCGATGGTTCGCCCGGCTCGGCGAACTGACCGGCATGCACGCTTTCTCCCGCCCCAGCACCGACCCGGCGGATGACAACACCACCATGGTCACCCACCCTGGCATGATCTGCCCAGAAGTGCCTGACCGCACCAACAACCGTAACTTCGCTCTTGGTTATAACCACCAGTTCCTCGGCAATGCTCGCACGCGCGCCAGTGGTGGATTCATCAATTTTCCCGTGTCGATCGATTCGCTGACTGGTAACACGGTAATCTGTGCGGACAGTCTGGGCACCGCAGCGGGCAAGGCCAAAGCCGAACGCACTGACTATCGACCGGACGGCAGCAAGGACACCTACGCGGTGAGCAACCATGGCTGGTCGCTTGATCCGCCGCGACTGACCGCCACATCCGACTATTGCGATGATGAGAACCGCGCGCCGCAGCATCGGTCAGCGCCTGATGCGCGACACGCTGACGCGGTTAATGCGGCGTTTGTCGATGGTCACGTCCGAACGACGAGCCTGGAGGAGCTGGGTTACGTCGTGAACTCGGACGGCTCGGTTCCTGCCTCAGCTCCCGGAGCGCACAATCGGCTCTTCTCGGGAACAGGAGGGGATCTGGATCCGCCATCAATTATGTGATCGGATGAACGCGCAGGCTGGCTCGTTGCCGATGTGTCAGATGCTCCGAATCGCCCGAGCCAGTCGCCTGATGCCTTCATCGATCTGTTCGACGGTGGCGGTGCCGAAGGTCAAGCGCATGGTGTTGCGCGGCGTGTCGCGCGTGGCGTCGGGGCCGAAGCAGTATTCGCCGGGAACATAGAGGACACCTTCCTCAATAGCGCGTTGCAGAAGCGGTCCCGTACGGCCGGTGCTGATGGGCTTTGGAAGAGAGAGCCACACATAAAGCCCGCCACGCGGATGTGTCCAGTGTGTTTCGCCCGGTGCGAAGTCGCCCAGTTCCCGCGCTAGCGCACGCAGCATCGCATCGCGCTTGACGGTGTACGCCTGGCACAGCTTGCGCACGTGCTGCGCATACACGCCATCGCGCATTGCGTGCAGCAGAAGGTGTTGCGCGAGGTTACCCGAGCCAAAATCGTGGCTGCCTTTCTGCGCAATCACCGGGCCGACCAGTTCACGTGGCAGCAAACCATAGCCTGTTTTCACGCCTGGCGAGAAGGGCTTGCTGAACGTCTGTGCCAGTGCGACGAACTGGTTGTCCGCGTCAAAGCGTTTGATGGAGGGGGGCGCATCACCACTATAAGTCAGCTCGCGATAGGCCGCGTCCTCCAGCAGCAGGATGCGATGTTGCGTCGAATAGCGCTTCACGATCTCCAGCACCTGCGGACGACGCTCGGCACTGAGTGTGATGCCCGTTGGGTTCTGGTGATAGTCGCAGGTATAGACGATCTTCACGCGATGAAGTTGGTCGGCCTCGGCAAGCTCGGCCAGCAGGGCATCAAGCTTCTCCGGGATCATGCCGTCCTCATCCATGTCGACGCAGCGTACCTCCGCGCCGAAGGATTCCAGCGCCACGGTGTAGACGAAGTAGCTGGGCCATTCGGTGATGACGATGTCGCCCGGCTCGACGAGGATGTCGGTGAGGATGAAGAGCAACTGCTGGCTGCCGGTAGTGATGACCAGTTCATCGGCGGTGGCGTTGAGGTCGGCGGGCGTCACACCATCCAGTGCCGCCATGTGCTCCAGCAGCGTTTGTCGCAGGGCGGCCAGGCCCTCGGTCGTGCCGTACTGCATCACGATCTGAGCGGTTCGCTTCTCACCCAGCAAGCGTGTGAGGATCGCCCGCGCCTCATCGCCCGGCAGCGTGTCGTAATCGACCAGCCCAGCAGCCAGCGAGATCAGATCGGGGTTCGCCACCGCCTGGGTCATCAGGTAGTTGATGGGCTGTTCATGAGCCCGCATCGCGCGGGAGGAGAGGCGAAACTCGGTCTCAGTCGATTTTTCCAGTGGCACGATGACGACTCCAGATCAAATGACGTCGCTGCTCACGACGGGGGTGACGTTCAGGTGATCCATACCACGCGATACACAATATAAAAAAACGGCCCGCGTGAAGCGGACCGTTCGGTATCGATTACTTTCCATCCACCTGGGCCGGACAATGGTTTTGCTCGAACCCCTATTGAAGGTGGGTGCATTGCCGGATCGTCCCGGCCTTCCACTCATTGGAGGCTTGACCATCGCGTCCCGCGTTGCTCCCTAGGGGTCTTGTCATCGGTTCGAGCAAAAGTAGTCACTGTGGTCGAACCCCGCAGACGGAAGAGTAATCTTTACTTGCCATGTTCGTTGGCGATACTGGCCGATGATTCACGGCCGCCGCCTGCGATTTTCGCCTTTATTATACCACCTTTTCCGTCCGGACCAACCCTGTCGACGATTATCGCGCCGCATTTGGTGCCGGTGGGATCACCAGCTTCATCCCTTCACGCAGTCGATCCGGGTCCGACCCAATAATGGATCGGTTCGCCTCGTAGATCACATGCCACTTATTGTCATCGCCGTAGTACTGACGAGCGATTGAGGAGAGCGTCTCACCGGACCGGACGGTGTGCCGATTGTCCGGCCCCGATGCGGTACGTTCATTTGAGGCGGCTCGCGATGCTGCACGCGGCGCAGGAGCGGGCGGCAGCTTGATCACCTGACCTGGACGCAGTCGTTGCGGGTCAACTGTCGGATTTGCTTCCGCCACTTCAAAGAAGGTCACACGCACGTTGTATCGCCGGGATAGATCCGCGGCGATCGAGCTGAAAGTGTCGCCTTCCTGGATCGTGTAGGTCGACGGCCAGGGCGCGGTGCGCGGTTCGGCGGTCGGCGTGACGGGCGCGGTCGTCGTGCGCGGTGTGGTGGGCGTGGTCGGGGTCGAAGGCGTGGAAGGCGTCGAGACGGACGGCACGTTTGTCGACGGCGGTGTGATGATTGTAGTCGACGGTGGCGTGGATGGTGTTGACGAGGTCGACCCGGGCTGTGGCGATGTCGCGCTTCCGGAGCCGGGCAGCGTCGGCAGAGGACGGCTCAGCCCCGTCTGGTTGGGCAGCGGTCGATTCTGATCCGTGGGCGACAACATTGCCAGCGGATCGCGCGCTGTCGAACGCGGCTCCTCGCCCAAGGTGAGCACGTTGTCGCTGCGGGACGGCTGCGATGAGGGGGGCGTGCCAGGTGTGCTGGGCGTGCTCGGTGTGGTGGGCGTCGAAGGCGTTGAAGCGGTCGACGGGGTTGAGGAGGAACGCGGCACTGAGCTGAAGAGATCCGACTCGGTGCTTCGGCTGGCGGGTGATTGGTTGGCCGAGGCACGCACGGCGTTGACCCGGTCCAGCAGCGGGTTGGAGCCGGACCGTCGTTCCTGCGAGCTGGTGTTCGAAGTATCCGATCGCTGCGTGCCGGTCGATGAGGTCGATGGGTTGATCGACCGTGTTGAGCTGTTGCTGACAGGCGGCGTCGTCGCAGTCTGCGTCGGTGTGGGGGTATCTGACGATGCAATGCTGATCGCCGGTTCTTCCGCAGGTGTTTGGTCGTTCGAGAGGTAGTAGCCGATCACCACCACGCAAAGCGTCGCGGCGCAGATGAGGGCGATCTTGTAGGAGCTGTTCATGGCGCGATTCCGTAGCGTGGTTTTCGCCTTGAGTCGACGTTGGACAGTGTATCGCTTTCGCCCAGATCGCCCAAGTTGACACGCGATTTTTCGGAGGCGTCACTTGGCTGCGAACCCGCCCGCCGCGTACACTCTGGCCGCCATGCCCGCCATCTCCGCTCTGATCTGCTGTGCCAACAGTGAGGCGACGCTCGCCCAGGCGTGCGAATCGCTGGCGTGGGTCGATGAGCTGGTCATCGTCGACTCCGGCTCGACCGACGCCACGCCCGACATCGCCCGCCGCTACGCCCACCGCTACCACGTTGAGCCGTGGCGCGGCTACAGTGCGCAAAAGGAGTTCGGCCTGTCGCTGTGCAGCCACGACTGGGTGCTGCTGCTGGATGGCGATGAGACCTGCACGCCGCAGTTGGCGCGGGAGATTCGCTCGCTGAGCGATGCGGACCTGGCGCAGAAGGACCTTTTCCTGATGCGGCGGCTCAATTACGTCATGGGCCGGCCTGTCCGGGCGTGGTGGCCCGACTGGCAAAGCCGGTTCATGCACCGCCACCGCTGCAAGTGGGGGGGTGAAGCCCTGCATGACGGCCGATTCTCCGACCCGGAACGCACCGGTCGATTCAAGGGCTGGATCGAGCACAAGCGCCACAGTGATGCCGGGTTCAGCGACTATTTCAGCGGCCGCCGCATGGATGAACGACTCATGCTGGTCGCGCGCGAGATGTACGATGCGGGCAAGCGATGCCGGTGGTACGACCTTGTCCTGCGCCCGCCGCTGACATTCTGGAAGTTCTACCTGCTCAAGCGCGGTTTCCTCGATGGCGCATTCGGGCTGCTCATCGCCCAGAAGGCGGCGGTGAGTGTCCAGCTCAAATACGCCGCGCTATGGGCGTTGCAGGAGGAACGCAGGGCAGGCCATGCCTCCCGACCCACTGATACACCCGCCGCGTCTGCCACCGAAAGGTCAAACTGACTTCGCCCCGCCCGTGTGCGGTTCGGTTATCGTAATGGCTTGTCGGCGGTTGCGGTCGTACTTGACACCCTCAAGCCCCATCCGTACAGTTCGCGCTGCCCACGTGCCCCGGAGAAGGTCATGACCGAGGATTCCCGACTGCTCATCCAGAAGCAACAAGGCATTACGCGGATCGAATTCCTGGATCGCAACATCCTTGACGAGGGCAGCATCCAGCGGATCGGCGAGGAAATCTCCGCGCTGATCGATGAGACAGCTGTCCCCAAGCTGCTGATCAGCTTTGAGAACGTGGAACACCTGTCTTCTGCCGCGCTGGGGACGCTCATCAACATCAACAATAAGATCCGCCAGAAGGGGGGCCAGCTTCGCCTGTCGAACATCGACCCCCAGATTTACGAAGTATTTGTGATCACGAAGCTGGATCGTCTGTTCAAGATTTACGACGACGCGGAAAAGGCGATGGTTAGTTTCGAGTAACCGGGGGGCGAACGGTGGGTGCCCGGATGGTGAGAAGTGGTTGTGCTCGTGGGGCGCGCCGGATATGCCTGATGCACTGACCAAGACGTTGGTGATACCCAGCACGCTGGCTGACGCGCACGACGCCCAGGAAACCGTCATGGAGGCGGTGAAGGCGGCGGGCTTCCCCGAAGAGCCTAGTTTTGCTGTGCGCCTCGCCCTCGACGAGGCCCTGTCCAACGCCGTACGCCACGGCAACAAGCTCGACGCCAGCAAGTCGGTTACGGTGGAATACGAGGTTTCCCCCACCAGGGTGACCATCTCGGTGACCGATCAGGGCCCGGGTTTCGACCCTGAATCGGTGCCCGACCCCACACTCGATGAAAACCTCGATCAGCCCCACGGTCGCGGCCTCATGCTCATCAAGGCCTACATGACCGAGGTGACCTATAGCGCCCGTGGCAATCGCGTCACCATGACCAAGACATGCGATTGCACCCTGCCGCGCCGCCCGCGAAGCTGAGTCGCTCAACCCCGTCCAAACCAGCCATCAACGCAAAAGGCCCACCCGCAACCGCAGGTGGGCCTTGATGTTGCATTCCGGATGCCGTCGCCTTGCTCAGCCGATCCGCTTGAGCTTGGTCACGCGGCCGTAGCCCAGCCATTCCGTCACGTAGATGTTGCCATCCTTGTCGAAACAGGCATCGTGCGGGGTGACGAACTTGCCCGGCACCAGCTTCTGCGGGTTGTAGTTGGGGCCCCAGTCCGACTCTTTCAGTGCCTCGGGGTTATCACCCAGTTGCACCACCACCCGGTACTGGTCGTCCAGGATCGTCACCACGCCACGCAGGTCGGGCACCAGCGTCTCCTTGCCACGAATGTCGATATGGCAGGGCATCCTCATGCCTTCGGTGACGAAGCCCAGGTGCTTACCCTCGGTGTCGAAGAGCTGCAGCCGGTTGTTGCCGCGGTCGCAGACGATGACGACCGGCTTTTCACCACGGGTGTCCAGCCACAGGCCGTGCGGCGAATTGACCTTGCCCGGCTCGCTGCCCTTGCCGCTCCACGGCCGAACGTACTGGCCATCCTTCGTGTACTGGTGCAGGTAGCTGGAGCCGTAACCGTCGCCCACGAGGATGTCACCATTGGGCAGGGGAGTGATATTGGTCGGGCAGTACTGGTTGATGTTGTTCGCGTGCATGGGCGGGGTGGGGAAGGTGACCACCACCTCGCCGTCCAGCGTGGTCTTGACAACGACGCGGCGGCGGGTGTCACTCATGTAGGCGAACTCCTGGCCGTTCTCCTCGACGATGTCGAACCCGTGAGCACCGCCGGCGAACTCCGCCCCCCACGACTTAATAAAGTTGCCATCGGGGTCGAAGATCATGGTCGCCTCCTTGCCGGTGTTGTGGATGAAGACGCGGCCCTGCTTGTCGATGCCGACACCGTGGGTCGTGCCGTAGGCGATGCCATCGGGCAGCTTGCCCCAGCCTCGGACTACCTCAAACCGGCAGCCATCCTTACCAATGATGACCGGGCCAAGGCCAGACTTGTCCTCGGCACGAACATAAGGGGCGGCGAGGGCGGCGGTCGTTGTCGCGGCGGCTACCGCGGTCACAAACTGACGACGGGACATGGCGGAGTCTGTGGATTCATTCGTGTGCATCGGCATCTCCTTTATGCGGGGCTGGATCTGGTTGTCCAATTCTTGCAGTTTGCCGCAGTATCCGTTCTTCCGTCCCATCGGGCAAGATGCGCGTGAGGAGAGACGCTGGAATAACCAGGAAGCCAAGAGCACCCAGAAAGGTTCAGGCGGACTGAGTGAGACAGAGGGGGAAATTAATAAGAGTCGGCTAAGATGTCTATAAGTCATTTTGTGGCAAATACTAATATTAATTTCGCTTTCCCTCTCGGCATTCTTTGGCTTTTTGGCCCTTGGCGTCGAACCCAGACTCCCACCGCACGATTTGCCTTGATCCCTCCGGTGACTTACACTACATGGCTCGATTCGTGTTGAACCAAGGAATCTGACATGCCACGTGTCTGCAAGTTTACCGGCCGCAAGACTTCCACCGGCAACCAGTACACGACCCGCGGTAAGGCCAAGTACCTGGGCGGTGTCGGTACCAAGGTCACCGGCAAGACCAAGCGTAAGTTCCGTCCCAACCTGCAGACGGTGACGGCGGTGGTCGATGGTTCGGTTCAGCGGGTCAAGGCTTCGGCCAAGGCCATCCGGATGGGGCTGGTCGTCAAGCCGGTGAAGCGCCGCTACACCTACCGTCCGACGGAACAGGCCGCCCAGGCTCAGTGACCGGGGTGGTCCGGTTCAGCATCCGGTGCGGGAACGCCTGCCTGCCCGCCCGGTCCTTGGCCCGCATCCGGGGAATGTTCCGTTTTGCCGGCCCCTGCCACCCCGGTTCTCCGGGGACGCCGGTGAGCAAAAAACGGGCCACGAAAATTTCATACAGAACGGTAAACCGCGCAGTCGGTTCAAGCGTAATAATCCACGGAATGGACGGCCGAACGTGCTTGCATGCAGGATTATGCCGGCCTATTCTTCATGGATGGGATGTTCGCGGCGAAAGTCGGGTTGACCGCCTGCCGTTCGGTGATACATCTGTCTTGGGTTGAGAGAGAAGCTTTCGATTCGGGTCAACAATCGGCGCACCCACCCTACCTTAAGCGGACCGATTGCCACAGGCGACCCAGTTAGCAACCCAGAGATACCTGACGTGGTTGGGCGCTTCTGATCGGCGTAGAGGAAACCTGATCAGCATGTGCGAAAGGCCAACGTAAGCGGTTGCTTTAACGGGTGTGCCCATGCCGGTACGCGTAGATCAACGTGATCAAATCCTGGCGGCAACGGATCTGGTTCGCCTCATCGGCGAATCGGTCGCCCTTAAAGCGCGCGGACGCGAATACATCGGCCTGTGTCCCTTCCACGACGACAAGAACCCCTCACTTCACGTTTCCCCGGCCAAGCAGATTTACAAGTGTTTCTCATGTGGCGCAGGCGGTACCGCCTTCGACTTCATGATGAACTACCACAAGATGACGTTCGTCGAGGCGCTGAAGCACCTGGCGGACAGGGCCGGTATCAAACTGGAATCGGCCCATGGCGCACGCGGCACGGGCGATGAACCGACCGATCGCCAGCGCATCGCCGAAGCCAATCAACTGGCCTTGGGGTTCTTTCGCAGCCTGTTGCGTCATCCCGAGCACGGCCGCGAGGCGCGACAATACATCGAAAAACGTGGCATTAGCCCCGAAATGGTCGAGGCGTTCCAGATCGGCTATGCCCCGGATCGCTGGGACGGGCTGGTGCTGACCATCGGCCAGAAGGGCTGGAACCGTCGTGGCTTCGAGTTGGCGGGACTTATCTCGCCGCGTCAGGCATCGGCCAGCCATCCTGAAGGCTCCTATTATGACCGCCTGCGGCACCGGTTGATCTTCCCTATCTGCGATCAGCTCGGCCGCGTCATCGCCTTTGGCGGCCGAAAACTCCGTGACGAGGACGAACCCAAATACCTCAACAGTCCCGAAACGCTGCTCTTCAACAAGTCGGCGACGCTGTTCGGACTGCATCTGGCCAAAAAGGCGATCATCGACAGCAAAACAGCCGTCATCGTCGAGGGCTATACCGATGTGATCGCCTGCCATCAGGCCGGGGTGACCAACGTGGTGGCCACGCTCGGCACGGCACTGACGATGGAGCACGTCGCGGTGCTGCGCCGCTTCTGCGAAAACGTCGTACTGATCTTCGACGCGGATGAGGCGGGTCAGAAGGCGGCCGACCGGGCGCTGGAGTTGTTCCTGACCGGCGATCTGGATGTGACGATTGCGGTTCTGCCGGATGGTCTGGACCCGGCGGAGCTGTTCGAGCGGGAAGACGGCCGTGTCCAGTGGGAGGCTGCCATCGCCCGGGCGACCGATGCCCTGACCTACCAGTTCGAGAGGATTCGCAACCGATTCGAGGCCGCCCAGACTCTGACCGGACGGCAGCGCGTCATGGAGGACTACCTCAGGAAGCTGGCACAGCTCGGGTTGGGCAAGGCTGGTCCCATTCGCCGGGCCATCGTGTTGCAGCGTGTGAGCCAGATGCTGCACGTCGATGAGGCGCAGGTGAACGATCTTTTGCGGCAATTCACGCCCCGCAATGCCCTGCGCCCCGAGCTTGCGGCCCCGGAAACATCGGCGCCGGTGAATATTGATAATGCTGAATTGGACGTTGTCAGCGGGGAGTCGGACAATAGAATGAAAGCCTTGCAGGCTGCTGAATCGCAGCTGATCGGGGCGCTCTTACGATTCCCAGTTGTGTTTCATGAGACGTTGTCCGATGGCAGGACGCTGGATGAGGCGATCACTGCTTCGGATCTGGTGACGAGCGCGGCTGCGCTTTTGTACCGCCGGATTTACGATCGTCTGGCGGAGGGACAAAGCGTCAGCCTCGTTCAGCTCCTGGGTGAACTGGCGGCGGAGAATGAACCTCGACTGGTTCGGCTGGCGACCGAAGCAGAAGCCCAGGTCGAGCAACTGGATCAGGGGGATGAACAGTTTGCCCGCGAAGTGGCCCGGCAGGCGGCGGAATGCATTTTGCGGTTCCGCAACGAGCAGTCCTACCAGCAGGCACGCCAGGCGTTTGTTTCCATGAAAGAACGCGCGAACCCGTCCACCGAGCAGGAGTATCAAATGATCCGGGACCTGCTGGAACGGGCTCGTGCCAATCAGTCGCCGGTCCGGATTAAAAGAATCGGCGTGAGGATGTAACAAAAAGGCCCGTTGACGCCATATCTAATAGATAGAAGAGGTGTCGATTGGGCAGGATCGCAGGGAAGAGTGACCCGGTAATGGAGAGATGTGACGTGATGCTCCAGGAACTTCATCCAGCATTGGCGGAACTGGTCGAGAGCGGCCGGCGGCGTGGCTTCATGACCTATGACGAACTGAACACGCTGCTGCCCGACGAAATGGTCGAGCCGGACAAGGTCGACCAGTTGCTCGTCCTGCTGGACGATCTGGGCATCCGTCTGATCGAGGGTGATGTGCAGCCCCGGAAAAACGGGGCGGCCCCCGCGGTGCAGTTGGATGACAAGCCCGAGGTGACCGAGGAGCCGGTGCTTGAAATCGACGGCGAGATCATCGACGAGGAAACGATCAAGGCAGACATCGCCCAGGCGCTGCAGGAAGCCGGACAACGGCGCATCGACGACCCGGTGCGCATGTACCTGACCCAGATGGGCGAGATTTCCCTGCTGACGCGCGATGAGGAAATTCGCCTGGCCAAGAAGATCGAAACCTGTCGCATGATCTTCCGCCGCAAGGTGCTGGAAAACGACTACTGCATCCAGGCGGCGACCGAAATTCTGGAATTGGTCGACGCCGGCGACCTGCCCTTCGACCGCACGATGAAGATTTCCACCGCCGAGGAGGACGCCAAGGGCAAGATTGCCGCCCGCATCCCGGTCAACCTCAAGACGGTGAAGAAGCTGCTGGAACTGAACCGTCAGGACTGGCTGCTGCTGGAGGAAACACCTAAGAAAAACAAGGCCCAGGTCGCCGAGATCAAGGCTCGCATCAAGTCCCGCCGGCGCAAGATGGCGACGCTGATCGAGGAACTGTCGCTGCGCACCAGCAAGGTGCAGCCGCTGCTCAAGAAGCTGCGCTCCATCAGTAACAAGATGCTGCAGTTGCAGAACGATCTGGCCAAGGCCGAGCAGCACCCCGAACGCTTCGACCCCGAGGACGTGATGGTGATGCGCGAGGAACTGGCCGGGCTGCGCAGCCTCGTGCTGGAGGAGCCGGACGAGCTGGTCGAGCGCGTCAAGAATATCACGATCGTCTTTGACGAATACGAACGCGCCAAACGCGACCTGTCCGGCGGTAACCTGCGTCTGGTGGTGTCGATCGCCAAGAAGTACCGCAACCGCGGCCTGTCGTTCCTGGACATCATTCAGGAAGGCAACACCGGCCTGATGCGTGCGGTGGACAAGTACGAATACAAGCGCGGCTACAAGTTCTCGACCTATGCCACGTGGTGGATTCGTCAGGCGATCACCCGTGCCATTGCCGATCATGCCCGCACGATCCGCATCCCCGTGCACATGATCGAGACGATGAGCAAGCTGCGCAATATCGCCAAGAACCTGCTGCAGGAGCTCGGTCGCGAACCGACGATCGAGGAAATTGCCGAGGCGGCGAAGATGCCGGTGGCCGAGGCGCGGCGGGTGATGAAGATCAGCCGGCATCCGATCTCACTGGATCGGCCGGTGGGCGAGAGCGAGGACAGCTACTTCGGCGACTTCATCGAGGACGAGAACGCCGGCAGTCCCGCCGACACTGCGGCGCAGGAAATGCTGCGCAACCGCATCGAACAGGTGCTCAAGACGCTGACCTACCGCGAGCGCGAGATCATCAAGCTCCGCTACGGCATCG
>CALKHT010000012.1 GCA_937988825.1 uncultured Phycisphaeraceae bacterium
AGGGCGCAGAGCCGCGGTTTAGAATTTTCTGCCGATTTTTTGGGGACAGACTCTTTTTTCGGACCTTCCCGCCGATTTGGACCTTCGCCCTGCACGATACCACGGATTACCGCCCAGGAAGTCCAGGAAAGTGCGATCGGCCAGGTCCGAATTTCGGGGGCGCCGCCAGCCGGCCAGGTCCGAAAGGTCCGAAATGATCCGAATCTCGGGTTTATCCGTCTATAGAAAATTTCGCATTGATTTTTTTTCTTCTACTTAACCTGTGTTTATTTGGACCTATTCGGACCTTGAGTGAAAAAAGAGAAGAAAACATAAGAAAATCAAGGGGTTACAGAAGGTCCAAATCAAGGTCCAAATAAGGTCCAAATAGGCCGAAGGTCCGAAAAATCACTTGAAAAAATCCCTCAACTGGCCGGAAACGGGCTGACGGGCAAGAAAAAGCCCCGCGATGGCGGGGCTATTCGGACCTTTTTGGGCTATTCGGACCTTGCTCAGGTCCAAGTTTCGGACCTTTCGGACCTTGTGTTTTTCGTGCTTCTACAGGTCCGTTTCGGCGTACTCGCGGACAGCCGCCGTGTCGAGTTGACCGTCCTTGATGAACTGGTCTGGCGCCATCGACCAGAAGCGCCGGTAGCGTCCGCCAACCCTCACCTTGCCCAGGTAGGTGAAACCCATGTCCGACAGAATTTTGTTGAGCTTGCGGGTCTGCGGAATTTCCACGTCGCCGGTGTCGTAGAGGATTTCCACCAGGTCGGTGGCGCTCAGCAGCGTGCGGGAAATGTCGAACCTGGGCGAGGTGGCCAGCACGTCCTCGATGGCCTGTTGTTCTTCGGACTTCGCGAGCATTGCCATGTACCTCTTGGCCCGGCTTTCGGGGGCGCGGTTGCCGACCGAGAAATCCGGTCCGATCTCGTGCTCAAGCAACCAACCGCGAATGGCGCCGGCCGATTCTTCGATCGCCGCGTACAGGTCGTCGTAGTAGCTGGGGTTTTGCACCTTGAACGCATCGAGCGCCAGCTTGGTCTGGAAGCGGCTGAACAGCACGAAGTACCGGCTATCGTTCTCGTTCAGCGGCAAGGCGTCCCGGTAGTTCGTCGCCAGGATGTAGGACGACATGTTGGGCACGTTGTAGGGATCGACCCCCTTGCGGTGAATCTCGATGACGCCGTTAGTGATCAGCGGCTTGATCTGGTTCAGAACGTCATAGCGGTTGTGGCCGTGCAGCCGGATTTCCTCGACGAACACGACCTGCTGGCCCTCGGCCCAGCCGTTGAAGTCGCCTTGAACGGTCTTCGCATTCAGCATGCGCACGTTGTCCGAGCCGAGCACAGCGCCAAGCATGACGCCGAAGAAGGTCTTGCCGTCGCCCTCGGTGCCCTGGATCAACACAGCCCAGCCCGGCCGCTTGCCTGGGTTCTGGACGATGTATGCGATGTAGTCCAGGAAGATACGAGCCTCGCGCTCGTCCGGGAACAGGTGCGTGAAGTGCGCCTTGACCCGCTCGATGTTGCGCAAGTCACGTTTGGTCGGCTTCTCGGGCACCTCGGGTACGTTGCGGTCGGTGTACGTGTTGGCGCATTTCGTGTTGTTGATCGTGAAGATGTCGTCGGCGCCAGGCATGTACAACCTGGCCGATACGACCGGGATTTGGTACAGGTTGAGCGCCACGTCAGACGGCAAGCGCTCAGGCCGGGCGCGACCCTCGGCCACGTCTTGCTTGGTCAACAGGAAGCGTGAGAAGGTCGAGTTAAAACCCTTCTCGGTCATTACCGCCTTGGTCCTGACGTTGAAGAACTTGTCCTCGCCGCTCACGTAGACCCAATCTTCCAGCCAGTGCGGCACGTTGCGCACTTCGGGGTTCTCGTAGCGCAGCATGTCCCGCGCATCGCGGATGGCCAGCGTTTGACCCGTGACAAGCTTGAATTGCTTTTGCAGCTTACCCACCAGGCTCGCCCTGGTCGGTATGTCGAGTTCGGTCTTCTTGATGCGGCTGGCGACTTCCTTGAGCTTGGCCAGCGTGGTCGCCTCGTCGAGCGCCTTGTTGAACTCGGCCACCGTCTCGGTGGCGAGCCTTTCCTGGTGCTCATTGGCCAGCTTGATGATCAGCCGAGCCGTGATGGGGGCGCGACCCTTGTTGTCGATCGAGAGATTGCCCTTGGACCACTTCTGCTCGATCTCGTCCGCGTCGTACTCGTCCGGGTATGCCTGCTCGGACCAGATGTGCCAGAGTTCTTTGCCGCGATCGCCACCGTCGTACTGGTGGTAGAGCGCCATGCCGACTTGCAGCCAGCCGTCGTAGTCTGGCTGGGGCGGCACCATCAACAGCTTGGCGTGCAGTTCCTCGTCGCTGATATCGACTTTGCTCGTGTCTTCGAGGAACACATCACGCACTGGCGTGCGCACGATCTCACGCGAGGCGGACGATTTTCTCTTTTCTTCCCAACGCCGCTGTACAGCCTGGTCTTCGAACTCGGCGATGATGGCCTGGGCCTGTTCGGGCGTGAGCGTTGGCAGTTCGTCGTGTGGCGTGACGTGCGGGCCGTCCTTGTAAAGCCATTGGAAGGGTTGCTGCGTCTCGGGATGGATGTGGAAGGCCACGAACTGCTGGCCGTCGCACAGGATTTCGACCTGGTTCTTGCGACCGTTCTCGTCGATGAAGATGCGAGACGACATCTTCGAGAACGGCTCGTCGGTGCGGAACATCAGCAGCCGCTTTGGCGCTTCGCCCACGCGCACAGGCGCCATGCCGACGTGGGTATGGACCCATTCTTCCATGTGCTGCGCCAGGCCCTCGTCCCGGATGTCTAGGTCAACGGCGGGCGTGTGTTCCGTGATCAAACCAACACCGCAACGGCCGTATCCGTCCTTTAGCCACTCGTCGAGCTTGGAGCGGTCAGCCCTGATGCTCTCCCAATCCTTGAACAGCGGGCGCTTCTCGCCACGCTTGATGGGGATGATGTCGTAACCTGCGTCAATCAAAAGGGCGCCATATTGCGCCAAGAAGCCTTTCGTTTTGGCGGAATTCATCGGTCCTCCGGGGAAGAAACAACGGCCGTCCGGCCTGGGTGCCCGGTGGGCCTACATGTCGCCGTAGACTTCAGGGTTCAGCACACTGCGCGGAATGACGCCGACGCCGATCACCTTCTCGATCGCCTTTATGATGTGGACCGGCACACCGTTGTCCATGGCACCGGCTGCGATCATCGTGTTCAGCGTGTTCTTGTGCATGCCGATCCGTTGCGACAGCACACTGATCGAACCTTCCGGCGTTGCGAGAACAGCGGCCAGGCGCAGGATGAATCGCACGCGAGCGCGTGCCTGATCCTTCTTCGGCAGCCCCTCGATCCACGCCGGAAATGTGATTTTCATTCCTTGCATTTGATTTTCCTTCAACGGAAATTACTTGGCTTTACTTGTGTATAGTACAGCATATCCAGTATCGCGTGGCGCTGTTACAAATTTTAGTCCCGAATCACTTGACTGCCAACAACAAATTGTTGTCTAATCACTTCCACGTTGACACCCAACGCGAACCTACTTCCCTTTACGGAGCATCTATGAGCCTCGAACAAGCGATCCAAGCCAACACCGAAGCGATCAACCGTCTGATCGAAGCCCTGAGCAACGGTAAGTCGGTTGCCGAGTCCAAGACCGTCGAAGCTGCCGAACCCGAAGCCAAGCAGGCCCGTCGCGGCCGTCCGCCCAAGGCCGAAGCCGAAGCCAGCCAGCCCGTCAGCAAGTACACCGCTGAGGAAGTGAAGGCGGCTGCCGTGAAGGTGAAGTCGGAGAAGGGCGCCAAGGTCGCCAAGCAACTGATCAAGGATCACGGTGCTGAGCAGTTGGCCGACCTGAAGCCCGAGCAGTTCGACGCCTTCATCAAGGCCTGCGAGGCGGTGCTGAACGGCGGCGACGACGAGGGTGAGGAAGAAGACGACCTGTAATCGACCGTGACAGGCAGCCGGGCCGACGCCCGGCGCCTATTGGTGGACCCGCTGTTGCAACGCTTGCCCCTCCCACCTGCGAAGCACGAGAGCGAGCAGCGACGACAGCCCCGCCCCCGAGCGCGTGCCGCCGCCCTGTCGTCAATGACCCTCGTGCGGCGACAGCGGGTCCACCAATAGGCGCGATGCCTACCGAGCCGACAATGTTTGAATCGCTCCTGCTCAACTTCATAGCCAAGCACTACCGCGACGCTGCCCACTCGATCTTCTCACCGAGTGGGTCGCACATGTGGATGAATTGCCGAGGCTCGCTCATTCCGAATTTGCTTGCGCCGGACAGTGCCGGTTTCGAAGCGGCCGAGGGCACCGTGGCGCACAGCGTCCACGAGGAATGGCTGAAGACTGGCGAGAAGCCGGTCCACATGCTCGGCCGCGTCGAGCGCGTGCAGGAAGGCAACCAGGTCTTCGAGATTGAGATCGACCGTGAAATGCTCAACCACGTTGAGGAATCGGTCGATCGGCTGATCAACCTACCTGGCAAGCATTACGTTGAGAAGAAAGTCTATTTTTCGCGCCTGACGCCGATCCCGGACCAGGGCGGCACGGCCGACTTTTTCGCGTGCCAGCCAGGTAAGCTGATCGTCCGCGACTACAAGCACGGCAAAGGCGTGCGGGTCGATGCCGAGAACAACAGTCAGGCGCTCCTGTACGCCCTGGGCGTTTTCTACGAGTGGGACGAGGAATATCACTTCGAAGAAATCGACATCGGCATCCACCAGCCGCGCCTGGATAACTTCTCGTACTGGACAATCAGCCGCAAAGACCTGCTGAAGTTTGCCAAGCGTGTGAAGGTCGCGGCGCATGACGCCTGGCGCCTGAACGCCCCGCTGTCGCCGTCCGAGAAAGCCTGCAAGTTCTGCAAGGTGAAGTCGAACTGCCCGGCCTTTGCGAAGATGGCCGAGGACATCGACGCCGAAGCCTGGTCGGACCTGACCGACCCCATCGAATCCGATCGCGTGTCGGACGTGATCGACACTGTGGATACAGGGCTGTTCGATCCCTCGTTCAAGCATCCGCAGATGCTCGAAACTCGCCACCTGGCGCGATTGCTGCCGCTGCGCTCGATGTTCGAGAACTGGTTCGCGGCCGTCGAGACCGAATTGGAAAGCAGGGCAAACGCTGGCGAGAAGATCGAAGGCCACAAGCTGGTCGAGTCTCGCACTCAGCGTGTCATCGCTGACCAGAAGAAGGCCGTTGCCCGCATGCGCGAGGCCGGCTTCGACGAGTTCGAACTGTACAAACTGAGTTTCCTGTCGCCGGCGCAGCTTGAAGAACTGCTGCGCGGTCGCGGCATGAAGAAGAAGGAAGCCGTTGAGTTTCTGGCTGATGTCGTGCGCAAGCCGCCCGGCAAGCCGTGTCTCGTACCGGAGAGCGATCCGCGACCCGAGTACAATCATCCCGACGAGGGCGTCTTTGATGACCTGTAGTCGGCTTTTCCCTTGAACCCCCGACTTTGTGAGGCCCTGAAATGGCGAAGCTGCAAATTGTTAAGCAAGTCGAGAACGCGATTCTGTACCAGGATAGCGAAGGCAACCCCTACATCCGCCTGGACAACGTTCGTGCTTCTTACCCGTTTATCGGCACCCCTTCGGAAGGCGAAGACGACAACGGTGAAGTGTCGAAGAAGTGGCGCATCGTCGGCATGCTGCCGAAGAAGACGCACGGCGAAGCCAAGGAACTGGTCGTCGATGTCATCAAGCGCCTGATGGCCGATAACGCCAATGTTCCCAAGGAGCGCTGGTTCATCAAAAACGGCGACGAGGCGGAAGACGAAAACATGCACGGGCATTGGCTCGTGTCGGCCGCTGACGGCCGGTATCGTCCGAAGGCTCGTGACGAGCACGGGCGTGTCATCGACGACATCGACGAGATCGATGACAAGTTCTACGGCGGCTGCTGGGTGAACATACTCATTCGCCCCTGGTTCTTCGATGGCAAGTCCAGGAAGTCCAAGAGGCCCTTGCCGAAGCGCGTTTGTGCAGGCATCACGTCGGTCATGTTTGTCAAGGACGACAAGCCGTTTGGCGCCGGCCGCGTCGATGATGACGAGGTTTGGGGCACTGGCGACAGTGGTGCCTTCGACAGCGACGACGATGACGACGATCTCTGATCACCCCTAGGACCGCTATGTGCGGGTTTGCCCGGCTTTTGCCGGGCTTTTTTCACCGTGAGGGGGATCATGCGATATTCCGACAAGCGCCCAACTGCTGTCTTCGATATCGAGTGCTACCCGAATTACTTTTTGATCTACTTCCGCAACGTTGAAACGCTGAAAGGGAAGTATTTCGAGGCGTACCCGACGCTCGGCCTCGACCTGGATATCGAGGGCATCCAGAAGATCATTCGCAAATACCGCCTCGTCTCGTTTAACGGCAACAGCTATGACGTGCCGATGCTGACGCTGGCGCTGTCCGGCGCCAGTTGTGGTGAACTGAAGCGAGCGAGCGATACCATCATCCAGGCCGACATGAAGGCCTGGGAGTTCTACGAGCACTATGAGTGCCAGCCGCCGAAGGCGCTCGACCATATCGACTTGATCGAGGTCGCCCCTGGTCAAGCCAGCCTGAAAATCTACGGCGGCCGCATCCATTCGCGGCGTATGCAGGATTTGCCGTTTGATCCTGACGACGAGATCACGCCCGAGAAGCGCTCCAAGCTGATCGAGTATTGCGGCAACGACCTTCAGACGACGATCGACCTATGGGAAAGCCTGAAGGCGCAGATTGACCTGCGCGTGGCCATCAGTGAGCAATACGATCTGGATGTTCGATCGAAGTCCGACGCGCAGATCGCTGAGGCGCTGATCAAGCACGAACTGGAAGCGATGACCAACCGCCGCGTGAAGCGGCCCGAGGTGCGCAGCGGTACTTTCCTGTATCGTCCGCCAGAGTTCATGCGGTTTCGATCCCCTGAACTTCAGGAGATGTTTCGCCGTGTGTGTCGGGCCGGTTTCGTCGTGCGGCGCAACGGGCGCGTGGAAATGCCTGCCGAGCTTGAGAATTACGCCGTGAGGATTGGTGACGGCGTGTACCGCATGGGTATCGGCGGCCTGCATTCCTCAGAGGAAAGACGCACGATCTATGCCGACGATGAGCACGACCTGATCGACAGCGACGTGACCAGCTACTACCCCAGCATGATCATCGTGAATGAGTTCATTCCTCGACACTTGGGGCGCAACTTCCTGAAGGTCTACGAGGGGTTCTATCGCAAGCGCCTGGCCGCCAAGGCCTCGGGCGACAAAGTGGTGGCCGATTCCTTCAAGATCGTGCTGAACGGCTCTTTTGGAAAGCTGGGCAGCCCGTACTCGATCCTTTACTCGCCTGACCTGATGATCCAGGTCACGGTCACGGGTCAGCTATCGCTGCTGATGCTCATCGAAGACCTGGAATCCCGTGGCATTCGCGTGGTCAGCGCGAACACCGATGGCATCATCTCGTTGGTGCCGAAGCGACTTCGCAGCGTTTACGAGATGGTCATTTTCGATTGGGAATGCGCAACCGGAATGGGCATGGAGTTCACGGAGTATGCAGCCGTCTATTCGGCCAACGTGAACAACTACATCGCCATTACGAAGGATGGGAAGGCCAAGCGCAAAGGTTTGTACGCACCGAGCGGCATGAGCAAGAACCCGTCTGCCGAGATCAGCACCGAGGCCGTGGTCGAGTATCTGACGAAAGGCACGCCGATTGAACAGACCATCGAGCGTTGCGAGGACATCCGCAAGTTCGTCACGATCCGCCAGGTGCGCGGTGGCGGCATGAAGGGCGATCAGTATCTCGGTAAGGCTGTGCGCTGGTACTACGCCGAGGGCGAGCAAAGCGGAATCACCTACAAGTCCAACGGCAACATGGTGCCGAAGTCGGTTGGCGCCAAGCCGCTGATGACGCTTCCCGACGAGTTCCCCGACGACATTGACTACGAGTGGTACGCCCGCGAGGCATATGCGATCCTGGACGACCTGGGCGTTGAGTTCGTCGATCCCTATTACGCCGGGCGCTCTGGCGTGAAGCATGCCAGGCTGCCTGAGCAGAAGAACATCCACCTGGTCGATATGGCGAACGGGGTTGCCCTTTGCGGCAAGGCGCCCCCAGGGCCTCGGGTGCGTTGGATCGAGTTTAATCGTCTTCCTGACGGGCATCGTCTTTGCCCGAAATGTCGGCGCGAGGACACGCTATGAGCGACGATTACCTTATCGATCCCATGCTCGAACGCGAGGTCGAACGGCCAGCGAAAGAGTACGCACGAAAACGGGGCTGGTGGGTAGCTAAGTTCGTTTCGCCTGGGCTGAAAGGCGTTCCCGATGACGTGTTCATCCGCAATGGGCGGGTGATCTGGATCGAGTTCAAACGGCCCGGTAAGCCGCTGCGACTTCAGCAGGAGAAGCGTGTCCGCGAGATGCGCGAGCACGGTGCCGAGGTCTATCTGATCGACAATCTAGCCGACGCTTTTGAAATTCTGCGATGAATCATTTCAAGATCGACGAATTCCTCAAGGAGAAGTTTGCTCATGTTGAGCTTGAGCGGGAACAGATGCACGAATACCAAGACGGCATTGCCGTCCCTTTCCTGCTCAAGAATCCCTTCAGCGCACTTTTCGTTGACCTGGGCTTGGGTAAGACGATCATCAGCCTGACGGTCATCGCTGACCTGTTGGATCGAATCGAATTCGAACGCGCCTTGGTGATCGGCCCGGTTCGCGTCGTGTATCAAACCTGGCCTGCCGAAATCCCGAAATGGCGTCATACCGCCTGCCTCGATTGGGCGTTGATTCGTGACGAGGAATTCCAGAAGGCGATTCGCGAAGCCGGGCGGATCGCTCGTGCGCCCATCGTGGCCGCAGCACGAGAGGAAGCGATTCGTCGGGGTTTTGACCCTGACCTGGACCCGCAGCACACTCAGCAGGTGGTTAACGAATTCGTGAAGCTGCATCGGGAGCAGATCGAGCTTGCTCGACGCCAGGCCGCCCGCGTGGAGATTCGCAAGGCCACGATGCGCAACCCAGCGAATGTGCATCTGATTAACCGGGAGCAAGTTGAGTTTCTGGTCGCAGCATGGGGCCGGGATTGGCCATACGACGTTGTGATAATTGACGAATCGTCTGGCTTTGGTGATCACCGCACCAAGCGGTTCAAGGCACTGCGCCGCGTGCGCCCCCTGATCAAGCGGCTTCACGAATTGACAGCGACACCTGCCGCCGACGGCTACATGAAGCTGTTCGGCCAAATCTACCTTCTCGACGAAGGCAAGCGCCTGGGAAAGAGCGTGACTCGCTACCGGGATCGCTACTTCATCCGTGGCTACGACGGCTTCTCCTGGAAGTTGAGGCCCGGTGCCGAGGAGGAAATCGCTGAGAAGATCGCGGACATCTGTTTGACGTTGCGCCGTGAGGATTATCTGAAGGATTTGAAAGACCCGATATACAACCTTCGGTACATCAAACTCGGTGCTGAGCAGATGGAGCTATACCGCTCGATGGAGCGAGAGTTCGTCGCTCAGTTGCCGGATGGCGCCGAGATCGAGGCCCAGAGCGCCGCCACGCTGTCGAGCAAACTGCTGCAACTCGCCTCGGGCGCCGTCTACGACAGCGAAAAGACGATTCACTATGTTCACGATGAAAAGGTTAAGGAGTTGCAGCAGTTAGTGGACGAATCGGGCGGCAAACCACTACTGGTCGCTTATTGGTTCAAATCTTCGTTACAGCGCATAAAGGAAGCTTTTCCGAAGGCCGTCGTGATGGACGAAAAGGGCCACGCGGTGAAGGACTGGAATAAGGGGAAAATCCCAATGCTGCTGGTCCATCCTCAGAGCGCCGGGCACGGATTGAACCTTCAAAAGGGTGGAAACCATCTCGTATTTTTTGATATTCCCTGGTCCCTTGAGCTATATCAACAAACAATCGGTAGGTTGGACCGCCAAGGTCAAACCGAGGTCGTGGTGATTCATCATTTGATCGTCAAGGGCACTATTGAGGAACATGTTGTGTCTTGCCTACGTGACAAGCGCGACATGCAGGAAATGCTTTTCCGTTTCATCAAGGCGATCCGACGATCATTTTCTCGGGACATTCGACCACACGATGTTGTCGGATAGCCCGAAATGGAGTCTAATGCACTTTGGTCTTGCAAAGTGCCCCAACGCCGTGTTGTATGCCGGCCAAAATTGTTGTCGGCAGGGGCAAGACCAATGGCAAGAAAGGCGGCCGGAACAGAAGGGTTCGTCAAGAGGTTGAATCAGGCGTGTGATGATGTGCCGCACATCATTCCGCCTCACGGTGAGGGCCGACAGATCGTCCTTGCCAAGAAGATGGGTATGTCTCAAGAGGGGGTGAGAAAATGGTTTGCGGGCGAAGCGATGCCGCGCCGAGAGGCGATGCGAAAACTGGCGCAACTGCTGGAAGTCGAAGAACCATGGTTGGCGCTCGGCATAACGCCCGAAATTACCGAAGCCGAAAAAAGAGTGAATGCAAGAAACGTGGAAGGTGCGGTCTTACTCGTGATGGGTCTCATGATGCTGGCTGGCGCTCAAGTCGCACAGCCGGGAGATCGAGACCCAAACAAGGGGTTCGTTGACTTTTACGCGATTATGCGAGGTATTCAGTTCGCGATGCACGTCTCGCTGGCCCGTCGCATTTCTGAGGGGCATTATCGGGTGATCGTGCCTCGCGAGTATGCCCATACTCGCTTGGTCGGCGTGATCCCTGTAGGAAAGGGACGATTCGAGTTCATCGACATGCCTACGCGCATGGTGAGCGAGCACAAGATGCGAAAGTCCGGTGGTTTTGTTGTAACGGTAAATCGCATTGATGGCCGTTATGTAACCGGGTCGCACACTTGGCAACGAATCAGGAATTTCGAGGAACTGGCATGACTGATCTTGAAATCAGTTGGGTCGCCTTGAAGGACGTGCATCAGCATTACGGGTTTAGCTCTCTTGGCGCAGCCCGCAATGCTGTCGCCGCAGGGCGGTTCCCTGTGCCCACGTACAAGATGGGCAGATTGATTGTGATCGACAAAGTGGTTCATGATGAATTTTTTAGGCGCAAACGAGAAGCGGCTTTGCGTGCTCTCGATAACAACAATCGAGGGAGTTAACACCAATCGGGAGAGCGTATGACGACTCGTAAATCCGCCCCGAAAGCGATCGGCCTTGGGAATCTGCTGAACGACGACATCACCAGGTCGATCATTTATGAGGGTGTTACCAAATCGCAACTCGCCCAAATTTTCAATATCGATAAACGCGATATTGATCGCAAACTGTACGGCCTGAAGCCGTGTGGCAAGCGACACGAGTTTGACATTTACAAGCTGTCGGAAGCGGCAGCTTATCTTGTGCCGCCGAAGGCGAAGGACATCGAAGAAGCCATCAAGCGGATGAAGCCTTCGGATTTGCCGCCGTCGCTGTTGAAGGAATATTGGGCCGGCCAACACGCCAGGCTCAAGTTTGAGCGGGAGAATGGTGACAGTTGGCCGACAGCCGCCGTGGTTGAACTGTTGGGCGAAGTTTTCAAGACGGCTCGGATGACCCTATTGCTCGGCCGTGATCAGGTTGAGCGCCGCACCGAACTGTCTGACGCGCAACGTAATGTCATCATTGAGATTATCGACGACCTGCTGAACAAGCTGGCCGACGCGCTTGTGGAACGTTTCAAGCATGAACAAGGACGCACGCCGAACAGCCAATGGGACTCGGAACAAGACGAGGACTTCGAAAACGAAGACCTTTAATAGCCTTGGTGAGATTGTTTGCCACCTGGCCGATATTCTGCGCCCACCTGAGCGTTTGACAGTCCCCGAGGCTGCCGAGAAATACGTCCATGTGAACAACCCAGGTGCTTACATTGGGCCGTTTCGGAACTCGATGGCTTGGTACATGGTCAAGCCAGCCCAAATGCTAACTGCCCGTGATAAGAAGGCGGTCATTTTCGTAGGCAGTGCGCAGTCGGGCAAGACGCAATCTCTGATCCTGAACTGGCTCGCTTATACCGTCACTGTCGATCCGATGGACATGATCATTTACTCGCCAACGAAAGGCGCGGCTCGCGACTTTTCGATGCGGCGGGTAGACCGCATGCACCGTGATAGCCCTGAAGTCGGGAAACACATTCTCAAACAGCGCGACGCCGATAACAAGTTCGACAAGCTGTACGACAGCGGCATTATGCTTACGCTGTCGCACCCGTCCGTGACTGAATTCGCCGGCCGTCCGATCCCTCGTGTAGCCCTCACCGATTACGACCGGATGGATGATGATATCGGTGGCGATGGCTCACCGTTCGACCTGGCGAGCAAGCGGACTACGACCTTCGGCTCTTTCGCGATGACACTGGCTGAGTCGTCACCATCGAAACCGATTACCGACCCGAAATACATCCCCAAGACCAAGCACGAAGCGCCCCCGGCGAACGGCATTCTCGCCCTCTACAACCGTGGCGACAGGCAGCGTCGCTATTGGCAGTGCCCGAAATGTGACGATTGGTTTGAGCCAAACTTTCGCATGTTCGTATGGGATCGCACCAAGCCGACCAAGGTTGAGCAAGCCGAAACGGTCATGCTGGCTTGCCCGCATTGCGGCCACAAGATTCCGCCGACGATGCGCAACGAACTCGACATGTTCGGGGAGTGGTTGGAAGACGGTCAGTGGATCGACAAGAACGGCAAAATTCATGGACCGAGTTCGCGGAATCCCATCGCTTCGTTTTGGCTCAACGGTGTGATTGCCAGCTTCATCTCTTGGAAGGATTTGGTGATCAACTACCTTACGGCCGAGGAAGCGTATGAGCGCACAGGTAGTGAGGAAGAACTGAAGAAGTTCTACAACACCGACCTGGGTGAACCCTATCTGCCGAAAGCGCTTGAAAGCGAGCGGCGACCGGAAGTGCTCAGAGCACGGGCTGAGCCATTCCCCGTGCGCCAGGTTGACGAGGACGAGGACCGGCTGATCACTCGGCACTATGGTGGAAAGTATGACGCTGTGGCTCCGCTGGTGCCTGTTGGCGTTCGTTTCCTCGTGGCCACGATCGACGTGCAAGCGAACGCTTTTGTGGTTTGCGTGTGGGGCGTCATGCCCGGTCTGCCGTTCGATACGCTGCTGATCGACCGCTTCCATATCATGAAGTCGCATCGGACGGACCATAACGGCGAGCACCTTTGGGTTAAGCCTGGCGCCTACCTTGAGGATTGGGACCGCATCACCGAGGAAGTCATCGAGCGCAGCTACCCGCTCGCCGATGGCTCGGGTCGCCGCATGATGATCAAGCTGGTTGGTTGCGACTCAGGTGGCCGGGAAGGCGTCACGACGAACGCCTACAACTACTACCGCAAGATACGCGCCGAAGGCTTTGCCGGTCGGTTCCACCTGCTCAAAGGCGACCCTACGCCGAACGCACCTCGTACTCGGATCAGCTACCCAGATTCCAACCGCCGAGATCGTTTTGCGGCCGCCCGTGGCGACGTGCCCGTATTGATGATCGGCTCCAACACCATGAAGGATACGTTGGCCCATCGGCTGGAATGCATCGAGCCTGGAAAGGGGATGATTCGTCTGCCCGAGTGGATGGCCGATTTCGTTTTCACCGAGCTTTGCGTCGAGGTGCGCACCCCGAAGGGTTGGGACAATCCCGGTCAGCGGCGAAACGAAACCTGGGACTTGGGGTATTATGCTCTTGCCCTCTGCGTTTCGCCCTTGTTGACGGTTGAGCAGATTGATTGGGACAATCCCCCAGGATGGGCGGCCGAGTGGGACGACAATATCTTGGTGACGGCGCCGAATCAAAAGCAGCGTTATGATCGAGATGAAAACCCGTTTGATTTTTCCAAGCTGGCTGAAAATCTCGCTTAAAACCGATTTCAACTGATTCAAAATCGTTCTTTTTCGCTGAAACTTCAAAGACTTGTGCCGTAGGTCGGAAGTGGGTTACTATTTAATCCACTGACTGTTTTCCCGTTTGTTTTGCGCCCTGGGCAACAACAAAATGGCATGCCAACAACAACTTCTTGATGATGCGCGTGCAGCCTATCACCGGCTGATGACGGGGAAGTCCGTCCGCGAGGTTCGCGATCAGAACGGCGAGACTGTCACCTACACGGTTGCCAATGCGGCAAAGCTGGCCGCGTACATCGCGCAGCTTGAGGCCGAATGCGCCAAGGCCAATGGTCGAGGGCGTATCGGCCCGCTCGGGATGATCTTCTGATCATGAACGCCATCGTGGAAGCCCCGATCCGTCGCGTAAAAATTCAGCCCGTCGAGCAGGCGGCCATGGGCGGTGGCCTGCAAGGTGCCGAGCGCACCAGCCGCGAAACGATGTCGTGGAATCCAACGATGCGTTCGCCCGACCAGGTGATCAATCTGGTCAAGCCGATGGCGGATGCTCGTGGCAAGGACATGGTGCGCAACGACGGCTACGCCATGGGCGCCGTCAATGTCCACAAGGACAGCATCGTCGGCGCCTACTACCGCCTGAACGCGCAACCGAACTGGAAGGTGTTGGGCGCCCCGGAAGGTTGGGCCGAGGAATTCCAGGAAGTCATCGAGGCTCGCTTCAACCTGTTGGCAGAATCTGAACACTGTTGGCTCGACGCTTCCGGCGTGAATACCTTCACGGGGATGGTCCGCCTGGTTGTTGGCGGATTTGTGTACACAGGCGAAGCCCTGGCCGTGGCCGAGTGGCTGCGCGAGTCGATCCGCCCGCTGCGCACTGCGATCCAATTGATTTCGCCGGACCGCTTGAGCAATCCCGATGACATGCCTGACGACCGAAACTGGCGTCGCGGTATCTACAGGGACGAGCGTGGCCGGCCGCTCAAGTACGCTTTCCGTAAGGCTTACCCAACCGAAACCTACGACGACAAGTCGATGCAGTGGGTGATCGTGCCGGCGTTCAAGCCTTGGGGTCGGCGCCAGGTGATCCACATCATCGAGCAGCTAATGCCGGATCAGTCGCGGGGTGTTGCCGACATGGTGGCGGCGCTCAAGCAGATGCGGATGACCAAATCGTTCCAGGAAGTCACCCTTCAGAACGCGGTCATCAACGCCTCGTTTGCAGCCGCCATCGAGTCCGAGTTGCCGCCCGAGATCGTCTACCAGAACCTCGGTGCTGCGGAACCCGGCGCCTGGCTGAAGCAAGTTGCTTCCTACATGGAAGCCCTAAACAGCTACCTGGGCGCCGCCAACAACATCAAGCTGGATGGGGCGAAAATCCCTCACCTGTTCCCCGGAACGAAGCTGAACATGCAGCCGATGGGGACGCCAGGTGGTGTTGGTACGGCCTTCGAGGAATCACTGCTGCGTTACATCGCGGCTGCCCTCGGCCTGTCCTACGAGGAACTGTCGAAGGACTATTCGAAGACCAGCTATTCCTCGGCTCGCGCCAGCATGATCAACACTTGGCGTTTCATGCAGGCCCGAAAAAAGGCAGTGGCCGATCGCTTCGCCTCGGCGGTCTACGCGCTGGTACTGGAAGAAGAAATCTCGCGCGGCAATGTCCCGCTGCCGCCCGGTAAGACCAAGGCGCACTTCTACGAACCGTTGATGAAAGAGGCCTACACGGCCTGCTCGTGGATCGGTGCCAGCCGTGGCCAGATCGACGAGTTGAAGGAAACCCAAGCTGCAATCATGCGCATCAAGAGCGGTCTGTCCACCTATGAGGACGAGATTGCAAAACTGGGCAAGGACTACCGCGAGATTTTTGCGCAACGTGCCCGTGAGGAAAAGCTGATCAAGGCGAAGGGCCTATACTTCACCATGGACGCGCAGCGCGAAGGTAAGCGCGAGCCGCAAAACACTATGTCCGATGACCGTCAACAATCGGACACTGAGACTACTTCCGAGGACGAAGAATGAGCACGAGCACCCGCAAGGCTGCGCGGCCGAACTTTCGCGCCATTGTGGACGGCCTGAACTTGCAGGCTGCGATGATCGCCCCGCACTACACTGGATTGGCCGCTGCGTTGCAGGAATTGGCCGACGCCGATTACTCGCTGGAAGAAGCTGCTTGGGAAATCCGCAGGAACGAGATCGCCCAGGCTTACGGCTTTCAGGGTGCCAAGTCGGACAAGCCGTTCATTTTCAGCGAGGGCGTGGCCATCATCCCTGTTCACGGCGTTCTGATCAATCGCTTCCAGTATTCGTGGGGCACCGTTACCGGCTACAACTTCATTCGGGCGCAGCACAAGGCCGCCCTGGCTGACGATGATGTCAAGCTGATCATCCATGACCACAACAGCTTCGGCGGCATGGTGGCTGGCTGCTTCGAGACTGTCGATCTGATCTATTCCAACCGCAGCGTTAAACCTACGCTCGCGGTTGTTGACGCGAACTCGTACTCGGCCAGCTACGCGCTGTCCAGCGCTGCGAACAAGCTGGTTGTGGTGCCTTCGGCAGGTGTCGGCAGCATTGGCGTCATGGCCATGCACATCAACTTCGGCAAGATGTTGAAGGACTTCGGAATTGAAGTCAGCCTGATACATGCGGGCAAACACAAGGTTGACGGTAATCCTTTCGAATCCCTGTCTCCCGACGTTCGCAAGAACATCCAAAGCAGCATCGACAAGAGCTACGCCGTTTTCGTCAACAGCGTGGCCCGCAATCGCAACCTTTCGGCCGACGCGGTGAAAGCGACCGAGGCGCAAACCTATGACGCCGACGATGCGCTCTCACTCGGCCTCATCGACGCTGTGCAAACGCCTTCCGAGGCGGTTGCCGCGTACCTCGACGAGCTTTCCGGCTCGGATGACCAACAGGAGTTTGAAATGAGCAAAGCAACCACCCAGCCGGGCGCGGATACTCAAGAGCAGCCCGTCGATCAAGCGGCTATCGCGGCGTCCGCCCGTAAAGCCGAACGCGAGCGTATGAGCGCAATCATGAACTGCGAGGAAGCCAAGGACAAGCCGAAGCTGGCCTCGCACCTGGCGATGAACACCGAAATGTCGGTGGACGAAGCCAAGGCTGTGCTCACGGCTGCTGCGCCCGAAAAGCAAGAGGCA